>NZ_CP098514.1:1806225-2408300 GCF_023703775.1 Haloplanus sp. GDY1 | reverse complement strand
GCGAACCGGTTCGCACACCTCGACCCGTACGTCCGGGACGACGCGTTCCTGGACGCGCTGGGCGAGTACGAGGTCGACGGGGACGAACTCGTCGGGCCGATGCTCGGGGAGCCGGGGGCGAGGGCGGACGCCGACGTGCCCTCGGGAGTGGCCTTCTTCGGCCAGTTCGTCGACCACGAGATCACGTTCGATCCCACGTCGGCGCTGGAGCGTCGGAACGATCCGGAGGCGCTTCGGAACTTTCGGACGCCGGCGCTGGATCTGGATTCGATGTACGGCGCCGGGTCGGAAGTGCGGCCCTTCCTCTACGACGACGACGACCCCCACGAGGCCAAACTCCTCACCGGGCCGGCGGCGGGCGCGTCCCCGGCCGACGAGTCGGCGACGCGGGCGGCGCGGTTCGGGGCCACGGACCTCCAGCGAAACGGGCAGGGGAGCGCGCTCATCGTCGACCCGCGCAACGACGAGAACCTGGTCATCTCGCAGTTGCTGTTGACGTTCCTGAAGTTCCACAACCGCGTCGTCGACTACGTCCGCTCGGGCGACGGGCACGACCTGATCGAGGACGAGGAGGACGCCTTCGGGGCGGCCCAGCGCCTCGTCCGCTGGCACTACCAGTGGCTCGTGCTCCACGAGTTCCTCCCGCGGGTGTGTGACAACACGGTCCTCGACGACGTCCGCGCCCACGGCCGTCGGTTCTTCCTCGACCCGGACGATCCCGTGGCGATCCCCGTGGAGTTCGCCGTCGCGGCCTACCGCTACGGCCACAGTCAGATCCGCGACGCCTACACGGTCAACCGCGACTCGGGGGACGTGCAGTTCTTCCCGGGACCGGCGCCGGAGAAGACGCTGAAGATGGCGGCGGGGACGGAGGGGCCGGACCTCCCGCCGGGGGTGATGGAGGCGGAGACGGACGACCACCTCGACGGGTTCCGGCCCGTGCCGGACCGCCTCGTCGTCGAGTGGCCGTACTTCTTCGACCACGGAGCCGAGACCGACGAGTCGCCCCAGCCCGCGGCGAGAATCGACGCGGAGTTGCCGCCGGCGCTGCACCTGCTCCCGTTCGTCGACGAGGAGCCGGCGTCGCTGGCGGCCCGGAACCTCCGGCGCGGGAAGGCGCTCGGCCTGCCGTCCGGGCAGGCGCTGGCGCGGGCGATGGACGTCGACCCCCTCTCCAACGACGACCTGCCCCTGGGGAGCGGCCGGTCGTTCGGCGACTACCTGACCGACGTCCACCGCGGCGCCGACACCGAGGCGCCGGCGTGGCTGTACGTCCTCGCGGAGGCCGACCGGCAGAACGACGGTCACCGGCTTGGCGCGGTCGGCAGCCGTATCGTCGGCGAGGTGATCCGCGGACTGGTCGACGCCGACGAGCGGCCGTTCGTCGACGAGACGCCGGACTGGCGGCCGGTCCTCCCGCGAGCGGTGACCGAGGTTCCGGACGACGAACCGGAGCGGGCGGCGCCGTACCGGTTCGGCGACCTCCTGCGGTTCGCCACGGGACCGGCGCCGGACGGGCTGACGATCCACGAGGTGGACGCCGACGGCACCGGGTCGGCGCCGGACACGCCGGCCGGCGACCCGACGAACGGCGAGGCGGTGATCCTCGAACACGCGGGGAGCGGGGACCTGCCCGTCGACGGCTACGTGGTCGACTTCGAGGAGCAGACCGGGACGATAACGGGCGAGGGGCTGGAGCCGCTGCCGGACCTCCGCCCCGGCGAACGGCTCGTCGTCTACACGGGCGAGGGGCCGGAGGGCGACCCCGGCGTGCGGACGGTCGCGTTCGACCGGGACGCGGCCGCCATCGACGACGACGGCGAGACCGTCACCGTCCGGACGCCGACGGGCGAGGTGAGCGCGTTCGCTGAGGGGTAAGAGCCTTGGCGGCGCCCGCCGGATAGCCGGGCGATGTCCGACGACGCCGAGGACGGCCACGTCGTTACGTGGGCAGCGTATCCGGACCGCGACGCCGACCGCTTCCGGCTCGCGGTGTGGCACCTCCTGGCGGGCGTCGCCGGGCTCTTCGCGCTGGGCCTGCTGGCGCTGCTCGGACTCCTCGTGGTTCGGGGCGTCGGCGGCGGGGACGCGCGGATCGCCGTCCTCGTCGGGGTGCTCCTCCTCGTCGGGGGGCCGGCGTCGCTGTGGTACGTCCTGCTGTCGGCCGAACACGGGACCGCGCGCGAACGCGAGACGCTGCTGCCGTCGACCGGGTGGCTCCGGCTCCGCTACCTGCCGATCGGCCTGTTCGGCGCCGCGCTCCTGTTCCTGCCGCTGGCGGTCCAGCCCGCTCTCCTGCTCGCCTACCCCGTCGCCGTCGCCGTCTGCCGGGCGGCGGTGGACGTGCGGTACACGGTGGGCCGGCTCGATCCGGAGACGGCGCGGCTCCGGCTGGTGACCGGCGCGGCCGCCGCCGAGTACGTCGCGACGGCGGCCCCCGACCCGGACGACCGGTCGGTGCGGACGTTCGACCTCTCGCCGCTTCGGCGGGTTCACCGCCGCCGCGTCGGCGACTACGTCGTCTTCGTCCCGCGATACCGGCGCCGGGGGTGGTGGGGTCGGCCGCTCCTGCTGGTCGTGCCGGTCGACGCCGCCGACCGGGTCGCGGACGGCCTCGACACCGTCGCCCGGACGAGCGACTGGCATCCGGATGGGGGGCTCGACCGGGCGGTCAGGATCGCCCTCGGCGGTCTCGGGCTCTGCTTTCTGGGCGCGGCGGGCGCCTTCGTCGTCTTCGCGGGGGAACGGGAGTCGATCGTCGCGTACGCGCTGGGGACGGTCGGCCTGCTCGGTGCGGCGCTGTTGCTCGCGGCGATCCGGGGGTAGTCGCCGGTGGCGAACCGGTTATCCCCGTCGCGACCGAAGGGCGGCCGATGCTCGACCCCGGCGATCCGGTCCCGGACGTCTCGGCGCCCAACCAGCACGGCGAGTCGGTGACACCCGACTTCTCGGAGCCGACGGTCGTCTTCTTCTACCCCGAGGACTTCACCAAGGGGTGTACCGTCGAGGCATCCGAGTTCCAGGAGTCGCTGTCGGCGTTCGGCGAACTCGGCGTGACGGTCTACGGCGTCTCGATGGACGACGTCGAGCGCCACGCCGAGTTCGCGGCGGCGGAGGGACTGGCGTTCGACCTGCTCGCCGACCCCGAGGGCGAGGTGGCCGAGGCCTTCGGCGTCTCGACGGACCTGGGCTACGCCGACCGGCGGACCGTCCTGATCGCGGACGGCGAGGTCCGGGCGACCTACGCTCCCGATCCGGGCGGGCACGCCAGCGAGGTACTCGACGACGCCCGCAGCGAGTTCGGCGGCGAGTAGGCGACGGATCCTCACCACGCGTCTTCGAGAACGGCCAGGATCTCCGCCCGTGTCGGCTCGACGGGCGCCGCGTCCACGAGGCCGTCGGCGCGGATCTCGTCGGCGATCCCGGGCAGGTGCGCGCGGTCGAGACCGTCGAGTTCGCGGAGTCGTGACGGGAGCCCGAGGTCGGCGGCGACCCCCGCGACGGCGTCGACGACGGCGACGGCGGGGTCAGCCGCGTCGTCGGCGACGCCGAGGGCCTCGGCCAGCAGGTCGCGCCGCGCGTGGGTCCGGTCGAAGACGTAGCGGAGGACGTGCGGCGCGAGGACGCCGTGAACCACCCCCTGGTGGGCGTCGTAGTCGTGGGAGAAGCCGTGGCCGAAGGCGTGGATGATCGACGCGCGGTACGTGCCCGGCGTCGAGATGCCGTACTGGGCGAGGACGACCCCCGAGACGGCGTCGTAGAGCTTGCCCTCGTCCATCGACTCCTCGGGGAGGGTCGGGAACCCGGACGACGCGAGCGAGAGCGCGCGGGCCGCCGTGGCGTCGGTCACGGGCGTGGCGTGCGGCGAGTAGAGACACTCGACGGCCTTGTCGAAGCCGTTCATCGCCGAGGCCGTGAGGACGGATTTCGGCGTCGTCTCGAAGAGCGCGAGGTCGTAACACAGGGCGGTCGGCATGAGTCGCGCGTCGCTCACGGAGCCGTTGGGGACCTCGTGGGGCGGCCTCCCCGCCGAAAGCGAGAGGCCGACGCCGGCGATGACCGAGAGGTCGGCGCCGGCGAGCGTCGTGGGCACGGCGACGATGGGCAGGGGGTCGTCGTCGACCGGGACGCGCTCCGACTCGACTGCGCGCTCGGCGGCGGCCGCGGGGTCGGCGTGGCTCTCGAGGGCGGCGATCACCTTCGCCACGTCGAGGCTACTGCCGCTCCCGACGGCGACGAGGGCGTCGACTCCCTCCTCGCGGGCGCGTCGGGCGCCCGCCAGCCCCGTCGCGAGCGACTTCTCGGGGGTGGTCTCGTCGAAGACGCCGGCGAGGCGGCCGTCCAGACCCGCCTCGACCGGGTCCATGACCGCACGGTTCGCGCCGACGTTCGACCCGGTGACGACGAGGGCGCGGGCGCAGTCGCGGGCGGCCAGCAGGTCGCCCAGGTCGGCCGCGCGGCCGCGCCCGCAGCGGAGTTCGCCGGGGTCGTAGTCGAAGGTGAACTGCCGGTCGGGCGGCGCGTCGGGGGACGACATACCCCCCGTAGGGTCGGGACGGTGTTAAGCCCGGGTCGGACCTCGCCCCCGGCACGCGGGCCGACCGGATTAAGACCCACCGCCCCAATCGCTACCCGTGTCCGCCCTCCAGCGTCTCGGTCGATGGATAGCGACCCGTCGGTGGCACCTCCCCGCGGCCGGCCTCGCCGTCGTCGGGGAGGTGGGACTCCGCGGACTGCTGGGCTGGCTGCTCTCGCCGCCGGCCGCCGTCCTCTGGCCACCGGTCGTCACCCTCGTCGCAGTCGGCCGCCGCGCCGACCGGTCGCCACGGTCACTCCTCGCCCTCGCCGTCCTCGGCCACCTCCTCGCGGTCCCCGCTGGAGCGGCGCTGTTCCTCCTCGTCGACACGCCGGTCCGGGCGGCGCTCTACTGGGCCGGCTGGACTCCCTCGACGGAGGTGATCGTGCTGTCGCCGCTGCTCGGCGTCGCGCTCGGAACCGTCGTCGCGTGGGCGGTGCCGGCGACGGCGCTCGGGGCCGCGAGTGCGTCCGTCGGGACGGCGCTCCGGGACGCGGTCGGCGCGGCGGTCGAACGGCCGCGGCGCCTCGGCGTCGTCCTCCTCGCTCACCTCGGCGGCGGCGTCCTCGCCGGCGGCGTCGCCGCCGCGGGGGTCGGGGCCGTGCTCGCGACGCGGTCGGTCGCCGTCCTCGCGGCCACGAGCGGCGGCGTCATGATCCTCTGGATGGGCGTGCTGGCGGCGCTCGCGAGCCTGCATCTCGACGGTCGTCCACCCGACACGACCCGCCCGTCGCCCGTCGCCGTCGGACTGGCGCTCGCGGTGGTCGTCGCCCCGGTCGTCGGCGCGGGCGTCGTTCGCGTGGGCGAACACCGGCCGATGGACGCGTCGCCCGCGGGACTCCCGGAGGATCCGGGGGCGGCGTACGCGACGGCGCTGTCGAACACCGAGCGACGGGACCACCGGTTCCGGATCACGGTCGGACCCGGAGACGCCGAGCCGTTCGTCGTCGAACACCGGGTGGACCGGACCGACCGGCAGTACCGCCAACTGCTCCGCGGGCAGGCGGTCGGACCGTCGATATACGCCGACACCGGGACGGGGTCGCCGCCGGTCCGTGGCCTCGACCGCTTCGCCCTCGGGCAGCGAACCGTCGGCGACGGACGGCCCGTGCGGGCGTCGCCCGACTACGTGCAGTGGATGGCCGACTACGACCTGCACGACGAGGGGGGACTCACGCCGCCCGACCCCGGCGTCGAGGGCTGGCGCGTCGCCGAGCGCAACGACACGGCGGTGGTCGTCGAACTCACGGATCCCGAGGCGGTGTTCGCGACGGCACAGACGCGGCCGCCGAACCGGGTCACGAACGTGACGGCCGCCAGAGTGCGGGCCGTCCTCGACGCGGAGCGGGGCACCGTCGAAACGATCACCTACCGCTTCGAAGCGACGGTGGGGACGGGGGCGTCGGAGACGCGGATCGACGCACGGGTCCGCTACACCTTCGAGGTGGGTATCGACGTGCGCCGGCCCGAGGCGCTCGGCCCGCGGTCCCTCGGGGAGTGGACCTGGAAACTGTTCGCCTACTGACCGTCGTCCCGCGAGACGGCCCACCAAGCTATTTGTATCGGCGAGCGAAACCGCCCGAATCGCATGCCCTCCAGACAGCGCCGGCTCCTCCTGGGAGCCATCGGCACAGCGATCAGCGGCGCCGCCGGGTGTCTCGGCGGGTCGTCGACCGACCCCGCCGGAACGCCGAGCGACGACGACCCGCTCGCCCTCCCCTCGGTCGTCACGCGGGGGGACTTCCCGGACGGCGAGGTGCGCCTCGTCGAGCCGGGGACGGTCACCCTGTTGAACTTCTTCACGACCTGGTGCAAGCCGTGTCAGCGCGAGATGCCCGACTTCCGGAAGCTCCGGGCGGCCTACGGCGCCGACGCCTTGCACATGGTGTCGATCACGCCCGAAGTCGACGAGACGCTCGTCCGGGAGTTCTGGACGGAGTACGAGGGGACGTGGCCGGTCGTCTCCGACCCCGCGCTCGAAGCCACCCAGCGATGGAACGCCAACAGTTACCCCACGAACCTCCTGTTCGACGCGGACGGGACGCCGGCGACGGGCGACGACCCCGAAGTGCGGGCGCGCACGTTCGAGGAGTTCGACGCCCTCGTCGCGCCGCTGGTGGGGGAGTCCTGAATGGGCGGGCTCGCGCTGCCGGCCCTGTTCGGGCTGGCGTTCTCGGCGGGGACGGTGACCTTCTTCGCCCCCTGTGCCTTCCCCCTGCTTCCCGGCTACCTCTCGTATTTCCTGGGCGACACCGCGTCGCGGATGGACGACGAGGCCACGGCCGGGCGGCTCACCCGCCGGGTTCGGGGTCCCCTCGCCCGGGCGGGGCTGATCAGCGTCGCCGCGGGCCTGGGCATCACGCTCGTGTACGTCGGGTTGGCCGGGACGACGGTCGCGCTCGGCGCGCGAGCGCTGGCGGACATCGCGGTCCTCGAAGTCGTCGTCGGGGGACTGTTCCTGCTCGTCGGCGGCGCGATGGCGCTCGGCTGGCGGGGCGGTTCGCTCGTCCACGTGCGGCTGCCGGAGCGACGGCGGTCGGTGGTGGGGTTCTTCCTCTTCGGCGTCCTGTACGCGGGTGCGGCCGCGGGCTGTACCGCGCCGCTGTTCATCGCCGTCGTCGCGAAGGGGCTGGCGTCGGCGCCAGCCGTCGGCGTCGGCATCGCCGTCGCCTACGCCCTCGGGATGAGCGTCGTCCTGACGACCCTGACCGGCGTCTCCGCGCTCGGGGGGTCGTCGGCCGTCTCGATCCTGCGCGACCACACCGAGCGGATCTACCGCGCGTCGGGCGTCCTGCTCGCTGCGTCGGGGGTCGCGGAGATGTACTACTTCTTCTACGGGTTCCCGGAGGTGGTCCCCCGATGAGTCGCCGGATCGCGGTGCTGACCTGTCTGCTGGTCGTCGCCGCGGGCTGTACCGCACCGACGGGAGGGTCGGGGCCGCCGCCGGGCCTCTCGGAGGACGGCGTGACCGACACGAGCGCGCTGATCGGGGCGCACACGGACGCCCTCCAGTCGCAGCCGTTCACGGTGCGGTCGACGACGACGATGCGGCCGACGAACGGCTCGTTCCGCGTCGTCAGCAACCGGACGTGGCGCGTGGATCCCGGTGACCCGATCCGCGGCCGGGTGGTGAGCAGTCGGCGTGTCGTCGGCGACGCACCGCCCCGCTACGCCGCCGGCCCGACGAGCGTCGCCGCCTGGCGCAACGGGACGACGACCTACCGACGGGTCCAGCGGAACGGCACGGCGACCTACCGACGGGTCCCGCTGTTCGACTCGTCGGTGAAGCTGAACGGCGCGCTGCGGCGGAACTCGCTCTACCGCCTGAGCACCCGGCGGACGGCGACGGTCGAACCGGTCGACCGCGACGGCCGGCGACTCTACCGCGTGACCGCCGCGCTCAACGACACCGCCGTGGCCTCGAACGCCTCGATGACGCTCCTGGTCGACGCGGACGGCGTGGTCCGAACCCTGCGGACCGAGGCGACGGTGCAGTATCGGACCGGGAAGCGCGACGTCTCGACGACCGTTCGGATCACCGGCGTCGGCACGACGACCGTCGAACGGCCCGACTGGTACGGGGACGCGGTCGACGCGACCGCGGACGAGGAGTGACCTCACTCCTCGGAGCGCAACCGCTCGACGACGGCGTCGGTGCGGTCCCGCGAGCCGAGGTCGGTCACCGCGTCGCCGACGGCGACGGGACCGCCCTCGACCACGTCGGCACAGATGCCGCCCCGGCCGTCGCCGAGCGCGCGAGAGACCCCCTCCTGGTCGGCGAGTTGCTCGACGTGCGCGCAGGGCGGACGGGGGCGGGTGCCGACGAGCGTCGCCTCGCCGACCCGGAACCGGTGGTCGAGCAGGTCGTGGAGGTCGACGCCGGCGACGACGACGTTGCGCCGGTGCTGTCCGTCGGTCAGGTCGATGCCGGCCTCGCGCTCGATTTCGGCGACGTCCTCGGCGGCGACGAGGGTGACCTGGCAGGTGTCGTAGGGGGCGTAGTACCCCTCGCCGGTGCAGTAGCGATCCCCGCGCAGTCCGCCGTCGGCGACCGCCTCGACGCGGTCGACCGCCTCCATGGGAGCCGATCCCTCGGGCGCGACGAAGAGGTCCGTGACGCGAGCCATACGGCCCCTCGGCGGGCGGAGCGCATAACCGTTCGGTCGGCGGTCCCGGGACAGCGCCGCGGACGGGGGCGGCGAGACGGGAACGGTCACGCCGACCGACCGAACTATCACGAACCTAGTAGGTGTGGGGGATCCTTCCCGAAAGATAACGGAGAATGGACGCGGCGAGTGCGTACCGAATACCCAACGGTCAGCCCCTATCCAACCTATATATCCGTATCGAGTGGATCGTTCACGATCGTCACTGAAGGGGAACGTCCGGATCGTTCACGACATATCATATCGCAGAAACATTTATGGATCTGTAGGAAAGTGAACTAGTCGAGATGAGCACCACCCACCTCGATACGACCGGTCCCGACGCGTCCGACGACACCTCCCTCGACGTTCCCGACGGGCTGAACTCCGCGGAGTCGAAACTCGTCTACGTGTTCCTCGCCGCCGCCGAGGGCGCGACGGTCGAGGAACTCCACGAGGCGCTCGACCTCCGGAAGATCACGCTGTTCCCGGTTCTCGACACGCTGGCCGAGCGCGAGGTTATCGACCGCGACGGCGCGCGATACGTCGCCACGGCGTCCTGACCACCTCGCAGGCCGAAGCCGTGGGCTCACCGCGCACGCCTGTACCGGGCGGTCGTCGGGCGGCGTTCGGTTTCGACGAACGGCGGCGACTCGGCGTCGGGAGAATCGTCGGTGGACCGTCGCCCGCGGTCAGCGGGCGGCGTGTGGCATGTCGCGAAAACAGGGTGGACGCCCCACGGGAGTGGGCGGGGCGTCGGCCATGAACGAATACGGGTAGCATTCCCAGTCGTATCACCCTGGAGACTGACCGTCTCGTGTGGCGTTGACGACGCAGTCGATCCGACCGGCGGTCCGGCCACGGATCGGTTACGGATCGTGCGGAATCGTTCGTATTTCGATCACCTCTCCCATATTGTGCCACGAGTTTGCAGTATAAATGCGTTTGCTTGGATATCCTAGCATACATTTAGATATTTAATGAATGCTCGTGGATATCTCTCGTCGCGGGCGAGCTCAGGCGGATTCGATGGCGGCGGCGACGTCGACGAGTTCGTCGTCGTCCACGTCCGGTCGCTCCTCGATCAGGGCGTGGATCGGCCGGCCACCGTCGCCCTCGAACCGGGGGACGATGTGGACGTGGACGTGGGGCACCTCCTGACCGGCGAGTTCGCCGTTGTTGACGGCGACGGTCGTCGCCTCGGCGTCGACGGCCGCCTCGACGCGGTCGGTCAGGTCGTGGACCGCGGCGAAGAGGTCGGCCGCGAGGTCCGCCGGCAGGTCGTTGAGCCGCTCGTGGTGGGCCTTGGGGATGACCAGCGTGTGGCCGCGGGCGAGGGGGTTGGCGTCGAGGAACGCGGTGACGGCGTCGTCCTCGTGGACGGTGTGGCTGGGTATCTCCCCGTCGACGATCGAACAGAAGATGCAGTCGCTCATACGCGAGTGATGCGCGGCAACGCTCAAAAGCGTCCCGGCGCGAGGCGGTGCGCGCCGATCAGCCGTCGGCGTCGACGCCACAGGCCCGGAGCGTCCGCGCCAGCGCCGTCCGATACCCCTCGCGGTCGTACCCGAGTCGCGACCGCCACACGTCGGCGTAGGAGGGGTGGAGGAGGGGGACGGCCGTCGTGTCGAGCGTCGGGCAGTCGACCGGGTCGAGGACGCGGTCGACGAACCCGTCGAGTTCCCGGCCCTCGACCGCGAGCAGCGAGGCGGTCGCGTGTCTCCCGGTCGGGAGGACGACCGCCGGGTCGACCGTCTCGACCTCCGTCCGGAGGTGCGACCGGCAGTTCGCCCGCTCGGCGGCCGTGGGTTCGCGGTTCGACCCGTCGCCGTCCGCGGGGAAACACTTCACCGCGTTCGTGTAGAAGGCGTCGTCGATGCCGAGGTCGGCGAGGAGGGAGCGGATCCGGCGCCCGGAGTGTCGCGAGGTGTAGGCCAGCCCCGAGCGGTTGCCGCCGGGCCACTCGGGAGCGTCCGGATCGCCCGCCGCGGGCGCCTCGCCGACCACCACCACCGCGGCGTCGGTCGGGCCGTTCCCCCACGCGATCCGGTCGCGGGACTCGACGAGGGCGGGACAGCGCCGGCAGTCGGGCGCGAGGACGAGGGCGTCGTCCGGGGCGGGTCGGTCGGGGTCGGCCATCGCCTACAGGACGTCGGCGACGGCCGGGGCGACGGAGACGGCCGTCACGTCGCGTTCGATGGTGTCGGTGGCGTAGATCCCCTCGACCCCGGCGCGTTCGAGTTTCGCCCGGGCCGACCGCGCGAACAGCGGGTGGACGCAGGTCACGTACACGCCCGCGGCCTCGCGGTCGTTCAGGACCGCGATGGACTCGCTCATCGTCGACCCCGTGGCGACGATGTCGTCGACGACGACCACGTCCCGCCCCTCGACGCCGGCGTCGCTCGGCGTGATCTCCACCTCCGTCCCGGAGTGGCGCACCTTCTCGAAGTAGTCGACGGCGCCGCGACCGTAGGCGTCGCGCACGGACTCGGCGAGGCCGATGGCGCCCGCGTCGGGCGAGAGAAAGAGCGGGTCGGTCAGGGCCGACGGGAGCGGGGCGGCGAGTCGCGACGCCGCCCGAACCACGTCACAGGGGACGTCGAAGAAGTCCGTCACCGACGCCTCGTGTGGGTCGACGAGGACGACCCGATCCGTGCCCGTCGACACGGCGCGGGCGACGGCGCGGGCCGACACCGGCTGCCCGGGTTCGAACGCGCGCTCCTGTCGGCCGTACCCCATGTAAGGGAGGACGGTCACCACCTCGTCGGCGCCCGCCTCGCGAACCGCGTCCTGTAACTGCAGGAGTTCGACGTGTGCGGCGTCGGTGGTCGTCGCGGCGACGACCACCGCCCGACCGACGCTCTCCGGGGCGCCGACGGACGCCATCCGTTCGCCGTCCGGGAACCGCTCGTAGCTCACCTCGGCGAGCGAGTCTCCCGTCTCGGCGGCCAGCGCCGCGCCGAGTGCCTGTGACTCCGAACCGGGAACGATCATACCGACGGGTCGACGGCCGCCCCGAAAACCGTTTCCGTTAGGCCTGCACCGCCAGCCGAGAGACGCCCGTGACGCCCAGTGCCCGCGTCCGCCAGCCCTCGCCCGCGTCCGCGAGCAGCGACCCCTCGGCCGTCACCGCCACCGTCGCCGCGTCGGTGAAGCCCACGTCGACGACGTCGGCTGGCGCCTCGACCGGCGACCACTCGCCGACGGCCTCGCGGACGAGGAGTCCGGACTCGCCGACGGCCGCGGCCCTGTCGTCGCCCGCGTCGGCGCTCACGGCCGTGAAGGCGCCGTCGCGTTCGTCCATCCAGCCGTTGCCGAGTCGGTAGAGACCGGCCGCCGTCGCCGCGAGCGGCATCCCCCGGCCGTGGACGTCGGCCACCGCCGAGAGGCCGACGTCGCGCAGGCCGCCGTCGACGGTGTACGCGCCGTCGGCGGCGGCGACCATCCCGCCGTCGATGGCCCGGGGCTCCTCGACGGTGCCGAGCGTCGTCCACCCGTCCGAGAGGCGGGCGATCCGGCCGTCCGGGCCGGCCGCGAGCGGCGCGCCCCCGTGATCGAAGCCCACCGCGACGGCGGGGCCGAAGTCGGTGGGGTCGTAGCTCCCGACGAGGACGTCCTCGTCGGTGGCGACGACGCGGCGATCCCCCGTCGCGGCCACGTCGCGGACCGTCGCCCGGTGATCGAGGCCGAACTCCCCGACGAGGTCGCCGGAGAGCGACGCGACGACCAGCCCCTGTTCGGCGGCCACGAGCACCTCGGCGGCCCCCGTCCGGTCGGCGTAGACGCGCTTCTCGTCGATGGTCAGGTCGTGGTCCATACGGACCCTCCGTCGGCGGCGGTGAAAAACGGTGGTGGGCGGGAGCGACGGCGGCGTCTCAGAGCCGGTCGGCGAGCGCGCTCAGCGAGTCGACCTCGACCGTCGGCTCCACGGGAGGCACCAGCCCGTCGTTGTGCGGTCGGCGCACGAGGACGGGATCCAGCCCCGCTCGGGTCGCCGCGAGCAAGTCGGTGCCACGGTCGCCGACGTAGCAGCCGTCGGCTCCGCCGAGCGAGTCCAGCGCATCGAGGAGGTAGTGGGGGTCGGGCTTGCGACGGTAGAACCCGCGGACGCCGGTGTCGCGGCCACGGACGTGTGCGAACGCGTCGAGGCCGTGGTGGTCGACGACGAACCGGACGACCCCGTCGTAGTTGTTGCTGACCACCCCGACGGTGTATCGCTCGGCGAGTTCCTGGACGACCGTCGCGTCGGGGTAGAGCGTCCGGACCCCCGATTCGAGCCGGTCGATGACCCGGCGCTCGCCGTGGCGTTCCCGCAGGCCGTAGAAGGCGACGGGGTCGACGCCGAGGCGGGCACAGCCGCGTGCGAAGTCGGCGTCGTACTCGTAGCCGGAGAGCAAGGCCCGCGTCTCGGGGTCGACGTCGAGGCCGCGCTCTGCGATGGCGTCGTCGAGCGCGCGCTCGTGGACCGTCTCGTCGGTGCCGCGTCCCTCGACGAGCACGCCGTCCATGTCGAACAGGAGGATCGGCGGGTCGTCGTGGGCGGCGTCGTCAGGGGCGGCGTCGTCGGGGGCGGCGTCGTCGGGGGCGGCGTCGTCGGGGGCGGCGTCGTCGGGAGCGGACGTGGATGGCGTCACGGCTGTCTCACCGGACCAGCGACCGGGCGTACGCCGAGAGGGCCTCGCTGACGACGACCACGCCGAGGATGACCAGCAGGACCGTCGCCACGGACTGCCAGGCGAAGGCGTTGACCGCCCGGAACAGTTGGACGCCGATGCCGCCGGCGCCGACGAACCCGAGGATCGTCGAGTCGCGCACGTTGATGTCCCACCGGTAGACGCTGAGGCCGACCAGCGCCGGCTTCACCTGCGGGAGGATCCCGTACAGGAGCAGCTGTGTCGGCGAGGCACCCGCGGCGCGGACGGCCTCGACCTGCCCGAAGTCGATCTCCTCGATCTCCTCGCCGATGAGTTTGCCGAGAAAACCGACCGAGCGGAAGGCGATGGCGACGGCGCCGGCGAGGGGGCCGGTGCCGAACACCACGACGAAGATCAGCGCCCAGATGATGGTGTTGACCGACCGACTCACCGTCACGATGACCTTTCCGAGCCAGTAGGTCGCCGCGTTCGGCGTCGTGTTCTCGGCGGCGAGCAGCGCGACCGGGACCGCGAGCACGAGCGCCCCCGCGGTGCCGAGCGCGGCGATGTGGATCGTCTCGATCAGCGGGCGGACGATCTCGGCGGTGTAGGAGACGTCCGGCGGATACATCCGCGTCAGGAGGTCGTTGATCTCCCGCGGGATGGTTTCGGGTCTCGTGACGCCCGTCTCCAGGAACCGCCAGGAGGCGACGAACACGATCAGCGCGGCGAGCCAGCCGAGATACCGCCCGAATCGCCGCCGTCGGTCGAACCGCTGCCACGTCCGCGTCTCGTTCGTTCCGGCCATCACTGGTACCTCCGTCGAACGACCGCACTGACGCCCTCGGCGACGAGCACGACCAGGATGATCGCGAGGAGGATCGCCGAGACGTACGGGTAGTCGTAGCGGTTGAACGCGGTGAGCAAGACCGAGCCGATGCCGCCCGCGCCGACGATGCCGACGATGGTCGAGGTGCGGATGTTGATGTCCCAGCGGTAGACGCTGAGACCGGCGAACCGGGGGACGATCTGCGGGACGACGCCGTAGAGCAGGGTCTGGACCGGCGAGGCGCCGGCCGCACGCACCGCGTCCACGCTGCCCATGTCGATGTCCTCGATGTCCTCGGCGAACAGCTTCGAGAAGAAGCCGACCGTCTTGAACGTGATCGTGATGATGCCGGCGAGGGGGCCGAGGCCCACGGCCTTCACCACGAGGATGGCGACGATGATGGCGTTGAACGCCCGCGAGATGGAGATGAATCCGCGGTTGAGGTAGTACAGCGGTTTCGGAGAGAGGTTCTCCGCCGCCATGAACGCGATCGGAACGCTGAGGACGATCCCCGTCACCGTCGACACCATCGCCATGGCGACGCTCTCGACCATCTTGTCCACGATGCGCTGTGTCTGCCGGGGCGTGGCGTCCGGTGGCAGGAAGTCACCGAGCAGCGTCGCACCGCGTCCGACCCCCCGGACGACGCGGGAGAGATCGAGACCGATCCCCCACGCCGACCAGAGGAAGAAGGCCACGATGCCGGCGTAGACGGCCCACTTCATCTCCCGCCGGCGGAACGCCGTCGGCCGCCGCCAGGTTCGCTCGTCGGTCGCCATCTCAGGAGCCACCCGGTACCGACCGCTCCGGATCCGCCCCGACGGCGGGTCGCGCGTCCTCCGTCCCCGAGGACGTGGACCCGGACGTGCCCGAATCCGGCACCTCGGCGCCCCGATACACCCGATCGAGCGTCTCGTCGCCGATGTCTGCGGGCGTGCCCTCGAAGACGAGTTCGCCGTCGTGGAGGCCGACGACGCGGTCGGCGTACTCCAGTGCGAGGTCGACCTCGTGGATGTTGATCAGCACGGGGACCTCCCGCTCGGCGGCGATGTCGGTGAGCAGTCGCATCACGGTGTTCGAGGTCTCGGGATCGAGGCTGGAGGTCGGCTCGTCGACGAGCAGGATCTTCGGCTGCTGGATGACCGCCCGGGCGATGCCCACCCGCTGGCGCTGCCCGCCCGACAGTTCGTCCGCCCGCTTGTTCTCCATACCGTCAAGGCCGACGCGGTCGAGGATCTCGTAGGCCCGCTCCACGTCATCGGGCGGGAAGTTCCGTCGAAACGCACGCCAGGGTGAGACGTAGCCCAGCCGCCCCGTGAGGACGTTCTCCATCACGGTGAGCCGCTCGACCAGGTTGTACTCCTGGAAGATCATCCCGATGTTTCGCCGTGCTTCGCGGAGTTCGTCGTCCGCCAGGGCCGTCAGTTCGGTGCCGTCGAGACGCACGCTGCCGCCGCTGGGCTCCGTGAGTCGGTTGACGCATCTGACGAACGTGCTCTTGCCCGCACCGCTCGGTCCGATCATCGCCATCGTCTCGTCGCCCTCGATCGAGAGGCTGACGCCTTTCAGCGCCTCGTCGCCCGTCGAGTACGTCTTCCTGAGATCGGACACTTCGAGCGTCATTCGCCGAGGGCACTCTGGGTGTATTCGACGCCGTTGTACCGCTGGATGACCATGATGTTGTACCAGTGTCGCCGGTACTCGATGGGAACGTACTCGTCGTAGCCGGTGCGCTCGGCGTACGACGTGCCCTCGAAGTCGGTCTCGAGCCAGGCGGTCCGGATCCCCTCGACGATGTCGGGATGCAGGTTGTAGCGGAAGGCGACGGGACCGTTCGGGAACGGGTCGGACGCCCAGACGACCTTGAAGTCGTCGAAGCTCAGGTTGCTGTCGGCCTCGACGGTGTCCTTGAAACAGGTCGAACAGATGGGGCCGGCGTCGTAGTCGCCGGCGGCGATCCCCCGGGTGGTCTGGGAGTGGCCGCCCGAGAAGTTGATCTCGTAGTCCTCGCCGGCGGTCACGTCGAAGTACTGGTCGAACAGCGCGGAGGGCGCCTGGTGGCCGGAGTTCGACGCGGGTTCGGCGTGGGCCATCTTCACCTCGTCCCGCGCGAAGTCCTCGACGCTACGGATGCTGCTGGCGTCCGCCCGCGTCGTCGCGAACAGGCGGTACCCGAAGGAGCCGTCCGGCGCGATGCCGGCGGCGAAGGGCACCGCGCCCGCGAGGTTGACCGCGAAACACGTCGTCCCGGTCGAGAAGTTCGCGATGTGGGCCCGCTCGGAGCGCATCGCCTCGACCGAGGCGGCGTAACTGTTGACGCTGTTGAACTCGACCGGCTTGCCCGTCTCCTCCTCGATCCGGTCGAAGACGGCCTGGAAGTCCTCGGCGTAGCGGCCCTGGACGTCCTCGCTCGGGCTCTCCGTGAAGACGAGCGTGTCTGGATCGAGCAGCTCGCTCTCGTCCTCGGGGGGCTCCCTGACCGGGTCGCCGTGCGGAATCTCCTCGACCTCCCGGCTCCCCATCCGTTCGAGGTCGGCCTGCGTTCCGCGCTCGTACCCCGCCTCGACGAGCGGCGCCGACAGGTAGTTGTTCTCCCGCCAGGCCGGCTCCGCCGGATCGAAGGCGCTCGCCTCCGCCAGTTTCGGGTCGCTGCCGCCGCTGCCACCGCTGCCATCGCTGCCGCCGCTACCACTCCCGCCACCGCCGCCACCGCCACCGCCGACGCCGCCGGCACACCCGGCGAGTCCGGCGGCGATCGCGGCTGCGGAACTACTCAGGAACGTCCGCCGTCGGGAACTGTGGTCCTCTGACATCGGTTACACCCGGGAAGGATTTTTAAAAAATAGTTTATATGACTGGCAAGTTCCGCTCGATACCGGTCACTTCTGAACATTTTCGAACCGATCCGTATGTTTTCTATATATCGTTCGAACGGCAGTACGACGACGTGGGGTGCCAAACGGTGTCGTCCCCCGTCAGCGATTTGTCGGCTCGGGCCGCAGGGATCGACGAATGACGGGATCCCTCGTCGACCGACTTCGGGAACCGGCGTACATCGGCGAGAACCGCTGTTATCCGTGTACCGCGATCAACGTGGCGCTGGTGGGCGCCGCGGCGGCCCTGATCGGGGCCGTCGCCCTTCCGGCCGGGGTCGCCGTCGCGTGTGGCGGCCTCGCGGTCATCGGCTTCAGGGGGTACGTCGTCCCCGGGACCCCGCGGCTGACCCGACGGTATCTGCCGGATCGGCTGCTCGCCGCGTTCGGGAAGTCCCGGCCCCGACGCGGCGGCTTCGCGGTCCCGAACGGGTCGGTCTCGGCGACCGACGACCCGACCGAGATGCTCGTCGAACTCGGGGTGCTCGCGCACCCCGACGAGCCGTCGCTGTCCGCGTCGTTCCGGGCGTCGTGGTCGACGGCCGCCGGTCGACTCGCCGGCGACGACGCGGCGGTCCGGGAGGCGGCCGCCGAGGCGCTGTCGGTCGCCCCCGAGCGCGTCGCCGTCGACGACGCGGACGGCGGCGTGACCCTCGCCGTCGACGGCGAGTGGGCCGGCGACTGGCCGTCGCGGACCGCCCTCGTCGCCGACGTCGCAGCCGAACTGACCCTCGACGGCGACGCCTGGGCCGACCTCGACCGGGTGGTGCGGGCGGACCTGACGGCGCGGATCCGCGGCCTCGCGGCGACGTGTCCGGTCTGTGGAAGCGAGACGACCGCGTCGGACGACACCGTCGAGTCGTGCTGTCGGTCGGCGGACGTCGTCGCGGTCACCTGCACCGGTTGCGGTGACCGACTGGCTGAGTTCGAGCGCTCGCCGGCGGCGTTCGCTCCGGGTGCGTGAGGGGGGTCCGAACGCCGGGCGACCGAACGGCGCACGGACTCGCGTCGGCCGCCGATTCTGCCGTCGGGTGGGGATCGGAGACCTCGGGTCGATCCGATCGACACGGTCGTATCGTCGACGAACTACGCGTCCGACGCCGCCACGCCCTCGTCCTCGGCCACCCGCCGCACGTACTCGGTGAAGTTGTCGAACAGCGTCTTGGTCCGGCAGGCCGCGGCGTAGTTGTCGTCGTCGATGCCGTCGACGACGGCCGCGATGCGTTCCTCGGGGAGGTCCTTCCGGCGCGTGACCCGTTCCGCGCTGTCGCGGTCGTACTCCGGGTGGAACTGCACGCCCCAGCAGTCGCCGCGGCGGAACGCCTGCACCCCCCGCTCGTTCTCGGCGAGGAGCGTCGCGCCGGGCGGGAGGTCGACCACCCGATCCGAGTGGGTCTCGAAGGCGACGAGCGGGGCGTCGACGCCCGCGAACAGCGGGTCGTCCGCGCGGTCGATCTCGCGGTAGCCGATCTCGATGTCGTCCATCGCTTCGACGCGCCCCCCGAGGGCCGTGGCGAGCGCCTGGTGGCCGTAACAGACGCCCAGGATGGGCAGTCCGCGGTCGGCGGCCTCGCCGATCCAGTCGAGCAGGTCGTCGATCCACGGCTCGTCCCAGTAGACGGAGGCCCGCGACCCGGTCACGACGGCGCCGTCGTACGCGAACCCGGGCGGGAGGTCGCCGGCGGTCACGTCGAACTCCGCCAGGTCGGCGTCCAGTTCCCGCCGGAAGTTGCGGCGGGTGTGGTCGGCACCGTGGGAGGCGTCCAGTAGCGCGAGACGGGGGCGACTCATCGGTCGAACGAAGGGGGTCGAGCCTGTTGGCTCTTGTGCCTACCGGCCGTCGAAGAAGCCGGCCAATCGGTCGTTCACGGCGCGGGAGCGTTCGATCCCGATCAGGTGGCCGCCGTCCAGCGGGACGAACTCCCCGCGCGGCAGTCCCTCAGCGAGGCGGCGCCCCCGCTCGATCGGCCAGACGGCGTCGTCGCGGCCGTGCAACGCCAGCGCCGGAACGTCGATCTCGTACAGGCGATCCGAGACGTCGAAGGCCTCGACGGCGGCGACCTGGGCCGCCCACGCTTCCCGGGGTGCGTCCTCGGCGGCGCGCCAGTCGACGATCCGCTCGACGGCGTCGGGATGGGAGTCGAGGAACTCCCGGGAGAGGGCGGCCGCGAGCGACGATTCCAGGGCGTCGGGGTCGTCGGGCGCGCCGAACAGCGGGTCGAGCGTCAAGCCGGCGCCGACGGGGGCGGTGCCGAGGAGGGCGAGCGACCGGGGCCGCGAGGAGACCCGCGCGAGTTCGAGCGCGACCATCCCCCCGAGGCCGGCGCCGACGACGTGGACCCGTCGGGTCCCGTGATCGGCGAGGACGGCCTGCACGTCGGCGACGAGGTCGTCGACGGCGTAGGGCCCGGGCGGGGCGTCGGAGCGCCCGGCGCCTCGGAGGTCGGTCACCAGCGTCTCGAAGGGGCCCGTCAGACCGGCGTGTTGCCAGCCCCACTGCCAGGCGCCGTACCCCGCGTCGCCGAGGAAGACGACCGTCTCGCGGTCGGAGTCGCCGTCGGTCTCGTAGTAGAGGGACACGGAGCCGTTGGACGCGGTGGGCATGGGCGGGGCTACGTTCCGGGTGGACTTAGGACACGCGAGCGAACAGCAGCGCCAGGCCGAGGGCGACGGCCGCGACGCCGACGGCGAGCAGTCCGCCGCCGAAGGCGAGCGACGGGAGGTCGATCGGGTTCGTACCGGTCACCAGGGCGGCGGGCGACACCTGCTTCAGCAGCGATCCGCCGGGGAGCGAGACGCTGACCAGCGCCAGCGCGCCCGCGGCGAGCAGGCCGTACACCGACAGCGCCGAGGCGCTCGGAACGCGCGACGACGATTTCACGGGGGAACTGTCGTCGCGATCGTATATCAATACTCGGCTGTCAGTTTCACTGATGATATCGGCCCGGTCAGGCGTTCCGGATCGCCCGGAGCACGTCGGGCGCCTCGTCGAGGGCTTCGTCGAGGGCGTCGACGTCGGGGCCGCCGCCCTGCGCGAAGTCGGGGGGGCCGCCGCCGCCGCCGCCGACGCGACTCGCGAGGCGGCCCACGACGTCACCGGCGTTCAGGTCCACGTCGTCGGGAACGCCGACGACGAACTGGGCGCTCCCGCCCGCGGCGCTCCCGAGGACGGCCACCGATCCCTCGTCGACGATGGCGTTCGCCGTCGCGCGCAGTTCGTCGGCGTCGGCGTCCATCCGCCGGATCACGGCCGGGACGCCGCCCACGTCCACCTCGTCGGCGTCGGCGGCCGCCGCGCGCACCTCCGCGAGTTCCTCCTTCAGGCGGTCGATCTGTTTGCCCCGCTCCTTCCACTCCTCGAAGAAGCGTTCGGCCGTCTCGGGCACCGCGTCGGGGGAGACGTCGAGGGTGTGGGCGGCCGCGTAGAGGGCGTCCTCGGTCCGCTGGGTCGCCTCGATGGCGGCCTCGCCGGCCGCGAAGACGATGCGCTCGACGCCGTCCTGGATCGGCTCCGTCTTGATGATCTTGATCGCCCCGATGTCGCCCGTCCGCGAGACGTGGGTGCCCGCACACGCCTGCACATCGTCGTCGACGTGGATGAGTCGGATCTGCTGTCCCGGCGGGACGCCGCCCTGGTAGAGGTCGAAGCCGTGTTCGGCCTCGGCCTCGTGGCGGTCGGGCCACTCCTGGGTGACCGGCAGGTTGTCGGTCACGATCTCGTTGGCGACGCGTTCGATCTCCTTGACCTCCTCGCGGCTGATCCGCCGGAAGTGGCGGACGTCGAGGCGCGACTGGTCGGTGCCCTTCTGCGCGCCGGCCTGTCGGACGTGGTCGCCGAGCACCTCCCGGGCGGCGTGGCCGACGACGTGGGTCGCGGTGTGGTGTCGCATCAGGCTGAACCGGCGGTCGGCGTCGATCCGCCCGCGGACGAACTCGCCTTTCCCGGGATTGCCGGTCGTCCGGTGGAGGACCACGCCGTCGCGCCGTCGGACGTCCGTCACCTCGACGGTCGTCTCGTCGGTCGAGAGGATCCCCGTATCGGCCGGCTGGCCCCCGCCCTCCGGGTAGAACATGGTCTGATCGAGCACCACGTCGTACCCCTCCTCGCGCTCGAACACGTCGAGGACGACCGCCTCGAACTCGGTGCGCTCCTGATCGTCGTAGAAGAGGCGCTCCGTCTCGGGCAGGTCGGCCAGTCGGTCGTCGCGCTCCGTCGACGACTCGGCGCCGCCCCCGCTCTCGTGGCGGGCGGCGACCAGGCCGTAGAAGTCGTCCGGCACGTCGACGGCGGCGCCGTGTTCGCGCGCGATGTCGGCGACCATGTCCGGCTGGATGCCGTGGGAGTCGTAGAGTTCGATCAGCGTCTCCCGGGGGATGGGCTCGTCCCGCTCGGCGTACTCCTCGGCGATGCTCTCGACCTTCCGCGACCCGCGTTCGAGCGTCTCGCGGTACTTGCGCTCCTCGGTGCGCACCATGTCGCGGATGGTGTCGCGGTTGGTGTACCCCAGGCGCTCGGCCTGCATGTCGACGAGTTCGTCGAGCGGGGCGTCGATGTCGAGGCCGTCGACGAGGCGTTTGGTCCGCCGGAGCACCATCCGGGCGAGGTAGCCCGTGCCCACGTTCGAGGGGACGATGCCGTCGCCGAGCATGTACGCGAGCGTCCGGCAGTGGTCGGCGATGGCGTAGACGTCCTCCATGGGTTCGAGGAGGGCGGTGAGGTCGGCGGCGTCGACGCCGAGTTCCTCGGCCACCTCCGCGCGGGCCGAGGAGAGGTCCTCGACCTCGTCGACGTCGAGATAGCCCGAGAGGCGGGCGGCCTCGCGGATCAGGTCCCGCTCCTCGTCGGAGTGGTCGATCCCCGCGTGCTCCGTGAGGAAGTCGATCATCTCGGGGTAGACGGCCTCGTACACCGTCGGCGTCCCCTGACTCATCCACGTCCACCGCTCCAGCCCGTAGCCCGTGTCGACGATGTAGGTGTCCATCGGGCTGTAGCGGTTACCGTCCTTCATCTCGTACTCGCCGTCGGGGTCCTGCTCCATCGACATGAAGACGAGCGTGGCGAGTTCGAGGCCACGGTAGATCACCTCGAACGCCGGGCCGGCGTTGCCGCCGCCGACCCACGGGTCCTCGATGTAGGTGATCTCCGTGAGGTCGACGCCCATGGACGCGAAGAACTCGTCGCAGTACCGGACCGTCTCGTCCTTCCAGTACACCTCGCCCTCGTAGGCGTAGTCGTCTTCGGCGTCCTCGCGGGTGTTGAACGCGTGGTGGGCCATCATCTCGAAGGCCATCGTGTGCCGGCCGGTCTTGCCCACGTTGTCGATGTCCTGCATCCGGATGCAGGGCTGGGAGATGGTCAGGGGGTTGGCTGGCGGCGGCGTCTCGCCGGACGTGACCAGCGGCTGGAAGTCGTAGATGGAGGCCTGCGTCAGCAGCACGTCGTCCCGCCAGCGGTTCGCCGCGACGGGGTAGGGGTCGATGCGCTCGTGGTCGTGATCCTCGAAGAAAGAGAGGAACGCCTCGCGCATCTCCTCGAGCGTGTACGCCTCGTCGAACCCGGGGGAGCCGATGAACGCGTAGTCGTCACAGGGGGGTTCACCGCAGGTGTCGCGCTCGATACGCGACCAGAAGTGAACCCCACACGAGGAACACTCCTGGCGTGTGAACCCCTCCTCCTCGAAGTAGTCGAGGCGGTAGGCGTCTTCGAGTTCGCTCATTACACCCTCTTTGGCCCGTCTCCGCCTAAAACAGTTCCGGGAAGGCGGCTCGGCGGGTCCCGTGGGGCGACACGCGGCGTCGTGACTGGTCCCGGCGGATCACCGCGGCTCAGCTCCGGGTCAACTCCTCGACGGTGTCGGCGATGTCGTCGAGCCGCCCCGTCTGTTCCCGATTGGCGGTCGCGATGTCGTCGACTTCGCTCTCGATCCGAGCGGCCTGCGTGCTCGCCTGGTCGATCATGGACGCGAGTTCTTCGGTGCTTGCGGCCTGGTCGTCGGCCGCGTCGGCGACTTCCGCGATGCCACTGGACGCCTCGGTGACGGCGTCGTCGATGTCGTCCAGCAGCTCCATTGCCGACGCCACCCGTTCGACGCCGACGTCGAGCCGGTCGGTCGTCGTCTCGAGGCTGTCGACGGTGTTCGCCGTCTCCGCCTGAATCTCGTCGATCATCGTCTCGATCCGTCCGGCCTGGCGCTGGGACTCCTCGGCTAGCGACTTCACCTCGTCGGCGACGACGGCGAAGCCCTCGCCCGCCTCGCCCGCCCGGGCGGCCTCGATGGAAGCGTTCAGCGCGAGCAGGTTCGTCTGGTCCGCGATGTCGTCGATCACCTCGACGACTTCGTCGATGTCGTCGATGCGCGTTTTGAGGTGTTCGACGTCCTCGGTGACGTCCTCGGCGGCGACACCGACCTCGTCCATCACCGCCATCGCGTCCTCGGCGGAGTCCCGGCCGTCGGCGGCGAGCTCCTCCGCCCGCGCACTCGTCGCCGCCACCTCGTTCGCGGTCGACGCCACCTCCTCGACCGTCGCGCTGAGGCTGGATATCTCGCCCGAAATCTCCGTCATGTTGGTCGCCTGGTCCTCCGTGATGTGGCCGATCTGTCTGGTGCTTTGGGCGACCTCCGCGGACGCGTCGTGGAGTTCGGCGACCGCGGACTCGACGTCTTCGGCGACCGACTGCTGGCGCTCCAGTTCCGACTCGATCTGCTCGGTGTACGAGTGGAGATACGTGTCCATCGCGATCTGCTGGTCGAGGTTGATGAGCTTGAGCGCCGAGAGGGAGCGCTCGACGACCCGATCCACGGCCTCGTCGACGGACTGGTCTCCCATCTCCTCTTTGACGTCCGTCGCGATGGCGTCGAGGATCCCCTCGTAGTAGACGGAGTACGCGCCGAGATAGATTTTGGGTCCCAGATCGAGCATGTCGTGAATCTTCCCGATCCGGGCCCGACGGTCGAAGTACGACTGGCCGTAGTCGCCCCGTCCCAGATCCTTCAGGTACTCCGTCTGGCTCCGCTTCAGCGCCTCGACCGACTTCGACGACGAGTCCAGAATCGCGACCGACTGCGAGTACGACTGGATGTGGTCGTAGAACTCCTCGACCAGGTCGTCGGCGACCGTCTCGAACACGTGTGACAGTTCCGCGAGTCGCTCCTCGTCGTCGCCGTCGAACTGGGTGAAATCCTTCCGCCAGTTGATCTCCCCGTCGTCGATGCCGATCCGATCGGTGAGCCGCTCCCCACTCACGTCCTCCCGCTCCCGCTCCGTGATTTTGAGGTCCGTCACGAGGGGGCGTGATCCGCAGACCAGTATATACGCAACGCATCTCGTATCGCGGATGATAATCGGCCGCTGCGACGGACCGCCCCGCTCCCTACTCCTCCAGCGCAAGCGACGCCAGCAGCGCCTCCAACTGCACCCGCTCGTTGGCGCCCTCGGTGATCCGGTAGTCGGCCTCGCCCAGCCGCTCCATCAACTGGACCGTCCGGCGGTCGTCGAGGTCGAAGTCCCACGCCGAGCGGTGAAGCTGGTCGATCACGTCGCCGCCGGCCATCCCCGCGTCGACCAGGAGGGTTTCGAGCGTCGAGCGGGCACGGGGGAAGTCCCCCTCGATGGCCGCCTCGACCATCGACTCGATCTCCTCGGGACGGGCGGTGCTGGTGACCGTGTAGACCGCCTCCTCGTCGACCGTCTCACCCGTCGTCGCCGCGGCCTGCAGCGTGTTGATCGCGCGGCGCATGTCGCCGCCCGCGGCGTAGACCAGGGCGTCGAGGCCGGCGTCGGTCATCTCGATACCCTCCGCGTCGGCGACCTCCCGCGCCTGCGCCGCGATGGCCTCGTCGGGCAGGGGCGAGAACCGGAAGACGGCACACCGCGACTGGATGGGGTCGATGATCCGGCTGGAGTAGTTACACGAGAGGATGAAGCGGGTGTTGTCCGCGAACTGCTCCATGGTTCGGCGGAGGGCCGACTGGGCGTCGTCGGTATTGTGGGTCAGAACCCCGTTGCCGAGCATGAAGTTGGGCGTTCCCTCCATGCTGATGTTGTAGGCCTTGCCACGGTGGCTGTAGTCGATGCGCTCGATGCCCACGGTGCGAACCGCTCGGAGACCACCGTCCGAGAGAACGCCAGGCTCGAAGTCCGCTCGGTCGTAGTGTTCGTGATGTGGGAGGTCATCGTCCCCGACGACGACGAACGTATATTCGTCGCCGTAGGTGTCCAGAAACTCCTCTACCTTCTCGGTCTGTCCCCACAGTTCGGCGACTCCCTTGACCTCAATGACCGTATCGTCGATCAAGAAGTCAGGATGATACACCGATTCGGAGAGTTCGAACGAGGGCTCGTACTCGTATTCGATGCCGGCGTCCTGTAGGGCCATCCCGACTTCGTACTCCCAGTCGGATCGGACGAGATGGCCGAGTTCATCGCTGTGTCTGACGTTGCCACCTGTGGGCTCGTGCCCTTGCAGTGCATCCGAGACCTTCCGTGCGACCTCGGGGTCACGCATCGGGTTGTCGTCGCCGCTGATATCACAGACCGGATAATCGCAGTTCTCGACGCTTCTTTCGATGATATCGGCTCGTTCGTCGTCGTCGAGATCTGCCCACCACTCGGCCGAGGCAGCCCCGATGTCCTCTTTGACCCGCTCGGGATCGGCGTCGACGACCCACTCCTCCCACGGAGTGCCGGAACGCATCTCGCTGATCGTTTCGCGGACCCGCTCCACCGTCTCCTCGTCCATCTCCCAGACATGGATCCCGTGGAATTCTCCCCCGTAGTTCGGGTTGTTATCGCCCGCAAGTCGTCCGTCAGAGAGTTTCTCGACGATCTTTCCTCGCCGCTCCGCCGACCACGTGGTCCCGTACATCGGATTCTTCTCACCACGCATCTCGCGGCTGTGTCCCTCGTTCTTGCAGTCGACGGAACAGAACCGTCCCCCGGTCCAGGCGTCACAGATGTCACACCGTGACACGCCGATTTCGTCGCTGAAATCCGCGATCTCGTCCCCCGGCGACAGATCCCGTAGCTCCGTTTCGACGAGTCGGCCGTCCTCGTCGACGACGAAGAACGGATGTGTCGGACTCGCCACGGTCGTCCGCCCGTCCTCCAGTTCGACCTCGAAGAAGTCCGCGACGCCGGAATCAACCAGTCGCCCCTCGTCGGACTGGATCTCGTTCGTCTCGAAATCGACGGACGGGATCGGTTCACCGTCCTCGTTCACCTCCTCTATCGGTTTTACCTCGGGGCTCGACGGATATCCCGTAACCACCTCGGTTCCCGGCGGCACGCACAACGAGTCGGCCTCGTCGAGGAAGATGATCCGGTAGTCGAACCCCCCGAAACTGGAGCGCGCGAAGTTCTTGATCCGGTCGCGCACCACGTCGATGCCGCGCTGGTCCGAGGCGTTGAGTTCGAGGAAGTTGCCCCGCCAGTCGTCGCCGTACACCTCGCGGGCGATGGCCGTGGCGCAGGTGGTTTTTCCCACGCCAGCTGGGCCTGAAAATAAAAGGTGCGGCAGGTCGTCGCGGTCGATGTAGCTCGACAGGCGGTCGACGATGTCGTCCTGTCCCTTCACGTCGTCGAGGGTCTCCGGGCGGTACTTCTCGATCCAGATCTCCCGTCCCGCCGACGACCCCTCGGCCTCACTCATGTAGGAACGAAGGGGCCGGTCGGCACATAAACTCCCCGAGAGGATCCGAAGCTTCAGGGCCGTCGACCGTCTCCCCTCGACCATGCCGACGGTTCGTGTCGAGGTGGTCGGCGAGGGGACCCGGACGGTGGACCTCGACGCCGACGCCACGTACGGCGACCTGCTCAGGGAGCGGGGGTTCAGCCCCCACGAGGCGGCCGTCCTCGTCGACGACGCGCCCGTCCCCGAGGATCGCCCGGTCGACTTCGAGCGCGAGGTGCGGGTCCTCCGACTGGTGAAGGGGGGCGCGGGGGCGGACGTCGGGGGCGGGAAGCCGGCCGTCGACGACCGCGTGCGGGTCCGCGCCGCCGCCGACGAGGGCCTCGACGTCGTGCGGGTGCTCGACGGCGCGATGCTCGAAACCGACGCCGCGGCGGTGCGAGAGCGGATCGGGAGCGACGAGGTGCTCGTCGCGACCGTCGAGGACCGAGTGGTGGGGGCGCTGGTGTGCGACGGCGACCGGGTGACCGCGGTGGCGACGCGCCGCCGGTGGCGGGACCGGGGCGTCGGCACCGCGCTGGTGTCGGCGGCCGCGAGGGGCCGGGAGCGTCTCGTCGCCGAGTTCGACCCCGGCGTCCGGCCGTTCTACGAGTCGCTGGGGTTCGAGATCGAACCGGCGGGGGACGGCGACCGCCTCCGCGGGCGGTTAGCTGAATCGAGCTGAATTGAGGCACTAAGCCACCTTCCTCAGCGAGCGACCAACGGGAGCGAGTAGGGTAGGGTAGTTCACAGCGGTAGCCGCCGCCGAACCGCGACCCCCACCTCGTCGGCCCAGTAGAGCAGGGCGACGGTGAGCAGGAAGACGAGCGTCGAGAGGTCCCACGAGAGGCCGGTGAGCGTCGAGCCGAACAGCGTCGTCGCGCCGAGCAGGGGCAACAGGAGCGAGAAGGCACAGCCGACACAGGAGAACAGTCCCAGAACGCCGGAGAGCACCGCCCGGGTCGCGTCGAGCAGGCGGGCGTAGACGAGGTAGGACATGGCGACGTATCCGATCACCTTGAACGGGATGATCGACAGGCGAACCCGGGGCGTCCCGTAGACGATGATCGGTCCCAACCCGGGAATGTTCCAGTGGATCGAGGCGACGGCGCCGCCGGCGAGCGGGCCGCCGATTCCGAGCTGGAGGGTGCCGCCGACCACCAGCAGGAGCAACAGGTACCCCCCCGACAGGGCAGCCGCGACGGCCCACTGCCGGCGGTCGACGCTCGGCGTCGCCGTTCGAAGCATCGCCCACACGCCGACGTTGATCCAGACGAACGGGTAGACGACGTACCGGGGTTCGGTCACGATCACGTCGGAGACGGCGAGGTAGGCGGTGACGAGGGCGAGTTCGGCCGCGACGACGAGCAGCCACCACCGGATGGCGGCCGTCTCGGCCGCGAGCAGGCGCCGAACCCGGGAGCGGTGGGCGCCGCTCACGCGTCGATCACCCGCGGGTCGGTGTCGGCCGCGTCCATACCGGGGCTCGGGGACGGAGGACTATGGAAATGTCGACTTCGGCGGCGGCCCTCACTCGCTGCCGTGGACGACGACGCCGAGGCGACCGGCGAGGCGGCCGGCGAGCGTCTCGAAGCGGGCGGTGCTCCCGCCAGCCACCAGGAGGGCACCGACGGCGTTGAACACGAGGTCGTTGACGATGTCGGCAGTCCCGTACTGTGCCAGCAGCGCCTCGCCGCCGAGGACGGCCGACAGACCGCCGCTGGCGAACTCCAGGATCTCCCAGCCGACGCCGACCGCGAGGACGAACAGGACGACGAACGCCGCCCGGAACCGCCGGTCGAAGTCGACGCTGCGGGAGTGTCGCTCGACGGCCCGGGCGACGGCGTAGCCGCCGACGGCCACCAGCGACGCCGACAGCGAGTGTGCGAGGCTGTCGTACCACCCGAAGGCGGTGTAGAGGCCGGCGGCGCCGGCGCCGTGGAACGCCGACGCGAGCGTCAGCCAGACGACCAGCCCGGCGTCCATCGTGTACCCGTACTCCCGGCGCAGGAGCGCGGGGAGCAGCGTGAGGCCGAGTGGGACGGCGCTGTTGAGAAGGAGGGTGACGTTGCCCGCGACGGCGGCCCAGGCGGCGATGGCGGCGAGGAAAAACTGCAGTCCCCGGACGGCGAGGACGTGGCGTCGGTCGGCGTCCAGGCGGTCGCGGTCGGAGCGGTCGCCGTTCGGGTCGCGACGCGAGGCGGCGGCGCGGGAGAGGCGACCGATCCGATCCGAGTGTTCGACGTACAGGTCGAAGACGACGCCGGCGAGGACGCCCGCGCCCGTCGCCGCGACGAGGTCCCACATCAGTTCCGTCCGCCCGGTCACGAACGCCGTCCCGAACAGCACGTCCGCGGCGAAGACGACGACGGTCCACGCGCCCGCGAGAGCCATCGTCGCGACGACGACGAACACGGCGGCGAACCGCGGCGTCATCGACAGCGAGGTGAAGGCGTCGAGGACGACGACGACGAGGAGCGTCAGCGCCGCCATCGCCAGGAACGTCGTCACGCCCGGGAACAGGCCGGCCGCCCGCACCACGAAGGGGAGGGCGGCGAGCGCCAGGAGTTCGCCGGGGACGGTGACGGTGGGATCGCCCGCGAGCGCCGGGACGAGCGTCGCGACGCCGGCGGCGAGGAGCGCGAGCGCCGCCCAGTCCGGTTCGCCCAGACGGACGAGGGCGACGGCGGCCGCCGGGAGGGCCGCGGTGACGGCCCACGCGACGCCGGCGTCGACGCGGCGGTTGACGAGCAGCGACCGGAGCGACGTCATCGGCCGGCAGTACCGGGAGCGGGGTGTAAAGCCTTCGGGCGCGAGGCGATCAGACCAACGCGACGACCAGGTCCCGCCCCTCGTCGAGGATGGCGTCCACCCGCTCGCGGCTCTCGGCCTCGGCGTAGACCCGCATCTTGGGTTCGGTGCCGCTGGGGCGGACGAGCAGCCACGAGCCGTCCGAACACAGGAGCTTGAAGCCGTCGAGGGTCACCACGTCCTCGACGGCCCGCCCGGCGACGACGTCGGGGATGTCGTCGCCGAGGGCGGAGACGACGGCCGCCTTCCGGTCGTCCGGGCAGTCGACGCTCACCTTGTCGGCGACGACGTCGCCGTGGGCGTCGAGCAGGCGGTCCACCCGGTCGTCGAGCGGGTCGGCGGCGGCCACGTCGGCGGCGAGCAGCGCCATCAACACCCCGTCCTTCTCGGGGACGTGCCCGCGAACGGAGAAGCCGCCGGACTCCTCGCCGCCGATCAGGGCGTCCTCGGCGACCATGGCCTCGGCGACCCACTTGAAGCCGACCGGCGTCTCGATCACCTCCTCGCCGTGGGCGGCCGCGATCCGGTCGATCAGGAAGGTGGTGGAGACGGTGCGGACGGCGGGTCCCGAATCGTCCTCCAGGAGGGCGTCGTAGAGGGCGGCGAAAAACAGGTTCTCGTCGAGGAACCCGCGGTTCGGCGTGACGACCGCGAGGCGGTCGGCGTCGCCGTCGTTCGCGATCCCCAGATCCGCGTCGTGGGCGTCGACGGCCTCGACGAGGCCGCCCAGATGCTCCGCGCTCGGTTCGGGGGGGACGCCGCCGAAGGACGTGTCACGCTCGCAGCGGCGGCGGACCACGGTCGCGCCCGCGGAGTCGAGGAGGGCGTCGGTGACGCCGCGACCGCTGCCGTGCATCGCGTCGTAGACGACCGTCAGTCCGGAGAGGTCGGCACCGGTCAGGTCGCGGGCGTGGGCGGCGTGGGCGGAGACGAGGTCGGCGCGCTCGACCGACCCCCTGGGGCCGTCGGCGCGGGGCTCGGCGAGGCGGGCCTCGATGGCGTCGGTCACCTCGGGGAGGGCCGGCGCGCCGTCGGACGGGATGAACTTCACGCCGTTGTACTCGGGGGGGTTGTGGGAGGCGGTGACCATCAGCGCCCCGGCGAGGTCGCGGTCGACGACCGACCACGCGATCACGGGCGTCGGACAGTCCCGCTCGGGGAGGACGGCGTCGACGCCGTTGGCCGCGAGGACGTCGGCCAGCGATTCGGCGAACCCCTCGGAGGTCGCGCGGGCGTCGTACCCGACGGCGACCGGGGCGTGCGCCCCCTCGTCCGCGAGGTAGTCGGCGACCGCCTGCCCGACCATCCGCACCCGCTCGTCGGTGAACGCGTCCAGACGGGCGCGCCACCCGTCCGTGCCGAAGGAGATGGCGTCCATACGGTGACCTCCACCGGCGGTGGGAAAAAGGTGGGCGTCGGACGGTCGGTGGACGAACGTCCACTCTCACGGGGCGGGCGAAAGCGTGTTACCGTGGCACGCGGTAGCTCGGAACGGGGAGGGGAGGCGACATGGCAATCGTCGAAACCCTGAAGCGGATGTTCACCGCGGACGAACGCGTCGTCTACCGGTGTGACGGCTGTGGGGAGACGTTCGACGTGGGAGCGGACGTCGACGATCCGTCGTGTTCGGCGTGTGGTGGGACCGAGGTACGGCAGATCAACCGCATCTAGGCGGGCGACGCGGGCGGTCACTCGCCGTCCGCGTCGGTGACCAACCGTTCTTTCGCCGGGCGCGACAGCGACTTGATCTCGTGTTCGCGGGACATCGCCGCCGAGCGCGTCCCGTAGCGCTCGGTGTGGACGAGTTCGACGGGCGTCCGACCGCGGGTGTACTTCGCGCCCTCGCCGGCGTCGTGTTCGGCCACGCGTCGCTCCACGTCGGTCGTGTAGCCCGTGTAGTAGGTGCCGTCGGCACATTCGAGGACGTAGACGTAGTGCACGGTCGTGGGACACGCGGGCCGTACCTATAGTCGCCGGTGCGTGGAAGGTGGCTTCGCGTGGTGGTCGAACGGCGCTGCAGTGGTTACGCGTTCGGGGTGCGGCGTCGGGAGGCTTCGGCGATGCCGGCGTTGGCCGAACAGCTCGGACAGGCCAGGATGCGCCCACTCGCGTCGGCGAACACCCGTGCGAAGCGCTCCGAGACGTGTGACCCGCAGTGATCGCAGCGTGCCATGATTGAACCGGCTACCACCGGTGCCGGTATCGCGGGTTGGGAACCCACACCTAAATGGGTTGCGCGCGCGTGCGCCTGTGCTGACCGTTCGTCCAGAAACCCCGCGTGAAAGGGACGATATCTTCGCGTTCCGCCGGCCGATCACTCCTCGCGGGCGGCGGCGACGGCCCGGGCGATCAGCCCGGCCTGCGCCCCCGCCGAGAAGCCGTCGTCGATGTTGACCGTCGAGAGGGCGGTACAGGACTGGAGCGTGCTCGCCAGCGCCGACTCGCCCTCGCCGCCGTAGCCGTAGCCCGTCGACACCGGCAGCCCGATCACCGGCGTGTCCACGAGGCCGGCGACCACCGTCGGGAGCGCTCCCTCGCGGCCGGCGGCGACGACGGCCACGTCCGCCGCGCGCACCGTTTCGAGGTTGTCGACGATCCGACCCAGGTGGGCGACGCCCACGTCGTCGACGCGGTCGACCGTCGCGCCGACGGCGCGGACGAGCGTCGCCGCCTCGCCCGCCGCCGCCGCGTCGGAGGTGCCCGCGGTGACGATGGCCACCGTCGCCGGGATGGTCGGCGCCTCGAACCCCGGCGCCTCGACGACGAGCGTCCGGGCGCGTTCGTCGTGGTCGACCGTCGCCTCGGCCGACAGGCCGTCCGTGACGGCCGCGACGTGGGCGTCCTCGGCACGGGTGACGACCACCCGGCCCGTCGTCTCCAGCGCCGCGTCGGCCATCGAGGCCACCTCGTCGGGCGTCTTGCCGTCCGCGAGCACCGCCTCGGGAATGCCCCGGCGGCGCTCGCGTGCGGCGTCGAATCGTCCGGCGTCGGTCGTGGCGTAGCCGGCGAGTCGGGCCTCCGCCTCCGCCGGCGACAGCTCCCCCGCCGCAACCGCGTCTAGAACCTCGCGCATACCGGCCGTCCGACCGTGAGCTACTCGTAGGTGTCGATTTTCTGCCCCAGTATTTATGTATCTGGGATGAAACGCGCGAGAACGGCCCCTGTGGCGGTACGTGCGGCCGATTTGGGAAATCTTATTAATAAGGGTGGGTATGTTCCCCTCGTATGGCAGACCTCATCGTCAAAGCCGCCGTCAAGGAAGCGCTCCAGGACAAGAACGTCGCTTCGGACTTCTACGATGCCCTCGACGAGGAAGTCGAGGAACTGCTCGCGGACGCCGCCCGGCGTGCCGAGCAGAACGACCGAAAGACCGTCCAGCCGCGCGACCTGTAAGTCGGTCCGCAGTTCTTCGATTTTTCGCGACCGGATAGCGACGCCGATCAGTCGGCCGTCCGGACGCGGACGCCGTCGGCGTGTCCCACGTGGACCTCGTCGGCCAGGCCGACGAACAGGCCGTGAGCGACGACGCCCGGCAGCGCCGCGAGTTCGGACGCGAGCGCCGCCGGGTCGGGGACGACCCCGAACTCGCAGTCCAGCACCAGGTTGCCGTTGTCGGTCACCACGGGGCCGTCCTTCCGCTCGGCGGCCCGGAGCGTCGGCGTCCCGTCCAGGTCGCGGATCGCTCGGCGGACGGTCGCCCGGGCGTCCGGCAACACCTCGACCGGGACCGCGCCGTCGAGACGGTCCGTCTCCTTCGAGGGGTCGACGACGACGACGAACCGGTCCGCGGCGGCGTCGACCACCTTCTCGCGGGCGTGGGCCGCGCCGCCCCCCTTGATCAGGTCGAGGTCGTCGCTCACCTGGTCGGCGCCGTCGATGGCGACGTCGATGCGCTCGACGGCGTCGAGGTCGACGAGCGGCACCCCCACCTCGCGGGCCAGGTCGCGGGCGGCGTAGGAGGTGGCCACCCCCCGCACGTCGAGGCCGGCGTCGACCGCACGCCCCAGCGCCCGGATGGCGTGGGCGGCGGTGCTGCCCGTCCCGAGGCCGACGACGTCGCCCTCACCCACCAGATCCGCGGCGTGTTCCCCCGCACGACGCTTCGCCGCGTCCGAGCCACCGTGCGTCTTCATGCCCACCGCTGCGGGGGCAGCGGTCAAAAGCGCCGTGGTCCGGGCCGTGAGACGCCGGCCGAACGTATAGGTGGCCCCGGGCCGTCGGGGGCCGGTATGGTCCCCCTCTCACACCTGCTGGTCCGCTGGCTCCACCTCCTGGCGATGGCCGTCGCCCTCGGCGGCACCGCGCTCGCGTGGTGGGTGAGCCGAACCGCCGACGCGACGACGGCCCTCGTCGTCGCGGGGCGCTACGAGGGCGCGTTCTGGGGCGCGCTCGGCGTCCTCGCCATGACCGGCGTCGGCAACCTCGGCGCCCTCGCGCCCGCCATCCCCCGCGGCCCGTGGGGGGCGGCGCTGGTCGCCAAACTCGGCCTCGTCCTCGCCGTCCTCGTCGGGTCGGCGGTCCGGACGGCGACGGTGGTGGCCGCCCGCGACCGGGACGCCGCCGCGGCGCCGCTCGAACGCGCCTACGCCCTCACGGCCGTCGCCCTCGTCGCCGTCGTCGGTCTCGCGGAGGTGCTGGCGCATGGCTGAGGCGGGCGGCGAAGCGGCCGACGGCGAGGCCGGAAGCGTCGAGGGGCCCGACGACGGGGCGACCGAGGGAGCGGCCGACGAGGGGCGGGCGTCGGGGGCCGACCCCCTCCTCGCGTGGACGCTGGCCTCGTTTCACGCCGCGACGCTGGTGGTCGGTCCCGTCCTCCTGCTCTACGCCGTCGACGCGCTCGGATCGCTCCTCCAGGGCGTCCGCACCGTGACCGGCCTCGGGCTCTATCTCGCGCTCTGGGTGTTGACGTGGTGGACGAACCGCCGGTGGCTGGCCGCGACGGATCTCCGGGGGCTCCGGGGAACGGTCGTCCCCGGCGCGACGTGGGGAGCGATCACCGGCGTCGGCTTCCTGCTCGTCCTGCTGGTCGCCGTCGGGGTGATCGTCCGCGAACCCCTCCTCGTCGCCGCGCTGGCGGTGGGCGGGATGCCCGTCTCGGCGCTGGTCGGCGCGCTCGCCGGCGCGGGCTTCGCCGTCCTCGACCTGCTGATCGTCGAGGCGGGACGGCGGCTGGCGGGCGGCGAGCGGGCCGAGGCCGGGTCGGTGGGCCGATCGGAGCCACCGAGTTAGACGCTGCTGAACGCGAACAGGCGGCCGTCGGAGGTGATGCTGTAGAGGTAGCCGCCGGCCGCCATCACGTCGACGATGGGGTCGTATATCTCCTGTTGCCAGCGCGGGGTGCCCGTCCCCGCGTCGACGGCGGCGAGGAGGATGCGCTGGCTCGTCGGGTCCGTCCGCCCGACCGCGTAGAGGACGTCGCCGACGACGATCACGTCGCCGCGCACGCCGAAGGGGAGCGACCAGCGCTCGGCCCCCGTCGCGACGTCGAGGCCGTGGAGCGTCCGCCGGGTGCCGTAGACGGCGACGCCGTCCGCCACCGCGAGCGTGGCCGGGCGGACGGACGACTCGGCGGTGGCGGCCCACAGCCGCTCGCCCGCCCGGGGATCGAAGCCGACGACGCCGTTGCCGGTCGTGGCGACGACGGCGCCCTCGGCGGCCGCGACGCGGCCGACCGGGCCGTCCACGGGCGCGTGCCACCGCATCCCGGGGATGGAGGGATCGACCGCGTACAGGTGACCCACCCCGGTCGTCGGCTGGCCGTCCGGATAGCCGGTGCCGACGAACGCGGCGCCGTCGGCGACGGCGGCCGCGCGGATCTTCCGGTCCCGGCGCTCGCTCCCCCGCAGGGCGTTCGGTGCGAAGGACCAGCAGTGCTCGCCCGTGCGGGCGTCGACGACGCGGTAGGCGTCCTCCGTCGGCATCACCAGGCTCGTGCCGGCGGTCGCCAGGCCGCCCACGAACCGGCCGGGGAGGTCGTAGACGTTCCGGAGCGACCCGTCGGCGCGGTCGATGGCCTGGACGCGCGCGCTCTCCGGGGTGCCGAAGGCGACGTACACCGTCCCGTCGGCGGTGACCGGCGGGCCGATGGGCACGGCGTCGACCCGACGGCGCCACTGGATCTCGCCGTTGCGTCGGGGGTCGTGACACAGCACGGCCGAAACCGGGACGCTCGGGTCGGTGTCGGGGTCGGCCGCCACGAGGTAGACGAACCGGTCGTCGGCCACGGGGAAGGTGACCTGCGCTTCGAGCGCCGACATGGTCCAGCGCTCGTTGAGCGGGAATTCGGTGGGGCCGTTGACCGCGGGCGCGGCGTTCGTCCCGGCGGGGTCGTGGTGGGTCATCGGCCACGTGCCGTCGGGGATGGCCGCCGCGTCCAGCGCACAGGTCCCCGACCCCCGCTCGAACGCCGCGCCGAGCGAGGCCGCCGCCTCCGCGGTCGGCTCCGGCGACTCCGTCTTGATCGGTTCGGCCGTGGCGGTCGCCGACGGCGTCGGCGCCTCGTCCGCACGCCCCCCACAGCCGGCGGTCAGTCCCCCCGCGACGGCGGCGAGGTACGTGCGCCGTGTGAACCCATCCCAACCCATGCTCGCTTCGCAAGCGGGATCGAGCGGGTAAATGTGTTCCGGCGATCGCGACGCCGGGTCACAGCCGGTCGAGAACCGCCTCGGCGTCGTAGGAGAGGGTGAGCGACCGGGAGCGTCCCCGGCCCTCGACGTCGGCGTAGTCGGCCTCGATGACGCCCAACTGGTCGAGTTTGTTGACGATTTCGGAGTATCTGGTGTAGCCGAGCCCCGTCGACTCGTGGAACGCCTCGTACACCGTGCCGGCCTGCTGGCCGTCGTGTTCGGCGATGGTCTCGACCAGCGCCCGTTCGGACTCCGTGAGTTCGCGCAGACACCGGGAGAGGTGGACGTACTTCGACTTGTCGTAGGCCTCCTCGACGTCCTCGACGCTGACCGTCTTGCTGGCGCGCATCTCGGCGTTGAGGCCGGCGCGACGCAGCAGGTCGATGCCGACCCGGAGGTCGCCGCTCTCGGCGGTGAGTTCGGCCACGCGGTCGAGTTCCTGCGTCCCGACCACGCCGTCGTGGAAGCCGCGGTCGACCCGTTCGCCGAGGATGTCGACGATCTCGTCGGCGTCGTAGACGGGGAAGTACACCTCCTCGGGCCGGAAGACGCTCTGGACGCGCCCGTCGAGTTCCTCCATGATGTCCAGCCCCAGATCGGAGGAGACGACGATGACGCCGATGCGCGTCCCGGCCGATCCCTCGTGGGCGCGAAGCAGCGAGTAGAGGGTATCGGAGGCCTCGTTCTCGTAGAACAGGTAGTTCACGTCGTCCAGCGCGACGACCAGCACCTCGTCGTCGTCGACGAGGCGGTCGGTGATCTGCCCGAACAGCTTCTTGAACGAGATGCCCGACGAGGGGGGTTCGTAGTCGAAGACGTGCTCGAACACGCGGGAGAAGACGGCGTAGCGCGTCGAGTCGAGCTGGCAGTTCACCCGGACGGTCCGCACCCCCGGCTGGCCGGAGAGTTCGCCGAACAGCTTCAAAACGGCGGTTGTCTTGCCGGTCCCCGGCGGCCCCCGGACCATCGTGTTGAGCGGGCGGGAGCCACGCACCGCGGGACGCAGGGCGTACTTCAGGTTCTCCAGTTGCGTCTCGCGGTGGTCGAACGTCTCGGGCACGTAGTCGATTTCGAAGACGTGTTCGTCCCGAAACACGGACTCGTCCCACGACAGCATCCCCTCGTCGGGGTCGTCTGTCATCAGTTTCACCTCGCTCGTCGGCCCACTTAACAGTTGCCGCGAGGCCGTCAGACGGCGTCCTGCGGCCGTCGGACGCGCGTCCGCCGTCGTGTCAGAATTTCTCCAAAAGCCGGCTGTAGAACTCGGCGTCCTCCCCCTCGTCGGTCGCCAGTTTCTCGACGATGAGTTCGGGCGTCGACCGCGCGAGGTGGTCGGTCACGGGCGAGCGGTTCACCCGGAGTTCGCCGTCGACCAGTCCGACGGCCTCGATGCCGTCGACGGCCACGTCGATCCCCGCGGCGTCGCGGATCTCGCCCGCGAGGTGGGAGACGAAGACGGCCGTCACGTCGCCCCGGTCCAGGGATTCGAGGATGCCGGCGATGATCTTCGCGCTCGCACCGGGTTCGGTGATGCTCTCCAGTTCGTCGACGAGGACGAGCCGCGAGTCCGTTCCGGTCGCCAGGTCGGCGAAATCGCGGAGCGTCGCCTCGAACGCGCCGGCGTCGAGGGTGCCCTGACTCTTGGCGTAGTAGTGGAGTTCGGAGACGCGCTCGATTTCGGCCGACTCGGCCGGCACCGGCAGCCCCATGTGTGCGAGAATCGTCACCAGCGCCAGCAGGTCGAGCGTCGAGGTCTTCCCCCCGCTGTTGACCCCGGAGAGGAGCGTCACGCCCGAGACGGCGTAATCGACGGGCTCGACGTCCTCGAAGGCCACGTCCAGCAGCGGCGACCGGCCGCCCTCGACGGCGACGCCCGACACCTCGTCGTCGATGCGGGGGAGCGTACACTCGAAGTCGGCGGCGAAGCGGGCGATCGCCAGTTCCACGTCGCGCTCCAGCGCGGCGCGGACCAGGTCCTCGGCGGGGTCGCGGAGCGCGCCCAGGTCCTCGGCCAGGTCGGCCTTCAGCCGCGCGGCCCGGCGGTCACGGGCCGCCGTGAGTTCGGTGCGGAGCCGCGAGACGGCCTCCTCGTCGTGTTCGAGGGGGAAGGTGGGCTCGCCGCCGAAGACCCGTTCGGCCAGGTCCGCCTCGTCGGCCAGGTCGAGGCTGTCGATCAGGTGATCGCGGGCCTTCTCGACCGCGCGGTCGAACTCGTCGGCGAGTTCCCGGGAGAGCAGGGCGTCGACGCGGGCGCCCTGCTCGACCAGCGAGAGGAAGTCCGTCCCCTCGATGGTCACGTCGCGCTCGCGGATGGCGGTCCGGAGGTGGTCGTTGGCGACGGACTCGGCGGTGCCCACCGCGGCGTCCAGGTCGTCGACGGCGTCGGTGAGGCGGTCGAGTTCGTCGTCGCCGACGGGCGTGCCGTCGTCGTCGAGTCGCGAGAGGGCGTCCCGGAGCGCGTCGAGGTCACAGGGCGGGGCCATCCCCGCGGCGTCGTGGACGCGGGCCGCCGCGAGCAGGGCGTCGCGGTTGGAGGCGAAGAAAGCGAGGAGGCGCTCGGGCACCACCTCCGTGGGGTTCGCGAGGGCGTCGGGACGGACGCGAACGTCGCCGGTCACGTCGACGCCGGCGAACGACTCGTCCAGCGCGATCACCGTCGCGTACGACCGGGCGAGTTCCGCCAGGTCGCGGGCGTCGTCGACCACCTCGACGGAGAGTTCGGGGACGGCCTCCTCGGCCGCGGCGTAGCGCTCGGCGTCCGCGGTGGCGAGACAGCGGTCCCGAACCCGGGTCGGCGGCGGATCCGTCAGGGGTTCGACGTCGGCCAGCGCGTCCAGCGTCTCGGGGTCGACCTCGCGGGCCGTCGCCCGGTCGACGAGGTCGCGGACCTCCTCGATCCGGGACTGGGCGCCGGTTGGGACGAACGTCGCCACCCGGCTGGCGGCGTAGTCGGTGACCGTGCGCTCACGCAGGAGGTCGAGGAGCCGCTCGTGGACGTCGCGGGCGCGGTCGGTCGCGAGGAACTCGCCGTCGGCGCCGTGTTCGTGCCGGACGGCCGCGCGGGCGATGGCGGCGGCACGCCCGGGCGAGATTCCCGGCGCCCCGGCGAGCGCCGCCACGTCGCCCTCCCGGAGCGCCCGTTCGGGGTCGTCGAGGTCAGCGAGCGCGGCCGCCGTCTTCTCCCCGACGCCCGGGATGGCCGTGAGTTCCATGCGGGCACGAGTATCGCCCCATCCGGCAAAACGTTGCGGGTCGCGGGGATCAGTTCCCGTCCCCGTCCCCGTGCCGGGCGAAGTGATAGAGGACGCCCCACACGAACGACAGGAGGAGGACGACGACGAGTCCGCCGGTCACGTCGCGGGACAGCGGCGTGCCGACGACCGCCGAGAGGTGGCGGCCGGCGACGGCGCCGGCCTCGGCGAGCGGCGGCGTGTAGGTCCAGATGTACTTCGAGAGCATCGTCCCGACGATCAGGCTGACGAAGGCTGACAGCGCGTGTGAGGCCCCGGTCTTTGCTGGCATACTCCCCTCCGTACGCTGAATTGACGCGACGGTGGGATGAATCTTCCCCCGTCAACGCGCTTTTCACCGTCGGCGCGGTACGGGGGTGCAATGACCTCCCTCGATGCGAAACTCGACGCCGCCCGCGACGACCTCGCGGAGCGCGACGGCGTCCTCGTCGCCTTCTCCGGCGGCGTCGACTCGGCGGTCGTCGCCGCACTCGCCCACGACGCCCTCGGGGACGACGCGGTGGCCTGCACGGCCAGAAGCGAGACGCTGCCCGCGGACGAACTCGACGACGCGGTCCGGGTGGCCGAGGAGATCGGCATCCGCCACGAGACGGTGACCTTCTCCGAACTCGACGACCCCGACTTCGTCGCGAACGGCGACGACCGGTGTTACCACTGCCGGACGATGCGACTGGGGAAGATGTACGACGTCGCCCGCGACCTCGGCATCGGCACCGTCTGTGACGGGACGAACGCCTCGGATCCCGGGGAGGGCCACCGTCCCGGCCTGCGCGCCGTCGAGGAACTCGACGTGTTCTCGCCGCTGCTGGCACACGACCTGACCAAATCGGAGGTCCGGGAGGCGGCCGAGCGGTACGACCTCTCCGTCGCGGACAAGCCCTCGATGGCGTGTCTCTCCTCGCGCATCCCGACGGGGCTGGAGGTGACCGAGGAGCGACTGACGCGCGTCGAGAAGGCCGAGCGCCTCCTGCGGACGTGGGGCTTCTCGCAGTTCCGGGTCCGCGACCACGACGGCCTCGCGCGCATCGAGGTCGCTCCCGACGAACTCGACGCCGCCCTCGACCGGGAGTTCGTCCGCGCGGCCCGCGAACACCTCACCGACGTCGGCTTCGATCACGTGACCCTCGACCTGCACGGCTACCGGACGGGGAGCGTCAGTCCCGAGGGGGAGGCCGACGACGACCCCGTCGTCGAGGACGTGTTCGCCCAGGAGTACCCCACCGGCGGGAACTGACCGCCGACGCCACGGCGCTCACGCCGAGAGGGCGTCGAGGAACTCCGTCCGGTTCTCCGCGACCAGTCGCGCCTCCCCGTCGGCGACGCGCAGTTCGTTCAGCCCGCAGTTGTGCTGTTCGCCCTCGACGATGGCGTCGACGACCCCGCGGTCCTCGACGGCGCCGAGGAGCAGGTGGAGCGGCCCGCCGTGGCTCACCACGGCCACCGTCTCGTCCGGCCCGCTCTCGGCGAGTACCCGCTCCCAGCCGGAGAGGACGCGCTCGCGCACGTCGCGGAGGCTCTCGCCGCTCTCCGGTCGGGCGTCCACCGCCGCACGCCCCGCCCGCGAGAGCGACAAACGGTCGTGCTCCTCGAACACCGCCTCGCAGGGGAGCCCCTGGTAGCGGCCGAAGTCCCGCTCGCGCCACGCGGATTCGAAGGCGGGGTCGTGGCCCACGTGGTCGGCGAGGTGGGCGGCGGTCTGTCTGGCCCGCCGCAGGTCGGAGGCGAGCACCCGGTCCACGTCGTAGTCGTCGGCGACGGCGGCGGCGAGCGCCCGCGCCTGCTCGTGGCCGCGGTCGGTCAGCGGGGTCGGCGCCCACCCCTGCAGGCGGCCCTCGCGGTTCCACGTCGTCTCGCCGTGGCGGGCGAGCAAGACGGTCGTCATGGGGCGGGGTAGGACCGTCCCCTACAAGAGCGTTCCTCGGGACGCGAGTGGACGACACCCCGCGGGTTCGTTCGTGAACTGTTGGCAGGGGAGCCGCTCAGTTGCCCGTCCACCGGAGGAGGGCGAGCGTCCCCTCGAACAGCGTGATCATCGTCGCGGCGACGATGATGGGGGCCATGCCGGTCGGGTCGGGGCTGACGAGGAAGGAGAGCCCGAGGAAGCCACCCCAGAACAGCAGGCGCCGGCTCTCCATCCACTCCCGGGTGGTGAGGTTCATCATGATCGCGAGCATGATGAACAGTGGAATCTGGAAGACGATGGCCATGTAGCCCATGAGCACGAGGATGAGGCCGAACGTCTCCTTGAGTCCGAAGGCGATGAGTTCGACGGACTCCTCGGTGTACTCGGTGAAGTACAGGAAGATGGCGGGGAGGACGACGAAGTGGGCGAAGCCGACGCCGATCAGTGCGAGGACGAGACTGGTCGGCACGGCGGCGAGGTAGTAGCGGCGTTCGCGGGGGAAGAGTCCGGGGCGCATGAAGAGGTACGTCTCGTAGACGGCGATGGGGAGGCCGACGACGAAGCCGGCGAGGGCGGATACCTTGAGTTCGGTGATCAGGAGTTCGAGCGGGCCGTACAGCCGGGGCCGCAGGTTCGGGTTCGTCGCGGCGCCCGGGATGTGGGCGTTCCAGAGGTAGTTGATGATCCGGTCGGCGACCGGGAAGACGGCGAGGGCGACGACGCCGCCGACGACGAGGACGACGGCGAGTCGTTGCACCATCTCCTCGATGTGGGCCGCGAGCGGCATCTCCTCGTCGGAGGCCGGACTCGCGCCGACGAGGCCGTCGTCGAGGTCGTCGTCCAGGTCGTCGGACTCCTCGACGGGAGGGCTGGGTGCGGGCTGCGACGGGGGCGTCTCGGTCGCCGAGTCGGCGGCCACCGCCTCCGACTCCTCCCAGGGATCGTCTCCCGTCTGCACGACCGACTCGTCGTCCGGTTCCACGACCGACTCGGACGCCGCCTCGCGGGTCCACTCCTGGGGGGCCGCGTCCGCCCCCGTCTCGCGGTCGGTCCGGGGGGCGTCGTCGGGAGCGTCGTCGTCGGCCACGTCGGCGGCGAGTTCGAGGTCCGGGTCGTCGGCGAGTTCCTCGTCCGGGGCGGGCGCGCCGATGGCGTCGGAGACGCTCCGGCGTTCGTCGATGTCGAAGGGGTCGTCCCGACCGGTCGCGCCCTCCGGCGCCGTCGCGTCGGTGGCGGCGACCGAGTCGTCGTCGAGGAAGTCGTCGATGGAGCCGCCGGCCTCCGGAGCGTCCTCGGGCGAGTAGACGGTGTCGGTTTCGGGGTCGATGGCGGGGTCGGCCGCGTCGTCGGCCGTCCCCCCTGCCTCGCGGCTGTCGGACTCGGTGGTGGCCTCGTCCGCCGGATCCGACGAATCGCCGTCCGCCGCCCCCCCGGACGGCGATTCCGACTCCGATTCCTCAGCCATTCACTCGAACTATCCCCCCGGCTGTTATAGGCCTTTTTCCATCGAGCGAGCGCGCGGTCGTCTCGGCGCCGGAGAGAAAAGATTGATGACGGCGAGACGGGTTCGGTGAACTATGTCGAGCGCGCTCGATGAGGACACCCGTCGGACGCTGGACGCCGGGCGGGAGACGGCCGGTGCGATGCTCCGCTCCGCCCAGAAGGACCTCCAGAAGGTGTTCATCGTCTTCCTCGTCGGGTTCATCGGGTCGTTCTACGCCCTCCGGCTCTACATCTGGGAGTTCCTGCGGTCGATCACCGAGTCGAAGATGTCCGAGGCGACCGCGAGGGAACTCGTGATCATCGCCCAGACGCCGTTCGACGTGATCCTCCTGCAGGCGAAAATCGGCCTCGTCGTCGGCATCATCGTCGGGCTCCCCGTCTTCGTCTACTTCTCCCGTGACGCCCTCGTGGAACGCGGGCTGTGGCCGTCGGTGCCGGTGTCGCGGTGGAAACTCGTCGCCGGCGGCCTGCTGTCGGCCGCCCTGTTCGTGACCGGCCTCACCTACGGCTACGCCGTCTTCTTCCCCGTGATGTTCGCCTTCCTCGCGAACAACGCCATCGCCGCGGGCTTCACTCCCACCTACTCCATCGTCCTCTGGGCGCAGTTCATCTTCCTGCTCACCCTCTCGTTCGGCCTCGCGGCGCAACTGCCGCTGGCGATGAGCGCCCTCGCGTACGCCGAAATCGTCCCCTACGAGACGTTCCGTGACCGCTGGCGCTACGCCGTCGTCGCCATGTTCGCCTTCGGGGCGCTCTTCACGCCGCCGGATCCGTTCACGCAGATCATGTGGGCCATCCCGATGCTCGTCCTCTACGGCTTCAGCCTCTATCTGACGAAGGTGGTGGTGACGGCCAAGCGCGGGAGCGAACGGATCGACGTGTGGACCGCCGCCGGCCGCCACTGGAACGTCATCCTCGGCGTCGGCGGCGTCGGCGGACTGCTGGTCTATGCCTTCTACACCTACGGCGGCCGCCCCCTCGCCAACGACCTGCTGGCGTGGATGGGAAGCAGCAGACGCCTCCTGGCCCCGGGGGCGACCCTGCCCGTCTCCGAGACGGCGGGGCTCGCGGTCTGGACGGCGCTCGGCGCCCTCCTCGCCGGGGTGTGCGGGTTCATGTACTACGTCTACGCCGAACTCGAGGCCGCGGTCGAACCCATCGAGGTGGGCGACCCGACCGAGATCGACCTGTCGGAACTCGACGCCGACGGGATCCGGGCGGCGCCGCCGGAGGCCTTCGCCGAGTTGAGCGAGGCGGAGGCGACGGAGATGGCCGGCGACGCCGTCGACGCCGGCGACAAGGAGAAGGCCCGCGCCATCTTCGAGCGGTTCGACGAGGCCGAGGAGCTACGGGAAGCGAAAGACGGGGACGAGGGGACGCAGTCGACGACCGAGGAACTCGGCGACCGGGCGAGTCGCGCCGGCGGCACCTTCCTCGACGAGTTCACCGGCGGCGAGAAAGACGAGGACGACATCGGCGGCTACTACGCCGACGTCGCCTTCATCCTCGATTCGCTCACCTCGCGGGCCTTCCGCATCGCCGCCGTGTTCGGCATCGTCCTCGCGGGGACGTTCGGCTGGCTCTACACCGGCGGCATCGGCCGCGTGTTCGACCAGTTCCTCTCGCAGATGCCGGAGCAGGTGGTCGAGAACAACCAGATCGACGTCGTCGCCCTCCATCCGATGGAGGCGCTGATCTTCGAAGTGAAGTTCTCGACGCTGATCGCCGTCCTCGTCACCCTCCCGATGGTGACGTACTACGCGTGGCCGGCACTCCGGGATCGGGGCTTCGTCCGCGGGAACCGTAACGTCATCTTCGGGTGGACCGTCGCCCTCGTCGTCGGCCTGTTCGGTGGGTTCGCCCTGGGCTACACCGTCGTCGCGCCCAACGTCATCTCCTATCTGGTGGCCGACGGCGCCCGGGCGGACATGGTCATCGCCTACCGCATCAGCAACTTCTTCTGGCTCATCTTCTTCACCACCGCGGGCATCGGCCTCCTCGCGGACGTCCCGGTGTTGATGCTCCTGCTCAACACCGCCGGCGTCTCCTACCGGTCGATGCGGAGCCGCTGGCGCGAGGTGACCGTCGGGATCATGGCCTTCGCCGCCGTCGCCACGCCCGCCGACGTGATGACGATGTTCCTCGTCACCATCCCGCTGATGGTCGCCTACGGCGTCGGCCTCGCCGTCCTGTTCGTGGTGACGCTCGGTGGCCGGCGCGACCTCTCCAGGGGCGAGACGGCGAAGGCCTAACCCCCGACGAGCGTCAGGCGGAGGTCCATCACGTTCGTCCCCGTCGGCCCGGTCACCACCGCGTCGTCGACGGCCCGGAGCGCCGCCGTCGAATCGTGCCGCCGGAGGTGGGCCTCGGCGTCGATCCCCGCCGCATCGAGGCGTGAGACGGTCGTGTGGTCGACGAGGCCGCCGGCCACGTCCGTCGGTCCGTCGGTGCCGTCGGTCCCCAGTGCGAGCGTCGTGACCGACGGGTCGTCCGCGAGGGCGAGCGCCGACGCGAGGGCGAACTCCTGGTTCGGCCCGCCCTCGCCGGCGTCCGGGCCGACCTGCACGGTGGTCTCGCCGCCCGAGATCAAAACGCAGGGCGGGGCGACCGGCCGTCCGTGCGTCGACGCCTCGCGGGCGACGGCGGCCAGACAGGTGGCGGCCGTCCGGCTCTCGCCTTCCACCGTCGAGGAGAGGATCAGCGGCTCGTGGCCGAGTTCGGCCGCCCGGTCCCGCGCGGCCTCGACGACGTCGGTCGGGCCCGCGAGGACGGCGACGTGGCCGGCGGGGACGGTCCGCGGCGGCGTCTCCGGGTGGCTCCCCTCGGCGCCTCGGCGGAGGTGACGGCGGACGGCGGCCGGGACGGCGTCGGTCAGGTCGTGGCGGTCGAGGACGGACAGCGCGTCCGCGAACGTCGTGTCGTCGCCGACGGTCGGCCCCCAGGGCTCGCCCGCCGGTTCGTCGACGACGACGAGCGTCGCGAGGGTGGCGGGCGCGACCCGCCGGGCCAGTCGGCCGCCCTTGATCGTCGAGCAGTGTTTCCGGACCGCGTTGATCTCGTCGATGGGGAGGCCGGCGTTCAGGAGCCGGTCGGTCGTCGCCGCCAGGTCGTCAAGGGAGAGGTCACCGGCCGGGGCGGCGAGCGTGGCCGACGCGCCGCCGGTGACGGCGGCGAGCACCAGGTCGTCGGGGCCGGCCGCGTCGGCCAGTTCCCGGACTCGCCGCCCGGCCCGCAGGCTCGTCTCGTCGGGGACGGGGTGGCCGGCACCGACGACGGTGAGGCCGTCGACGTCCGCCTCGCCGCCCGCCTTCTCGGCGACGAGTCCGTCCGTGAGTCGGTCGCCGACGACGGCGGCGAGTTCGGCGGCGACGGCGGCCGACCCCTTGCCCGCGCCGACGAGGTACACGTCGTCGACGGCGGCGAGGTCGAAGGTCCGGTCGCCGATCCGGAGGCGGTCGCCGTCGCGCTCGACGGCGGCGGGGACGGTCCGCCGCGGGTGGACGGCGTCGACGGCCGCCTCGGCGACGTCGAGGAGGTCCGCCCGGGCCTCGCGGTTGCCGTGATCGGTGAGCGCCGACCGGTTGCGGACCGTCGTCATGGATCGAGCGCGCCGTCGGCCGGCGGGCCGAAGGCGGCGACGTCGCCGAGTTCGGCCTCGATTTCCAGGAGCCGGTTGTACTGCTCGGTGCGTTCACCGCGAGTGACGCCGGTCTTGATCTGGCCGGCGCCGAGTCCGACGGCGAGGTCGGCGAGCCACGTGTCGGGGGTCTGGCCGGAGCGCTCGGACACCTGGACCGCGTAGCCGTTCCGGGTCGCCAGTCGCGCGGCGTCGACGGCGTCGGTGACGGTGCCGACCTGGTTCACCTTCCACAGGAGGGCGTTCGCGGCGCCGCGGTCGATCCCTCGCCGGAGTCGGTCGGCGGAGGTGACGAACAGGTCGTCGCCGATCACCTGCACGTCGAGGCGGTCGGTCAGCGCGGCGACGCCGTCGAAGTCGTCCTGGTCGAGGGGGTCCTCCAGGGAGACGACTGGGTAGGTGGCGACGAGGTCCTCGTAGAAGTCGAGGAGGTCCGCCCGGGTCATCCGCTCGCCGAGCAGCGCGTAGGTCCCCGTCTCGGGGTCGTAGAAGTGCGACGCCGCCACGTCCGCCGCGAGGGCGAACTCGCCGCCGTAGCCACACTCCTCGACGGCCCGGAGTTCGAGGTCGAAGGCCGTCCGCGGGTCGTCGACGCCGACGGGGTTGTACCCCCCTTCGGCGCCGACGTTGAGCGACGCCTCGCCGTACTCCGCGCGGACGATGTCGCCGAGTTCGTAGTACACCTCGGCGGTCATCCGGACGGCCTCGGCGACGGAGTCCGCGCCGACGGGCACCACCTGGTGTTCCTGAAAGGGGAGGTCGCCGCCGGCGAGTTCGCCGCCCTCGATCAGGTCGAAGAAGGGGAGCGGGAGGACGTGGGCGTCCGCGCCGCCGACGTACCGATAGAGGGGACGGTCGGTCGCGGCCGCGCCCGCCCGCAGGACGGCGAGCGAGACGCCGGTGAGGGCGTTCCCCCCGAGCGGATCGTCGGGGTCGTCCAGGTCGGCGAGGGCGGCGTCGACGGCCCGCTGGGCGGTCGCGTCGCGGCCGACGAGTTCGGGGGCGATGCGCTCCTCGACGTTCGCGGCCGCCTGCCTGACCCCGCGACCCCGATATCGGTCGTCGCCGTCCCGGAGGTCGAGGGCCTCGTGGGTCCCCCGGGAGCGGCCGCGGGGGACGTCGGCCCGACCGCTCCCGGCCGGCGTCTCGACGGTCACCCGCAGGGTCGGCTCCAGTCGGTTGTCGAGGATCTCCCTGGCGTCGATGCGCTCGATTGGAGCGGCTGGCATGTCGTTCGACCGTCCGCGGGCCGGCGGTATAGTTGTGCCCCCGAATCCGTCGAATTTAAACGTCGAGTCCTCCGAGTATTCCCCAGCGAACACCATGAGAGTACGACAAGCACACCACGGCCGGCGCGTGGCCGCGGGACGAAGAGGGGGATCGGCGTGACCAAGATCAGCGTCGAGGTGCCCGACGAACTGCTCGCGGATCTGGACGAGCACGTGGGCGAGGACGGGAAGTTCGTGAACCGGAGCGACGCGATCAGGGCGTCGATCCGCAAGCACCTGGATCTGCTCGACGACATCGACGCCCGACACGGACGGCTGGAGTCCGAGGAATGAGCGCCGACCGGAACGCGTGGCCGGTGGGGCGGGTCGCGATCCTCGCGCTCTTCGTCACGGCCCTGGTGACCGCACAGTTGACCGCCTCGAAGGTGCTGGCGATCCCGCTGCCGACGCCGCTGCCGCGGATCGGCGAGACGGTGTTCCTCCCCGGGGCGGCGCTCGCGTACGCGCTCACCTTCTTCGCCTCGGACTGCTACGCCGAACTGTACGGTCGGCGGGCGGCGCAGGTGATGGTGAACGTCGGCTTCGCGATGAACTTCGTGTTGCTGGCGCTGGTGTGGTCGACCATCCTCGCGCCGGCCGCGGGGAACTCGCCGGTCGCCCCCGACGCCTTCGCGGCCGTCCTCGGCGCGAGCACGAACATCGTCGCCGGGAGCCTGCTCGCCTACCTCGTCAGCCAGAACTGGGACGTGATCGTCTTCCACCGCCTCCGCGAGGCGACCGAGGGCGACTTCCTCTGGCTCCGGAACATCGTCTCGACGGGGACGAGTCAGGCCATCGACACCGTCATCTTCGTCGGCGTCGCCTTCTACCTGCTCCCGACGTACGCGGGTCTGGGGAGCCCGACGCCGTGGTCGGTCGTCGTCGGCCTGATGCTCGGCCAGTACCTCCTCAAACTGCTCATCGCCCTCGTCGACACGCCGTTCGTCTACGCCGTGGTCGGCCTCGTGCGATCGCGGGCGGACGCGGCCGCGAAGGCCGCTGCGACGGCGAGCGAGCAGAACTAGTCGCGCCGTTCGGCGAAGGCGAATCGCGGCTTCACGTCGTCGATCCGCACCGCCACCCGGTCGCCAACCTCGGCGTCGGGGACGAAGACGGTGAACCCGTCGACGCGGGCGATGCCGTCGCCCTCGTCGCCCTCGTCGCTGATCTCGACGACGAGTTCGTCGCCGGGGGCGACCGGCGCGGTGAGATAGCCCTTGGCGACGAGGTACACCTCCGAGGAGGAGTCCCGGGAGGCGTCCGGGCGGATCGACCGCACGTACTCGAAGGACTCCTCCATCTCGGCCCGGAGGTCGGCGAGGTCCGGGCCGTCGAAGGCCTTGACCACGAGGTCGCCACCGGGGGACAGCAGGTCGCGTGCGACCCCGAGGGCCTGTCGGGCGAGGTGGATCGACCGGGCGTGATCCACGGAGTACTCGCCGGTCATGTTCGGGGCCATGTCCGAGACGACGGCGTCGGCCGAACCGACCGCCTCGCGGAGGAGATCGACGGTCTCCGCCTCGGTCATGTCGCCGCGAATCGTCTCGACGGCGTCGTGATCGAGCGGGCGGATCCGCTGGCGGTCGACGCCGACGACGGTCCCACCCTCGCCGACGGCCTCGGCGGCGACCTGGAGCCACCCGCCGGGGGCCGCGCCCAGGTCGACGACGACGTCCCCGGGGGCGAACAGCCCCGCGGCCTCGTCGAGTTGCTTGAGTTTGTAGGCCGACCGGGCGCGATACCCCTCCTGTTTCGAGCGGTTGTAGTACTCGTCCCGGTCCGTCATACGTCCCTCACCAAATTCCGTGATACGTTCCGCGGGGGAACTGCCGGCGAATTCGCGTTCATACGGGGGGAAACGCCGTCGAAGCGGAAAGGGACATCGGATGGTGTCGGCAGCGTCACGGTTCGAGCACTCGCGACCGACGCGGTGATCGTGCCCGGCGGGGAGGTGATGCTCCTCGAACGGACACACTCACCCTTCGAGGGTAGTCGGGTGCTTCCGGGCGGTCTTGTCGACCCCGACGAAACCGCACGAGAGGCCCGTGTCCGCGAGGTGAGTGAGGAAGCCGGCAGGTGGGACCGTTCGACCCGGCCGATCTGCCAAAGATGGGCTTCGACCACGAGCGGATCGTCACTGACGCGCTCCTCGACTGACAGGCGCATCGACGAGTCAAACCGAGAACTCGCTGTTCGGCCTCGTTGAAACCATCGATAGGTGACAGAGATCAGCAGTCCTGCCGAATAGAGGGCGCGTATCTCGTACAAAATCAGTTTCCCATTCGGTCAGATCAGATCGGTCGATACAAGCGAGCCACGAACCACTCGGTGAACTTAGTTCGCCGAGTCTTGGTTCGCACTTGGTCGAAGCATTGTGTAAAAGAAAAGCACAACTCCTGCAAGTACGACTACACCTCCGATTGAGCGAGCAGCAGTCGATATCCCTGTCGTGTAACCACGTACCGCAACAGCGATATCACCGAGTGCCGCGACTCCAAGTCCGAGCAAAAATACGATTATGAGGAGCAGATGGCGAACCGATCTAAGTAGTTCATTCGTTGTGGAGGGCATCAAAACCAGTTCGAGTGGTGTTTGATATAAACTCCCCGAAACTGTAAACGGCTGACCAATTCGCAGGCACGTTCTATCGGCTGCTTCGGGATCGGGATAGAGAAAATACGGTATTTCCGGTGATGATTACACGCTATATCGGTCACGGCGTTGCTGACGGCGATCGAGTAGTTGTGTAGCCGTTGCCGTGTACACAGCACCCATCCCGTACTCACCTCGAGCAGGATTCGGCTCACCCTCTTTTTCGCTCGATAGCTATGTTCGGTCAGGTGTGTCCTAGCCCAGAATTCATATCGAATCGAGATGAGTACACGACTGTGCCCTCCACCCAGTCGCGCCGGATGCTACTGCTGTCCGCCGGAACCGCACTCTCGACTCCGCTTTCCGGGTGCTTGTCTGTCTCGGAGTTCACCCGAGAGTCGAAACTCGTCTCCATTGCGGAGGTGTGGATCAAGAATCTCGGCGATAGCCCAGTTGTCTTCGATGTCGTTATCGAAGACGTAACCGATAACGAGGTGGTGTTCTGGGAAACACATCCAACGCGACCGATGGCCGACCGAGACGATGACGGGAACGAGGAAATCGACATGCACTCGTGGAAAAATCCCGTTCAGTCACCCGGGAACTATGCGCTCCACGCTCGCGCTGAGGCGGATGACCCAGCTGGTGGGAAGCAGGTAACATCCACTCGGATACAGACCGACGTGGACTGTCCGAGTATTCTGGTCGAAATCGGTATTATGGGCGAACTCTCGATCGACGTGGATGCAGAAGACGTTTGCTGACAGAAGCAGGGATCGACTCCCAAATCGCTACTGCTCTCACACGTCGATTCTCCATATGTGCGTTCGAATCGGGAGTTCTCCAGGGAATTATCGGATCGCTCTGCTGAACTCACCACACGGCCTTCAAGTGCGACAGGCAGTACCTCCACCAGTACGAGCGCCTCTGGCCGTACCTACGCGGCCTCTACGGGACGCCCGGTGTCGCGGCGACGGTGCGGACGAGGCACATCAAGGTCAGGGCTACTATCAGGGCGAGATCACGCCCATCGGCCCGGATATCGACGTCGACGCGCCGCACGACCGCGACCGATTGTCGGCTGAGCCATCGAACAGTCCATCAGCCGAGTAGCTCACAGGCGCCTGTTCCGGGAGAGACGAAACCCACCTTCTACCTTTTGAGGAACACAGGGGCGTGACTGTCCGTTACATCTATTCTGTATCGTAACGTAGTGGATCGTAACGATGAAGACGGTCACCACGCGCATACCGGAAGACGACGAAGAGGCACTCGCTGAACTGGAGGAGGAGATGAGTGCCGACCGGTCGGAGGTGCTTCGGCGACTCATCCGACAGGGGCTGGACGATTGGCGCAGGGAGCGGGCGCTGGATCAGCTTCGCGATCACAGCACCACTCTGCGAAAGGCAGCGGAACTCGCGGACGTCTCGTACGTCGAGATGCTGACGTTGGCGGCCGAGGAAGGCATCGACATCGGGTACACGACCGACGACCTCGAGCGCGACCTCGACCGCATCTGATGGTCGTCGTCGACTCCTCCGCGCTGATTCCGCTCGCGTGGGTCGGCCGGCTCGATCTCATCCCGACCGCCTTCGACGAGGTTCGGACGACCGAAGAGATCCGAGCGGAAGTTCTCACCGAGGGGAAGCGTGGTACCGCGACTCTCGAGGGATTTCTGGCGGACGTGACCGTTCACGACACGCCGACTCGATCCGAGAACGTAGCGTCGATGGAGGGAATCGCGGTGGCCGACGCGTCGGTGATCCTGCTGGCAGAAGACGACGAGGAGATCCTCCTCGCCAACGACAAGGGGCCGATCGAGGTCGCCCGGAGCCACGGCGTCGAGTGCTGGTGGGTGACGACGCTGTTGCTCAGTTGTACCAAGAACGGTGACCTGACAGCAGACGAGGCGACCGACCTCCTGTACGATCTCGTTGACGAGGGGATGAACCTGCATCCGAAGGTCTACTCGCAGGTACAGAAGAAGCTCCGCGAACTCGGGGACTGACCGGGAGAGACAGCTCCGTCAACCCGCTGTCACCGAGAGGGCGAGAACTGAGACTACCTGTCCTCCATTCGTGATTTCGGATAGGGGTGGAGAAGTACGGACGGACGAGCAGGGGAGAGTGACGATCCCGAAGGCGGTGTGTGACCGGTACGGCGAGCGGTTTCGACTTATTCGAGCGACCGGGCGTACGACGAACCAACTGGCGTGAATCGTATCCGGCTCGAACCCGACGAGAACGAGGATTCCACGGCCTGAGTTCGACGGCGTTCAGGTAATCAGAGTGGTTGTGTTACAGGTCGGCAAAACACTCATGTGATTCCCACTAATAGTGGGAATATGGTCACGGTGGACTCCAAGGGGCGGATCGTGCTGCCACAGGAGGTGCGAGAACGCCTCGGAATCGAGCCCGGGACCGAAGTCGACATCCGCGAGGAAGGCGGGAAGGCAGTCGTCGAGCCTGAAGACGATCCCGAGACGGTTATCGAGCGGATGGAACAGCTCATCTCCGAGGCGGCGACCGACCGCGACGCCCCCGACGAGGAGATGCATCCGATTGCAGCGGATCACGCCGAGACGATCCGCCGTCAAGCGACCAGCGACGCTGCCGATGAGTGATGGCCCATATCTCTTCGACGTCGGTGTGGTCGCCCTCGCCCACGCGGGAACGCCCGTCAGCGAGACGGCACTCTCGTACGTGAAAGATGCCATCGAGGGTACCATCGACGCCGTCGTGCCGTATCCGGCCCTCTTCGGTGCTCACGTCGTTCTGACGAACTACTACGGGTTTTCGAACGCTGATGCCTCTCGTCTGATGGGGAATTTCGCGGACGCGAGCCGAGTTCACTGGTACGACGAACTGCCAGAGTCGACAGTCAGGGCAGGATTCGATCTGGCGGCAGAGTACAACATCGACGGCTGGGACGGGTATTACGCACGAGTCGCCCTCGAGGAAGGGGTACGGACGATTCTGACGCTCGACGACGACTTCGAGGACGTTGACGACGTTACCGGGGAGGTCATCCTCTCCCCAGAGGAGTTTGACACGCTGAACGAATATATCGACGGCTGATACTGCCCTTCGTCCACCAGAACCGCGGGACGATCCATTTGCTCCGTCACCGGCGAGCGAAGCGGGCGGTGAGTGCGGTCAGTTAGTAGTCACAACAGACCGGGCCGAGTAGTTGTAGTACTCGTCCCGTCGTGCGTCCCTCACCGTCGGTGTCGCGGGCCGCCACGGGGCGGCCGACGGATCCGCGTTCATGCTCCGGTCGATCCGGAACGGCCGGTCGGACCCGCCGGCGACGGGCTCAGAGTTGCGCCAGCAGTCGTTCGGCGAGCGGCGCCCCCTCGTAGCGAACCCGCGAGCGGTCGGGGGCGTAGTCGACGACCCCCGACGCGTCGAGTTTCGGCAGGTGGACGTGTCTGAGCGAGACGACGAGTCGGTCCGTCGGCGGCCGCTCGGGTTCGCGCGCCGAGAGCGCCTCGGCGAGCGCCGGGACGGTCGTCGCGTCCTCGTCGGCGTCGATCAGGACGCGGAGGATGCGTCGCCTGCGCGCGTCCGCCAGGACGTCGAAGACCGCGTCCAGCCGTTCCGCCTCGGCGTCGCGGGTTCGGTCACACCCCGATTCGTCGACCGCCGTCGCGTCGTGTGTGTTGGCGTTGGATCCGTTCATCTGCTCCCCCCCAGGAACGCGACTCCGGGTTCGACGGGAACACTCAAGAAGGTATTGGATAGAAATACTGTCACTCCGGCTGTCACTCCTCGGCGAACAGCAGGGCGTTGGTTACGAACGTCACGATGCCGCGGCGAAGCCGTTCGGTCACGGCCTGATCGGAGATGCCGAGTTCGTCGGCGAGTTCGATGGTCGTACACCGGCGGGGAATGTCGTAGTAGCCACGCTCGACGGCGAGTTCGAGCGTCCTGCGCTGACGGGGTGTCAGCCCGTACCAGGCGCCGGTGCCCGTACTCGTCGGGTTGTAGACGCGCCGGATCTCGACGGACGTGTCGAGGTCCTCGGCGGCCGACCGAAAGGTCGAGAAGTCGTCGTGGCTCGGGAACTCCGCCTCGAACGTCCACGCCTCGGAATCGCCGGTTCCGCGACGGATCGAGCCACCGTGGTCGTCGAGGAGCCGAAAGAAGGGATCGGCCTCGGGGCGCCACGAGACGAGACAGAGTTCGTGGTCGTCGGGTGCGTCCACGAATTCGAGTCGGTAGCCGTCCGCGTCCGCGAACGGATCGCCCTCTTCGAGTCGACCGTCGGCAGGCTCCGAGAACGAGAAAACCGGGACGGAAGCATCCCCCCGCGCACTCACCCGCTCGAACTCCGCCGCGTCCCCCGACTGTGTCGGGAATCGGCGCCCGAATTCGAACTGGTGAGTCGGTATCTGTAGTTCTACGATGACACCCATGGAATCCGTTAGTGGGATTATGACGGAGGTTCATAGACCGTATGCCTGGTTAACCAAGTTTCCTTCGTCGAGCGAGGAGCCGTCATAAACATTGCGAACTGCCGTGCCCCGGTCCGGGGCGTGACGTGACGACGGCGGCCGGGTCACGTGGCCGCGGCGGCGCGCGCTCGCCCGCGGCGAACAGCGGGTATTTTTAACGCCCGGGGCGTACCACTGGATACATGTTCAAGGCCATCGTGAGCGCGTCGACGCTCCGGGACGCCCTCGACTCCGTGAGCGTGTTGGTCGACGAGTGCAAGGTGCGACTCAACGAGGACGGCCTGTCGATTCGGGCGGTCGATCCGGCGAACGTCGGGATGGTCGACCTCTCGCTGGATTCGGCGGCGTTCGAATCCTACGAGGCGGACGGCGGCGTCATCGGCGTCAACCTCACTCGGCTGGAGGACATCGCGGGCATGGGGAACGCCGGCGACCTGGTCCACCTCGAACTCGACGAGGAGACCCGCAAACTCCACATCCGCATCGACGGCCTCTCCTATACGCTCGCGCTGATCGATCCGGACTCGATCCGACAGGAGCCGGACATCCCCGACCTCGACCTGCCGGCCCGGATCGTCGTCGAGGGCAACCAGCTCGACCGCGGGATCACGGCCGCCGACATGGTGTCGGATCACATCAACCTCCGCGTCGACGAGGCGGCGGAGACGTTCCACATCGAGGCCGAGGGCGACACCGACGACGTGGACTTCGAACTGGGGACCGACGACCTCATCGCGCTGGAGGCCGGTCCGGCGGACTCGCTGTTCTCGCTGGACTACCTCAAGGACATGAACAAGGCGATCCCCGGGGACGCCGAGGTGACCATCGAACTCGGCGAGGAGTTCCCGGTGAAACTCCACTACGAGTTCGCCGAGGGCCTCGGCAACGTGACGTTCATGCTCGCGCCGCGCATCCAGAGCGACTGACCGCCGCTCCGTCGCCGCTCACGACCGCCGCACTTCTCCGCTCGGCCGACCGACGACCGGCGGGACCGTCCCGCGCGCCTCGCACCCGACCCAATGATTTATCAGTGAGTTCGTTTCACAACCGATCGTGACGGATTGGCGTCGCGTCAAGAACCGACACGGTTATGACGTTCCGTGCATTTCTGCGAAATACTTATATGTTTTACTACCTAACGACTCGTTAAGGAGCTACGACGGCTGGATCCCCCGCGTCGGCCGTCCGTGGCGACCACCCCATCATGTCAGAGACACGCGCGTGGACGTCCGGGAGTACCGGCGTTCGAGAACGGGAGGAATCGACGACCGAACGGGAGGCGGAACACGTCTGTCCCGAGTGTGGCGGCGCGCTGGTGACCGACGAGGAACACGGCGAGACGGCCTGTAGCGAGTGTGGCCTCATCGTCGAGGCGGACGAGGTGGACCGCGGCCCCGAGTGGCGGGCCTTCGACGCCCGGGAGCGCGACGAGAAGGCCCGGGTCGGCTCGCCCACGACGAAGATGATGCACGACAAGGGGCTGTCGACCACCATCGACTGGCAGAACAAGGACGCCTACGGCAAGGCGCTCTCGGCCACTCAGCGCGAGAAGATGCAGCGCCTGCGCACCTGGAACCGCCGGTTCCAGACCCGCAACCACCAGGAGCGCAACCTGCGACAGGCCCTCGGCGAGATCGACCGCATGGCCTCGGCGCTGGGCCTCCCCGAGAACGTCCGCGAGACCGCCTCGGTCATCTACCGGCGCGCGCTGGAGGACGACCTGCTGCCCGGCCGCTCCATCGAGGGCGTCGCCACCAGCGCCCTCTACGCCGCCGCCCGACAGGCCGGCGTCCCGCGGACCATCGACGAGATGGCCCGCGTCAGTCGGGTCGACGAGGAGGAGTTCAAGCGCACCTACCGCTACGTGGTTCGGGAACTCGGTCTCGAAGTCGCCCCCGCCGATCCGGTGAGCTACGTCACCCGGTTCGCCTCGGAACTCGACCTGTCGGACGAGGCCGAACGGCTGGCCCGGGAGATGCTCGACGCGGCCAAGGAGCGCGGCGTCCACAGCGGCAAGAACCCGGTCGGGCTGGCGGCCGCCGCCGTCTACGCGGCGCCGCTGCTGACCAACGAGCAGATCACCCAGAAGGCGGTGAGCGAGGTGGCGGACATCAGCGAGGTCACCATCCGCAACCGGTACCGCGAACTGCTGGCGGCCTACGAGGACAGCGGCCGGACGGTCGCCGTCTGAGCGCCTACACGCCTCGTACCCCGGAATCCTTTTAGGTAAAAGCGCCCTACCCGGACGCAGTTATGGGAATGGGCTCGGACATGTACCGACAGCAGATCCTCGATCACTACAAGAACCCCCGGAATCACGGGGAACTCGAGGATCCGACGTTCTCCCACGTCGGTGAGAACCCGTCGTGTGGCGACACGATCAAGATGGACGTCCGCCTCGACGACGACGGCGAGACCATCGACTACGTCAGTTTCTCCGGCGACGGCTGCGCCATCAGTCAGGCGAGCGCGAGCATGCTCACCCAGCGACTCCCGGGCACGACGCTCGACGAACTCGCGGAGATGGACCGCGACGACGTGGTGGAGATGCTCGGCGTCGACATCAGTCCCATGCGGATCAAGTGTGCCGTCCTGGCCGAGAAGGTGGTTCAGGACGGGGCGAAGATCCACGAGGGCGAACTCGACATCGAGGAGACGACGACCGAGGAGTAGTTACTCGGGGACGAGTCCCTCGTCCTGGACGCGCATCACGGCCTCGCCGTCGGCGAGGTTCGGCGCGTCGACGAGGCGGACGATCCGCTTGTCGCCCTTCGACTTCCGGAGGTACATCCGGAACGTCGAGGTGTGACCGAGGATGTTGCCGCCGATGGGCTGGGTCGGGTCGCCGAAGTAGGAGTCGGGGTTCGAGGCGACCTGGTTGGTGACGAGGACGGCGGTGTTGTAGAGGTCGCCGATCCGCATGAGGTCGTGCAGGTGTTTGTTGAGCTTCTGCTGGCGCTCGGCGAGTTCGCCCCGGCCGACGTACTCGGCGCGGAAGTGAGCGGTGAGGGAGTCGACGTTGAGCAGGCGGACGGGCCACTCGGTGTCCTCGTGTTCGCTCGCGAGCTCCTTTGCCTTCTCCGCGAGCAGGATCTGGTGGTTGGAGTTGAACGCCTTGGCCACGTGGATCTTGTCGAGGACGTCGGTGACGAGTTCCTCCATCGCGTCCTCGTCGCCGGGCGAGCCCTCGATGCCGCGGTCGTCCATCGTCGCCTGGATGGTTTCGTCGTCGAGGCCACGGACCATGTCGTCGATGCGTTCGGGACGGAAGGTGTCCTCGCTGTCGACGAAGATGGCGCTGCCGCGGAGGCCGCCGTACTCCTCTGGAAGCTGGACGTTGACCGAGAGCTGGTGGGTGACCTGGGACTTGCCGGCGCCGAACTCGCCGTACACCTCGGTGATCGACTGCGTTTCGACGCCGCCGCCGAGCAGGTCGTCGACCTCGGGAACGTTCCAGGTCAGCTTGCCGATCTGCTCGCGGCGTTCGAGGACGGTCGCCCCCGTCTCGAAGCCGCCCACGTCCGCGGCGTCGCGGGCCGCGTTGATGATGTCGCTCGCCGTCGACTCGCCGATGTCCGCCGTGTTGGAGAGTTCCGCCGGACTGGCGACCGCGATGCTCTGGTAGCTCTCGAAGCCCGCTTCGACGAGTTTGTCCGCCGTCGCCGGCCCGACGCCCGGAAGGTTCTCGAGGTCGTCTTCTGCCATGTGCCTCGGCTTGTGCCCCTCCGCACATAAAGCCTCGTTAACACCGGAGTGGAAGTGGAAATGGGGAGCCGGCGAGGGGGCTCTCGGGGGCGTCGAGCCGGCCGTTCAAGCCCGAAGACGGGGCGTCACGCCGCGCTCACTCCCACGGGTGACCGCCCGGCCGGTCGGGCCACAGCGGGTACCAGTAGCGCTCGTCGTCCTCGACGTCGAGTTCGCCGTCGAGGACCGAGGCCAGTTTGAACTCGCTCCCGTTGTCGCGCTCGTGGTCGCCGGTGGGGACGAAGGGGTAGTACGCGCCCCGACGGAAGGAGTAGACCCAGTACGCTCGCCGGTCGTCGCGGGGGCGCTCGAACCCGAAGACCGCCGCGAGGAGTCGCGAGCCGTACCCCCGTTCGACGAACGTGTCGGCCGCGAAGTGGACGCTCGTCACCAGATCCTCCGGATCGCTGTCCTCGAGGACGACCCAGTGGTAGCCGTGGTCGTCCTCGTGGCGGCGGAAGGTCGTCCCGGTGTCCTCCTCGCCGGCACGGAGGATCGCCTCCACGTCGTCGACGGCGCCCGCGAAGTCGGTGCTGTCGACCGAGGAGAAACAGAGGGCGGCGGCGCCGACGGGAGCGAAATCGAGATCCGCCTCCATTGTGAGGTAGGCCGTCGACATCCCGAACAGGTCCTCGGGGTCGGCCTCGCGCGTGGCGTCGGCCTCGGCGCCGAACCCGAGGGCCGACCGGAGGGAGTCGAACAGTCCCATCTATCGCCGTTCCATCTCCGCAGCCATCTCGCGGAGGCGTTCGACGCGTCGCTCGGTCGGGGGGTGCGTCGAGAACACCCGGCCGACGAACCCGCTCCGGATGGGGATGACGAAGAAGGCGTTCATCTCCGACTGCTCGCGGAGGTCCTCCTGGGGGACGCGGTCCATCCGTCCGGAGATGGTGAGCAGCGCGGAGGCGAGCGCCGTCGGGTTGCCCGTGATGGCGGCGCCGCCGCGGTCGGCGGCGTACTCGCGGTACCGCGAGAGCGCCCGGATCAGGACGAAGGAGACGATCCAGACGACCAGGGAGACGAGGACGGCGACCACGACGCCGCCACCGCCCTGTCGGTTGCGGCCGCCGCCGAACAGCCACCCCCAGCGAACGATCATGAAGGCGATGGTCGAGAGGAAGGAGGCGATCGTCATCACCATCACGTCCCGGTTCTTGACGTGGGCGAGTTCGTGCGCCAGCACGCCCTCGAGTTCGTCCTCGTCGAGGACGTCGAGCAGCCCCCGGGTGACACAGACCGTCGAGTGCTTCTGCGACCGGCCGGCGGCGAAGGCGTTCGGCACGCGCGTGTCGGCGACGGCGACGTCCGGCTTCGGCAGGTCGGCCTGCTGACAGAGGCGGCCGATCGTGGCGTGGAGCTTCGGGTACTCGTCGGCGTCGACGCGACTCGCCCCCATGCTGTACAGCGCCAGGCGGTCGCTGAAGAAAAACTGGCCGAGCGAGAACAGCCCCAGGACGATGACGATACCGAACAGCCCCACGAACCGAGAGAGGACGGCGACGAAGACGATGTAGAGGGCAAAGAGGAGGAACATGGTCAGGACCATCCGACCCCGAAGCCCCCAGTCGGGTTTCCACTCCATGTGCGAAGTACAGGCGGGCGGCGCTAAACGTTGTCGGCGCGACTTCGTCGCGGGGCTTGTCGGCGCGACTCCGTCTCGGGGCTTGTCGGCGCGACTCCGTCGCGGGATCTGTCGGCGCGGCTCTGCCGCGGGGCTTGTCGGCGCGACTTCGTCGGCAACGTCGCTCGGGCGGGCGGGCGATGTCGCGGCGCTTAACCGCCACGAGCGACTACGAGGCGTCGATGACCGACGCCGAGTCCCGGGAGTTCTGTCCGCGTTGTGGCGATCCGGTGCCGACGCGAGCGGAGCCGCTGCCCGGCGAACCGCGGGACCGGGACCGCCGGCTCTGTGACGCCTGTTACTTCGAGGACTTCGCGCTCGTGGACGCCCCCGACCGGATCGAGGTGCTGGTGTGTTCGGGGTGTGGCGCCGTCCACCGGGGGAACCGCTGGACGGACGTCGACGCCCGCGACTACACCGACGTCGCCGTCGACGAGGTGCGGGAGGCGCTCGGCGTCCACGTCGACGCCCGGAACGTCACCTGGGCGGTCGACCCCGAACAGGTCGACGAGAACACCATCCGGATGCACTGCCAGTTCACGGGAATCGTCCGCGAGACGCCGCTGGAGGAGGCGGTCGTCGTGCCCGTCAAGATCTCGCGGGGGACCTGCGACCGGTGTGGGCGCATCGCCGGCGGCTACTACGCCAGCACCGTCCAGGTGCGGGCGACCGACCGGACGCCCACCCCCGAGGAGCGATCCCGCGCGGTCGAAATCGCCGAATCGCACGTCGCCGACAAGGAGGGCGACGGCGACCGGGAGGCCTTCGTCACCGAGGTGAAGGAGACCGACGACGGGCCGGACGTGAAACTCTCGACCACCGGGCTGGGGGAGGAGGTGTCGCGGCGCATCGTCCGCGAACTCGGCGGGAGCGTCGAGAGCTACCCCACCCTCGTCACCGAGGACGGCGACGGCAACGAGGTGTACCGCGTCACCTACGCGGTGCGACTGCCGAAGTTCACCCCGGGGGACGTGATCGACCCCGACGACGGCGAGGGGCCGGTCCTCGTCCGGAGCGTGAGCGGGAACCTGAAGGGGATCCGCCTCGCCTCCGGCGACGCCTACGAGGAGCCGTTCGACGACGAGGACCGCGACGCCCGACGGCTGGCCACCCGCGACGACGCCGTCGAGACGACGGTGGTGACCGTCGAGGACGACCACGCGGTGCAGGTGCTCGATCCGGAGACCTACGAGGCGAAGACGGTGCCGCGACCGGACTTCTTCGACGCGGACGCCGAGACGACGACCGTCGTCAAGACGCGGGCCGGCCTCCACGTCCTGCCCGACTAGACGTCGACGAGGAGGCGACGGTCGGACGCGTCGGCGTCGTCGATCCGCGCACGGCGGGAGCGCGTCCGCGCCCCGAGCGCCGACGCCATCGCCGTCTCCGAACAGCCCGCCTGTCGCGCCGCCTGCGCGAGGGAGAGGGTTCCGCTACGGTACAGGGTCAACGCCGTTCGAAACGAGTGGGTGCTCATCGGGGGCCACCCGAAGCTACCCGGCGCGCGGTCCTAAGGCTTCCGTGAGATGGAACCGCAGCCCACGGAATCGGAGGGTTCGTGGGCGCTACGTACGGGAACGGTTGCCGAAGGAGGGCGGGTCACTCCCCCCACACGTCGGAGAGGGGGTGGTCGTCCGCGTCGTCGTCGCCAGCGGGGTCGGGAGTGCCGGACCCGTCGGCGCCGCCGCGGGGGGTACCGCCCGCCCCGCCGGACGCCCGGCGCCCGCCGGACGCACCTCGGGACGCCGACCGGCCGGCGGATCCGCGACTCGCGTTCGGTGATCCGTCGACGCCGGCGAGCGCCGCCGCGGGGTCGAAGTCGGGGAGGTCCGGGCGGTCCATTCGGTCGACGGCGTCGGCGAACCAGTCTGGCATGTCGCTCCGGGCGCGGTCGAACAGGTCCAGCAGGCTCGAATCCGCGAGGTAGGTGGCGCCGTGGTCGTCCGGCGCGCGGACGACGCGGCCGGCGGCCTGGATCACCGTCCGGAGGGCGACCCGGTAGTACCACGCCCACTGGCCGTCGTCGAGGCGGCGGGCGACCCGCGAGTCGCCCGTGTTGAGGTAGGGCGCCTTGCAGAGCACCTGCCAACGGGCCAGGTCGCCCCGCAGGTCCAGCGCCTCCTCCATCTTCACCGAGAGGAAGACGTCGGGGTCGTCGCTCGCCGTCCACGCCTCCAGCGCCCGGTCCCGATTCTCCCGGTCGTGGCTCCGGACGCGGGCGTCGACGCCGAAGTCGGCGAGGCGGTCGGCGACGCGCTCCTGGATCGCGTAGGAGTGACAGTGGACGAGCCCCTTCTCCGCCGGGTGACGGGCCATGAGGCGAACGAGCAGGCGCGCCACGTCCGGCAGCGTCTCGTCCCGGCGCTCGTAGGTCATCTTCCCCTGGGTCACGTCGTAGAGCGGCCGGTTGTCGAGGGGGAAGGTGTGGGGGACGTCGACGAGGGCGACGTTCGCGGGGTCGAGGCCGACGCCGCGACAGAACGCCGCCTTGTCGAGGATGGTCGCCGAGAGGAGGGCGAACGTGTCCCCCCGGTCCCAGACGGTGTGCTGGAGGTAGCGCCCGGGGTCAAGCGGCTTGATGGTGATGGGGGTCCCCGCGCCGTCGGGCTGGTCGACGACCCAAGTGGTCGCGCTGGTCGGGTCGCGGTAGTCGGAGACGAACCACGCGAGGTCGGAGCGGAGGTCCTGCAGGCGGTCCCGGCGGGCGGCCTCGGCCGGCGTCAGTTCGGCGCTCGCGGTCAGATCCGACGCCGCGCGCTCGCAGACGTCGGCGAGCGTCTCCGCGAAGCGTGCCGTGCGGTCGAGGGGGTCGTCGGCCGACGCCAGGTCGGGAACCCCCACGTCGTCCCACACGGGGACGGTCGACGGCCGCAGGTCGACGGTGGCGTACATCTCCGCCCACTCCGCGAGGCCGTGGGCCTCGTCGATCACCACGACGTCGCGCTTGCCGAACACCTCCGAGCCGGCGGTCTGCATGAAGTAGGCGAGCGTCATCGCCGCGACGGCGCGGTTCGAGGCGACGGCGCGGTCGGCGTAGTACGGACACCGGTGCTGGATCGAGCAGTCGTAGCCCGACTCGCGGGCGCAGGGCGCCCGGTCCACGGGCGTCGTCGTCTCGTCGGGGAGGATGCAGGTGTAGTTCGACTTGCCCCGGATCACGTTGAGGTCGTCGAGGAGTTCGTCCGCGGCCACGTCGTCGAGTTGCGACACCTGCGGCGTGGTGTAGTAGGCGCCGGTCGCCTGGGCCGGATCGGCCTCCTCGGGCGTCCGGGCCGCACCGGCGACGGCGCGCGCGAGCAGGGATTTCCCGCTCCCGGTCGGGGCGCGAACCAGCACGGCGTCGTTGCCCGCGGCGAAGGCGTCACGGATGTCCGCCAGGGCCTCGCGCTGGTTGCCGCGGAACGAGGGCGCGGGGAACGAGGGGAGGATTCGCTCGGGGTCCACGGTGACCCCTGCCGGGCGGCGCAAGTAATACTGTCGAACGGACCCGCCGCCCGTCGTCCACCGGCGGCGAACCGGTCCGTCGACGCCCTACTCCGACAGCGCCGCCACGTCGGCCGCCGTCACCTCGCGGTCGTCGGGGAGTCGCTCGATGCAGTCGAAACAGAGGAAGTGTTCGGTCCCGTCCGCGAGTTCGAGCGTGACGCCGCCGGTGGTCGCCGCGTCGAACGTCCAGAAGTCCCCGGCGCCGCCCGCGACGGGAACCTCCGTCCCACAGCCGTCACAGGGGTCGGAGCTCATACGCGGAGTCCGCGGGGAAGCGGGGAAAGCCCTGCGGTCACGCGCACCCCCTGCGGTCACGCGCACTCGCTCGCGTCGGCGGCGACGCCCAGCGAGAACGACGCCGAGTCCGTCTGGACGACGTTCGGCGCGTCCGCCGGCAGGTCCCACCGGAAGCGGACCGTGTGGGTGCCCGGCCCGACGCAGGCGTCGGTCAGGGGCGTCCACCCGGAGACGGCGTCGAGGCCGGCGAGCGGCCCCTCGTAGATCAGCCGGTCGCCGGCGCCGACGGCACCGTCGCGGTCGGCGTCGTACCACAGGCGGACGCGCACGTGCGCCTGCAGTTCGCCCGCCGAGTCGTCGTCCGGCCGCTCGGCCTCGGTCACCCCACCTTCCTCGAAGTCGGTCGCGGTGCCCCGGACGAAGAGACGGGCGGGCGTCCCCGACAGCGAGAGCGAGAGGTCGACGACCCCGCCGTCGCCGGGGGAGACGTCGGCGAGCGAGACGGGCGGGATCGCGGACGCGATCAGTTCGCTCGACGGCGCCGACGCGACGCGGACGGGGCGGTCGCCGCCGTCGACGGATCGGTCGCCGTCGGGGGTGGCGTCGTCGGTAGCGTCGTCGGACGGCGGCGTGGTGGCGTCGTCGGACGGCGGCGCGGTGGCGTCGTCGGACGGCGGGCGGGTCGGACCGGTCGCGCCGGCCCCGTCGCCACCACCCGGCGTCGGCGTGGGCGTCGGGACGGGGCGGTCCGGCGTCACGCGGTACTCGACGGAGAGGTTCGGCCCCGACACCTCGTCGTCGTCGCCGGCGAGGGGGTTCGACCCGCCGGTCCCCGCGCCGACGACGGCGAGCAGGACGGCGCCGAAGAGGGCGAGCAGACGGCGGCGGGAGGAGTCCTCACCCTCCTCCGCGGGAGCGTCGTCGGTCACGGGGCGTCACCGCCGGTGTCGAACCGCCAATCGAGGGGGGACGAGGTCACTGACACGGCTCCCGATACGCGGTCGGGGAGGATAGGTAATCGGGGACTAACGGTCGGTCGGGGGACGACGCCCACCGTCAGGGTGAGCCTGAAGCCGCGTCGCGGGGTCCGTGGCGCCGCCGACCGCGAACGGTTAATCCCCCGCCCGCCCTTCGGGGAGGTATGCGCGTACTCGTGACCGGAGCCACCGGGTTCGTCGGCCGCCGTCTCGTGCCCGCCCTCGTCGACGCGGACCACGAGGTGACCGTCCTCGTCCGCGACGCCGGGCGCTACGACCCGCCGCCGGGCGTCCGGGTGGTCGAGGGTGACCTGCTCGACCCGCCGTCGTACGCGGCCGCTCTCGACGTGGACGCGGCGTACTACCTCGTCCACTCGATGACGGCTCGCGACGACTTCGCGGCGCGGGACCGGCAGGCTGCGTCGGGGTTCGCGCGGGCCGCGAGCGACGCGGGCGTCGAGCGGGTGGTCTACCTCGGCGGCCTGGGCGAGGACCGCGACCACCTCTCGACGCACCTCCGGTCGCGCCGCGAGGTCGAGCGGGTGCTGGCGACCGGGACGTACGCGCTCACGACGCTGCGGGCGGCCATCGTCGTCGGCGCCGGGAGCGCCGGCTTCGAGACCATCCGCCAACTCGCCACGCGACTGCCGGTGATGGTGACGCCGCGGTGGGTGCGGACGCCGTGTCAGCCGGTCGCCATCGACGACGCCATCGCGTACCTGGTCGGCGTCCTCGACGTCCCCGAGACGGCCGGGGAGACCTACGAAATCGGCGGACCGGAGGTGTTGACCTACGCGGAGATGCTGCGCCGGACGGGTCGACAGCTGGGCCGCGAACCGATCGTCCTCCCGGTTCCGGTGTTGACGCCGCGGCTGTCGGCGTACTGGGTGGGACTGATGACCGACGTCTCCCCGCGGGTCGCCCGGGCGCTGATCGCGGGGCTGAAGAACCCGGTCGTGGTCCGCGACGACCGGCTCCGCGACCTGGTGCCGGTCGAGCCGACGCCGTTCGACGAGGCCGTTCGGCGGGCGCTCTCACGGGAGGGACCGCGCGCCGACGCGGCGCCGGCGTGACGGGGGGCGACGACGGCGGGGGACGGCCACCGGACGACCGCCCCCCGGCCGTCGACGGCGACCCGACCTTCGGGGACACGTGGGTGTACGAGGGGCTCGTCGGCGGGATTCCGGGGCTGGGACTCACCGCACGGGGAGCCGTGGCCGTCCAGGTCGCCGTCTTCGAGGCGCTCGTCCTCGGGGTCGGCGTCGGCTACGGCCTGTCGGGACGGGCCCTCGCGGCGGGAACCGTCGCCGTCGCCGTCGCGGCGGCGGGGAGCGTCGCCATGCTTCGGATCGGCGCGGCGGCACGCGGGGTCGACCTGCCGTCGGCCCACAGCCGCCTCCTGTTCGGGTCGAGCGTCGAGGTGCTGTTCGGGGTGCTCTCCTTCGCCGCGCTGACGACCTACCTGCTCGCCGGCGGGCGGCCGACGCCGCTGGCCGCGCTGATCGGCGCCGGGGGCGATCCGCCCGCGCCCGTGGTGTTCGTGGCGCTGTTGTTGCTCTGGGACGTCTGTTATCGCTCGGGGACGGCGTGGTGGACGGCGCTGGTGTCGCTGTGGCGGTCGCTGCGCTATCGGGTCGACGGCGAGACGGCACGGCGGTGTCGCCGGATCGACGCTGCGACCGCGGGGTTCGCACTGCTGGAACTGGCGCTCGTGCCGGTGGTGTGGGGGGACCCGCTGCTGGTCGGTGCGGTGGTCGGTCACGTCGTCGCCGTGGCGGCGGTGTCGACGGCGGCTACGGTCCTGCTCGGACGGAACGAATAGGCGTCATTCGCCCTGGAGCTGCTTGAACTGGTCCAGGAGCGCCTCGGTGGAGTCGCCGGATTCGTACGAGAGGGTCCCTCGGAACTCCGACCGGTCGTCGTCGAAGTCCGCGTCGACCTGCCCGGTTTTCTGCGCGCGCCGCTCGTGTTCGTCCTCGTCATAGGCACCCATTGACATGGTACACGTTGGCTTTGATACCTCCGAATATATATGTAACGGACGTTTCGGACGGAGCGACGCGGAACGCGTAAATCGTCCGGGGTCGTACTACCGGCGTGGCACGACCCCTTCGGTTTCGACACGCCCCCGGTCGCTGGACGGACGGCCGCGTCCGCGCCGAGGTGTTCGAGCCCCTGGACGACAATCTGGGCGCGACCAGCCGTCGCCCGTGGTTCAAGCCCCCGGACGGCTACGCGGCCCGCCGGTTCGACGTCGACAACGGCGACACCGCGCTCTTCTGCTGGAACGACGACGGCGGCTACTGGCTCGGCAACACGGAGACGCCGTCGAGCCTCTGGCGAACCGAGAAGTACGGCTTCACCGAGGTGCCCGGGCCGGTCGCCGACTGGGCCGAGCGGGAACTCCTCGCGGAACTGCACGAACAGTCCCCCTGGCTCGAACCGTACCCGCACCTCTCGTGGTTCTTCCTGCCCGTCTTCCTCTCGAAGGACGGCCGGTGGACGACACGCGAGTTCTTCGACGACCACGCCGCGGGGTTCCCGGACGCCGACCGGGACGACGCGCTGGCGTTCTACGAGGAGTTCCTGTCGACGGGCGTCCTCGACGACGACCGCGAGACGATGGCGGGCAAACTCGGCACCTCGGAACGACTGGATCTGACGCGCATGGCGGCGACGATGGGCGAGTTCCACGCCGCGAAACTCCTCGTGGACGCGGGCTACGATCCCCGGCCCGAGATCGAGGTGACGACGGGACACTCCATCGACTTCCAGGCGCGCACCGACGGCGGCGAACAGCCGCTCGTCGAGGTGACGCGACCGCTCCCGCCGAACCGGCGCTCGGCGGGGACGCCGGCGGCAGCGGTGCGCGACACGGCGAAGACGAAGACGGACGGCCAGCTATCGGCACACGCGGGCGGCGTGGTGCTGTTCGTGGACTGCTCGTCGTTCCCCGACGACGACTGGCTGGCTATCGACGGGGAGCGGCCGGACGTCGGCCACCGACCGGCGGTGGTCTATCGGCTCCGGCCTGACGGGAGAACGATGGGGTACACGAAGGGAGCGGTTCCGCTCGAACTGAACCTATAGCGACAGCGGCGTCGGCCCGGACTCGCCGAGCGCGGTCGGATCGCGGTCGCTGTAGAAGCGACGGCCGATGGCCTTGTGACCGACCGCGGAGCGAACCGAGAGGCGGACGTCCTCGGGCGTCTCGAACTCCTCGGTCTCCAGTCGTTCGAGGACCTCGCCGACGCGTTCGGTCCCGCGCTGGAGTTCGAGTTCGTGTTCGCCGTGGTCGTCGATGATTTCGTCTGTCGTCGTCGGGTATTCGAGGGCTTCGATCATTTCGCCGGTGCCGTTGAACTTCATCACCGGGTTCCACACGGTCGATAACTATAATGGTTTTCCATGTACGACCTTAGTTCCGGTCAAGTCTTTAATCATCCTTAATTGAGAATCGGTGCCGCGTGAGACGGTCCCACGCGGGTGGCGTGCGGGCGGAAGGTCTATCGGCGGCGGTGGCGAGGGGAGGACATGGACGTGGTCGCGGATCTGCACGTACACACACCCGTCTCCGACGGGCGACTACCCCTCTCGGCGCTCCCGGCGGCCGCGCGGCGGGCGGGCGTCGAGGCCGTCGCCGTCACCGACCACGACCGCCTCCACCCGGACCTTGGGGCGCCGGTGACCGTCCGCGAGGGCGTGACGGTGATCCGGGGGATCGAACTCCAGGTCGAGACGGGATGGGGACGGATCGACCTGCTCGGCTACGGCGTCGCGGAGACGGCGGCGCTCCGGGCGGAACTCGACCGCCTGCAGGCCGATCGGATCGACCGGGCGCGGCGGATGACCGAACGGATCGAGGACCGCCTCGGCGTCGATCTGAACGTCGCCCTCGAACCCGGCGTGGGGCGCCCGCACGTCGCACGGGCGGTCGAGGAGAGCGACGCCGACTGCGACTACGCGGGCGCGTTCGAGCGGTTCATCGGCGACGACGGGCCGTGTTACGTCCCCCGCGAGGTGCCGTCGGTGGACCGCGGCCTCGAACTGCTGGGCGAGGCCTGTCCGGTCGTCTCGCTGGCCCACCCGTTCCGGTACGCCGACCCCGACGCCGCGCTCGAACTCGCGCCGCGGCTGGACGGGATCGAGCGGTACTACCCGTACGAGGGGCCGGTCGACGAGGCGCGTCTCGACGAGGTGATCGAGGCGGGCGACCTCCTGGCGACCGGGGGGAGCGACGCCCACGACCGGCGGCTGGGGATCGCGGGCCTCGACGCCGCGGGATACGAGCGCGTCGCGTCGCGTCTGCCGGATGCGCAGGGTTAAACCGGAGGGAGCACCTACCGCGGGTATGAACTGCCACTACTGTGATCGCGAGGCCGCCTACGCGGCGGAGAAGGAGGGGATCCGCGTCGGCCTCTGCGAAGATCACTTCCGCGAGCGGCTGGAGGAACTCGCGGAGTCCGACGACCTCGCCGCCCTGCGCGAGAAGATCGACATCGACCGCACCGAGTAGCGTCTCTCTCCTCGTCCCGCTCACAGCACCGTCCCGAACCAGAGGTACAGTCCGGCCAGGATCGACTCGAAGGAGAGGGTTCCGAGCGCCGACAGGGCCACGAACCGGCGGTCGTCCATCCCGGCGAGGCCGGCGGGAACCGTCACCATCCCCCGCGTGAACAGGAGCGTGTTGCTGACGGGGACGACCACCGGTCCCCAGCGGTCGAACCAGCCCTCGAAGCGGTCGAGGGCGTCGTCGCTGACGCGGAACCAGCGCGACGCCAGCAGGCGCTCCCGGCCGGCGCGCTTGGCGACGGTGAACAGGGCGAACTGGCCGACCGTCGCGCCCGCGACGGCGACGGCGACGACGACCACCGCGTTCGTCACCGTCCCCCCGAGGAGGGCGAGCGCCCCCGGGACGACGAGTTCGCTCGGCACGACGTACAGCAACATCGCCCCTTCGAGGACGAAGACGCCGAAGAGGACCAGCAGGCCGTAGTCGGCGGCCAGGAGTTCGCGGAGGGAGGCGGGCAACTGCGCGACCTGGAGCGGGACGGACACGTCACCCTCTGCACCGCGGGGGACCATATCGGTTGCGTGTGCGCGTCGTGAGCGGGAGCGACGGGGTTTTGACCGTCCCGGGCGAGGCGCCCGTATGGATCAGGCAGACCGCCCCCGGCGACTGCGCCGGGACGGCCTCCGCTCGCTGGTCAGCGAGACCGAACTCCGCGCGGCCGACCTCGTGGCGCCCGTGTTCGTCGACGCGACGACCGACGAACGGGTGCCCATCGAGTCGATGCCCGGCCACGAACGGGTCCCCGTCGACGAGGCGGTCCCCCGCGTCGAGGAGATCACGGAGACGGGCGTCGAGGCAGTCATCCTGTTCGGGATCCCCGAGTCGAAGGACAGCGAGGGCTCGCGCGCCTGGGCGGCGGACGGCGTCGTCCAGCGGGCGACGCGGGCCGTCACCGCGGAGACGGACGCGACGGTCATCACCGACGTCTGTCTCTGTGAGTACACCGACCACGGCCACTGCGGGATGCTGGAGGCCGACGCCCGGGACGATCCGACCCTGACCGTCGACAACGACGCGACCCTCGATCCCCTCGCGCGGACGGCCGTCTCCCACGCCGAAGCGGGGGCCGACGTGGTCGCCCCCTCCAGCATGACCGACGGGATGGTCGGGGCGATCCGGACGGCCCTCGACGACGCCGGCTTCGCCGACGTGGCGATCATGTCCTACGCCGCGAAGTACGAGAGCGCCTTCTACGGCCCGTTCCGCGACGCCGCCGACGGCGCGCCCGCCTTCGGCGACCGGCGCCACTACCAGATGGACCCCGCGAACGGCCGGGAGGCGCTCCGGGAGGTCCGCCTCGACGTACAGCAGGGCGCCGACGTGTTGATGGTCAAACCCGGCCTCCCCTACCTCGACGTGGTGAGCGCCGTCCGCCGGGAGTTCGACCGGCCCGTCGCCGCCTACAACGTCAGCGGCGAGTACGCGATGCTCCACGCCGCGGCGGAGAAGGGCTGGCTCGACCTGGAGGCCGCGGCCAGGGAGTCCCTGCTCTCGCTCAAGCGCGCCGGCGCCGACCTGATCGTGACGTACTTCGCGGAGGACGTGGCGCCCGACTGCCGGTGACCGGCCCGCGGCCGCCCGCGGAAGTATAGATAGTCCGACACAACGTTCGTGGAGTTATCCGGCAACAATTGTCCGCCGAGTGCCGATTTTACGTCCTTATACAACCCTTATCTGCTATTAAATCGGACGAACATTCACGCGACCCCTGATATATAGACATTTGTAAACGCCAATCCTTATACTATGTCGTAACAGTAGCTTCTATCGCAACTCGGAGAACGAACATGGTAGAAGAATTCGGAAACGCGAACGTCTGTCCAAGCACCGATAGCGAAGTACCGTCAGGGGAGGTGGCCGGATGCTGACGCCGCTCCAGATCGACCCGTCGGCGATCACGGCCGGCGTCAACAACGCCTGGATCCTCACCGTCAGCTTCCTCATCTTCTTCATGCACGCTGGCTTCGCCATGCTGGAGGCGGGGCAGGTGCGCTCGAAGAACGTCGCCAACCAGCTGACGAAGAACATGCTGACCTGGAGCGTGGGCGTCATCGTCTACTTCCTGATCGGCGCCGGCGTCTCGACCATCGTCGGCGGCGGCTCGAACCCGTTCGGTTACATCACCGGGAGTTCGGCGGGCTGGGTCGGCTGGCTGTACGGCGCGGTGTTCGCCATGACGGCGGCGACCATCGTCAGCGGCGCGGTGGCGGGTCGCGCGAAGCTCCGCGCGTACGTCGCCTACACCGTCCTGCTCTCGGCGGTCATCTACCCGGTCGTCACCGGTCTCACCTGGGCCGGCGGCTTCCTGACGACGATCGGTCCGGGCTTCCAAGACTTCGCGGGCGGCATGATCGTCCACGGCATGGGCGGCATCGCCGGCCTCACGGCCGCGTGGGTCCTCGGCCCCCGGATGGACCGCTACAACGAGGACGGCTCGGTGAACATCATCCCCGGCCACTCGCTCACCTTCGCGGTGCTGGGGACGCTCATCCTCTGTTTCGGCTGGTACGGCTTCAACGTGGGCACGTCAGCCATCTTCAGCGACGGCGGCCTGCTCGGTGACCAGCTCGGTCGCGTCGCCCTCACGACCACGATGGGCATGGCCGCGGGCGCCATCGGCGCCGGCGCGGCCTCGCTCGGCAAGACCGGCAAGGTCGACACCCTCTACGTCGCCAACGGCATGCTCGCCGGGCTGGTCGGCATCACCAGCAACACCAACGCGATCACCTGGATCGGCGCCCTCGTGATCGGCGGGCTCGCCGGCGCGCAGCTCCCCGTCGTCTTCGAGTTCGTCGAGAAGCGCCTCAAGATCGACGACGTGTGTGCGGTCTTCCCCGTCCACGGCAGCGCGGGGGTCCTCGGCGCGGTCCTCTTCCCGCTCTTTGCCGTCCCCGGCTACTCCGTGAGCTTCGTCGGCCAGCTCGCCGGCGTCGTCGTCATCGGCGCCTGGACGATAGCCGCGACGGCGCTGGTGTTCGGCGTCATCAAGGCGATGGGCCAGGCCCGCGTCTCGCCCGAACACGAGCGTGAGGGCCTCGACGTGGCCGAACACGGAGTCAACACCTACCCCGAGTTCGGCGAACCCGACGTGGTTCCCGACGGCGGCCAGAGCCAAGAGATCCGCACCGACGGCGGCCAGAGCCAGGAGATCCGCACCGACGGCGGCGAACCCGTCCGCACCGACGGCGGCAGCGGGATCAAGATGGTCGTCGCGATGCTCCGCCCGGAGAAGCTGGGCGACGTGAAACAGGCCATCGCCGAGGTGGGCGCGCCCTCGATCACCGTGACGAACGTCTCCGGCCGCGGGTCCCAGCCCGCGAAGAAGGGCCAGTGGCGCGGCGAGGAGTACACGGTCGACCTCCACCAGAAGGTCAAAATCGAGTGCGTGGTCGCGGACGTGCCCGCCCAAGACGTCGCCGACGCCATCCGCGAGAGCGCGAACACGGGCGAACCCGGCGACGGCAAGATCTTCATCCTGCCCGTCGAGAACGCCATCCAGGTCCGCACCGGCAAGGAGGGACCCGACGCCGTCTGAGACTCCGCCCTCGACTGCGGCCCGCGGTGAGCACCGGTGTGGACTCCTTTTCGCGACCCAGTACATTCTTTCCGACGCCGCACACAGCGGTAGGTATGAACCACGACGAATCGCGGGAACTGTACGACCGGGCGCTGTCGGTGCTGCCCGGCGGCGTCAACTCGTCGGTGCGGGCGTCGATGCCGTACCCCTTCTTCGTCGAGCGTGGCGACGGCGCACACGTCGTCGACGCCGACGGCAACCGCTATCTCGACTACGTGATGGGCTACGGCCCGCTGCTGTACGGCCACGACCTCCCCGATCCGGTCGAGGCGGCGGTGCAGTCACACGTCAGTTCGGGGCCGATGTACGGCGCGCCCACCGAGGTCGAGGTCGACCTCGCGGAGTTCGTCACCCGGCACGTCCCCTCGGTCGAGATGCTGCGCTTCGTCAACTCGGGGACCGAAGCGACCGTCTCGGCGGTCCGCCTCGCGCGGGCCTACACCGGGCGCGACAAGATCGTCGTCATGCAGGGGGGCTACCACGGCGCCCAGGAGTCGACGCTCGTCGAGGGCGGCCCCGAGGGCGCGACGCCCTCCTCGCCGGGCATCCCCGAGTCCTTCGCCGAACACACCATCCCCGTCCCGTTCAACGATCCCGACACCGTCGCGGACGTGTTCGAGGAACACGGCGACGACATCGCCGCGGTCCTCACCGAACCCATCCTCGGCAACATGGGCGTGGTGATGCCCGTCGACGGCTTCCACGAGACGCTCCGCGAACTCTGTGACGAACACGGCGCGCTGCTGATCTTCGACGAGGTCATCACCGGCTTCCGCGTCGGCGGCCTCGGCTGTGCGCAAAGCGAGTTCGGCGTCACGCCCGACCTGACGACGCTTGGGAAGATCGTCGGCGGCGGCTTCCCCGTCGGCGCCGTGGGCGGCCGTGCCGAAATCGTCGAACACCTCACCCCCGGCGGCGACGTGTTCCAGTCGGGCACCTTCTCGGGCCATCCCGTCACGATGGCCGCCGGCCTCGAAACCCTCCGGTACGCCGCCGAGAACGACGTCTACGACCACGTGAACGCGCTCGGCGAGCGGTTGCGGGCGGGGATCACCGACATCCTCGAGGAGCAGGCCCCGGAGTACACCGTCGTCGGCACCGGGAGCATCTTCAAGACCATCTTCACCCGCGACGGGGAGGGCGGCGAGGGGCGCTGTGAAGCCGGCTGTCGCCAGCGCGAGGACTGCCCCAACTTCGACGCCTGTCCCAAGACGGGCGCGGACGTGGCGGCCGCCGAGACCAACCGCTGGGAGCGGGTGTTCTGGCAGGAGATGAAGGATCGGCGGATCTTCCTCACCGCCAACCAGTTCGAGGCGCAGTTCGTGAGCTACGCCCACACGGAGGAGGACATCCAGCGGACGCTGGACGCGTATCAGGAGGCGCTATAGCGGGGCTTTTCACCCTCGGGAGCGAGACGTCGGATATGAGCACGCGCGGGACCATACGGCTAGCGACGCGCGGATCCGACCTCGCCCGCCGACAGGCGGCGAGCGTCAGCGAGCGCCTCGACGGGCCGCGGCGCACCGTCGAGACGGTGGAGGTGTCGACCCGCGGCGACGAGATCCGGGACGAACTCATCCACCGCCTCGGCAAGACGGGAGCGTTCGTCCGCGCCCTCGACGAGAAGGTGCTGGACGGGGACGTCGACGCCGCGGTCCACTCGATGAAGGACATGCCCACGGAGTCGCCCGAGGACCTCGTGGTCGCCGGCGTCCCGGAGCGCGCGCCCGCGGGCGACGTGCTGGTGACGCCCGACGGGGCGGAACTGGAGGCCCTGCCGGAGGGCGCCGTCGTCGGCACCTCGTCGCTCCGGCGGGGCGCGCAGTTGCGCCGGGCACGGCCGGATCTCGACATCGAACCGCTCCGTGGCAACGTCGACACCCGGCTGGAGAAACTGCTGGCGCCGAGCCTCCAGCGGGAACACGAGCGGCGACTGGAGGCCGCGGAGGCGGACGGGGACGACGCCTTCGATCGGTCGGTCGACGAGTGGTTCGACGGGCTCTCGGAACTGGAGCGGAGCGCGATGGAGCGAGCGGTCGACCGGGAGTACGACGCCGTCGTCCTCGCGGAGGCGGGACTGGAGCGGAGCGGCCTGCTGGGGACCGTCGAGACGACCCGGCTCCCCCGGGACGCCTTCGTCCCCGCGCCGGGGCAGGGCGCCATCGCGGTGACCGCCCGGGCCGACGGCGAGATGACCGGAACGATCCACGACCGGATCGACGACCCCGTGACGCGCGTCGAGACGACCGTCGAGCGGACGATCCTCGCGGAACTCGGCGGCGGCTGTATCGCCCCCATCGGCGTCTACGCCGTCGTCCAGGGGGAGTACGTCCACGTCACGGTGCAGGTGCTCTCCCTCGACGGCGAGGAGGGCGTCGAGCGGACGGCCGACCTGCCGATCACGGACCACGCCGACGCGGCGGCGTCGCTCGCCGCCGAGTTGCGCGAGGAGGGCGCGGCGGCGTTGGTCGAGCGCGCCCGCGAGGAGGCGGACGCGGGGACGGGGGCGTCGGAGTGACCGGGGGGACGGACGGCGACCGCCCGCGCGTCGCGGTCTTCCGCCCCGACGACGACCGACTGGCCGCGGCCCGAGCCCGCCTCGACGAACTGGGCGCCGAGGCGGTCGGCGACCCGATGCTCGCGGTCGAGCCGACGGGCGAGACGCCGCGTGACGCCGACTACGCCGTGTTCACGAGCAAGACGGGGGCGGAACTCGTCGCGGCGGCGGGGTGGGAGCCGGGACGAGCGACCGTCGTCGCCATCGGCCCGAAGACCGCCGAGGCGCTGGAGGCGGCGGGCTACGCCGTGGATCTGGTGCCCGAGGAGTTCTCCTCGACGGGGCTGGTCGACCTGCTCGCCGACCGGGCCGCGGACGCGACGGTCGAGGTGGCACGGAGCGACCACGGAAGTCCCGTCCTGCTCGACGGCCTCCGGGCGGCCGGCGCCGACGTCCACGAGACGGTGCTCTACCGGCTGATCCGCCCGGAGGGGGCCGGCGAGTCGGCGGCGCTCGCCGCGGCCGGTGACCTGGACGCCGCCTGTTTCACCTCGTCGCTGACGGTCGAACACTTCCTCGACGCCGCCGCGGAGCGCGGGATCCGCGACGCGGCGGTCGCGGGCCTGAACGCCGCCGTCGTCGGCGTCATCGGCGAGCCGACGCGCGAGACGGCCGCGGGGAAGGGCATCGACGTGGACGTGGTGCCGGACGAGGCGACGTTCGAGGCGCTGGCCCGGGAGACGGTCGCCCGCCTCCGGGGACGCTGACGAGGGTTTATCCCCGATGGCGACCGAACCGACGACGATGGGTCCCGTGCCCGAACTCGCGGAGCGGGCGGCGAGGTGTGCCGACCGCCTCCGGGCGGCCGACGCCGTCCTGCTCGCCTCCCACATCGACGCCGACGGCCTGACGAGCGCCGCCGTCGCCGCCACGGCGCTGGAACGCGCGGGGATCCCCTTCGAGACGGTGTTCGAGAAACAGCTCGACGAGGACGCGATCCGCTCCATCGCGGCGACCGACTACGACACCGTCCTGTTCACCGACTTCGGGAGCGGCCAACTCGACGTCGTCACCGAGTACGACGACGCCTTCACCCCCGTGATCGCCGACCACCACCAGCCGGCGGACGCGGAGGTCGAGTACCACTGCAACCCGCTGCTCGTGGGGCTCGACGGCGCGAGCGAACTCTCGGGGGCCGGCGCGGCGTACGTCCTCGCGCGCGCCCTCGAACCGGAGGGCGTCGACAACCGCGACCTGGCGGCGCTGGCCGTCGTCGGCGCCGTCGGCGACATGCAGGGCGGGGTCGACGGCCTCACCGGCGCCAACGAGGGCGTCGTCGCCGAGGGCATCGAGGCGGGCGTCCTCGCGGAGGGGACGGACCTCGCGATGTACGGCCGGCAGACCCGCCCGCTCCCGAAACTGCTTCAGTACGCGAGCGACGTGCGGATCCCGGGGATCACCGGCGACGAGGCCGGCGCGGTGTCCTTCCTCTCGGAACTGGACGCCGACCTCCGTGTCGACGGCGATGCGTCGGGGACGCCCGGGGCGACCGGCGACGCCGGTGGCGGCGGGTGGAAGCGATGGGTCGACCTCACCGACGACGACCGGCGGACGGTGGCGAGCGCCCTGCTCAAGCGCGCGGTGGCGAGCGGCGTCCCGGCCGACCGGGTGAACGACCTGATCGGGACGACCTACACGCTCACCGCCGAGGCGGAGGGGACGGAACTGCGCGACGTGAGCGAGTTCTCCACCCTGCTGAACGCGACGGCTCGCTACGAGCGCGCGGACGTCGGGCTCGCGGTGTGTCTGGGCGACAGGGGCGAGGCCCTGCAGCGCGCCCGGACGCTCCTGCGCAACCACCGCAAGAACCTCTCTGAGGGGCTGGAACTCGTGAAGTCGGAGGGCGTGACCGTCGAGGAGCACGTCCAGTGGTTCGACGCGGGCACGCGGATCCGGGAGACCATCGTCGGCATCGTCGCGGGGATGGCCCTCGGCGCGGACGGCGTGCGCCGTGACCTGCCCATCGTCGCCTTCGCGAGCGTGGCGGGGAGCGGTGAGGGGAGCGAGAGCGGGGGCGGGGAGGTGAAGGTGTCAGCCCGCGGCTCACACGCGCTGGTCCGGCGGGGGCTCGACCTCTCGGCGGTCATGCGGGAGGCGGCGCGGGCCGTCGGCGGCGACGGCGGCGGGCACGACGTGGCCGCGGGGGCGACCATCCCCGCCGCCGAGCGCGAGGCGTTCGTGGCCGAGGCGGATCGGATCGTCGGCGAGCAACTCGGGTAGCGAACCGGTTCGGGTCAACGCTTACCGGTGGCGGCGGGGTAGCCGCGTCCATGAGCGACTCCACGACGGCCGAGCGGCGTGGCCCGGACGTGGTCGACTCCGTCGAGGGGTTGATCGGCGACACGCCGCTGGTCCGCCTCGACGGCTTCGCCGACAACCTGCTCGGGAAGGTGGAGGCGGCCAACCCCTACTCGGTCAAGGATCGCATCGCGCGGGCGATGATCGACGCCGCGGAGCGGGCGGGCGACCTGCCGCCGGGCGGGACGGTGGTGGAGGCCACCAGCGGCAACACGGGCATCGGGCTGGCGGCGGTGGCGGCCGCCCGGGGGTACGACTGCACCCTCGCGATGCCGGAGTCGATGTCCGAGGAGCGGCGGACGGTCCTCGCGGCCCTCGGCGCGGACCTGGAGGTGACGCCGGCCGAGGAGGGGATGGGCGGCGCGAACCGCCGGGCCGAGGAACTGGCGGCGGCGGACGACGCCGTCCTCGCCCGGCAGTTCGAGAACGCGGCGAACCCGCGGGCTCACCGGGAGACGACGGGCCCGGAGATCGAACGGGCGACCGGCGGCGACGTCGACGCCGTCGTCGCGGGCGTCGGCACCGGGGGCACCATCACGGGGGTCGCGGAACACTTCGAGGAGCGGGGGATCGAGGTGACGGCCGTCGCCGTCGAACCCGCGTCGTCGCCGACCGTCTCGGCGGTGTGTTCGGACGGCCACGACATCCAGGGCATCGGGCCGGGGTTCCGGCCCGACGTGTTGCGGACGGCCCTGATCGACGAGGTGCGGGCGGTGACGGCCGCGGAGGCGCGGGAGGCCGCCCGCCGCCTCGGCCGCGAGGCGGGACTGCTCGTCGGCGTCTCCTCGGGGGCGGCCCTGGCGGCGGCGACGGCGTACGCCGCCGACCACCCGGCGGAGACGACGGTGGTGATCCTCCCCGACACGGGTGAGCGGTACCTCTCGACGGGGCTGTTCGAGGCCTGACGGCGACCGTCCGACTTTTGCCCGCGCCGGCGCAAGGGCGCGCATGGCCGAGTTCGACCCCGAGAAGTTCGAGGACAAGTACGCCAACTACTTCACCGAGCTCCAGCGGGCGTACAAGAACGCCTTCGAGACGATGAACGACCGGTTCGACTCGGAACTGGTCCACGCCATCGACCAGCAGGTGCTCAACGAGTCCGAACCGTTCTACGAGGACGGCGAGTTCCGGATCGAACTCCCCGAGAACCCGACCGACCGGGTGACCGCCGTGGTGGTGGACGACGAGAAACTGGAGGCGACGCTCTCGCGGTACGTCGAGGAGATCCGGGCGGAACTCCGGGCGGTGTTCGGCCTCGACGAGCGGGACGAACCAAAGGCCTAAGCCCGTCGGAATCCAAGCCCCGCGCATGAGTACCGACGCTCAGGACGCCGACGGCGAGGACGACCTCCGCGAGCGCATCACCAACTTCCTGCGGCGGAACTTCCCGCAGATCCAGATGCACGGCGGCAGCGCGGCCATCCAGAACATCGACGCCGAGAGCGGCGAGGTGAGCATCCAGCTCGGCGGCGCCTGTTCCGGCTGTGGCATCTCCCCCATGACGATCCAGGCGATCAAGAGCCGGATGGTCAAGGAGATCCCCGAGATCACGAAGGTCCACGCCGACACCGGCATGGAGGGCATGGGCGGCGAGGGCGGCCACGGCGGCGGCATGGAGCCCTCGTTCCCCGGCGAGACGAGCGACGACGGCGACGGTCGCGACGAAGGCCCGCAGGCCCCGTTCTAACGTCCAGTTCGCCGCGGTGTTTTCTTGCCGCTCGATCAGCCGCGGCGCCGCCCCGCCCGGCGGTCGGCGAACCGAGTAAGGTTTAATCCGGGGCCGACCGTGTCGCGTCTATGGACGCTCGTGAACTCGCCGTGAGCGCGGAGTACCGCGTCGCCGTCGAGGAGGGCGACGACTGGCGGGGGGCCATCGAGGCCGTCGCCGCCGACGAGGGGGTCGACGCGGCGTGGTTCACCGGCGCGGGCACGGTTCGGGACGCGGACGTGTGGCACTACGACCCGGACGCCGACGAGCATCGCGCGGTGCGGTTCGACGAGACGCTGTCGGTCGCGGCCTGCACGGGCGAAGTGCGGGCGGTCGACGGGGGCGGGGAGCCGGAGGCCCGCCCCTACGCCGTCCTCACGCGGCCGAGCGGGCAGGCGGTCGGCGGCTACCTCAACGCCGCCGACGCCGTCGAGGGATGGCTGTACCTCCGGGCCTTCGAGCAACGCGGGGCCGAGGAACCGTGACGCCGGACGACGAGCGCTACTTCGAGCGGATGGAACACCGCCTCGACGAGGCGTTCGACCTGGCGGAGCGGGCCAAGCGGCGGGGGGTCGACCCCGAACCCGAGGTCGAGATTCCGGTCGCGCGCGACATGGCCGACCGGGTCGAGAACATCCTCGGCATCGACGGCGTCGCCGAGCGGGTCCGCGAACTCGACGGGAAGATGAGCCGCGAGGAGGCCGCGCTGGCGCTCGTCACCGACTTCGTCGAGGGCGAGGTCGGCGACTACGAGACCGACGCCGGGAAGATCGAGGGCGCGGTGCGGACGGCCGTCGCCCTCCTGACGGAGGGGGTCGTCGCCGCGCCCATCGAGGGGATCGACCGCGTCGAGGTGCTGGACAACGACGACGGCACCCGGTTCGTCAACGTCTACTACGCGGGGCCGATCCGCTCGGCCGGCGGCACGGCACAGGCGCTCTCGGTGCTGGTCGCGGACTACGCCCGCTCGCTGCTCGGCATCGAGGAGTTCAAACCCCGCGACGACGAGATCGAGCGCTACGCCGAGGAGATCGACCTCTACGACTCCGAGACGGGACTGCAGTACACGCCCAAGGACGAGGAGACGAAGTTCATCGCGGAGCACATGCCGATCATGCTGGACGGGGAGGCGACGGGCGACGAGGAGGTGTCGGGCTTTCGCGACCTGGAGCGGGTCGACACCAACGCCGCCCGCGGGGGGATGTGTCTCGTCCTCGCGGAGGGCATCGCGCTGAAGGCGCCGAAGATCCAGCGCTACACCCGCGACCTGGAGGAAGTGGAGTGGCCGTGGCTCCAGGACCTCATCGACGGCACCATCGGGGAGGACGACGAGGTGGACGAGGCCGACGCCGACGCGGAGGCCGACGACGATCCGGACGATCCGGACGGGACGGACGAGACGGGACCGCCGCGGGTCGATCCGTCCGGCAAGTACCTGCGGGACCTGATCGCCGGGCGGCCGGTGTTCGGCCACCCCTCGGAGTCCGGGGGCTTCCGCCTGCGGTACGGCCGCGCCCGGAACCACGGGTTCGCGACGGCCGGCGTCCACCCCGCCACGATGCACCTCGTCGACGACTTCCTCGCGACGGGGACGCAGATCAAGACCGAGCGCCCGGGGAAGGCGGCCGGGGTGGTCCCCGTCGACACCATCGAGGGACCAACCGTCCGCCTGGCGAACGGCGAGGTCCGCCGCATCGACGACCCCGCGGAGGCCCTGGAGATCCGCAACGGCGTCGAGGCCATCCTCGACCTCGGCGAGTACCTCGTCAACTACGGCGAGTTCGTCGAGAACAACCACGCCCTCGCACCCGCCTCCTACACGTTCGAGTGGTGGATTCGGGAGTTCGAGGGGAGCGGTGCGGACGTGCAGGCGCTCCGGGACGACCCGCGGGTCGACCTCGCGGAGCCGACGGCCGCCGAGGCGATCGAGTGGGCGACCGAGTACGACTGCCCGCTCCACCCCGCCTACACCTACCTCTGGCACGACGTGAGCGTCGCGGCGGTGGACACGCTGGCCGCGGCGGTCGCGGAGGGCGACCCCGTCGCCGTCGAGAGCGACGGCGGCCGCGGGGTCGTCCGCGGGAGCGACGGAGACCACGAGGACGTCCTCCTGATTGAGCGAACCGAGGGGATCCGACGGACGCTCGAATCCCTCCTCGTCGAACACGTCGCGACCGACGAGGGGGTCAGGATTCCGGACTGGCGGCCGCTCGCCCGGTCGCTCGGGCTGACGCCGGACCTCGACCGGACGTGGTCGGTCGCGGACCTCTCGACGGCGGCCCGGGAGTACGGCGACGGCGACAACGCGGTTCGCGCGGTCGACGAGGTGGCGCCGTTCACCGTGCGGGAGCGGGCGCCCACCCGCATCGGCAACCGGATGGGTCGCCCGGAGAAGTCGGAGCGGCGCGACCTCTCGCCCGCGGTCCACACGCTCTTTCCCATCGGCGAGGCCGGCGGGAGTCAGCGGGACGTGGGCGCCGCGGCCAGCGCCCGCACCGACGAGGGGAAGGGCGTCGTGAGCGTCGAGGTGGGCCGACGGGCGTGTCCCGACTGCGGGACGACCACCCACCGGACGGGCTGTCCCGACTGCGGGAGCCACACCGAACCGGTCTACGAGTGTGACTCCTGTGGGCGCCCCGTGGACCCGGACGAGTCGGGGCGGGTCCACTGCGAGCGCTGTGATCGGGACGTGACCAGCGTCGAGCGACGACGGCTCGACGTCGGCGAGCGCTACCGGGAGGCGCTGGACGCCGTCGGCGAGCGGGAGTCGGCGTTCGACATCCTCAAGGGTGTCAAGGGGCTCACCTCCGCGAACAAGACGCCCGAGCCGATGGAGAAGGGCGTGTTGCGGGCCAAACACGGCGTCAGCGCGTTCAAGGACGGCACGGTCCGCTACGACATGACGGACCTGCCGGTGACGGCGGTCCGCCCCGAGGAACTCGACGTCACGGCCGCGGACTTCCGCGAACTCGGCTACGAGACGGACGTCGACGGCGACCCCCTCCGGTTCGACGACCAACTGGTCGAACTCAAGGTGCAGGACATCGTCCTCTCGGACGGCGCGGCCGAACACCTCCTGCAGACGGCGGACTTCGTCGACGACCTGTTGACGGAGTTCTACGACCTGCCCGCGTTCTACGAGGTGGACGAGCGCGAGGACCTGGTGGGCGAACTCGTCTTCGGGATGGCGCCACACACCTCCGCCGCGGTGGTGGGGCGGGTGGTCGGGTTCACGTCGGCGTCGGTGGGCTACGCGCACCCGTACTTCCACGCGGCGAAGCGGCGGAACTGCGACGGCGACGAGGACTGCGTCATGCTCCTCATGGACGGGTTGCTCAACTTCAGTCGGGAGTTCCTGCCCGACCAGCGGGGCGGGAGCGTCGCCGACGACTCGCGGCTCGTCGCGGTCTCGCCCGAGGGCGACGTTCGATTCCTGACCGTCGAGTCGTTCTGGGAGGAACTCGACGGCGAGGTCGTGCGTGAGGGCAAGTTCCGGAAGAAGCCGTGTCTCTCGGAAGGCTGGCAGACGTACGTCTTCGACGACGACCATCGATCGTCGCTCGCCCCCATCGAGAAGGCGATCCGGTATCCCGCCGCCGAGGACGAGACGCTGCTCCGGGTCGAGACGCAGTTCGGTCGGTCTCTGGACATCACCGCCGATCACAGTCTCTTCCGTTACGACGACGGAATCGAGGAGGTCGCCGGCGCGGATCTGGAGGAAGGTGATCTCGTTCTGGCACCCCGACAACTCGATATCGACCCGGTCGAGACGACGGTCGACGTCGTCGAGGCGGTCGACGATCCGTACGTCTTCATCGACGACCACGTGGAGGATTTGCTCCGGACGGTCTGGGAGTCGACGGAACACGGAAGCGACGCCCACGGCGAGTTCATGCGGGGGCTGTCGTACCGCCTCGCCAAGCGCAAGATCGGCTACGAACGGTTCGAACGCATCCTCGATTCGGGTGGCTTCGAGGGCGTTCCGGACGACGTGACTGTCGGATTACCGGGGTCCGAAACCGGAATCGACCGCGAGATCGGGGTCGACGAGGAGTTCGCGTGGCTCCTCGGCCTGTTCGTCGCCGAGGGGACGCTGTCGAGTACGTATCCAGCGATCTACAACGGCGACGAGGAGATCATCGAACGAGCGCGTTCGCACGTCGAATCGACGCTGGGTAACGACCCCTCGATCAGGTGGTCGAACCGGGCGTACGAGATCCGGCTTCCCGCGGTCTTCCGCGACGTGCTCTACGACCTCGGATTCGTCGACGCCGAGTCGTACGACTCCAGCGAGAAGCTGATCCCCGATTGCATTCGTCGAGCGCCACGGGAGGTCGTACTGGCGTTCCTTCGGGGGTTCATCGCTGGGGATGGAAGCGAGAAGACGGACGACAACGCCACGACGATAGCCTTCCACTCGACCAGCGAGGAGGTCAAGGACGGTCTCGTGTTCCTGCTCCACCGACTCGGGATCGTGGCCAACGTTTCGGTCACGACGGAGCGAACCGGGAACGGACAGGACATCTACACGGTCACGGTCTCCGGTGGTGCGACCGACAACCCGCTCCGTAGGGTTCTCGGCGGCGATGAACCGTACCATTCGGAGAGTCTCGTCGTCACGATCCCGGACGCCCTGATGGAGATCCGCGAGATGGACATTGAGGGGGTCACGCAACTGATTCCGAAGTACCTCAAACGCCGCGAGAACGTCTCGTTGGAGAAACTTCGGGAGACGATCACGGCGCTGGAGAACCGTGATCTGCCGGCAGCCGCGAAGACGCGGCTCGACGACCTTCGGCCGCTCGTCGACGGGGATCTCTCGTATCTTCGGGTGCAGAGCGTCGAAGAAGTCGATTACGAGGGCCACCTCTACGATCTTCAGGTCGGCGGCGAACCCATCTTCACCGCGAACTGGCTGTACGCCCACAACTCGATGGACGCCCCCCTCGTCATGTCCTCCCGCATCGACCCCACGGAGATCGACGACGAGGCACACAACATGGACGTGGTGCGGGAGTATCCACAGGAGTTCTACGAGGCGACCCGCGAGATGGCCGACCCGGAGGCGGTGGACGTCGAAATCGCGGAGGCGTCGCTGGGGACGGAGTCGGAGTACCACGGCTTCGACCACACCCACGACACCTCGAACATCGCGCTGGGACCGGACCTCTCGGCGTACAAGACGCTGGGGTCGATGATGGAGAAGATGGACGCCCAGTTGAACCTGGCGCGGAAGCTCCGCGCGGTGGACGAGACGGACGTGGCCGAGCGGGTCATCGAGTACCACTTCCTCCCGGACCTGATCGGGAACCTCCGGGCGTTCTCCCGGCAGGAGACGCGGTGTCTGGACTGCGGGACGTCCTACCGGCGGATGCCGCTGTCGGGGGACTGCCGGGAGTGTGGCGGCCGGGTCAACCTCACCGTCCACGAGGGGTCGGTGAACAAGTACATGGACACCGCCATCGAGGTGGCCGAGGAGTTCGACTGTCGGCCGTACACGAAACAGCGGCTGGAAGTGCTCGAGAAGAGCCTCGAGAGCGTCTTCGAGAACGACCGGAACAAGCCGTCGCGGCTCGACGACTTCATGTGAGCGGCGGGGCGGCGCTCACGCGTCCGCGCCGGCGTCGCCGCCAGCGATTTCGGCGACCAGCTGGTCGGTCGCGCGCCGAACGGCCTCGTCGCTCGACAGGTCGGGGTCCCACCCCAGCGCGGACAGCTTCTCGACGGAGAGTCGCATCTTGGGGACGTCGCCCGTCCACCCGCGGTCGCCGCCGGTGAACTCGTAGACCGGATCGAGCCCCATCCGCTCGGCGACGATGTCGGCGATGCGGGTGACCGAGGTGGTCGTCCGCGTCCCCAGGTTGTAGACGTTCAGGTCGTCGTCCGCGTGCTCGACGACGTGTCGGATGGCGTCGACGCACTCCTCGACGTGGAGGTAGGACTTCTCCTGGCGGCCGTCGCCGAGGATCTCGAGGGTGTCCGGATCCGCGACGAGTTTCTCGACGAAGTCGGGGATGACGTTACCACGCTGGTGCGGGCCGACGATGTTGGCGAACCTGAAACACCAGACCGTCATGCCGTGGGAGTGGGCGTACGTCGAGAGGAGCGCCTCGTCGGCGAGTTTCGCGGCCCCGTACACCGAGATGGGTTCGAGCGGGGCGTAATCCTCGGGCGTCGGCCGCGGGGCCTCGCCGTAGACCGTCGAGGAGGAGGTAAAGGCGAGGTTCGAGACCCCGACCTCGTCCATCCGTTCGAGGACGTTGTAGGTCATCGCGGCGTTCTCCTCGAACAGTTGTCGGGGGCGGTCGTGGTTCGTGTCCGTGTACGCCGCGAGGTGGAAGACGACGTCGACGTCGGGGGTGATGACGTCGGCGACGTCGTCCCGGTCGGTCACGTCGGCGCGGACGAGTTCGGCGTCGTCCGGCACGTACTCGGCGCTCCCCTTCGAGAGGTCGTCGGCGACGACGACGCGGTTGTCGGGGACGAGCGTCTCCGCGAGGTGGGTGCCGATGAGTCCGGCGCCGCCCGTGATCACGACGTCGCGATCGGTGAGTCTCATACCCTCGGATCCGCCGGTAGGAGAAAAGAGGTTGCGGATCGCTCCGACCCTCCCGCGCCGCACCGACGACGGGCCGGACTCCCCGCGGGGCCACCAATCAGCCGAGTAACCATTAATCCGCCCGAGCCCGAAGGTCGGGTATGGGTGGAGAGAGCGACCTCACCGTCGGACGGACGGTGTACGACAGCGAGGGGACGGCGCTTGGGACGATCCGCGGCTTCGACGAGGACGGCTTCTTCGTCACGACGCGGGAGGGGATCGAGGCGCTGTCCATCGAACACGAACGCGCCGGCCACGAGTTCGGGGAGGCGGAACTGGTGTGGCGGTGTTCGCGATGTGGTGCCGTCGGCGACATCGACGACATGCCAGAGGCGTGTCCGGACTGTGACGCGCCGCGGGAGGACCTCTACTACTGGACGGAGGACTAGGGTCACCGCGGAGGAGTCCGCGGGTTTCTCCCCGTCCGGAACACTTAGTGTAGTCGGTTCTACACCCGTATGGTATGGGGAGACGCATACGGGGACGCGTCGTAGCCGCGGTGATCGTGTTGCTCGTCGTCTCGGGGGTCGCGCCGACCGTCGCGGCCGCTCCGAGTCTCAGCGTCACGGTGGACGGAACGTCCGTCCAGGGCGGCGAATCGATCACCGTCACCGACGATCCACGGATCGGCATCGAGGCGTCCGGCGACGCGACGATCGAATCGGTCGAGGTCAGGGTCGACGGCGAGACCCGCCACTCGTTCCAGCCCGGGTCGGAGTCGTTCTCCGAGTCGCCCACGGTCGACCTCGACGACGGCGAACACGAGGTGACCGTCGTCGCGGAGGGATCGGGAACGACGACGCGGACGGCGACGGTGGTGATGGACTCGGACGCCCCGGAGGTGAGTTACACGTCGCCGTTCACCACCGATCGCACGAGGCCGTCGGATACCGTGACCATCGAGGAGGCGGACACGCGGATCGCGGGCGAACTGTACGACCGGAGCGGCGTGCAGATGGTGCGGATCGAGCGGAACTACGAGTGGAAGTTCGCCGGCCAGACGAGTCGTGACCGAACCACCTACCGCATCGAGGATCCGGGCGAGAACTTCTCCCGGCCCATCCTGTTCGGACTGGGGGAAAACTCCCTGCGGGTCGAACTGATCGACGTCCACGGTCAGCGCGCCACCCACGACATCACCGTGAACGTGGTCGACGACACGCGACCGTCGATCGACATCGACCGGTTCGAGCGAAGCGGGAGCACGCTCGAAGTCGCGGGCGTCGTCAGCGACAACGTCAAGGTCGAGAGCCTCGGCGTCCGCACGGGAAGCGGACGGAAGTCCGTGCTGACCGAGACGTCGAACGAGCCCAACCCGGAGCGCATCGCGGCCGACTTCGAGTTCTCGACGCGGGTGAGCGACGGCGCCCAGGAGATCACGCTCATCGCCACGGACGTGGCCGGCAACACCCGGACGTGGGACGTCCCGCTGGACTACCGGGGACACCTGGTCCCGACCATCAGCATCGACCGCGAGGCCACGCAGGTCCGGGGTGACTCCGTCGCCGTCTCGGGGACGGTCACCGACGGGCGGGTCACGCGAGTCGTCGTCGAGACGGTGGGGCCGGACGGCTCGACGCTCTCGACGGCCACCGTCCACGAGGGCGAGGTGACCGACCGGGTCCCCGTCCGGGCGCGCCTCCCGACCGCCGAAGGGGAGACGACCGTCGTCGTTCGCGCCGTCGACGCCGACGGACGGGAACACGAGGGGACGCTGACGCTGGATACGGGCGGCGAGGCGGCGACGACGACGACCGAGGCGCGGGCGACGACGGCGGCGGCGACCACCGCCGCGCCGTCGACGCCAGCCGCGACGACCGCCGCCCCCGACGTGACGGCGGCGGCCGTGCGGTCGGACCCCGTGTCGCTCGGCGTCGCGTCGACCCACCTCCCGGTCCCGGCACCGGTCCCGTTCCCGCTCTCGATTCCGCTTCCCGTCCCCTTCGCCGGATCGCTGGTCGTCGTCGCCGTCCTCGGACTCGCGATGGCGATCAGCGGCGTCACGGCGACGGAGGCCGCCGAGTCGGCGACCGCCGAGGACCGCGCGTCGGCGGGCGACGCCGGCGCGGCGACCGCCGGGCGCGGCGAGGGCACCGGTGGAACCGGCGCCGGCGCTCCCGGCGACCCACAGGCCGGCCGCCGGAGTGACCCCCGGACCGCGGGACAGCCCGCCGAATCGGCCCCGGAGACGGCCGGCCACGCCGCGGGACGGGGAACGCCCGCCTCGGGTCCCGGCGGGCGGCCGTCGGACCGACCGCCGGGCGAACCGCCCGCGGACGAGCCGCCGGAACGGCCGGGGGCGGACGGCTCGGCCGACGACCCCGCGGGGAGCGAAGCGGCGGGGGTGGACGGCGACCCGGAGCCCGAACCGGCGTTCGACGTGACCGATCACCTGGACGTGGCGTCGGTGGCCGACGTCGACGCGGACGACGTGGCGACGCTGGCGGACCGACTCGACGCCGACGACGCGGAGCGGGTCGCGAACGCGGCCCGCGGACTGGCTGACGTCGCCGGCGAGCGACCGGAACTGATCGCGGGGACGGAGGCCGAATCGCGCCTGCGCGATCTCCGCCTCGACCCGGACCCCGACGTGAGCGACGCGGCGAGCACGGCGGTGCGACGGCTCGCGGACGCGGACGGCTGATCGACGGTCGCAAGCCGTCGCCGCGAGACGGACCGGTCGTCACTCCAGATAGCCCAGGTCGCGCAGGCGCTCCTGGGCCTCGTCGTCCATGTCGGCGACGGCGTCGTCGGTCACGTCGGCGTCGTCGGCGCCGGTCCACGCGCCGCCGACCCTCGACTCGAAGTCCGCGAGGGTCCGCTCCGTCGCCTCGACGGCGGGGTCGGCGTCGCCCGCGACGTTCGTCGTCTCGCCGGGATCGGCGTCGAGGCGGTAGGCCTCGTCGTCGATCCGGTCGATCCGGACGTACTTCGCGTCGGGGCGGCGGGCGGCCCGCATCCGGGCGTAGAACCGGGAGTCCTCGGGGATCTCGATGCCGGCGTCGGCGGCCTTCTCCTCCAGTTGCTTGAGTTCGACCACCGGCCGGGAGTACTCGACGAAGCCGAACTCGCCGCCGGGGGCGGCCGCCTGTCCGGGGTCCGGATCGGCCGCGTCGTCGAAGGCGCGGTAGTCGTCGGCCAGCAGGGAACGGGTGGGATCGCGGGCGACGGCCGTGTCGCCGGCGGCCGCGGGGTCGCCGCCCTCGACGCCCAGCGCGTCGAGGACGGTGTGGTACAGGTCGACGAGTTCGACGGTGTCCGTCCGGCGGTCGGCGTCGAGGGCCGGGTGTTTGACCATGAGCGGGACGTTCACCAGCGGGTCGTAGAGGCAGAACTCGTGGCCGTAGAGGTCGTGTTCGCCGTGGAGTTCGCCGTGGTCCGCACAGACGACGACCGCGGTGTCCTCCCACTCGCCACGGTCCTTCAGCCAGTCGAACAGGCGGGTGAGCTGGGCGTCGATGTGGGCGATTTCGGCGTCGTAGAGGTTCCGGATGTCGGCCCACTCGTCGGCGTCGATGTCGCGGGCGCCGGAGTTGTACTCCTTGGAGTTCTGGCAGACGGCGGTCGAGTCGACGCCGGGGGCGAACTCCGCGGCGAACTCGTCGGGCGGGTGGTAGGGGAGGTGGGCGTCCATCAGGTTGACGAAGGCGAACCAGTCCTCGGAGTCGGCGACGAACTCCTGGGTGCGGTCGATCACGGCGGGCGTCTTGGAGTCGGCCCCCTCGCCGCCCGCGAGGTACTCGTGGGCGACGTTGCCGAGGGAGACGAGTTTGTCGGCGACGGCGCGCAGCCGGTCGCTGTCGTTCATCGTCTTCCACGCGCGGGCGAGGGGACCGGAGAGCAGGTCGCCGGGCATCACCTCGAAGAAGTTGTCCTGGTGGTCGAAGCCGTCGGTGAGGTGGGTGTAGGGCGTGATCCAGGCGTTCGAGGAGTAACACGCGGTGTCGTAGCCGGCCGCCGACAGCGTCTCGGCGAGGGTGGTGGCGCCCTCCAGATAGGGGTTCTCCTGGTCGGCGCCGTGCTGGCTGGGGTAGAGACCGGTAAAGAGGGAGGCGTGAACGGGAAGGGTCCAGGGAGCGGGCGCCACCGCCTCCTCGAAGACGGTGGCCTCGTCGGCGAAGTCGGCCAGACCGGGCGTCGTCGGCCGGTCGTAGCCGTAGGGTGTCAGGTGATCCGCCCGAACCGTGTCCATGACGACGAAGAGGACGTTCCCGGGGGCGTCGCTCGACATGTCTGCTCGTGCGTGGGTCGAGCGAATAAAGCCCGCGGATCGTCGCGGAGGGCCGCGACTACCGCCAGTCGTCGAGGCCCGTCGCGTCGGTCAGCGGGACGGAGAGCCAGGCGTCGTCCCGGGAAATGTCGGCGATGACGAACTCCGGGAGCCCTGGACCCTCGTCGACCGCGGCCATGACTTCCGAACCCTTCCCCCCTGCCGTCGTCACGTCGGGCGCCATGTATGGTACGTAGTGACAATCTCATATAAATACGTCGATATGACGGCGAGGGGATAGCGGTGGCGCGGGTGGGCGGGACGCCCGTCGATCCGACGGCGAGTCGGTGTTCGCAGAGTATTAGAGGGTGGGCGGCGGAACGGGGAGCATGCACGTAGCCGACGCGATGACGCCCCGCGCGGACGTCGTGACCGTCGACCTCCCGGGAACCCGGGACGACGCCCTCGAATATCTGCAGGAGCGGGGCTTCTCCTCGGTTCCCGTCGTCAAGCCGACGGACGACGGCGAAGCGTACCGCGGTCTGGTCTCGCGGGACGACCTCATCGAGAACCCCGACGAGGATCAACTGGCCCTCCTGATGCGGGAGGTGCCGACGACGACGGCGGGGGCCGACCTCGTGGAGGTGGCTCACACGATGGTCGCGGAGGGGGCCCGCCGGATCCCCGTCGTCGACGGCGACGGCCTCGACGGCATGCTCACCGTGACCGACGTGATCCGGGCCATCGCCCGGGGCGACGTCGACGGCGAGACGGCGGTCGAGGCGCTGGCGACCCGCGACGTGAACACCGTCTACCGCGAGACGCCGCTGCCGGTCGCGGAGCGGGAGATCAACTACGCGAACGTCCCCTACGCGGTCGTCCTCGACGACGAGGGCGAGATGACGGGGATGCTCACGGAGGTGGACATCATCGAGGTGGCCCGCGTCGTCGAGGGCGAGGACGACACCGGCGAGAGCATCGCCAACCAGGACGACGAGTGGATGTGGGAGGGGATCAAGGCCGTCGGCAACCGCTACTACCCCACCCGGAACGTCGAGATTCCGCGCGAACCCGTCAGCACGTTCATGACCGAGGATCTGGTGACGGTCTCCGGGAGCAAGACGGCCAAGGAGGTCGCCCGCCTCCTGCTCTCGAACGACATCGAACAGGTGCCGCTGGTCGACGGCGGGTCGCTTACGGGCATCGTCCGGGACGTCGACCTGCTGGAGGGCATATGAGCGACGCCCGCGCCATCACCGAACTCGCGAAGCGACGCGGCTTCTTCTTCGGCGCGAACGAGGCTTACGGCGGCGTCGCCGGCTTCTACACCTTCGGTCCCGAGGGGGCCGCCCTCAAGCGCAACGTCGAGGCGGCGTGGCGCGACCGCTTCACGGTCCGCGAGGGCAACGACGAGATCGAGGCGCCGACGGTCGCCCCGGAACCCGTCTTCGAGGCCTCCGGCCACCTCGACGGCTTCGACGACATGCTCGTCGAGTGTGGGGAGTGCGGCGAGAGCCACCGCGCCGACCACCTGATCGAGGACGCGACCGACGTCGAGGAGGCCGAGAGCCTGCCGATCCCCGAGGTGGAGGAGCTGATCGGGACGTACGAGATCGCCTGTCCCTCCTGTGGCGCGCCCCTCGCCGGCCGGTCGGTCGAGGAGTTCAACCTCATGTTCGAGACGGCCATCGGCCCCGGATCGGGGCAGCCGGGCTACCTCCGCCCCGAGACGGCCCAGGGCATCTTCGTCGAGTTCCCCCGACTGAAGGAGTACGCCCGCAACAAGCTCCCGTTCGGGATCACGCAGATCGGCCGCGCCTACCGCAACGAGATCAGTCCCCGGAAGGGCATCGTCCGCACCCGCGAGTTCACGCAGGCGGAACTGGAGCAGTTCGTCCACCCGGACGGGGACGAACCGCCGCTCTCCCGCGTGGCGGACGTCACCCTCCGGCTCTATCCCGCCGACGAGCAGGAGGATCCCGAGGGCGGCTACGTCGAGCGCACGGTCGCCGAGGCGGTCGAGGAGGGCGTCGTCGCCAGCGACTGGGTGGCCTACTACCTCGGCGTCGCCCGGGAGTGGTACGACCGGATCGGCGTCGACGGCGACCGGTTCCGGTTCCGCCAGCACCTCCCCGGGGAGCGCGCGCACTACGCCGCGGACTGCTGGGACGCGGAGAGCGAGGTGAGCGGGGCGGCCGACGACCTCGCGGACCCGACGGCGGGCGACTGGATCGAGATCGCCGGCTTCGCCTACCGCGGCGACTACGACCTCTCGAAACACGCCGAACACAGCGACGACGACTTCACCGTCTTCGAGCAGTACGACGAGGCCCGGACCGTCGAGCGGGCGGTCGCCGACCCCGACATGAGCGTCCTCGGGCCGGAGTTCGGCGGGCGGGCCGGCGAGGTGGCCGAGGCCCTCCGCGACCTGGCGGAGCGCGACCCGTCGGCCTTCGAGAGCGACGCGGTGACCGTCACCGTCGACGGCGAGGACGTGACCGTCGACGCCGACGTGGCCAACTTCCGGATCGAGGAGCGGACCGAGGCCGGCGAACACGTCACGCCGCACGTGGTCGAGCCGTCCTTCGGCGTCGACCGCACGGTCTACACCCTCATCGCGCACGGCTACGACGAGGACCTGATCGACGGCGAGGAGCGGACCTACCTCTCGCTGTCGCCGGAGGTGGCGCCGACCGACGTGGCCGTCTTCCCGCTGGTGAGCGACGCGGCGCTGGAGGCGCTGGCCGACGACGTCGTCGCCGACCTGCGCGCCGCGGGGCTGTCGGTCACCCACGACGACTCCGGCAACATCGGGCGGCGCTACCGCCGACAGGACGAGGTGGGCACCCCGCTCTCGGTGACCGTCGACCACGAGAGCGTCGAGGCGGACCCGGCGACGGTGACGGTCCGCGACCGGGACACCACGGCACAGGTCCGCGTCCCGGTCGACGAACTCGCCGAGGGGCTGGAGGCGGTGCTCGAGACCGGCGGCGGCTTCGAGGACCTGCTCGAAGCGTACGACCGCGTCGAGACCGACGTCACGCGCTCCTGACGATGGGCGGCGAGCTCCGGCGACGGGCCGTCCACGCCAGCGGCACCGGGTTGCCGGCGCTCTACCTGCTCGATCTCGTCGAGTGGCGGACGCTGGGCCTCCTCCTCGTCGTCGGCTCCGTCGTCGCCGGGGTGCTGGAGGCGGTCAGGCTCCTCGTCGGCCTCGACTGGGCCGTCTACGAGGCGCTCACCCGGGAGTACGAACGCGACAACGTCGCCGGCTACGCGCTCTACATGTTCAGCATGACCGCCGTGGCGTGGGTCTTCGATCCCCGGATCGCGGTCCCCGGGATGCTCATGCTCACCGTCGGCGACCCGGTGAGCGGCCTCCTCGGCACGAACGAGGCGGGGCGGGCCAAACGCGTCGGCGTCCTCGCGGCCATGTTCGCGGTCTGTTTCTCGCTCGCGGCGCTCGTGCTGGCGGCCCACGTCGCGCTCCCGACGGCGCTTCTCGCCGCGGCCGTCGGCGGCGCCGGCGCCACCCTCGCCGACGGCTACACGCCCGTGATCGGGGGGTACGTGATCGACGACAACCTCACCATCCCGCCGGTCGCCGCAGTCGGCATCTGGGCCGTCCTCCGGCTCGTCGGGTAGGCGTCGGCCCGCGGCCGAGCGCGAGTACGCCATTATATGCCTTAGAAAAGATAATATGTGGAATGGACAGAGTTAAATGTAGACGTTCGGTTTCCAGAACCACACACAGATGAACAAACAGGTAGTTGCTTCGGATTCGGAAGCCGAATCGGCCACATTCCGGAGAGAATCGGTGACGGACGGGCAGCGCGGGCGGATCGCGGGGAGCGTCTGAGATGTACGACGACGAACTCGCCGACATCGCGGACGCCGCGGCGGCACAGGTGGAACTGATCGACAAGCGGCTGCCGGCGTACCTGATCCACGCCGCGATGGCGGGGGCGTACATCGGGCTGGCCATCGTGCTGGTGTTCGTCTTCGGCACCTCGCTGCTGGGGACGCCGTTCGAACCGCTCACGGGCATCGTGATGGCCGCCACCTTCGGGCTGGCGCTCAGCCTCGTCCTCATCGCCGGGTCGGAGCTGTTCACCGGCAACGCGATGATCATGGGCGTCGGCGCGCTGGAGGGGGCGACGGACTGGTTCGACCTCGGGCGGGTCTGGACCTACTCGTGGATCGGCAACCTCTTCGGGTCGGTGCTGGTGGCCGGGATGGCGGCCTACGGCGGCGTCTTCGCCGACTCGACGCTCGTCGCGTCGGTGGGGGCGACCAAGATGACGCTCACGCCGCTGGAACTGTTCATTCAGGCGGTGTTCTGCAACTGGCTGGTGGTGCTGGCGGTGTGGTGCAACTTCCGGCTGGAGAACGCCGTCGCCAAACTCGTGATGGTGTGGTGGTGCCTGCTGGCGTTCATCGGCGCGGGCTTCGAACACAGCGTCGCCAACATGACCGTGCTGACGCTCGCGAACCTCCTGCCACATTCGACGGCGGCCGTCTCCTGGGGCGGGTGGCTCTACAACATCTCCATCGTCACCGTCGGCAACGCCTTCGCCGGCGTCGTCATGATGGGTGCGGCGTACTGGTACATCAACGAGTCGTACAAGCTGGAGCTGCCGAGCGGGTCGCCCGCGACGCCGAACTTCAGTAGCGCCGACGACGACTGAGCGGCGCGCGCCGCCCGGCGCTCGCGCGGGGCGGGCCGGCGGCGCGACCCCGACGACGACCGGAAATAGGTGGACGAACGTCCATCGAACGGGGATTTCGTGAACGTATTACAACCTTATACACGGGGTATTCCATAATAAACCGGACGACTATCGACAGAGACGAGATGAAATACCCGTTTGTAAACGGATATGCTTTTACTTCGCTATCAACAGTAACTCTCGTATGCCAAACGTTGAACGTACTGGGCAGATCGATGGAAAAGATGGACGGACACCGAACCGAGGTGGTCGCGGTGAGTAACGAGAAGGAGACGTGGAAAGAGGGGATGTACGGCGACGAGGTTCGCGAGAAACTCGTCGAGTTCGCCGAGGAGGGGTGGGAGTCCATCCCCGAGGAGGAGCGGGACAAGTGGTTCTCGCGGTTCAAGTTCTGGGGGGTCTTCCACCAGCGTGACGGGCAGGAGAGCTACTTCATGATGCGCCTGACGAACGCGAACGGGCAGCTGACCGCCGAACAGCTCCGGGCCATCGGCGAGGTGGCCCGGGAGTACGCCACGGGACCGGTCGACAACCCCGAGTTCGGCGACGCGTGGATCGACCTGACGACCCGGCAGTCGATCCAGCTCCACTGGATCAACCTGGAGGACGTGCCCGCCATCTGGGAGAAGCTGGAGTCCGTCGGCGTGACGACCCGGTCGTCGGGCGGCGACACGATGCGCAACATCGTCGGCTGTCCGGTCGCCGGGAAGGACGAAGCGCAGTTGATCGAGACGAGCGACCTGCTGGAGCGCCTCCAGGAGGACCTCCGTGGCGACGACGCCCTCGCCAACATGCCCCGGAAGTTCAACATCAGCGTCACGGGCTGCCGCGAGGGGTGTGCCCAGGACGCGATCAACGGCATCGGACTCGAACCCGCCGAGAAGGAGATCGACGGCGAGGTCGTCACGGGGTTCAACGTCCGGATCGGCGGCGGTCTCGGGGGACGCGAACCGCGCCGCGCCCGCGACCTCGACGTCTTCGTCCGGCGGGAGAACGCCTACCACGTGGTCCGCGGGTTCGTGGAACTGTACCACGAACACGGCCGCCGGGACAACCGCCAGCAGAACCGCAGTCGGTTCTTCGTCGACGAGGAGGGGACGGAGGCGATCCGGGACCTGCTCCAGGCGGAGTACGTCGACGTCGACCTCCACCGCCGGGGTCGGAACTTCCGCGAGGAGTACACGTACAACGCGGGCAGGCCGCCCGAGGCGGGCAAGCACGACCACGTGGGCGTCCACGAGCAGCCCAGCGGCGACTACTACGTCGGCCTCTCGGTGCCCGTCGGACGGCTGACGGCCCGGGAGACCATCGCGCTGGCCGACCTCGCGGAGGCGTACGGCTCCGGCGAGATCAGGCTCACCCGCCGGCAGAACCCGCTCGTCATGGACGTCGACGAGGAGTCGGTGGACGTGCTCCTCGACGAACCGCTGCTTTCGACCCACCGTCCCGAGCCGACGCCGTTCGAGCGGGGCGGGATGGCGTGTACCGGCACCGAGTTCTGCGGGCTGGCGCTGACCGAGACGAAGTTGCGGCTGACGCGGACGCTGCGCTGGCTCAACGAGAACGTCGAGGTCCCCGACGACGTGGAGACGATCAAGATCCACTACTCGGGCTGTACGGCCGACTGCGGGCACGCCTACACCGCCGACATCGGGTTGCAGGGGATGCGCGCCCAGAAGGACGGCGAGATCGTCGAGGCACTGGACGTGGGCGTCGGCGGGGGGCTCGGCCCCCACCCGGGCTTCGTCGAGTGGGTGAGCCAGCGCGTGCCCGCCGACGAGGTACCCGGCGCCATCCGCAGCCTGATCGGCGCGTTCTCGGCCCACCGCGAGGAGGGCCAGACGTTCCGCGAGTGGGTCGAGGCGTTCGGCACGGAACCCATCGTCGACCTCTGTGAACCCGAGGAGACGGACTACGAGGACCCCTACATGCACGACGCCAAGCAGTCGTGGTACCCCTTCGCGGAGGGGGAGAGCCCGGCGCCGACCACCGTCGACGACGTCCCCATCTCCTCGGACTGAGCCATGCCCATCAGACTACTCGACGTGAACGCGTACACGACCTTCGACTTCGTCTCCGGGCGGGCCGTCGGCCCCGACTGGAGCGACGAGTCGGCGGCCGTCGTCGACGTCGACCGCCCGGAGGAGGCGCCGGGGACGGTCAGGCTCCGACTGGAGTTCGACGGCGCGGATCTCGATCACGTCGCGCCCCACGCCGACCACCTGACGCTGTCGCCCGAACAGGCCCGCGGCCTCGCCGCGGCACTGGAGCGTCACGCCGCGAGCGCCGAGGCCGGCGACGAGGTTCCCGGGGGGCGGGGCCGGTGACCGGCGCGGCGCGGCCACGGGGGGACCGGTAGATGCGGCCCGGAACGGTGTCTCTCGTCGGCGCGGGACCGGGCGACCCCGAACTCGTGACGGTGAAGGCCCGGCGCCTGCTCGACGAGGCCGACGCCGTGCTGTACGACTCGCTGGTGCCCGAGGCGATCCGGGACCTGGCGCCGTCGTCGGTCGAGCGGATCGACGTGGGCAAGCGGGGCGACGGCGAGCGGACGACGCAGGCGGAGATCAACCGCGTGATGGTCAGGCGGGCGAGCGCCGGCGAGGACCTAGTGCGACTCAAGAGCGGCGACCCCTGCGTGTTCGGCCGCGGCGGCGAGGAGGCCGAACACCTCGCGGCGGCGGGGATTCCCGTCGAGGTCGTCCCGGGCGTCACGAGCGCCGTGGCGGGGCCGGGGCTGGCGGGCGTGCCGGCGACCCACCGCGACCACGCCTCCAGCCTGACGGTCGTGACGGGCCACGAGGACCCGACCAAGGCCGACAGCGCCCTCGACTGGGACGCCCTCGCGCGGACGGTCACCGCGGGCGGGACGCTGGTGATCCTGATGGGCGTGGGGCGCCTGCCCGACAACGTGGCGGCGCTCCGGGCGGGTGGCGTCGACGCCGACACGCCCGTCGCGATGATCGAGCGCGCCTCCCGTCCGGAGGAGTTCGCGGTCACGGGGACGCTCGATTCGATCACGGAGCGCGCCCGGGAGGTGGGGATCGATCCCCCGGCCGTCACCGTGGTCGGCGACGTGGTCTCGGTACGGGATCGGGTGACGGACGCCCTGCGGGCGGCGGGCACCGCCCGCTCCTCCGGCGGGGCGGTCCGCGACGATCCGGCGGTGCCGACCGAGTGAGAGGCAGTCCGTAGATTCTCGCCGGACGGTCGCGGCGAGAATCGTTGGTGGCTTCCGAGACGCCCGACGAGTCGCGCAGCGAGGCTTATCGCCGCCGCCGACGTCGGATCGGGTATGGCAACCGACGACGCGGAGACGCTGGCGGGGCTCGAAACGAGTCTGGCGGAGGCGCGGCGCTTCCTCGACGAACAGCTCTCGACCATCGACAACGTCGACGGGAAGGCGATCCAGCTGTTCCAGGTGGTCACCGTCCTGGTCGGCCTGCTGTTGAGCGTGTTCTCGCTGGTCCTCGACGGTGGGGAGACGGCGGCCGCCGACTTGCTCAACGGGTTCACGCTGGCCGGCGTGGCCTGCCTCGTCGGGGCGATGGCGGCGGCGGCCGTCACCTACGCCACCGGCGAGTACCACGTCGGCATCGGCTCGGACGACATCCGCTGGATTCTGGACGAGGGCGTCGACGACGAGGCGTTCCGGATCACGCTCCACCGGAACCTCCTGGCGGGGTACGCGGACTGGATCGACGCGAACCAGCGCGCGAACCGGCGACAGGGAGCGTTCATCACGGCGACCATCCTCGCTATCGTCTACGGAATCGCCTCGCTGTCCGTCGGCGTCGTCGCCGTGTTCCTCCCGGCGCTGTGGGTGCCGTTCGCGACGGTCCTGCTCGTCGTACTCGCCGGAATCACCCGGGAACTCGCTCCCCTCTCCCGTCCGCGCCGGGCGTGAGCCGTCGGTCGCCGCCCCCGTTCGGCCGAGAACCCGACAATAGAGCTATATCCTCCGGCGACGTCTCCAGTAGCATGCCCGACGACGAGCGACGGTTCACCGGCGGGACGGTGTACAAGCGGTTCACGCCAGCGGACGAGGAGGAAGAAGAGGAAGAGGAAGAGGAAGAGTAACCTCCGCGGACGCCGTTCGCAAGATATTTGTATCGAGACGGGCTGTAATCCGACAATGGACCGGACGGTGACCCCCTCGTCCGAACTCGTCCGCCCGACGTCCGCGGTCCGTCGACCGCGACGACTGGGCCGTTAGGCCCACCCACTCCACTCCTCCAGTCCCGTGTTTCCCGACCCCCCAGCGATCGTGTCCGTGAGCGTCCCGTTTCGCATTTAATTTCAATAATAAAAGCGTAGAATATAAGTCCGAGAAGGGCGAAGTCGCCGGTAATGACACGTGTTGCACTCGCGTTCTCCGGCGGACTCGACACGACAGTATGCGTCCCGCTCCTCGAGGAGGAGTGGGGGTACGACGAGGTCGTCGGCGTCACGGTCGACGTCGGCCAGCCCGACGCGGAGTTCGCCGAGGCCGAGGAGACGGCCGAGGCGCTGGATCTGGAACACTACGTCGTCGACGCCAAGGCGGAGTTCGCGTCGCAGTGTCTGGAGTCGGTCCGGGCGAACGCCACGTATCAGGGCTATCCGCTCGGGACGGCGCTCGCGCGCCCGGTCATCGCCGAGGCCATCCTCGACGTGGCACGGGAGAACGACTGCGACGCCGTCGCCCACGGCTGTACGGGCAAGGGCAACGATCAGTTGCGCTTCGAGGCGGTCTGGCGCGCCTCCGACCTCGACGTGATCGCGCCCGTGCGCGAACTCGGCCTCACCCGCGAGTGGGAGATGGAGTACGCCGCCGAGAAGCAACTCCCGGTGGAGGGCGGCAACGAGGGCGTCTGGAGCATCGACACGAACCTCTGGAGTCGCTCCATCGAGGGCGGCGATCTGGAGCAGCCGGGGCACGTGCCGGGCGAGGAGATCTACGACTGGACGCGCTCGCCGTCGGGCGACAGCGAGGAGGTCGAGATCACCTTCGAGAACGGCTACCCCGTCGCCGTCGACGGCGAGGCGATGGAGCCCATCGCGCTCATCGAACACCTCAACGAGGTGGCCGGGGAGTACGGCGTCGGGCGGACGGACATGATGGAGGATCGGATGCTCGGGCTGAAGGTGCGCGAGAACTACGAGCATCCGGCGGCGACGACGCTCCTGAACGCCCACGAGACGCTGGAGAGCCTCGTCCTGACGAAAGAGGAGCGCGACTTCAAGCGGCGCGTCGACGACGAGTGGTCCCAGAAGGGCTACGAGGGGCTGGTCGACGCGCCCCTGATGGAGGCTCTGGAGGGCTTCATCGACGCGACCCAGACCCGCGTCACCGGCACCGTGACGATCCGGTTCGAGGGCGGACAGGCCCGCCCGGTCGGCCGCGACAGCGAGTACGCCGTCTACGACGAATCCTTCGCCTCCTTCAACACGGAGGACGTGGGGTCGATTACGCAGGCCGACGCGACGGGCGTCGCGAAGTACCACGGCTTCCAGGAGCGTCTGGCGGCGAAGGTGCTCGCGGAAGCGAAAGGCGACGGGACCGAAGCGGTGACCGACGGCGCGGACTGGAGCGAGGAGTGATGCACGTCGGACTGCTGTACTCGCGGATCCGGCGGGACGAGAAGCTCCTGCTCTCGGAACTCCGGGACCGCGACCACGAGGTGACGAAAATCGACGTCCGGAAGGAGCAGTTCAACATCGGCGAGGCGCCCGAGGCGTTCGACGACGTCGACATCGCGGTCGACCGCTGTCTGGCGACGAGTCGGAGCCGCTACGTGACGCGCTTCCTCGACGCCTACGGCGTGCCCGTGATCAACGCGGCCGACACCGCCGAACTCTGTGCGGACAAGGTGAAAAACAGCCTCGTGCTGGAGGACGCGGGCGTGCCGACGCCGAACACCGACGTGGCCTTCACGACCGACAGCGCCCTCGAATCCATCGAGGCCTTCGGCTACCCCTGCGTCCTCAAGCCGGTCATCGGCTCCTGGGGGCGGCTGATGGCCAAGGTGGACTCCCGGAGCGCCGCCGAGGCCATCCTCGAACACAAGGCCACCCTCGGCCACTACGAGCACAAGGTGTTCTACATCCAGGAGTTCGTCGAGAAGCCCGGGCGCGACATCCGCGTCGTCGCCACCGACGGCGAACCGGTCGCGGCGATGACGCGCAGTTCCGACCACTGGCTCACCAACGCGGCGAAGGGCGGCGAGGTGAACGAGTTCGAGGTGACCGACGAGGTGGCGGACCTGGTGAAACGCGCCTCCGACGCCGTCGGCGGCGGGTTGCTCGGCGTCGACCTGATGGAGACGGGCGACTCCTACACCGTCCACGAGGTGAACCACACGGTGGAGTTCAAGGCGCTCGACTCCTGTGTCGACTTCGACGTGCCCGCGACCATCGTCGACTGGCTGGAGACCAAGGCGGCACAGGAGGCGACGGCGTGACCCACGCCGCGAGCGTCGTCGGCGCCAGCGGCTTCGCCGGCGGCGAACTCCTCCGGCTGCTCGACGGCCACCCGGAGTTCGAGGTGGCCCAGGCGACGAGTCGGAGCTACGAGCGCAAGACGGTGGGCCACCAACACCCCAACCTCCGCGGGATGGACCTCCGTTTCACCTCGCCGACGGACCTCGAGTCCGTGGACGTGCTGTTCGCGGCGACGCCCCACGGCGTCTCGATGGAGCGCATCGACGACTTCCGGGACGCGGCCGACACGGTGGTCGACCTGAGCGCGGACTTCCGGCTCGGGAGCGAGGAGCAGTACGACGAGTGGTACGACGGCCACGAGCGGCCCGAACTGCTCGCCGAGGCGGAGTACGCCCTGCCGGAGCTCAACCGCGAGAGCCTCGCCGGCGCGGACCTGATCGCCTCCGGCGGCTGCAACGCGACGGCGACCATCCTGGGGTTGAAGCCCCTGTTCGACGCCGGGATCCTCGCGGGCGACGAGCGGGTCGTCGTCGACGTGAAGGTGGGCTCCTCGGAGGGGGGCGCCGGCGGCGGCGCGGCCTCCTCGCACCCCGAGCGGTCGGGGATCGTCCGCCCGTACGCCCCGACGGGCCACCGCCACGAGGCCGAAATCGAGGAGTTCCTGGGGCTCTCCGTCTCCTTCACCGTCCACGCGGTGGACATGACCCGCGGCGCCGCCGCGACCTGTCACGTCTTCCCGGACGGGCCGGTGAAGAAGAAGGAACTGTGGGGCGCCTACCGCGAGAGCTACGGCGACGAACCCTTCATGCGCACCGTCGCCGGCGGTGGCGGCGTCTACCGCTACCCCGAACCGAAGGCGGTGGCGGGCACCAACTACGGCGAAGTGGGCTTCGAACTCGATCCCGGGAACCGCCGGCTCGTGGTCTTCTCGGCCATCGACAACATGATGAAGGGGTCGGCCGGGCAGGCGGTCCACGCCGCGAACGTCGCGCTCGGCATCGAGGAGACGGCCGGCCTGGAGTTCCAGGGACTCCACCCCGTGGGGGCGCCGTAATGACGGTCGTGGTCAAGATCGGCGGCGCGAAGGCGGTCGATCCGGCCGGCGCCGTCGGCGACGTCGCGGACCTCGTCGCGTCGGGCGAACCCGTCGTCGTCGTCCACGGCGGGTCGACGGCGGTCGACGACCTGCTTTCCCGCCTCGACATCGACCCCACGTACGTCGAGACGCCGGACGGCGTCGTCGGCCGGTTCACCGACGAGGCGACGATGGAGGCGTTCACGATGGCGATGGGGAAGGTGAACACCGACCTCGTGGCCGCGTTCCGCGAGGCGGGCGTCGACGCCGTCGGCCTCTCGGGGGTCGACGGCGGCCTCGTCACGGGCGCGCGGAAGTCCGCGGTGCGGGTGGTCGAGGACGGCAAGAAGAAGATCAAGCGCGGCGACCACTCGGGGAGGATCGAGTCGGTCAACGCCGAATTGCTGGAGACGCTGCTGGCGGACGGCTACACGCCCGTCACCGGGCCGCCGATGCTCGCCGACGACGGCGTGCCGGTCAACACGGACGCCGACCGGGCGGCCGCGGCCGTCGCGGGCGCCCTCGGCGCGCGGCTGGTCGTCCTCACCGACGTGGCCGGGGTGTACGCGGATCCGGAGGATCCGGCGACGCTGATCGAATCGGTGACTACCCCCGCGGAGTACGACGCGCTGACCGACGCCGCGGAGGGGTTCATGAGGAAGAAGGTGATGGCCGCGACGGAGGCCCTGGAGTCGGGGTCGCCCGAGGTGGTCGTCGCCGACGCCAACGCCGACGCGCCCGTGACGGGGGCGCTCGGGAGCGGCGGAACACACGTTCACGCGAGCGCACTGGAGGACACATGAGCGGGTTCGTCTTCTCGGAGAAACCGATCGGCATCGAACGCGGCGAGGGGGTCACCCTCTACGCCGACGACGGCACCGAGTACCTGGACTTCGGCGCGAGTTACGCCGTCGCGTCCGTGGGCCACTGTCACCCGCGGGTCGTCGACGCCGTGCGGTCGCAGGCCGAGGACCTGCTGTACGTCCAGGCGTCCTACCCGGTCGCGGCGCGGACGGAACTGTACGAGAAGCTGGCGGCGGTGTCGCCGCCCGGCCTCGACAACGTCTGGCTGTGTAACTCCGGCACGGAGGCCAACGAGGCGGCGATGAAGTTCGCGCGCAACGCCACCGGGCGGTCGAAGATCGTCGCCACCCGCCGGGGGTTCCACGGCCGCACCCTCGGCGCCCTCGCGATGACGTGGAAGGACAAGTACAAGGCGCCGTTCGAACCGCTCGCGGGTGACGTGGAGTTCGTCTCCTACGGCGACGCCGAGGAACTCGCCGACGCGGTCGACGAGGAGACCGCGGCGGTCTTCCTCGAACCCATCCAGGGCGAGGGCGGCATCCACCCCGCGGATCCGACGTACCTGCGCCGGGCGCGCGAGGTGACCGAGGAGGCGGGCGCGGCGCTGGTCTTCGACGAGATCCAGACCGGCGTCGGCCGGACGGGGACGCTCTGGGCCTGCGAGCGCGCCGAGGTCGAGCCGGACATCCTCACGACGGCGAAGGGGATCGCCAGCGGCCTGCCGCTGGGCGCGGCGGTCTGTGCGGACTGGATCGCCGACGCCGACCCCGAACACGGGTCGACGTTCAGCGGGGGGCCGGTGGTCTGTGCCGCGGCCAACGCCACCCTCGACGTCGTCGTCGAGGAGGACCTCCCGACCCACGCCGCCGACGTGGGGAGCTACCTGATGGAGGAGCTCGAGGCGGCCGACCTCCCGATCCGCGACGTGCGGGGACGGGGGCTGATGATCGGCGTCGAGGTGAAGCGGGGGTCGAACCGCCTGCTCCGCGACCTGGCGCTGGAGGAGGGGATCCTCGCGCTCCCGGCTGGGCGGACGGTCCTGCGCCTGTTGCCGCCGCTGATCGTCGAGGAGAGCCACGCCGACCGCTTCGTCGACGCGCTGGAGGCGGTACTGTGACGGTGAGCGAGTCGGCGGCGGCGGAGTTGACCGACGCCCAGCGGCTGCTGGTCGACCTCGTCTCCATCCCCTCGCCATCGGGCGAGGAGGCGGCGGCGGCCCGGCGGCTGGTGGACTTCTTCGAGGCCCACGACCGCGACGTGTGGATCGACGAGGTGGGCAACGTCCACGCGCCGGCGAACGACGACGTCCTCCTGACCTCCCACATCGACACGGTGCCGGGCGACATCCCGGTGGAGATCGAGGGCGAGGGCGAGGACCGCGAACTGTGGGGGCGCGGCAGCGTCGACGCGACCGGGCCGCTCGCGGCGATGGCCGTCGCCGCGGTGGCGACGGGCGTGAGCTTCCTCGGCGTCGTCGGCGAGGAGGTCGACTCCCGGGGCGCGCGCCACGTGATCGAGAGCGACCGCGCGGAACCCGGCGCGGTCGTCAACGGCGAGCCGAGCGGGTGGACGGGCATCACGCTCGGCTACCGCGGCCTGCTGGCGGGGACGTACGTCGCCACCAGCGAGTCGGGCCACACCTCCCGCCCGGAGAACAACGCCATCCAGGACGCGATGGACTGGTGGTCCCGGGTCGAAGAGGAGTTCGACCCCGACGAGTACCTGCCCGTCTTCGAGCGGGTCACCTGCAAACCCACCTCGTTCGAGGGCGGGACCAGCGTCGACGGGCTCTCCGTCGAGGCGACGATGGAGGTACAGCTCAGGGTTCCGCCGAAGTACACCGTCGACGACGTGCGCGAGATCGCCGACGGCCAACTCGACATCGGCACCGTCCACTGGTACGACCACGTCCCCCCGGTGATGGAGAGCCCGCGGACGCCCGTCGCGCGGGCGTTCCGCGCGGCCATCCGGGAGGCGGGCGGCGATCCGCGGCTCCTCCGCAAGACGGGGACGGCCGACATGAACGTCTTCGCCTCGGCGTGGGACTGTCCGATGGTCACCTACGGCCCCGGCGACTCGGACCTGGATCACGCGCCCGACGAACACCTCCGCCTCGCGGAGTACGACCGCTCCATCGACGTGCTGATCGACGTCTGTGAGCGCCTGACGGAGGTGGACGCGTGAGCGTCGAGACGACCGACCTGCTGGACGTGGACGACCTCACGGCCGCGGAACTGGCGGCGGTACTGGACCGCGCGGCGGCGATCAAGGCCGGCGAGGACGACACCGACCTGCCCCGGCAGACGCTCGCGATGGTGTTCGAGAAGCCGAGCACGCGCACCCGCACCTCCTTCGAGACGGCGATGACGCGCCTCGGCGGTCACGCCATCTTCCTCGGTCCGGACGACATCCACCTCGGCCGCGGGGAGCCGGTGAAGGACACCGCCCGCGCGCTCGCGGGCTACGCCGACGCCATCATGGCGCGGCTGTTCGACCACGCGGACGCCGAGGAACTGGCCGAGTACGCCGACGTGCCGGTCATCAACGGGCTGACCGACGACGCCCACCCCTGCCAGACGCTCGCGGACCTCCTGACGATCCGCGAGCGGTTCGGCGGGTTCGACGACGTGACCGTCGCGTGGGTGGGCGACGGCAACAACGTCGCCCAGTCGTTCGTCCTCGGGGCGGCGCTCGCGGACCTGGACGTGACGGTTTCGACCCCGCCGACCTACGGCGTCGACGGGGCGGTGATGGACCGCGCGGCCGAACTCGGGCGCGCGCCGACCGTCGTCGAGGATCCCGGCGACGCCGTCGCCGACGCGGACGTCGTCTACACCGACGTCTGGGTGTCGATGGGCGAGGAAGACGAACGCGAGGAGAAACTGGCGGCGTTCGAGGGCTACCAGGTGAACGCCGACCTCCTCGCGGGGACCGACGCCGCGGTGATGCACTGTCTGCCCGCCCACCGCGGCGAGGAGATCACCGACGACGTCGTCGAGAGCGACCGCGCGATCGTCTGGCAGCAGGCCGAGAACCGCCTGCACGCACAGGCGGGGCTGCTGGTCGAACTGCTGACGTAGGCGGACTGCCGACGGAAGCGGTCGTGCGTCGCCAGCGCACGACACCCGAACGCAACTACCGGACGACGTGACAGTTCATTATCCTTTCGGGGCGGTGTGTGGGCGGCGCCCGACTCCCGAAGGGGGTTCTCCCCGGAGCGCGTCGGCGTCGTGTATGGCGACGATAACCGACACGACCGACGACACCGGAGTCCGGAGCGGCAACTGGCGGGCGGGCGTCCTCGGCGGGATCGGGGGGGCGCTGGTGATGGGCGCGCTCGTCCTGGCGATGAACCCGCCGACGCTGGCGGTGGCGATCCCCTCGCTGTACGGGCTGGCGCCGCCGCCGAACCCCGGCCTGGGGATGGTCGTCCACGTCTCCCACGGGGCGGTGCTGGGCGTGGTCTTCGCGGCGCTGGTCGGGGCGGCGGCGGTCGAAGAACCGGTGCGGATCGTCGGCCTCGGGATCGCGTGGGGGGTCGCGACGTGGATCGGCCTCGCGGCGCTGCTCATGCCCCTCTGGCTGGGCGCGGTGGGGTCGCCGGCGTCGCCGCCGTTCCCCAACTTCGCGCCCCCGTCGCTGCTGTGGCACGTCGTCTACGGCGCGGTCCTCGGGGCCGTCTACGTCGCGACCGAGGGCGTGTGACTGCCGAGGGTTTTAATCCCGGCACGCGCAAGTCTCTCCCGTGGCAGACAGGGCGGGACACGAGCGGTTCTTTCCGTACGAGTCGCCGTATCCGAACCAGCGCGAGGCGATGGACCGGATCGCCAACGCGCTCGCTCGCGGTCAGGACGTGCTGATGGAGGGCGCCCCCGGGACGGGCAAGACGCTGTCCGCCCTGGTGCCGGCGCTCGCCCACGCCCGTGAGGAGGACCGAACGGTCGTCATCACGACGAACGTCCACCAGCAGATGCGCCAGTTCGTCGAGGACGCCCGCGCCATCGCGGCCGAGGAGCCCATCCGGGCGGTGGTGTTCAAGGGCAAGGCCTCGATGTGCCACCTCGACGTGGGCTACGAGGAGTGCCGGAGCCTCAAGGAGACGACCCGGTCGCTGGTCGAGGCCGAGCGGGACCGCCGGGAACTCGCCGAGCGAAGCGAGGCGCTCCTCGACGACGCCCGGGCCGGGGAGGAGGAGGCCGCCGAGGCCCGCTCGGCCGTCCTCGACGAACTCGACGGACTGGCGGAGGAAATCGAGGACCTGGAGTCGGCCAACGTCTGCGAGCACTACCGCGCGAACCTCACCCGCGACACCGACGACTTCCACGACTGGCTGTTCGAGGGCGTCCGAACCCCGGAGGAGATCTACGCCTACGCCGACGAGCGGGGGCTCTGTGGCTACGAACTCCTCAAGGAGGGGATGGAGGGGATCGACCTCGCGGTCTGTAACTACCACCACCTGCTCGATCCGTCGATCCGCGAGCACTTCTTCCGGTGGCTCGGGCGGGAGCCCGCCGAGGTGATCACCGTCTTCGACGAGGCTCACAACGTCGAGTCGGCGGCGCGGGACCACGCCACGCGGACGCTCTCGGCGCGCACGCTGGAGGGGGCGCTCTCGGAACTGGCGGACGCCGACGACTCGCGGGCCGGGCGGGCGAGAAACGTCGTCGAGGCGTTCCGGTCGGGGCTGGAGACCGCGGTCGACGACGCCCTCGGCTTCGGCGAACGCGAACAGGTCGGCGAGGAGTGGCACGAACTCGGCATCGCCAACGAGGACCGGCGGGACGACCTCACCCTCGCCTTCCTCGACGCCTACGAGGGCGGGGGGATCGACGCCGAAATCGACCTCGCGCGGCAGGTGGGCGAGAGCCTCGACGAGGCGTACGAGGAGGCCTACCGCCGGGGCGAGACGACGACCCGAAAGGAGTCCGCGACCCTGCAGGCGGCGGGCTTCATCGCCGACTGGATGGGCGAGGGGGCCGACCTCGGCCGGCACCCCATGGCCGCGGTGCGCCGCGACGCGGGCACCGACGAGGTGTACGGCCGGGCGGAACTCTACACCGCGATCCCCCGGCAGGTGACCGAGGGGCTGTTCGAGGAGGTGGCCGCGAGCGTGCTGATGAGCGCGACGCTCCGCCCGTTCGACGTCCTCGGGGACGTCCTCGGCCTGTCGGACCCGGTGACGCTCGCCTACGGGCTTGAGTACCCCGAGGAGCGCCGGCGGACCTTCGCCGTCGAGGGGCCGGCGCTGTTCGCGAGCGACCGCGACGACCCCGAGACGCAGGCGACGGTGGCCGAGACGCTCGACGACGTGGTCCGGATGACGCCCGGGAACGTCCTCCTGTTTTTCCCCTCCTACGGCGAGGCCGAGCGGTACCACGACCTGCTCGACGCCCCGAACGCCTACCTCGACGAGGCGGGGACACCGACGGAGGACCTCCGAGCGCGGTTCGTCGCCGACGACGGCGCCGCCCTCTTCACGTCGCTGTGGGGGACCCTCGGCGAGGGGGTGAGCTTCGACGGCGACGACGCGCGGGCCGTCGTCGTCGTCGGGGTTCCCTACCCCAGCCTCTCGGAGCGGCTGGAGGCCGTCCAGGACGCCTACGACCGGGTCTACGACGACCGGCGGGACGCGGGGTGGCGCTACGCCGTCGAGATTCCGACGATCCGGAAGACCCGACAGGCCCTCGGGCGGGTGATCCGCTCGCCGGACGACTACGGCGTGCGCGTCCTGCTGGACAAGCGCTACACGCGCGCCGGGCGCGACATGGGGAAGTACGGCGTCCGCGACTCGTTCCCGCCGGAGGAGCGGGACGAACTCATCGACGTGGCGCCCGAGAAACTGAAGTTCGCGACGCTGAACTTCTTCGCCGACCTGGACGCCTACGACGGCGATCCGCCGTCGCCGTGAGGGGTCACTCGCGTCTTCGATACCCGAGTCGGGGCCGCAAAACATTTGCGAGCGAACCCACAGGGGTCGGATATGCGACGCGGCGTTCCCGTCCTCGCCCTCGCCCTCTCGCTGGTCCTCGCCGGCTGTGTGGGACTGGCCCCCGAGGCATCGCCGACGACCACGCCGACGCCGACATCGACGGCCACGCCGACCCCCTCGCCGGTCGGCGTCGAGTACGTCGTCCGCGCGGGCACGGTGCCCGAGAACGTCGAGTCGGTGACCGTGACCCTGCAGGTGGTCTTCGTCGAACGCTCCGAAGACATGGGGCCGTGCTGGCGTGGGACGTTCTCCGGGCCGTACGAGCCGACGATCACGCCCATCGCCCCGCCGAGCGGCGAGTGTCGGCGCTCGGAGCCGGTCACCGTGGACCTCACCGAACTCGACGACGGCCGCTCGCTCGGCCGGATCGCCGCCCCCGGTCGGTTCGACGCCGGACACGCCCTGCTCGTCACCGACGTGACGGCGACGTACCCGAACGGGACGGCGGCGACCGGCGTTCGGGGCGCGAGCGGCAAGCGCGTCAGGGTGGCGTCCGGGCGCCCCGCGGGGCGCCACGAGGTGACGCTCTCGCTCGAAGCCTACACGGACCGGCCGTACGACTACTGGCTCGTCGCGGAGTCCGGGGGGTAGGTCCGGCGCCCGTACCGGGCCGTGCGCTTATGCCGGTCCCTTCCTAACCCCCCTCGATGCGCCAGCAGTCACGGCCGCCCGGTCCCCGCGGAGAGCCAGTCTTCGGCAACAGCAGGCAGTACGCCCGCGATCCCTTCGCGTTCCTGTCGGCGTGTGAGTCGGCCTACGGCGACGTGGTCGAGGTGGAACTCGGCCCGCTGGAGACGTACATCGTCACGAACCCGGCCGACGTCGAACGGGTCCTCGTGGGCGACCACGGGAAATACCGGAAGCCGGCGTTCCAGGACGACGCGCTCGGACGCCTCCTCGGCGACGGGTTGCTCCTGAGCGAGGGGGAGCGGTGGCGGCGACAGCGCGACCTCGCCAACCCCGCGTTCGACATGTCGCGGCTGTCGAGAATCGCGGAGGCGATGACGCGGCACGCGGCCGAGGCGGTCGGGGAGTGGTCGGCGGGCCAGCGTCTCGACCTCGAATCCGAGATGGCGCGGCTGACGGTGAGGATCATCGCCGACGCCATGCTGGGGGTCGACCTCGGCGAGGCGCGGGTGCGGACGATCCAGGAGAACCTCGAACCGCTGGGGGCGCGGTTCGAACCCGACCCCGTCCGGTTCGTCACGCCGGACTGGCTACCGACCCGCGAGAACCGGGCGTACGAGGCCGCCGTCGAGCGACTGGAGGAGGTGGTCGCGGACGTCGTCGCCGAGCGCCGGGGGACGGAGGGGAGCGACGCCGACGACCCGCCGATGGACCTGCTGTCGATCCTCCTGCGGGCGCAGGAACGGGGCGAACAGACCGACGAGCAGTTGCGCGACGAGGTGGTGACGATGCTGCTCGCGGGCCACGACACGACGGCGCTGACCCTCACCTACGCGTTCTACCTGCTCTCGCGACACCCCGAGGCCGAGCGCCGCGTCCACGGGGAACTGGACGCGGTCCTCGACGGCCCGCCGACGTTCGCCGACGCCCGCGAGTTGACGTATCTGGACCGGGTCCTCCAGGAGACGATGCGGCTCTATCCCCCCGTCTACGTCACCTTCCGCGAGCCCCGGGTCGACGTGAAACTCGGGGGGTACCGGATCCCCGAGGGGTCGGCGATCATGCTCCCGCAGTGGGCCGTCCACCGCTCCCCGCGGTGGTGGGCGGAGCCCGAGCGGTTCGACCCCGACCGGTGGACCCGGGAGCGACGGGCCGACCGCCCCCGGTTCGCGCACTTCCCCTTCGGCGGCGGGCCGCGGGGCTGTATCGGCAAGCAGTTCTCGCTGCTGGAGGCGAAACTCGTCCTCGCGGTCGTGGGTCGGGAGTACCGACTGGAGTACGACCGCGACGACCCCATCGACCTCCGGGGGTCGCTGACGATGCATCCCGAAGACGGGCTGCCGATGCGGGTGCGCGAGCGCTAGGAGCGCGGGAGCGGGACGCTCCGGACCGTCTCGCGGCGGGCGCGGCTCCAGAGGTGGAGTTCCGACACCGTCCACGTGACGGGGTCGATGTCGGTTTCGCGCAGGCGCGCGACGGCGTCGGCGGGACCGTCGCGCGCGAGAGTGACGTGGGGGACGTAGGCCGGCCCCTCCAGGTCGTCGTCGACGGCGCCGAACGCCTCGACCAGCCGCGAGTGCAGGTCGCGGAGTCCGGGGCTCTCGACGGCGAGGTAGACGACCGGGCCGGGGCCGTGCGTGGGCGTCTCGAAGGCGTCGATTCCGGTGATCCGCGCCTCGAACGCCGGCGTGGGCGAGAGCGCGGTGCGGAGGCGTTCGCGCAGGCGGTGCAGGTCGGCCTCGTCGGCCTCGAAGCGCTTGCAGACCAGGGAGTGACGGTCGCGGATCCGGTCGAACCCGGACAGGTTCGGGTGGAGGTCGGCCGCGAGGCGTTCGACCGCCCCGGGGACCGGCACGTTGAGGCTGTACACGTCAGATCCGGTCGAGGAGCCAGAGGACGATGAGGACGACGACGAGCAGTCCGATCACCGGCCGGAAGACGCCGAGCAGGCTGGTGAAGAGGTCGAGTACCGAGCCGAGGATTTCGAGTGCCAGCCAGACGACGACCAGCACGAGGACCAGTTTCAGCAGGTCCTCGACGTCGAGCGAGGCGCGGTTCATGGCTACTCGTGGGAGGGGCGCGGGCAAAAGGGTGGTGGCGGCCCCGCGTGGGGCCGCGACGCACGGCGACGACGAACCTCAAGGCTTTTTACACACACCACGCTACGAGGGTTCGAGAATGAGTCGTGACGCGGCTGCTGGCGTGTTGCACACTGGCACGGTCGGTTCGCACGGGGACGGACGCCGGATGGGCGTGACCGATCCGCGGGGGAGAGTCGTGGCACCGCGTGGCGGTTCGAACGACCCCGTCTCCGGCCCTGCGTCGTCGCACGACCGACCACGAACGAGCGTCACGGCCACCCACTACTGATCCTGACTGCGCCAATGAGTGCCTCGTCATACAGCCGCGTCCAGAAGTGGTTCCTGAAGTATCAACACGTGTTCGTCTTCGCGGCGCCGGTGATTTTCGTCGCCGCCGTCTTCTTCGCGGCGCCCGCGCCGAGCGACGCCGGCACGGACTACTGGCTGGAGTTCTGGTGGCTGTTCCCCGCCTTCCTGCTGGGGGCGACCATCGTGAACACCGTCGGCATCAGCGGGTCGGCCATCTTCGTGCCCTTCCTCATCTTCATCTTCCCGCTGTTCGCCGCCCCGCTCGAGCCCGAGACCATCGTGAAGGTCGGGCTGATCAGCGAGGCCTTCGGCCTGTCGAGTTCGTCCGTCGCGTTCATCCAGTACGGCCTCGTCGACCGCCGACTGGCGCTGTCGCTCGTCGGTGGGGCGATCCCCTTCGTCGTCGGCGGAGCGCTGCTCTCTTTCATCATCCCCGAACCGGTCTTTCACGCGCTGCTCGGAATCGCCCTGCTGTCCGCGGCGTACCTCCTCTTCAGGACCAACCTCGACCACGGCGGGGACGACGACGACGCCGCGGCGGACGGCGGGACGGCCGAAACCGGGGCGGAACTGCCGAACGACAGGGGGAAACTCGGGCCGGCGGGGGTCGAGACGGCCGACGACGGGACCGTCACCCGCGTCGACCGCGACGGCGACGACTACACCTACACCCGCGGGGGCTACCTGCGGCGGGCCGCGAACTACAGCATCGGCGGCACCTTCCAGGGACTCGCGGGCTTCGGCATCGGCGAACTGGGCATCATCTCGATGCTCGGGACCAAGGTTCCGGTTCGGGTGGCCATCGGGACGAACCACATCGTCGTCGCGCTGACGGCCATCCTGGCGTCGCTCGTCCACGTCTTCGGCGGGGGGTTCGTCGGCGGGCACTCCCTGTCGCTCGCGTCGACGCCCTGGAACATGGTCGCGTTCACCGTCCCGGCGACGGTGACGGGCGGACAGATCGCTCCCTACGTCTCCAACGCGCTCAGCACCCGGACGATCAAGCGGTTCGTCGCCGGCCTGTTCGGAACCATCGCGGTGGCGCTGTTCCTGATGGCGGCGGGGCTGGGATGACGGATCGACGCGGCGGCGGCTGACGACGCGAGAAGACGCGAGTCGCTGGTCGCTTACTCCTTCGGATCGAGCGCTTCGACCTGCATCTCGATATAGCGCCGCGGCCACTCGGCGAGATACGTGGTGAGACGGCCGAAGAGACCCTGCGACGCCGGGCCCTCGGGAGTCGGTCGCCCTTCTCCACGAAGGCGGGGATCGGTTTCGTGACTCATCGGTACCACCTGATAGTTCGTGACCCCTGGATAATAAACATTGGTGAGTATGGATGATATAAGGACATAGATACTCCTTAAGGCCACGCGTGGCGCGAGGGGACGCGCCGGGCGGGTCAGAAGTCGGAGTCGATTTCGGGGGCGACGCCGTCGTCGTCGGCCGCGAACTCGAACTCGTCGCGGAGTTCGCGGATCCGGTCGCGGATGTCGGCCGCGAGTTCGAACTCCAGGTTGTCGGCCGCCTCGGCCATCCGCTCCTCGAGGGCCTCGATGCGGGCGCGGGCCTCGTCCTCGCTCTCGGGGGCGTCGCCGGTGACGCCCGAGGTGTCCGTCTCGCTGCCCGGGAGGTTCGTCTCGCCGACCGGCTTGTCGATGGTCGTCGGATCGTGGCCGTGTTCCTCGTTGAACGCCTGCTGGATGCGGCGGCGGCGACGGGTCTCCTCGATGGCCGACTCCATGGCGTCGGTCGTCTCGTCGGCGTACAGCACCACCTCGCCGTTGACGTTTCGCGCCGCCCGCCCCATCGTCTGGACGAGCGTCGTCTCCGAGCGGAGGAAGCCCTCCTGGTCGGCGTCGAGGATGGCGACCAGCGACACCTCGGGGATGTCCAGTCCCTCCCGGAGGAGGTTGATGCCGACGAGGACGTCGAACTCGCCGAGGCGAAGCCCCCGGATCAGTTCGTGACGCTCCAGCGTGTCCGTCTCGTCGTGCATGTACTCGACGGCGACGCCCGCCTCCGAGAGGTACTCCGTGAGGTCCTCGGCCATCCGCTTGGTGAGCGTCGTCACGAGGACGCGTTCCTCCCGCCCGATCCGGTCGTCGATGCGGTCCATGAGGTCCTCGACCTGTCCCGTCGCGTCGGCAACCTCGACGGCGGGGTCGACGAGGTAGGTCGGGCGGACGATCTGTTCGACGACCTGCTCGGAGTGCTCCCGTTCGTAGTCGCCGGGCGTCGCCGAGACGTACATGGTGCGACCGGTCTTCTCCTCGAACTCCTCGAAGGTGAGCGGCCGGTTGTCGTAGGCGGTGGGGAGACGGAAGCCGTTCTCGACCAACGAGTCCTTGCGGGACTTGTCGCCCTCGTACTGTCCCTTGATCTGGGGGATGGTCTGGTGGGACTCGTCGATCACCGTCAGGAAGTCGTCGGGGAAGTAATCGAGCAGGGTGTAGGGCGCCTCGCCCGACTCCCGGTCCGAGAGGTGGACGGAGTAGTTCTCGATGCCCGAACAGTAGCCGGTCTCGCGAAGCATCTCGACGTCGAAGGTGGTTCGCTCCTCGATGCGCTGGGCGGCGACCAGGTCGCCCTGCCGCTCGAAGTAGCGCACGCGATCCTCCATCAGGTCCTCGATCTCCTCGATGGCGTTTTCGAGGCGCTCCTCGGGGATCGAGTAGTGTTCCGCGGGGTGGATCAGGACGGCGGGTTCCCGGCTCTTCACCTCGCCTTCCAGCGGATCGAGCTTCGTCAGGCGGTCGATCTCGTCGCCCCAGAACTCCACGCGGACGGCGTAGCGGCCGTACATCGGGAACACCTCGACGGTGTCGCCGCGGACGCGGAAGGTGCCCTGCGTGAAGTCCACGTCGTTGCGGTCGTAGTTCAGGTCGACCAGGCGGGCGAGCAGGTCGTCGCGGTCGATCGCCTGGCCCGTTTCGAGGCGCAACGCCATGTCGACGTAGTTCGCGGGGTCGCCGAGGCCGTAGATGGCCGACACCGAGGCGACGACGATGACGTCCTCGCGGGTCAACAGCGACCGGGTGGCGGAGTGGCGCAGGCGGTCGATTTCGTCGTTGATCGAGGCGTCCTTGTCGATGAAGGTGTCCGTCTGCTCGACGTACGCCTCGGGCTGGTAGTAGTCGTAGTAGGAGACGAAGTACTCGACCGCGTTGTCCGGGAACAGGTTGCGAAACTCCTCGTACAACTGGGCGGCGAGGGTCTTGTTGTGGGCGATCACCAGCGTGGGCTGCTGGAGTTCCTCGATCACCCAGGACACTGTGTTGGTCTTGCCGGAGCCGGTCACCCCGAGGAGGGTCTGCTCGTCCATGCCGGCCTCGTAGCCGGCGACGAGTTCCTCGATGGCGTCGGGCTGGTCGCCCGCGGGGTCGAAGGGGGCGTCGACCCTGAACGGCTCGTCGACGTCGGGGCGGTCCGGCTGGAGCGGGCCGTCTGTCACGCCCGTCGGTTGGGGCCGCGACTACTTGGGTCGCTCGGCTACACGCCCCAGAAGACGGCCAGCCCGAGCGTCGTGACGACGGCCACGAGGGCCTGCAGCGGCCCGCCGACACGGAGGTAGTCGGTGAACCGGTAGCCGCCGGGGCCGTAGACCATCAGGTTCGTCTGGTAGCCGACGGGCGTGACGAACGCCGTCGACCCCGCGAACATGACGGCGAGCAGGAAGGTGAGGCGGGTCGCGCCGATGCGGGCGGCGGTGTCGACGGCGACGGGGATCATCAACACGACGCTCGCGACGGGCGTGATGAGGTTCGCGAGGGCGGCGGTGACGACGTAGACGAGCGCGAGGACGCCGAGCGCGGGGAGGAGGGCGTCGCTCGCGACCAGCACGCCCGCGAGCACAGCGTCGCCGCCGGTGCGCTGCATCGCGAGGCCGAGCGGCAGAATGCCGGCGAGCAGGAAGATCACGTTCCAGCTGACGGCGTCGTAGGCGTCGGTCGGGCGGAGACAGCCGGTGACGATCATGGCCACGACGCCCCCGAGCGCGGCGATGACGATGGGGAGCCAGTCGAGTGCGGCCACGGCGACGACGCCGAGCAGGATGGCGACGGCGACCGGCGTCCGGGGATCGAGCGGGTCGGCGGCCTCGGCTCGCTGGGGAGCGTCGAGGCTCGGCGGATCCTCGGCCTCGCGGGTGACGACCACCTCGTCCCGGTCCGCGAGGTAGGCGATGGCGCCGGCCGTCGTCTGGAGCAGGAGCGTATCGCCGGCGCGGAGTTCGACCGCGTCGAGGCCGTCACGCGTCAGCTCGTCGCCGCGACGGAGGGCGAGCACCGTCGTGTCGAACCGCTCGTCCAGCGCGGAGTCGCCGATTCGCCTGCCGACGAACCGCGACTCGGGCGGGATCACCACCTCGGCGAGCGTCCCCCGGTGGGGCGTCTCCGAGAGGTCGTCCTCGGTCACCTCGTCGCGGTGGCGGTGCCGGAGGCCGAACTCCCCGGCCACGCGGTTCGCGGTCTGCAGGGAGGTGCGGACGGTGAGCAGGTCGCCGGCCCGGAGTCGCTGGTCGCTCGTCGTCGCGAGGTACGACTCGCCGTCGCGTTCGATCTGGAGGATGTCGACGTCGTGCCCGGCGGCCGCGAGTTCCGCGTCGGCCGCCTCGGCGGTGGCGTCGATCAGGGGGGACGACTCCCGAACGACGAGGCGGACGAGGTGGTTCTCCAGGTCGAACGTCTCGGTCAGGTCCGACGCGGGGTCGATCCGGGCGGGCGTGAGCCACCGGCCGACCGTGAGCAGGTACGCGACGCCGACGAGGAAGACGACGACGCCGAGCTTCGTGAACTCGAACATCGAGAGCGGGTGGCCGAGCAGTTGCCGGGAGAGGTCGCTCGCGAGGATGTTCGTCGCCGTGCCGACGAGCGTCAGGGTGCCGCCGAGCATGGCCGCGTAGGAGAGCGGGAGGAGGAGTTTCGACGGCGAGAGGCCGTAGCGGTCGGCCAGATCCGTGATCATCGGGATGAACACCGCGACGATTGGGGTGTTGTTGACGACGCCGGCGGCGAGTCCGGTCGTCCCCACCGTCGCCCCGAGGAGGCGTCGCTCGTCGCCGCCGGTGATCCGCCCAAGCGTCGCACCGAGTCGGGAGACGAGGCCCGTGCGCTGGATCCCCTCGCTCAGCATGTACATCGCGACGACGGTGAGCGTCGCCGGGCTGGCGAACCCCGAGATGGCGTCTGCCGGCCCCACCCGCGTCCACGGTTCGAGAACCGCGAGCGAGACGAGGACGGCAAGCGCCGTGGTGTCGTTCGGGATGCGCTCGGTGACGAAGAGGAGGAGGGCGACGAACACGAGGCCGAACACCAGCAGGGTGCCGGTCGGGAGCGGTGTCGGGACCATCGCCTCCCACTCCGCGGGGAGCGAAAATATAGGTGGAGGTCGACAGGGACAGGAACTTGATCCCCGGGGGCGTAGCGCCGACCATGACGCGACCCCAACTCCAGCGAGCGAGCGACGAACTGTCGGCCGCGGCGGAACTGACCGACGGCGACGCGAAGGACCGGCTCGAATACCAGGCGGACCAACTGGCCACGCTGGCGACGCGGGAGTCGGAGACGGACCACGGGCGCCTCGCCAGACACACGAACGCCCTACGCGAACTCGCGGCGGCGACGGAGGGCGAGGCGGCGGCCCACGTCGAGGCGGCGATGGACGCGATCAGCGAGTACCGCGAGACCCTCGACGGGGTGTGAGCGGGGACGGCGGGCGTGAGAAGGGACGGGGATGTGAGAACCGTTCACGAACCCCCACGCTTCGGGTGGAGATTCCTCAACAGACGTTCTTCGGCTCGATCCCCATCGACTGAAGCGTCTCGACGTACTCCTCGTAGGCGGCCTCGACGACGGCCGTCGCGGCGCTCCGGGCGCGGTCCCAGTCGTCCCCGCCGTCGAGGGCCGAATCGAGCGTGGCGACGATCCGGTCGCGGTCGGCGGCGGCCTCGCTCCGGAGGTCACGGAAGGTGTCGGCCGTCGAGGGGTCGGCGTCGCCGACGAAGAAGCCGACCATCTGGCCGAGCGTCCGGTCGGTCACGAGGGCGTAGCCGAGCGCCCCGCCGAGGCGGGACGCGGTCCCGTCGAGACCCGCGAGCGTCCCGTGGGTCCGCCGGTCGGCGTCGGCGGGGTCGGCGTCGACCGCCTCGCGTCGGTCGGCCGCCGTCGTCGCGAGGGACTCGAAGAGCGTCGCGGCCTCCGCTTCGCCCTCGCCCTCGGCGTCGGCCGCCCACGTCTCGAACCGCTCGGCCGCGGCGTCGGCGTCGGCGGCCGCGGCGGCGCGAACCGCGTCGCCGGTCATCTCGCCGCCGGTCAGGGCGTACAGCCACTTCGAGGAGCCGAGTCGGGAGAGTTCCGTCTCCAGGTCGTCGGTCACGGTGTCGACGAGCGTCGTTTCGTCCATGGCTCGCGGTACGTGAGGCCCCGGTTTGTATGCATCGGGAGGCGAGCGCGTGCTATCACGCCTCCATACGAGGTTATGTCCTGTGAAGCCGTTTACACGTTTGCTATGTCGAAGATTCTCGTCACGGGCGCGACCGGACAGCAGGGCGGTGCCGTCGTCGACCACCTGACGTCGGGCGCGTACGGGGAGTGGGAGGTGTACGGGCTGACGCGCGACGCCGACGGGGCGGGCGCGCGAGCCCTCGCGGAGCGCGGCGTCACCGTCCTCGAGGGCGACCTGACCGACGCCGAGCGGATGGCCGAGTGCTGTGCGGGGATGGACGGCGTCTTCCTCGTCACCACCTTCTTCGAGGACGGGACGGCCGCGGAGCGACGGCAGGGGGAGACGATGGCGACGGCCGCCGCCGAGGCGGGGGTCGACCACCTCGTGTTCTCCTCCGTCGGGGGCGCCGACCGCGACACCGGGCTGGCCCACTTCGAGTCGAAATACGGGATCGAACGCCACATCGACGGCCTCGGGATCGACGCGACGATCGTTCGGCCCGTGTTCTTCATGCAGAACTTCGACCGGACCCCGACCGACGAGATCCGGGCGGGCCGGCTCCCCATGCCCCTCGCCGCGGGCGTCACGCTCCAGTTGGTCGACGCGGACGACATCGGACGGATCGCGGCCGCGGCCTTCGGGGACCCCGAGCGGTTCGTCGGCGAGGTGATCGAACTCGCGGGCGACGACCGGACGCTCGAATCGATGGCCGGCGTCTTCGCCGATCACCTCGGGACCGACGTGGAGCCGATCCACGTCGACGTCGAGGACTACCGCGCCGAGGCCGGCGACGAGATGGCCGACATGTTCGCGTGGTTCAACGCGGTCGGATACGACGCCGACATCGAGGACCTGTCCGCACGATACGGCATCGATCTCACGGACCTCCCGGCGTACCTCGACGCGAGCGACCACTGGCACCCGGCGCCCGCCGCGACGCGGTGACGGCCACCCGGATGCGGTGACCGAAACGCTCGGCTGACCCTTCTGAAGACACTTATCCCCGCGGCGAGTTGGAGGAGGTATGCCCCGCCCGTCGCGCCGTCGCATCCTCGCGGGGGTCGGCCCGTTGCTGGCCGGCCTCGCAGGGTGTGGCAGCAGTTCCTCCTCGACGCCCGATCCCTCGACCGACACGGCGACGGCCGCACCCGATCCGGCGCGCCTCCGATTCGACCCGGTCCCCGTCGCGAACGCCGACGAGGGCGACCGGATCGGCGTGTACCCGCCGAACCTGAAGGCGTGGATCCGCGAGGCCGCGGCGGGCGACGGTCCGCTCCGGGTCGACGCGCCGGCGCGGGTGTCCTCGCCCGACGCCCCGTTCGTGCTGTTTCGCCGGGCACGGGTGGCCGCCGACGAGTCCGACGTCGCCGGCTCGTACGCGGTGCGGGCGACCGGCGGGCCGCGGTATCGCTACCTCGCCGACGCGCGGGAGGCGACGCCGCCGGCGGACGCGACGGTGACGCCCGTCTCGAACCTCCCCGAGGACCGGCGACGACTCGTCCGGGCGGCCGTCTCGGATCGCGCGCGGTTCTACCCCGAGACGGAACGCGGGGCGTGGGCGCGACGGTTCTTCCTCGGGGGCTACTTCCGCGTCGACGGGACCGTCTATCGGGGCCACGAACTCCAGCGAACCGACGCCGCCTTCTTCAGCGAGACGGCCTGGTACGTGCTCGACCTGGATCCGATCGACGGGGCGTCGGCGCCGACGTTCGACGTCGGGGGCGTCGACGCCGGAGTGCGGTCGGTGATCGACGAACTGCTGGACCGGCGGAATCCCACGGAGGCGGTGACGCTCGACGCCGGCGCCCTCCCCGAGTCGGTGGTCCGGTTCGTCGGGGAGCGGGACTACCTCCTGACCCACGCGGCGCTGCTGAAATCGAGCGTCGAGCGCGGCGGGTGAGCGCGCCGGATCGAAAAGAACGGTCGTTCGGACCGGCGGCCGCGGGGTTCGGGAGGGCCGATTCGAGGTCGATTCGAGGTCGACTAGTCGTCGGCCTCGCCCGCTTCACGGCTCGCTACCGCTCGCCGTTCCGCCACGAGGCCTCGTTCCCTGCGGTCACTCGGCCTCGCCTTTCTCTACCGGGGCGCCCACGAGGTTCCCCCACTCGGTCCACGAGCCGTCGTAGTTGATGGTGTCCTCGTAGCCGAGGAGTTCGTGGAGCGCGAACCAGGCGACCGAGGAGCGCTCGCCGATCCGGCAGTACGCGACGGTCGTCCCCTCGCCGTCGATGCCCTCCTCGGCGTACAGGTCCTCGATCTCCTCGCGGGTCTTGAACGTGCCGTCGTCGTTCGTCACCGCGGCCCACGAGATGTTCCGCGCGCCGGGGATGTGGCCGCCGCGCTGGGCGGTCTCCTGCAGTCCCGGGGGCGCGAGGATCTCGCCGCGGAACTCCTCGGGGCTTCGCACGTCGACCAGCGGCAGGCCGCGCTCGATGGCGTTCTCGACGTCCTCGCGGTACGCGCGGATGCTCTCGCGGGGACCGGAGGCCTCGTAGTCGACGGCGGGGAACTCCGGCACCTCCTCCGTGAGCGGGTAGTCGTTGTCGAGCCAGTAGTCCCGGCCGCCGTCCATCAGGCGCACGTCGTCGTGGCCGTAGTACTTGAACTGCCAGTAGGTGTAGGCCGCGAACCAGTTGGAGTTGTCACCGTACAGCACGACGGTGGAGTCCTCCGAGATGCCGTGGCCACCCAGCAGCGCCTCGAAGTCGCCCTTCGAGAGGATGTCGCGGGTGGTCTGGTCCTGCAGCTGGGTCTCCCAGTTGAAGCCGATGGCACCCGGAGCGTGGGCGTCGTCGTACGCCTCGGTGTCCACGTCGACCTCCACGAGTCGATAGTCGGGGTCGTCGCTCTGGAAGTCGTCGAGGTGGTCTTCCACCCAGTCCGCCGAGACGAGAACGTCCTTCGCGTACGCTGAATCTGACATGGCGATCCCACCTACGTCACCCTCCCCTATAACCCTCACACAACGGGCAGACACGGCCATTCCTCACCTGAACCGGAAAGAATTGCCACAGCTTCCGGGGACGAACCGTTCGCCGGCCCGGATCGGCCCCGAACCGTCGGTGCGACGGCGCGACGTTCCGGCAAACATTGCCACGAAGAGCGACGGGCGCGCGAACCGCGGAAACGCCGTCACTAAATCCGACGGGCCCCCAGCCCCGGGCATGGACGAGGACATCGTGGTATCCATCGACTGGCTCGCGGCCCACCGCGACGAGGTGCGCGTGGTCGACGTGCGCGACGCCTGGGAGTTCGACGGCATCGGTCACGTGCCCGGCGCGGTCAACGTCCCCTTCGAGACGTTCCGGAGCGAGGCGGACGACGAGGGGATGCTCCCCGGGGCGGAGCGGTGGGCGGAGCTGCTGTCGGAGGCGGGAATCGCCGCCGACGACCGGCTGGTGGCCTACGACGACGAACACGGGGTCTTCGCGGCCCGGTTCCTGGTGACGGCGCTGCTGTACGGCCACCGCGACCTCCACCTGCTCGACGGCGACTTCAGCGCGTGGAGTCGGGGACACGGGACGACGACGGCCGAGGCGGACGTGACGCCGACGACCTACGAGGTCCGCGACCCCGAGTCGTCGCCGCTGGTCGACTTCGAGACGGTGCGGGACGCGCTCGACTCCGAGGCGGTGATCGTCGACACCCGCGAGGCGTGGGAGTACGAGGAGAGTCACCTCCCGGGCGCGGTGCAGCTCGACTGGCGGGAACTGGTCGACGAGGAGACCCGAGGGCTGAAACCCCGGTCCGAACTGGAATCGCTCCTCGCCGACCGGGGGATCACGCCCGACCGACGGATCGTCCTCTACTGCAACACGGCCCGGCGCATCAGCCACACGTACGTCGTCCTCCGGCATCTGGGGTACGGCGACGTCGACTTCTACGAGGGGAGCCTCACGGAGTGGAAAGAGCGGGGCGGGCCCCTGGAGGCCGGCGCGGACGACGGCCCGTGATCCCCGTCAGTCCTCGTCGACGGGGACGGCGTTGAGTTCCTCCGAGAGGAGTTCGGCAGCCTCGACGACGAGCGCGACGACCAGCGGACCCGCGATGATGCCGACGGTGCCCACCGTCAGGAGGCCGCCGACGAAGCCGACGAAGTAGAGGCTGCCGGGCAGGTCGGCCGTCTCGCGGGCCAGGCGGGGCCGGACGACCACGTCGGGGAGCCACGCCACGAGGACGCTCCCGGTGACGAAGACCAGCGCCGCGCGGGTCGGTTCGCCGACGCCCAGGTGAGCGACCGAGAGGACGACCACGAGCAGCGAGGGGCCGACGACGGGGAGGAACTGCAGGACCGCCGAGAGGACGGCGAGCGTCAGGAAGTAGGGGTAGCCGAGCAGGAAAAAGAGCACGAGGGCGACGGCGAAGGTGGCGACGGCCGTGGCCGCCTGGAGGACGTAGATGCCGAAGAGGGTGGCGCGGGTCCGGCGGCTCAGCGCCCGAACGACGTCGCGGTAGCCGGGCGGGACGACGGCGATGGTCGCGCGGTGTGCGTCTGCCGTCCGCGAGAGGAGGGCGAAAAGCACCATCACGAACACCGTCAGTTTGAGCGCGAGGACGGGCGCCGCGACGGCGAAGGAGCGAGCGAGCCGACGGCCGAAGGCGACGGCGACCGACCGCGCCTCGGAGAGGGTGACCGTCGCCGAGAACCCGTAGACGTCGACGGTGAACGTCGGCGGGAGCCCCAGGAGGAAGGTCACGACGGCGTCGAGGCGGGTGGCGACGACGACCACGAGCGGGAGCGCGAGCGCGAGGACGGCGCCGGCGGCGGTGATCGTCGCGACGAGGCTGGCCCGCCACGAGGAGAGGCCGCGATCCGTCAGTTCCTCCCGGAGCGGGATGAGCAGGTACGCGACGGTGACGGCGAAAAAGACCGTCGCGAGCACGTCCGCGAGGAGGGCAGCGGCTCCGACCGCCAGCACGGCGACGAGGATCCCGAGGACGTACCGTCGCTGGAGCGTCACGGTGGCACCTGCGACTGGCGCGGTGAAAACCGTTTCCCGGGATCGAGCGGCGCGCCTATACACCGGGAGCGCGAGGGTGGGGTATGGTCGGAGCGAGTCGGCGGTTCAAACTGACGGACACCGCCCAGCAGATCGTCGGCGGGTTCCTCCTCGCGGGACCGTTCGTCGTCACCGAGGAGGTGTGGACGCTCGCCGCGAACATGTCGTGGGTGCAGGCGCTCGCGACCGTCGGCATCGTCCTCGGGATCGGATACGGCGCGCTCTACAAGGCCGACGACCGCGACCCGGAGCGCGAAACGGAGATCGGGGGCGTCCCGCTCCGGTTCGTCTCCCTGATCGTCGTCTCGTACTGCTCGGTCGTCGCGCTCGCACTCGCGTTCGGGGCGCCGGGGACGTTCCTGGGCGATCCCCCGGGGCCGACGGTCGGGGGCGTCGCCGTCCGGACGGTCGAGGTGACGCTCAAGGCCGTCAGCGTCGGCGCGGTGTTCAGCGTCGTCGGCGCCGCGACGGCGGACTCGCTGTTCTGATCGTTCGACCGGGGCGGTCACGGCGCCCTCCCGCGTCGAGGCCCGAGCGGACGCCTCGCAGAAGTTAAGTCCGTCCAGTCGGTGGAAGTGGTATGGATTACACGCTCGCCATCGACGGCGCGCCGGAGACGATTCCCGGCGGGACGGGTGTGCTCTTGCTCCACCCGAGCATCGGCGAGACCGACCGCATCGACACCGACTTTCTGAAGACCGACACGGACAACTTCCTCGTCATCTCGACCCGAACCACCGCCCGCGAAGTGGAACAGAAACTCGAACACTACGACGTCGACGAGTCGCGCGCGGACATCCTCGATACGCTCTCGGTCGAGCGGGGCTACTCCCGCCGCCCCTCGGACCGCGTCCACTACGTCGCCTCGCCGGACGACCTGAACGGCATCGTCGACAAGACCGAGGCGTTCCTGGAGAGCCACGGCGGCAAGCGACGGGTGAGCGTCGACTCGCTCACCGAGATGGCGTACTACGCGGACGAGGAGCGGGTGTACCAGGCGACGGAACGGCTGCTCGACCTGCTGGTCGAGTACGACGCTGTCGGACTGTTCCACCTCTCGAAGGAGGTCCACGACGAGGAGACGCTGTCACGCTTTCGGGACCTGTTCGACGGGGTGCTCGACCTGGGCGTCGACGGCGACGTGACCGCGTCGTTCGAGACCTGAGCGGGTGACCGGGGTCGAAACGCCGGGCGGATCGACGGGGGAATCCCGGCCCGCCGCTCACCCGTCGCGCTCGTCGAGTTTTTCGAACGTCGTCGCCGCCCACCGGACGGCGTACTCGGGGCCGTAGTCGACGTAGGCCGTCGTATCGAGGGCGGCGAAGGGCGCGGGCAGGTCGAGGCCGTGCTTGATCGCCGAACAGGCGAGTTCCGTCGCGTCGGCGAAGTCCGTCTCGCCCCGGGCGACCGCCCCGGGGAGGCCGTCGACGCGGTCACGGATCCCCTCGCCGGCGTCGACCCACGCGCCATGGAGGCGGGGGTGGTCGTCGTCCCAGTCGGAGAGGACGGGCCGGGTCCGCAGGCCGAGCCAACCGTCGTAGAGGGCCGCCGCGATCTGATAGACCGACGCGGGGTCGAGCGGGACCGCCGCGTCGAGGTCCGGGTAGGCCGCACCGAAAAACGGGAGGAAGGACTCGGGGGCGTCGAGGCCGACCTGGACGAGCGCCTCCGCGATCAGGAAATCGAGGAAGTCGTCGGGCGTGCCCGCCGCGCGAGCCTTCGCGAGGACGGTCGGCGGGGCGGTCTGGCGGGTCCACGTCACCGTCCCGTCGCCCGGGAGGCCGACGGTGAAATCCGGGCCTGCGTAGCGGTGGAGGGGCCGGGGGGCGTCCTCGGGCACCCACTCGGCGGGGTACGCCGCGGGATCGAGGGCGTCGACCAGCAGGCCGAGATCCTCCGCGGTCGCCGGGGGGAGCGTCTCGAAGTCGGCGTCGGCGTCGAGGACGAGCGCGTCGGGTGCGTGTCGCTCGCGGACGGCGTCCAGTTCCTCGGGGAGCGATCGACGCTCGAACATCAGCCGAGCAGGATGCCGACCACGAGGGCGGCCGCGAGAACCGCCGATACACCCACCGTTCCCACCACGATCTTCGTCGCCTGACTCATACGGGAGGGTCGGAGCGGGGCCGCCATAAACGTTGTAGTCTCCCCGACGGCCGGCGACCCGTCGAACCAGGTGAGGCCGAGTGACCACGGGGGACGGGACCCCGTGGCGGAACGGCGAGCGGTAGCGAGCCGTGAACCGCACAGGGGCCGCTTTTCCGGCGCACGACCGACGTTTCACCTCCACAGAGAGTCCGACTTGAAAGCGTTTTGAATGAGGTTTGGAGGTGAATTGGAGTTGAAAGGAAGGGGTCGAAACCGAGTGACGGGTGGGGGCGAGAGGTGGGAGATGGGGAGAAAGAGGAGCGGGAAGCGAACGCGGAAGGGCGGGACGGGCGGAGCCACTCGCTGACGGGGAACGGTGCGGGACGGGGGGAGATGAATCCTGTGGAACCGCTACGACTCGTCGTCGCGCCAGGTGTCGGCCACCTCGATGACGTAGTGGCCGTCCTCCTGCAGCGAGATGATGCACTCCTGTCGGTCGTACAGCTCCATCAGGTTGAGTTCGTACTGACCGGGTTCGAGGATCTTGATGCTCTCGAACTGGTCGTTGAGTTCCGCCCGGAGGTCGTCGATACCCGGGGAGGCCGCCGAGTCGGGGGGGACGGCGTGTGCCGCGTCGTCGGATCCGGGGGGCGGGGAGGAGGACGCGTCGTCGAGTTCGTCGGGAGTGACCACGTCGCGGCGGGCGTCCGCCTGGGCGGTGTCCTCCCCGAGGACGCTGGGGTCCGACTCGGCCTCGATGAAGTCGCCGTCGGATCCGGGGGACTCCGTGGCGTCGGCCGCGGTCGTCTCGGGATCCGAGTCGGAGTCGGAGTCGGAGCCGACGGGCGGGTCCGCCGCGGGAGTCGACGGTGATCCGGCGGGCGGATCGGCGGGCGTCGACGGCGGATCGGTCGACGCCGACGGCGCGTCGACCGACTGCGAGACGTTCGGACTCGACCCCGCGTCGTCGCTACCCCCGTCGTCGCCGAGGGTCGGCGTCTCCGTCGCGGAGTCCGGCTTGAACTGGAACTTGTTCCCGCCGCAGTCGGGACACCCCGAGAGCATCTCCTTGGAGCCGTCGGGGAAGGTCCGCTCGCAGTTCGTACACTGGTGGGGCATTACTTTCGGGAGACGAGCGCGCTGATGAGGTTCTCGTCCTTGTGGAGCGTCTGGATCTGGTTGGCCGGGCCGATGACGGTGAGTTTCTTCGTCGACTCGCGACCCATCAGTCGGTCGAGGAAGCTCCGGTCCGCGGTCTCGGATCGAGGGTACGTCTCGATTTCGATGCCGTTGAACTCGTCGGGGCTGATCTCGGTCATCGTCACCTCGATGAGCTTCGACTCCTCGTCGGGGGTGAGCCCCTCCTCGAGGATGACGATGTTGCCCTCGCGGACCCCGTCGAGGATGAGCCGGATCTTCTCCATGCTCGCGAGGTCCTCCATCCGCGCGCCGCTGATGAGGTCGATCTGAACGCCGTCGTCGTCGACGTCGGGAGTGGCTTCAGGCATCTCCATCACCCGAAGTACTCCGCGATCTTGTCGTACACTTCGTCCATGTTGTCGCCTTCGAGCGCCGAGAGGGGGACCGTCTCGTGTTGCGGGAAGGCGTTCTCGATGCGCTTGACGTTGGCGTCGTCGAGGTCGGTCTTGTTCGCGAAGATGAGCACCGGGAGGTCCTGGCTCTCGATGATCCCGATGAGCATCGTGTTCACCTGGGTGAACGGATCCTCCGTGCTGTCGAGGACGTAGATGACGCCGTCGACGTCCTCGCGAAGCCAGTGCATCGCCTCGGCGACCCCCTCGGTGGCTTCGCGGGAGCGACGGACCGCGTCCTCCTCCTCGATGTCGTGTTCGAGGAACTCCTTGTAGTCGACCTTCGTGGTGACGCCGGGCGTGTCGACGATGTCGATGGTGACGGTGCGACCGTTGCGTTCGATTTCGACGTTCTCCTTCCGGCGCGCCCGACGGGTCTCGTGGGGTACGTGACTCTCCGGACCGATGGCGTCGCCCGTCCAGTCGCGGGCGATCCGGTTCGCGAGCGTCGTCTTCCCCGCGTTCGGGGGGCCGTAGATCCCGATCCGCTTGGGGTCGCTGGCCGAGAACAGTCGTTCCGTGACGCGTGTGATGCTGTCTCTGAGTCCTGTGAGCAGTCCCATCCTATCCTCCCGCACCTCCCGTCTATCGCCGCGAGAGGGCGTATGCGCGATGAAGGTCGCCGCGTTCACTTAAGTGTGCGTCAGACAACCATAACCGACCTGTCAGTAGCGTCCGGCGTACGGACGGGCCGTGGGGAGCGGACCGAGTCCGGAACGCCCCGGAACTCGGCCCGTCGTGTCACGTTTCGGTCGTGTCGTATGTCCGGACGGACCGGCCCGGCTGTCGAGGGGCCCGGCTGTCGGCGGGCCCGGCCGTCGGGGATCGGCGGTCCCCCTGTCCCTGCCCCCCACCCCTTCGTTTCAAGTGGAGAGGGCGATGGGCACGGGGACGATGGCGATCTCCGCGGTGGAGTCCGGCCTCGATCCCTAGAATCCACAGCCGAAGCCATTGAAAAGAGAGTTTCTACTGGTTTACGGATGTCATTTCCATTGCTAGGTCTTATATCTTTCTCCACTAGTAGCCTCCCTCCCCCCACCCCTCCTTCTCACCGTTCCACCCGAAACGAAGGGGTGGGGGGGGTTCCCCTCCCCGCCGCTTCGCCTGCAACGCCGCGGACACCTCGACGCCGGGGGTCCGCCGCCGCATCGGCACCGCGTCGGCGCCCCCGTCGACGTCGCGGCGCCCCAGTCGACGTCGCGGCGGCACCGCGTCCACATCGCATCGACACCACGTCGGGAGATCACGGAGCGAGTGGTGACCCCAGATCGTGTCCCTTCGGAGACGTTTCGGTGGCGCAGCCGCCGAGGGGGAAGGTTTTTCTATCACCTGTTCCTCTATTTCCGCTGGATCATCTGGACGCGCCGAGGGCCTCGGGGGTGGTGGATGCAGCCGAGTTATCCCGGTTCCGTCGCGCGTCTTCCAGTCGAAACGACGGGGTTTCATCGAATGGACGCGAACGACTCATCTCCCGACGACCGCCCGGACGTCGACCCCGACGAGCGCGATCTGGACGCTTCGCCCCGGGACCGGACGACCGACATTTCCCGCGACGTCGACATCGACGACGTGCTCGACGACGAGGACGACAGCCAGGGACTGTTCGACGACCTGCTCTCCGGGGATCCCATCTTCGAGAACAAGGAGGTCCTCCGTCCCTCCTACACCCCTCACGAACTCCCCCACCGGAACGAGCAGATCAACCAGATGGCGACCATCCTCGTCTCCGCGCTCCGGGGCGACACGCCGTCGAACATCCTCATCTACGGGAAGACCGGGACCGGCAAGACCGCGAGCGCGAAGTTCGTCAGCAAGGAACTGGAGTCCACCTCCCAGAAGTACGACGTTCCCTGCGAGGTCGAGTACATCAACTGCGAGGTGACGGACACGCAGTATCGCGTCCTCGCCCAGCTCGCCAACAAGTTCATCGAGAAAAACCGGACCGTCATCGAGGACCGGATCGACGACCTCTCCGCACTGCGGTCGGCGGTCGCGGACGGCGAGCGGACCCTCGACGACACCGGCTTCGACTCCGTCGACGGGATCGACGACCGGGTCGACTCCCTGGAGGCCGACCGCGAGGAGATGGAGTCCGTCCCGATGACGGGGTGGCCGACCGACCGCGTCTACAACTCCTTCTTCGAGGCGGTCGATTACCACGAGCGCGTGGTCGTCATCATGCTCGACGAGATCGACAAACTCGTCGAGAAGTCCGGCGACGACACGCTCTACAATCTCTCCCGGATGAACTCGGAACTCGACAACTCGCGCATCTCGATCATGGGCATCTCGAACGACCTGAAGTTCACCGACTTCCTCGACCCCCGCGTCAAGTCGAGCCTGGGCGAAGAGGAGATCGTCTTCCCGCCGTACGACGCCAACCAGTTGCGCGACATCCTCCAGCACCGCGCCGACGTGGCCTTCGAGGACGGCGCGCTCACCGAGGACGTCATCCCGCTCTGTGCCGCCTTCGCGGCACAGGAACACGGCGACGCCCGCCGGGCGCTCGATCTCCTCCGGACGGCCGGCGAACTCGCCGAGCGCGGTCAGGCCGACACCGTCGAGGAGAGCCACGTCCGACAGGCCCAGGACAAGATCGAACTCGACCGGGTGATCGAGGTGGTTCGGACCCTCCCCACCCAGTCGAAGATCGTCCTCTTTGCCATCATCCTCCTTGAGAAAAACGGCGTCCACAACATCAACACCGGCGAGGTGTACAACATCTACAAGCGCCTGTGCGAGGAGATCGACGCCGACGTCCTCACCCAGCGGCGCGTCACCGACCTCATCTCCGAACTCGACATGCTCGGCATCGTCAACGCCGTCGTCGTGAGCAAGGGTCGGTACGGCCGAACCAAGGAGATCAGCCTCTCGGTTCCCGTCGAGGAGACCGAGGCGGTCCTGCTCTCGGACTCCCGACTGGGCGACATCGAGAACGCCCAGCCGTTCGTCCAGGCGCGGTTCGACAACTGAGCGGCCTCGTCCGACCGCGGTCCGTCACCCCTCGCGGTCCGTCACTCCTCGCGGTCCGTCACCGACCCCGTCGCTACGACCCCGCGGCCCCCGAAGCCGGTTCGGGTCCGCTCCCCACCGGCCACGCCACCGGTTCCGGTGACTCGACCACGACGGGCGACGCGTCGAGGACGACCCCCGAGACGCCGAGGCGAACCCACCCGAGATACGGGATCCTGACGCGTGCGACGCCGACGATCCACTCGGGCTTGACCGGTTCGTCGCTGATGCTGTTCACCTGGTCGTACTGGGCGTTGGCGTCGCCCTTGGTCACGAACCCGGCGTTCGGCGCGGGACAGTTCGGCATCTCGTCGCACCCGCTCGACGAGATGTAGTCGGGGTTGGCGCGGTCGTACCAGTTCTCCCCGTCCTCGACCCAGAACTGGGCGCGATGGATCACGGGCGGGCCGGGTTCGCTCGGGTTGTCGTAGACGATCACCGACCCGTGCGCGCCGAACTTCCAGTACCCGGTCTCCTGGGCCGTCTCCCGGGTGACGACGCCGGTCCCGTCGTAGGCCGCGTCGGGTGCGAACCGGCCGTTGTCGGTGATGAAGACCAGATCGCCCCTGTGCATGTGGGGCTCCATGCTCCCGCTCTCGACGGCGACCATCGGTGGCCACACGCCGCTGATGGCAAAGAGGAGGGCGCCGATGGCGACGACGGCGCCGACGGACAGCGCCGTCTCGCGAAGCACCAACAGCGGGCCGCCGGTCGCCGTGACCACCCGCCGGAGCGGTCCCGTCTCCCCCCGCTGTTCGCCGTCGCCCGCTGAGTCGTCGGGTGGACGGGGACCGTCGTCGGCACTCATCGGTCGACGTTTACCGTCACCGGAGTTGAAGCTTCTGGACTTCGAGTCCGCCGCCCGGCGTTCCAGCATCCTTTTGCCCGCGCCCGTCCTGCGTCCCGTGTGCCTCTCGAGACGCCCGCACGGATCGCCCGGGAACTCGCCCGTCGCGGCTACAACGCCGAGCGCGAGGCCGTGACGCTCCTCGCGGGCGCCACCGACCCGGCGAGTGCCCTCGACGCGGCCGTCGAGACGGCCCCCGACGACGCGCTCCGTCTCACGACCGACCACGTCCGGTCGGCGCTCGCCGCGGCCGACCCGTCGGCGTCGGCCGACGACTCGGACGCCGCGTCCGCCGGGCCGTCGGCGTCCCACGCGACCCCGACTGCCGAGACGACCGACACCCCGACTGCCGAGACGACCGACACCACCGTTTCGACTCCACCCGATTCGACGTCTCGTTCCATCACGGAAAATGGTTCTCCAGTCGAAACGAAGGGGTCCGAGGAGGGGGGTGAATCCGGGCGACGACCCGAGCCCCCGGAGGTCGACGGCGACGTGACCGGCCGGAGTACCGGGACCGGCGAGTACGCCGACTTCGTCTCGGTGTTTCGCGACCGGTACGAGAAGCTCTCGGGGCAGCTCCGGGGTCGGGTGAACCACCGCCCGGCCACCGCCATCGCCGACATGCCGGGCGGCAGCGACGTGGCGATGATCGGGCTGGTCGACGAGATACGCACCTCGGCGAACGGCCACTGGATCGTCGAACTCGAGGACACGACCGGGACGTTTCCCTTCATGGTCACGAAGGACCGCGAGATCACGGACCTCGTCGACGAACTCCTCCTCGACGAGTGTCTCGCCGTCGAGGGGACGCTCTCGGACGACGCGGGCATCGCCTTCGTCGACTCGCTTCACTTCCCGGACGTGCCCCGGACGTACCGGCCGTCGACCGCCGACCGGCACGTGCAGGCGGCGCTCGTCTCCGACATCCACGTCGGGAGCCAGGAGTTCGAGGCCGAGGCCTGGGAGCGCTTCGCCGACTGGCTCCACACCGAGGAGGCGTCGGCCGTCGAGTACCTGTTGATCGCGGGCGACATGGTCGAGGGGGTGGGCGTCTACCCCGATCAGGACGAGGAACTCGACATCGTCGACATCTACGACCAGTACGAGCGGTTCTCGGAACACCTCAAGTCGGTGCCCGGCGACCTGGAGATCGTGATGATCCCGGGCAACCACGACGCCGTCCGCCTCGCGGAGCCCCAACCGGGCTTCGACGAGGAACTCCGGGACATCATGGGTGCCCACGACGCGCGGATCGTCGGCAACCCCTCGACGGTCACCGTCGAGGGCGTCTCGGTGCTGATGTATCACGGCGTCTCGCTCGACGAGGTGATCGCCGAACTTCCGGAGGAGAAAGCGAGCTACGACCACCCCCACCGGGCGATGTACCACCTGCTGAAGAAACGCCACGTCGCGCCGAAGTACGGCGGCCACATGCGACTCGCCCCCGAGGAGCGGGACTACCTGGTCGTCGAGGACGTCCCCGACATTTTCCACACCGGCCACGTCCACAAACTCGGCTACGGCAAGTACCACAACGTCCTCGCGGTCAACAGCGGCTGCTGGCAGGCACAGACCGCCTTCCAGGAGAGCGTCAACATCGACCCCGACGTCGGCTTCGCGCCCATCGTCGACCTGGACACCCTGGACCTGACGGTCCGGAAGTTCGCCTGATACGTCGCCTGATACGGGTTGTCCTACGTCAGTACCGGCGGTTCGCCGGATCGTCTCGTCGAACCACCGGTAACCAGTTACCGGAATCCGCCCGAGTCAGGCGGGGTCGAGCCGGTAGCGCACGGTCGGGTTCCCGTCGAACGTCGGTCCCGAGCCCTCGTGCTCGAAGCCGGCGGCCTCCGCCGCCTCTCGGATGGCGTCGTCGCCGCTGATCGCCAGCAGTTCGACCGTCATTTCCTCGCCCGTGGCGAAGCGGACGGGTTCGGCGAGCAGTCGCTCGCAGGCCGGTCCGGTCCCCGCCAACTGCGTCACGTGGACGGTCCCGTCCCGGACGTCGAAGCTGACGAACCCGGCCACGTCGCGCCCCTCGTCGTCGGTGTCGGCGTTGGGGCCCGCGGCCGTCGGGTCGCGGAGCGCCACCCGGACCGTCCGGTCGTGGATCAGGTTGCGGACCACGTCGGCCGGCACGTCCGCGATGGCCGAGAGCGCGTCGGCGTCGGCCTCCACCGCGTCGCGCACTTCCATGCCACGCTCTAACGGCGGGAGCCGCTTAAACGCTCGCGTGCGCCCCCCTCGACGGAGCACCGCGTCGAGGCGCCGGGGTCGTCAGTCGTCCCCGGCCGCCTCCGCACCCTCTGTCGGTTCGAGCGCCACCGCAGCCGCCTTGTACTCCGGGATCTTCGCCCGCTCGTCGAGCACGTCGTTCGTCAGGCGGTTGGCCGACGACGCCGCGAAGTGTGGCGTCGTCCACACCGTCCCCTCCTTGATGTCCTCGGTGACCTGTGCCCGCACCTCGATTTCGCCGCGTCGCGAGCGGAGCGTGACCCGGTCGCCGTCGGCTACCCCGTACCGCTCGGCGTCCGCCGGGTGGACGTCGACGAAGTTCTCGGGGTGTTGGCGATTCAGCGTCGGCGACCGCCGGCTCATCGTCCCCGTGTTGTAGTGTTCGATCAGCCGCGCCGTCGTGAGGATCAGCGGGTACTCGTCGTCGGGCACTTCCTTCGGCGGTTGGTGGCGGACGCCCTCGATGTAGCCGAGGCCGTTTTTCGTCGTGAACTCCTCCTCATAGAGGTAGGGGTCGCCCTCGTCGCCGGGTTCGAGACAGGGCCAGTGGATCCCCGTCTCGCCCAGGCGGTCGTAGGTCATCCCGGCGAAGATGGGACAGACCTTCCGGAGTTCCTCGAACACCGCCTCCGGCTCCTCGAAGTCGAAGCCGGCGCCCGTGCCGAACAGCCGCCGCCCCACGTCGGCGACGATGTCGAGGTCGTGTCGCGTGTTCGGGTGGACCGTCCCGATCCCGCGCATGCGCTGGACCCGTCGGTCGGTGTTGACGACGGTGCCGCCGCGCTCCGCCCACGAGGTAGCGGGGAGGACCACGTCGGCGTACGCCGTCGTGTCCGTCGGGAAGACGTCCTGGACGACCAGGAACTCCAGGTCCGCTAGCCGCTCCTCGACCCGATTGGCGTCCGGTTCGCTCATGATCGGGTTCTCGCCCATCACGTACAGGCCGTGGACGCTCCGCCCGGCCTCGTGGGAGAGTTCCACGTTCGTCAGCCCCGCGTTCGGCGGGACGTCGAACCCCCAGACCGCCTCGACCTCCGCGCGGAGCGCCTCGTCCTCGACGTTCTGGTAGCCGGGCAGCGTGTTCGGCATCGCGCCGACGTCACAGGTACCCTGCACGTTGTTCTGGCCGCGGAGGGGGTTGACGCCCGTGCCCGGACGGCCCAGGTTCCCGGTGATGAGAGCGAGGTTGATCTCGTTTTGCACGTTGTCGACGCCGCAGGTGTGCTGGCTCATCCCCATGCCCGTGAAGATGGCCGCGTTGTCGGCGGTGGCGTACACCTCGGCCGCACGCTCGATGTCCTCCAGGGGGACGCCACACTCCGCGGCAGCTTCCGCTTTGTCGAAGTCCGCCAGCGTCTCCTCCAGGTGCTCGAAGCCCTCGGTGCGCTCCTCGACGAACGCCTCGTCGACCCACCCGTTCTCCAGTACGGTCTTGATGACGACGTTCAGGAGGGGAATGTCCGTCCCCGGTTCGAGTTGGAGATGCATGTGCCGGTCGGTCCCCTCGACGTCGAACGCTCGGGTCGTCTTGTTCGCGTGCGGGTCGACCTGGACGACGGTCGCCCCCTCCAGCACCGCCTGCCGGAAGTAGACGCTGTTGGCGATCGGGTGTTGCTCGGCGGGGTTGGCGCCCTGGATCCAGAGCACGTCCGCCGCCTCCCGGAGGTCGGCCATGCTGTTCGTCATCGCGCCCGCGCCGAGGCTCCGACGCAGGGCGTACACCGTCGAGGCGTGACACATGCGCGTGCAGTTGTCCACGTTGTTCGTCCCGTAGCGACGGGCGAGTTTCTGGAGGAGGTAGTTCTCCTCGTTCATCGCCTTCGAGCAGCCGAAAAAGCCCATCGCGTCCGGGCCGTGGTCGTCGCGGATCCGCTCCATCTCCGCGACCACGTAGTCCAGCGCCTCGTCCCACGTGGCCGCGTGGAGTTCGCCGTCCGACCCGCGGATCAGCGGGTCGGTCAGTCGGTCCTCGTGATCGACGACCTCCGTCGCCGCGCCACCCTTGATGCAGATCCGGCCCTCGTTGACCGGCGCCTCACCCCACGGCGCGAACCGCATGTCCTCGGTCACTTTGATTCCACATCCCACTCCGCAGTACGGACAGATCGTCTCGACTCCGTCCGGTGTGTCGCTCATGATTGATCTCCCTACATGTGAACGTAATGACTCGAACGCACAAATACGCTCCTGACGGAAATCCGACCCGTGGGCGAGTGAACACAGTTATTACCGTCCACCTCGCTACCCCATCGCATGATCCCGTACCGGTTGGAACCCGTGGAGGCCCCACGATGCGCGTAGTGGCGAAGTTCGGCGGCACCTCGCTGGGTAGCGGCGACCGCATCGAGCGCGCGGCCGACACCGTCGCGAAGGCCGTCGAGGAGGGTCACGAGGTCGCCATCGTCGCGAGCGCGATGGGGTCGACGACCGACGAACTCCTGGAGGAGATCACCTTCGAGGCCGAGGACACCGACCGCGCGGAGATCGTCAGCATGGGGGAGCGAACGAGCGTCCGGATGCTGAAGGCGGCGCTCTCCTCCCGGGGCGTCGAGGCGACGTTCGTCGAACCCGGCTCCGAGGCGTGGCCGATCATCACCGACGAGTACGGCGAGGTCGACGCCGAGGAGACGCTGCGACGCGCCCGGGCGCTCGCGGACGAACTCGATCACGTCGTGCCCGTCATCACGGGCTTTCTCGCCCAGACCATCGACGGCAAGGTGACCACGCTCGGCCGCGGCGGCAGCGACACCACCGCCGTGATGCTCGGGAAGTTCATGGACGCCGACGAGGTGGTCATCGTCACCGACGTCGAGGGCGTCATGACCGGCGATCCCCGGGTCGTCGAGGGCGCGCGCAACGTCGGCAACATCACCGTCGACGAACTGCGGAACCTCTCCTTTCGCGGCGCCGAGGTGGTCGCGCCGAGCGCCCTCTCCTACAAGGACGAGGACCTGACGGTCCGGGTCGTCCACTACCAGCACGGCGACCTGCTGACCGGCGGCACGAAGATCGAGGGACAGTTCCAGAACCTCATCGACATGCAGGACGAACCGCTGGCCTGCATCACCGTCGCCGGCCGCGCGCTCCGGAACCGGCCGGGCATCCTCGCCGACCTCACCCAGTCGCTCCGCGAGGAGAACATCAACATCGACGCCGTCGCCAGCGGGATGGACTCGGTCACCTTCTACGTCAACGGCGACCTGGCCGAGGACGCCGAGTTCGTCCTCCACGAACAGGTGGTCGACGACGAGACCCTCTCCTCGGTGACGGTCGAGCGACAGTTCGCGGTGATCCGGGTCACGGGCGGCGAACTCCCGAACCGCCCCGGCATCATCCTCGACATCGTCCAGCCGGTTTCGGAGGCCGGCATCAACATCCACGACCTCATCACCTCGGCCACCTCCGTCGCCATCTTCGTCGAGTGGGACGACCGCGAGGAGACCCTCGAAATCGTGCAGGAACAGACGATCTGACGGCGCGCCCGTGGCGGATCCCCGCGAGTCGCGTGCCCGCCGTCGACGTCGCCCGACCGTCGACGCCGGCGGTCTACTGCCCCTCCCGAAGCCGGGTCCCGATCCGCGTCGGCAGTCCCGCGTCCGCCACGGCCTCGACGACCGCGTCCACGTCGTACTCGACGCGACGCTCGTCGACCGTCACCGCGTCGCCGCCCGCGCCGTCCCCGAGTTCGACCACCGCGTAGCCCGCCCGTGGGTCGCCGTCCCGGGGTTGCCCCACGCTCCCCGGGTTCATCACGACGCCCTCGTCGAAGACGCGGTGGCCCTGCACGTGGGTGTGTCCCGTGACGAGGAGGTCCTCGTCGTCCAGCATCGACGCCGCGAACTCCTCGGGGTAGGTGTACCGGTCTGGGTCGTCGGGGTGGCCGTGGACGAGTTTCACCCGCCCGTCGACGACGCGGCGCTCGTCGGGGAGGTCGGACAGCCACGACAGGGCGTCCGCGTCGAGTCGGCGCCGGGCGTACTCCACGCCCGCGGCCGCCATCGCGTTGAACCGGAACCCCGTGTCCCGGGCGACGGCGCGGTCGTGGTTCCCCATCACCGTCGGAATCCCCCGGTCGCGGACGGCCGCCACGCAGTCCGCCGGCCAGGGATTGTACCCGACCACGTCGCCCGCACACACGAGGCCGTCCACCGTCGGCAGGTCGTCGAGGACGGCGTCGAGGGCGACCCGATTCCCGTGGATGTCCGAGATGACGCCCAGTCGCATGGGTCCCGCTTTCGCGTGTGGCCTGTTAGGCCTTGCCTCGACCCAACGCTTACGCCGGCCGCCGTCGTAGCCGGCGCCGTGACCGCCCCAGGTCCCGCTCCCTCCCCCTCCCCGGACGCGGCCGCCGACCTCGACGGCCGGATCGTCCGCACGGAACTCGGCATCGCCTGTGCGACGTTCGTCACCGCGTCGCTGCTGACGGTCGTCGCCCGTCCCGCGACCGGCTGGTGGCCCGTCCCGCTGGTGGCACTCGGCTGGGCCCTCCTGACGGCCGCGTCGGACCGCAGCCGTCTCGGTCTCTACCTGCTGTACGCCGCCGCCGCGCTCCTCATGCTCGGCGTCGTCCGGGCGGCGACGGCCGCCGGCGAGGGTCCGATGGGTCTCGTCCCGCTGGTCCTCTACGGGCTCGGCATCGGCTTCGCGGCCAACCGCCTGCTGTTCGGCGTCGTCCGCCCGGTGCCGGCGACCCGCCGCCGCCGCGAGCGGGGCTAGTCGCCGTTCACCACCGCCGTCTCCACCCCGCCGTCGACGGCGACGCCCGCCGCACAGATCGCGTGTTCGAAGTCGAGGCCGTACGCCTCCCGGGCCGCCGCCGCGGCGTCCGCCGCCGCGAACTCGAACGCCCGTGGCTCGGTTTCCTCGTAGGTGGCGACCAGCGTCGGCTCCGCCACCGATTCGACGAGCAGGGCGTCCCGGCGGACGACCCCCACCGTCGCCGTCCCCGCCTCGACGACGCCGGCGATCCGCGGGGTGTCGTAGTCGTCCTTCTCGTAGTCGAGCGAGAGCAGCGCCGTCGCCAGCGCGTCCCGCGCCGGGTAGCCCATGTCGAGTTTCTCCGTCACCGGGTCGACGTGGGAGCCGTTGCCGAGGACCGCCCGCCCCTCGCTCTCGCGGACGCAGTTGTAGGAGACGTAGGGGTTGTCCGTCTCGGGCGCGTCCGGCGTGGGCGCGACGGTCAGCGTTCCCTCGCGCTCGACGATCCGACGGTTCGGGAAGGACCGGGAGGAGACGCGGTAGGCGCCGATCCCCGGCCCGACGACGACGAAGCGACCGACGTACATACCCGCCCGTTCGCCCACCTCCCACCTACCTCTTTCCGTCCACACCGATCCCGGGTCCGGGGGCGTCGACCGCCCACAAGAGCCTTCACCGCTGCCCCCCACCGTCCGCCGTGCTCGATCCCTCGGACTACGATCCGTCGGAACTCCGCGACGTCGCCGACCTGGGGGACGCCGACGCCGAGGCGGGCGTCAGCCTCCCGCGCCCGGAGGGCGCCGACTACCGCCCGGCGACCCCGGACGAACCCTCCCACGAGCAGTGCGAGCGACTCGTCGCCGTCGGCGGCGTCGCCCCCGAGGCGGTGGGCGAGCGCCCGTACCTCCCGACCTTCCCGGACGTCCCGGAGGGTCGGCGGATCGGCCGGGACTGGATCGCCCACCTCGTGCGGACGGCGGGCGAGGCGGAGACCCGGGCGGCCATCGCCCGCTACCGCGCCCGAGGGTGGATCGGCGAGGACGCCGCGGCGACGCTCGACGACCGCGTCGGCGACGCGGTGGCGGCGCTCGACCCGGGGGACGGCTCCCTGGACCGGGCCGATCACCTGCTGAGTTTCGCGCACGTGGTTCGACTGCTCGGGGTCGGGCGGGAGTGACGGCCCCGCGCTCCCGACCCGACGCTCGCGGGCGCGTTCCCCGACGTCCCGCCCCCGTCCCGCGGCGACTTCGCAACACTCATATGCGACTCGGGGCTATGGCCTGATACGGTTTCGGGCGCGGTGTCCCGGCCGAATACGTCCAGTCCCATGGGGTAGCGGCCAATCCTGAAGCCTTCTGGGGGCTTCGACCCAGGTTCGAATCCTGGTGGGACTACTAAAAATTCTTACATAATCCAAACGCCTGAGCGCGGCGTCTCTGCGGCCGATTCTCCACTCGATACCCAAGGGTATTGCTCCGGAAACAGACAGGTTAGCGACCGCGCCGGGAGGGGGTCGGCGTGACTCGCGACGCTCCCGTCGCGGAGTGTTTCCGCTGCGGTGAGCCGGCGACCGAGGCCTTCGGTGGGAGTGCCCTCTGTGCGGACTGTGACGCTGCGCTTGACGCCGGCGACGCGACTGACGCTCCGGATCGCCCGGATCGAACTCCCGGGTCGAGCGAGATCCCCGCGCCGCTCGACACGCTTGGCCAGATGTTCGTCCCGATAGAACCCCGGGAGAAGGGCACGCGACGCCCCCGAACCGACGAGCACCTGTTCGCACCGGGCGATCCCGTCCTCGAGGCGTACCTGGAGGCCGGCCACGGCTACGGTGTTGTCTGTCGGAACGACCTCGTCGTCCTCGACGCCGACGCGCCCGAGCGCCTCCGCGAGGTGATCGAGGCGCTTCCCGACACCGCGTGGCAGGTCTCGGGGAGTGGCGAGGGCGAACACTACTTCCTGCAGGTGCCGGGCATCGACGAGGACCTCAAGCTCTACCACCCCGAGGACGACGAACACCTCGGCGAGATCAAAGGCGCCGCGCAGTCCTACGTCGTCGGGCCGGGGTCGATTCACCCCTCGGGCAACCGCTACGGGCCCCTGCAGGTCGAGGAGATCGCGACCGTCGAGGAGGAGACGCTTCGGGACCTGCTCGATCCGTTCCTCCGCGAGTCGCGGCGCTCGCAGGACGGGGAGCCACCCCACGAAGCCGATCACGATGGAACGAGTGGGGTAACTGCCACCGACGACGTCGACCTCTCGGCGTACGATGTCCTTACCCGCGGACGCTACCCTGTGGGCGAGCGTCGCGAACATCCATTCCACGGTTCCGAGACCGGCGCGAACTTCATGGTCGACGACCGCGGCGAGACCTTCCGCTGCTGGCGCCACGACTGCACGGGCAACGCGCTCCACCTCATCGGCATCGAGCAGGGAATCATCGACTGCGGGGAGTGGCTCCCGAGTGGCCTTGACTCGGACACCTGGAGCGACATCTTCGCCGCCGCTCGCGAGGCTGGCTACGACCTCCCCGAGTTCGAACCCAGCGAGTCGGGGAACACCTCCCGTGTCGTCGAGTGTGCCCCGCCAGCCGACGGTCTGGAGCCGGTCGATATCGACGCCGTTCGCGAGCAGATTCGCGGCCCCATCTACGACGGCTTCGTCAAGCGCGACGACGCGCCGACCGTCTGCGCCCACGATCCCGGCGCCGGCAAGACGACGACGGCCCACCTCGCGGCCGCCGATCGCGACCGACCGCTCGGGTTCCTCTTCGACAAGCACGCGAAGGCCCACGAACACCGCGCCGGCGGCATCACGCCCGACGTCGACCTCCACCTCCGCGGTGCCTCCCAGCCTCGCGAGGACGACTGCGCCCGCGTCACCTACGAGGGCGAAACGTGCGACGAGCACGGCGATCCCTCGAACTGCCCGCGGATGTGCCCGCTCTACGACCTCCCCGAAGGCCACGCCGACCGCGAGGCGTTCGAGGCCCTGGCGGCCGAAGTGGGACCGGTCCGCGCCCACCTCATCCTCGAACCCCACGGTGGCGACGGCTGCGCCTGGATCGACGAGTTCGCCGACCTCGAGGGCGCCGACGCCGTCGTCGGTGTCCACGAGTACCAGCGCCTCAAGACCGTCCGCAGTGCTGGCGACGAGCCGCGAGACGTCCTCGTCGACGAGAGTCCCGGCGTGCTCGCCGACGACCGGCGGCTCACGGTTCGGGATCTCGTTCAGCTCGCGAACACCCTCGAAGGCTGGCATGGGCGCGGCCGCGTCGGTGAGACGCTCCGGCGGGTTGGCCGCTTCGCTCGCGATGTCGCCGACGCCCTGGTGGCGGGCGAGGACCTCGGCGAGATCACGCCGCCGACCCCGGTGGCCGACAGCTACGAGAGCCACGACGACGCCGCCGGGCACTACATGGAGTACGTCGAGGCGGACGAGTGCGACGACGCCCGGACCGTCGAAGCCCTCGCGAGGGCACGACGGGCGTTCCTCGACCACCACCTCGGCGCGATCCGCGATCCGGATCGGGAATGGAAGGGGACGCCGCTGGCGATCGACGCGCTGCTCGCCGCCGCGGCGGCCGCCGGCCTCGACGAGGACCTCGTCCGGACGGTCGCCGGCCGCCCGCTCGACCTCGACCACTGCCCGGTGTGTGCCTCGGAGCTCGAGTTCGGGGGTGGCGGCCGACACTGCCCCGCCTGCGAGTGGACCGAGCAGGACGGCGCCCTCACGGCTGGCGACCCCACGCCGGCGCGGATCCTCGCCTGGATCGACGCGGAGCCGCGGGACCCAGCCGAGGAGCCGGCCCTCGTCCGCCGCCGACTCCCCAGCGTCGACGAGCTACCAACTGACCCGCTCGTCCTCGACGCGACGGCGACGCCCGAGCGGATCGCCGCGCTCTACGGCGCCGAGCAGGACGACGTCCACATCGCCGGCGCCGAACAGTACGCCCTCCCCGGCGCCCGCGTCACGCAGATCCTCGACGGCCAGTACCACGCCTCGACGTTGCGGAAAGCCGTCGACGAGGACCGGTCGACCGCTCGGCGCGTGCAGGCCCGCCTCGACCGCGCGGAGGTCGTCTACGACCGCCCGCTCGTCGTCGGGCGCCAGGACACGCCGGCGCTGTTCGACCTCCCCGACAACGCCCGGTTCATCCACTTCCACGCCGCCCGCGGGCTCAACTTCGAGGAGTGCGACGCCGTCATCGTCGTCGGGGCACCCCATCCCGACATCGAGGACCTCCGCCGGAAGGCCGAACTCCTCGCCCAGGGACGAGAGGACCTCCGGGTCGGTGGCGTCGAGCACTCCACCCGCGAGGACTGTCCGAACCCGCCGATCTACCGGAAGCTCCGGTACGTCGACGACGAGGGGCGTGGGCGGGCCGTCGCGACCAAGCACTACACCGGGCTCGTCGGCGCGCTGTTCCGTGAGGCCCGGGAGAAGGAACTCGAACAGGTGGTCCACCGGGTGCGGCCGCTGCTGGGCGATCCCGACGACCCCGTCGACGTCGAGCTCCTCACGAACGTCCCGACCTCGCTCCCCATCGACGAGGTGTGTTCGCTCGAGGAGCTCGCCGAGACGCCGGCGGCGATGCTGCCGGTGACCGATGGAGCGCTCGACCTCGCCGGGACGCTCGCGAACATCGCCGCCGGTGAGGGACCGGACGGCTTCCGCGCCGCCGCGCTCGTCGAGCGAGACGGCGACGGTGTCCGGTTCCGGATCCGGGAGGTCCACCGCGTCGCCCGCGTCACCGGCCACGACGTGACCGAGCGGACGGTCCGGCGCTGGATCGAGGACCTGGAGGACCTCGGGCTCGTCGACGCCGGTGACTACGCACCCCGCGAGGGCGTGCCCTATTCGGCCGACGGCGCCACTTTGACACGGGCGTTAGAGGTTCTAACGAATAACGCCGATGTCGAAGTGGCGGTAAAGCGCCGCTTGGCGGCTCTCGCGTCCGAATTAGATTCGGCAGCCGAGTGGCTTCGGCGAGCCTCGGCGCTCGTCGACCTCCGCGGCGGGGCAACCGCCGCCGGATCCGCGGCGAACCGGGGTGATCGGCCGCCCGATGGCGCGGACTGACCGACCGACACCGGGGCGCGATGACCGCCGCCGAGAGCGGTGCGATCAGCCGCGCGAGCGCCTTGCGGCGTCGAAAGAGTGCCCGCGACGTCCCCTACTTAAATTATTTCACCCGTGGGAACGCTGCGCGACGCTCTCCCCCGTTCGGTTCCCCTCCATCGCAACCCATGCCACCAGAATCCACAACCGGCCAGGTGCGTCGCCGACAGACACCCGTCGAGGACCGCGAGCTCCTCGACGCGGTCTACCGCCACACCCCCGCGGGGACCCAGGAGATCGCCGACACCGTCGGTATCTCTCGGCAGGGGACCGCCTATCGACTCCAGCAGCTCGAGGAGGCGAGGCAGATCTGGAGCAAGAAGGTCGGTCCGACGCGGGTGTGGATGCACCCGCAGGTCACGCCCCCGCGGTGACCGTTTGCTCCGGCGCGAATTCTCGGAGTCGCCCATTGCGCGGGCGAGCGGCGCTGTCGACTATTTGCGTCGGCGCGAGTTCTCCCGCGGTCTCGCACGCGCGCGTAGCCTCCTCCCAGAACAGTCGCCGGAGCAACGAGCCCCCGCGCAACGCCGTGATGACCTCGGGAGTCGCGCCCCGAGCGAGCAAAGCGGGCCCGCTACGCATGAGTACGGAACCAACGACGCTGTCCGACTTCGCCGACGACGCCGACGGTGGTGACTCAGCCGGGATGGAGTGTGGCGGTGCTCCCACGCCGGCGGAGACTTCCCCCGACATCGATCACCTCGCCGACTGTGTCGAAACACTGGCCGATCAGGTCGGCACGCTCGTCGACGAACTCGAGAAGCAGGACACGACCGGCGGTATCGACACGAAACCAGCAACTGCAGAGCGGATGTTCCAGTAACCCATGACAGAAGACACGACCACCAAGAGTACCGAATCGGACGACAACAGCGACAGCGCCGGCGTGCCGCACGTCTTTGCGCTCCGGCCCGGCGGGCGGTACCACCTCGCTGAGGGGCCCAACTTCGGCCACGGAGTCGGCGACGAAGCGTACCGCTTCGTCCAGGATGATGAGATCGCGGCCACACTCCGAGAGGCGGAGCGCGCAGGGGAGTCGGCATTCCGGTACATCCGGTCTCGCCGTCTCGCAGAAGCACTCGACACGGCTGACAGGGCGATCACCGCGATCGAGACCGGCGAGTTCGACGACGTCCTTGACTTGGTGCTGTTCGCCGAGCGCAACGAGTTCGCCAACCGCGTCACAGTCATCGACGCGATTGCTGACCGGAAGACCAAGGTCGAACAGCAGCGCCAAACTCAACCTGGCGATACAGGCGGCCTTTCGCTCGACGAAGTCGCCCCCAAGTCTGGATTGGAATGACCGATTTCAGCACCCGAACGATGTTGGAGGTCGAAGTCGACTCGGGAAGCCTCAACGATGCCCGTGACACCATCGAGTCGGAGTTCGGCAGCGTCCGGGCGACGATCGGCTCCGGGACCGGCGCAAGTACTACGAACGACGTGGCCCCTCTCTCCGACGGCAGGGGCGGCGTCCGCGATCTTCTCGAACAGCAGACCGAGCACCTGGAGGAGATTCGCGAGGCCATCGAGGACGGGGCCCTTCGCGGTGGTGGTGGCGGTGGTGGTGGTGGATTCGCGGCTGCTACCGGCGGCGCCGCATCGGCAGCCGCGACGGCCACCGGCATCGGGCTCGCCGGTCTCGCCCCGATTGCCGCCTTCATCGCTGCGATCAGCGCGAACGCCGAACGCGGCCCGCTTACTGACCCCGGCGCGCCACCAGCGCGCCCCGACACCGGCGAATCGGCCCGTGACACGGGAGAGATGGACGCCGAGCCGCTCGTCCGCCCGCCGGACCTCTCGAACCTGTCCTGGCCGTCGATCCCGGCGCCGTCGTGGCTGTCGCGGCTCGCCTCGCTGCGCTTCGAGACGCCATCGTGGCTGTCGGAGCTGACGACCCTCCAGTTCGAGACGCCGTCGTGGGTGACCGACCTCACGACGCTTCGGTTCGACACCCCACGATGGCTCTCGACGCTGACGAACCCGCGGATCCAAGAGCCGGACTGGCTCTCGACACTGACGAACGTCCGTTCCGAGACGCCGTCATGGATCCAGGACCTCCAGCGCCTCATCGCCGGTGACCGGAACGCGCCGCCGGCCGCGCCGGCTGCGACCGACCGCGGACTCGCCCCACCGGATCAGCGCCTCCTCAACGAGGCAACACGAGCACGTAACCGCGGTCAGTCCCGGCGACCACTCACCGTTGACGCGAGGGTTGAGGCGACGATCAACGGCCTCTCGTCGATGCGGCGGGACTTCAAGCGGGTTGCCAAGGATGCCGCTCGCGAGGGCTTCCGGGAGGCGTGGACTTCGTGAGCGAGTTCAGTACCGAGGCATCGCTCCTCGTCTCCCCTGACTCGGCCAGCCTTCGCAGCGCCAGAGCTGAGATCGAGGATACCCTCGGTGACGTTGCCGTTGACGTCTCGACGAGTGGCGCCTCGGCACGGGCGACCAGCGGCAGTCGGAGCACCGGGAGGGAGCGGGCGATGTCCCGGCAGCTTCTCACGGACCAGAATTCCCGCCTCGAAACGGTCACCGAACACCTGGACCGCGGACTGGAACTCGACGAGACGCGCAACGAACTCCTCCGGGATCTCCTTGAGGAGACGGAGTCGGGGAACTTTTCGCAGGCAAAGGGCGGTGGTCTGGGCGGGCTCGGTGGCGTGTTCGCTGGCCTGCTTGGTGGGGTTGGTCTCGGCGGCCTCATCGCGACCCGCGTCGCCGACGTGCTCGGCGATCTCGACCCGGCCGAGGCCATCGGAGCGGTGGACCTCCTCCCGGGCGACGTACTCGCCTCGGGTGCGTCGGTGACGGCGAGCGCCCTGATCGGCAATCCCGCCGATGTGACTGCCTCCGACGTGATCGACGCGCCCGTCCCGCTTACCGCCACAGATCTCGTCGCCGGCGGGGCGTCCGTCGCTGCGGCGACCCTGATCGACGATCCGGCCGTCGTCGACGCGATCGATGTCGTCGACGACCCCGCCGGGATCGAGGCGTACCACCTCATCCGCGACAAGGCCGGGATCGACGCCCCGGACGTGATCGACGAGCCCATCGACCTCGCGGTGGCAGATCTCGTCGACGTCCCCGAGGGCGGCATCGACATCAAGGAGGTCATCGCCGGCGCGCTCACTGCCGGTGCGGGCGCCGAGGCGGCCCGGCAAGCGTCTCAGGGGAGCGGCCCCTTCGGATCGGCGGCGCGTGTCGGGTCGGCCGTGACGGCGCCGTTCATGATCCCCTCGATGCTCGTCGCACAGTCCGAGCGCCGTCGCGACCGCGGCGAGGGCGGCCTTCTGGAGCGCTTCCTCCCCGACCTGCCGAACTTCGGTGGTGGGCAGGATCGCACGCGACGGGCGTCGATGGGCGTGACGCCGACGGCGTCGTCCTCGGACAGCATCTCGGCGACGAACGCGGCGCGTGACCGCTACGATCGGCGTGGGGGCGGGACGAACGTCGAGGTCAACGTGACTGCCGACGGGCCGGATCAGCGAGAGTTGGACCGGGCGATGGAACAGGCGAAGCGGGAGGCAAAGAGGGAGATCGCGAAGCAACTCGGCGGCGGCCCGGGAATCCGGTAGTCTGCCCCCCGGACTTTCTTTATCATCGACGTGGGGTGGACGTCCGCCCCGGTCGGGCCCACCCCCTGCCCCGGCTTTTTCCCATCCTTCGCCCATCCTCCTGCGGGTAGTGGCAGGTGGGACCACCCCGGGTACCACCCCCGGAACCACCCGCTCACCACGTGGGTCACCACCCTTCACCACCCCCCGCAGTTGCGCGACCCCCCTCCGAGTCGAGGGGGTGGTAGGGGACGGTCACCGGCCCCTGCAACCCGGCGTAAAACGTCGCCCCGTTTGATAGGCGCCGCGTGCCTACCCGGAGCCATGTCAGCGACAGACGTCGACCGTCAACGGCGGCAGCAGCGTGCGTTCATGCAGACCCTCGACGACGAGGAGCTCGAGGAGATCGCGACCGCGCCGGACTGGTACAAGCTCGGCCCGTACTTCGCGCGGGGGCTCCAGTTCGGCGTCGACATCCGCTCCCGGGAGCGCCTGGAGTACCTGGCCGAGCAGGAGAAGCAGCGCCGGCGTCGCGAACGGCAGGCCGAGGCGAACGAGGCGCAGTCGGCGGCGGAGTTCGAGCCGTTCCGCGTTGTCTCGTTGTGACACATTGAGGAACAGAGAGTAACGTCTGAGAACAGGAGCACTCTTTTGTCAGTCGAAAAGACCAACGTGTAGTATGGATCGACGCGCGTTCCTCGCGGCGATCGGTACGCTTGGGGCAGGATGCGCTGGTGGGAATGGTGATAGCGCGGACAGTAACCCGACACCAACAGCGACGGCAACAGGGACCGCGACTCCAACTCCGGAACCGACACCTACGTCACCGCCGACAAGTCAGTTCCGCGGTCCCACTCAGGAAGACCCTCAATACGTCGACATTCGCTACCGAGACTACACGCCTTCTGAGATCGAGACGGTTCGACAAGACGCTCGGTCGATGGATTACCGGACGCTTTTCCGAGACATCGACTCCTATGTCGGGAGAGCCGTCAAATATCGGGCAACTATTGGCCAGGTGCTCGAAGGTCGGGGTTATTTCACATTCTTTCTCCTAATCGGCAATTCGATTCAGCAGCCCGCATACGCCTCTTGGGTCGGTGAGCGGTATCTGACAGAGGACGTCGTCGACATCTGGGCCGAGGTGCTCGGCACGGAAAGTTATCAAACCGGTGCAGGTGCACAAAAAACGGTGCCAGCGTTGTCGATCGCCGCGATGGACCGCATCACAACGACTCCCCAAGAATAACCGCCGAGGGAGGCGGTTACTCGCCGACGCTGTCGGGAAGGCAGCGCCGGCTGGGTTCGCAGTGGGTCTCGATCACACCCCCCGCTTCGCGATCGACACCGCGGCGCCGCAGTCACGGTCGACGACGTCCACCGAGCATGACGCCGTTGTGCACCGGAACACGGTGCCGAACTCGGGAAGTTCGCCACGCTCACCGCAGGCGTGACACTTCCGTGTCGTTCCGTTCGGCGGCGTCCACAGGATCGGAATGCCGGCCGCGGTCGCGGCGTCGACGAGACGGGCTTGGACGAGCGTCACGACCCACGGGCTCCAGGCCGACCGCTCGGCGTCGCGAAGCTCCCACAGCGTCGGTGGGTCGTGGCCGAGGTCCTCCAGGACGAGCACCGGCGCGGTGTGGCCGTGGGCGTACTCAAGGACGGCCGGGATCGCCCCGTCGACCATGCTCCGGAGCTCCCGCCAGTAGCTCGCGACGACCGCCGCCTCGACGGCGTCGCCGACGGGCGCGCCGGATCGGAGCACGCGGATCGTCTCGACGAGCGCATCGGCGGTGCTCCCGAGTCCGTCGCCGCTGACCGTCCGAGCGTCATTCGGCGCCGTGTCGGGCGTCGCGACGGCATACAGCGGATCTTCCCCGACGTCGACGCCGATGGGTGTCGTCGCCGGCGGGAGCGCGGACGCAGTCGCCTCGGCGCGCAGGCGGCTACTCATCGGCGTCCTCCAGGCCGTCGGGAAAGCACCGCCGACACGGCGTGTAGTGGCTCTCGATCACCGCGCGCTCCTTCAGGTAGGGATTGCGCCCCTGCTGGCCGCACGCCGTCACGTGTTCGCCCTCGAGTGTCTCGCGAACGCGGTGGTAGACCCGACCGCCGTGGCCGCCGAAGGTGAGCACGACCGCCGGCGGATCGCCCTCGAAGCGCGCGGGGTCGACGTCCGCAGCGGCGCTCATCGGATACCCTCCGCGCGTTCGTGATTCGCCTTCACCCCGGCCAGTGCCACCCGTGCCCGCGGGATCCCCGAGACCAGCCCTTCGGCGAGGGTCCACTCGCCGCGTTCGGTGCGGGTGCGGGTCGTCACGACTCGGCCTCCTGGCTGCCACGCTGGGGTTGCTGACGCCGGTAGCGAAGACATAGCTCCTCAACTGTGTCGCGAGCGTCGAGCAGCTCCCGGAGTTCGTCGACGGTGACCGCGTTGTAGTCGACGTGATCGAACGCGACGAGGGCCTCGGACAGCTCGTCAGCAATCGCCCGGGACGACGAGGCCGCGCCCTCGTCCGGCGCCGTGAGGTCACCCATCGTTGACGGCCTCCAGGAGGACGTCGACGGCGTCGCGACCGTCGGGCGTGCGGAACTGTTCGTCGGCGTGGGCGTACTCGACGAGGAGCTCCTCAACGTACCAGCGGTCGATCTTGTCTGGATCGGCGTGATCGAGCCGCCACCGCACCGCCTCGAAGGCCCACGGCGGCACCGTGACCTCGACCGCCTCAGTGTGGGTGTGATGCACGTCGGGGATCGGACCCTCGTCGGGAACAGCCGCGGGCGGGAACACGACACCGGCGATGCCGCGGAGCCGCTCCGGCGGATCCTCGAGCGCCGGGACGGCGTCGAACGGCGCCGGGATCCCCGCCTCGGCGTCGGTCGCAGGTGCGCCGCCGGCCGCCGCCGGCGCTAGGGCCATGGCGCCGAGGACCCCCTCGAGTACGTCGCGACGGGACGTCATCGGTTGATCGCCTCCTCCAGGGCCGCATGCAGCGCTGCGGCCGCGTCGGCGTCGAGTTCGAGCGTGGCCTTGTAGTCCGGGCCGTCGACGCGGATCGTGGCGTGGGTCTCGATGGCGGCGAGTGGCTGGCGGTCGGGAATGTGGACGCGCGCCGTCGTCTCGCTCGACGCGGTCATCGACACGCGGCCGTCGGTGATTCTGACCATCGTGTCGACGGCCTCGACCGTGGTCGGGCGCGTCATCGGCTGTCCTCCGTCGAGTCGATGAGATCGGCCACGCGCCGGGCGTCGGCCGCGCAAAGGTCGGCAACGAACATACTCCCGTCCGGCTGTTCGACTTCGAGGTAGTGCGGGATGCCGACGGCATCGCCGCAGCGCCGGCAGGTTCGCTCGTTGGCGGCGGCCATCATGCCTCCTCCTCCTCGCCGGCGCTCGCCGGCGTCTCGAAGCCCTCGCGGTAGCAGGGCCAGCATGGCAGGCCAAGCCCCCCGTTCCACGCGCCGCAGTCGCAGTCGTCGGGGCGGTCGGGGTCGGCCTCGCCCGTGACCTCGCTCAGGTCGACGACGTCGTCATCCTCGTCGAGGAGCTCACCCTCGTCGCCGGCCTCGACGATCCCGCCGTCGGGGACGACACGCTCGGTGGGCGTCGCGGCGGCCTCGATCTCGCAGTCCGAGCACCGGACAGCGTCATCGCGAGCGGCGGCGCTCTCGGCACAGAATCCCCGGCCGTGCTCGCACGCCCACCGAACGGGGCCGTCGACGTGGGCGCCCAGCTGATCGTCGACCGCGTCGGGGTCGGCCGCCGCCGGGATCGCGTCGGCGCCGGTCGCGAAGGCCACGCGACGGACGTGCTTACAGCCGCCGTCGGGGTCGCGGTGCTCCGCGTCGGGACAGGTGCAACTGCCGCCGCGAGCGTCGACGCAGTACTGCGAGCCGCTCTCAGAAACGACGACGTACAGGTCGTCGGCGCCGGCGGCCTCGTCGACGTCGTCGAGGACGGTCAGGTACTGTTCGAGCGCGCGGCGCGTGCGCTTCTCCAAGTCGGTACGATCGGTCGTGGGGTCACGTTCAAGTGACCCGAAAGCGTCGGTTGACATGGCTGCTCTCTGGCGAGACAGCCCCGCTCGGGTGCTCCAACACCCGGGCACTTCTCCGAGAAGAAGCGCCCCGAGGAGCGGGGACCGTCTCTACTATACACTATATTGCGAACCCACTTATAGATTGCGTGTATATTGCGAACGTTGTTTGTTTGGTGTAGACCTTTACAAGCTCCCAGTCCACAACATATTGTATGGCAACAGCCGAATCGGCCTGTATGGCCGACCGTCGGGCGCTGCTAACTGATCGAGAACGAGAGATTGTCGCTGGCGAAGCCGACGTCTCCGACAGTTACCGATACCAAACCATCAGCCGGGTTCGTGCTCGGTTCAAGCGGCTGGACGGAGACCTCGAAGCTCTCGAAAAGCACGGTGAACTCGCTGACGAACTCCGCGAGGTGGTGTGCGACGACGTCGACGAGGAGGACGGCCGATGACCGACGACGAACTCGACGTCTTCCGCCGGCTCGCCGACCGCTACGAGGAGGGCGACCCCGTCGGTGATGTCTGTCGCGCCGTGCTCCGGAGCGCCGGCGGGGAGTGAGCGTGTCGGTGGGCTACTTGTCGTCGTCCGAGTCGGTGTCGCGCCCAAGTTTGAGCGCCATCACCTCCGCATACAGCTCGTTATCGAGGTCGTCTCTCCGAAAGAGAAAGTCGATCGTCTCGCGAGAGAGTTCGGCCAGTTCGGCCGGTGTCATCTCCGAAACGGAGCGCCCGAGACCCACCGTGAGTTCGTTGTCGACCTCCTCCGGGACCTGGTCGAACTCCAGGTCTTCGAGCGCGGCAGTGACACCGCGTTCGACCTGGCTGTCGAACGACTCGGTGATCCATTCTATCCGATCCTCTATGGGCCAGTCCTCGCCAGGAGATGAGAGAACCCCGACCATGTCATCCCGATCACTGAAAGTTGGGTGTTCGACCGCCCACAGAAACAAGAGCGCAGGGAGAGCCCACATGCGCCCGGCGTCGATGTCAGTTAGTACCTGCTCGACGTCGTCCTCAAACGCTTCGACGTCGGTATTTAATATCAACCGCAGGTCGTCGAAAGCGGCGTCTAACCGATCCCTAATCCTCGCGCGTGCGGCCCGTTCGCCTCGTTCACCGAGGTCGCCCTCCCCACGCAGGAATGTCCGCTGCCGATCCGTGAGAATGGCCGTCGGCCGGTCACTATCACTCATGAGGAACATATTGCTGAGCGCAAGGATAAATATATTCCGGACGTATGGACAAACATGGCAGTCGGAGGTACCACAGTTGGACCCCTCGAATCGGAGATCCGCGACCGCCTCGCGGACTACCGGGACGAACACGGTCATCCGAACTACAACGAGGCACTCCGGTCGCTACTCGACAAGGAAACCGAGCGATGACTCTCAGGATTCTTGAACCGAACACCACGGCAGGAAAGGCACCCAACCCAGCCCTGCACGTGGCGAGCAACACCAACGACGACGCCGAGGGGGCCTCGTCACGCCGGCCTACGGGTCGGCGCGACAAGGGCTTTTCGGCGCCGTCCGGCTCCCGCCGGGCCGCAACCGGCGCCACCGATGAGTGCTGACCACGACCCCCCTACGACCGGAACGGACTGTTCGAGCGGCTGGATCGACGAGTACGACCGCCTCGACTGTCCGACGAGTATCGAGCCCGAAAACATCATTCAGAGTGACGAGACCGATCCCTACGCCCGCAAGCACGAACTGGGGGTGTCCAGTTAGATGAGCAAGAGCCCGCTACTTGATCCCGACGGCAGTATCGAAGACCTCAGCGACGAGCAACTCCTCGAACGAATCGCGAACCTCGATCCCGAGGAGTACCCGCTCGCTCGCGTCGCGAAGCGGGCCCTGGAACACGACATCGCTCAGGGGGACTCGTCATGATCGCCGGCGACGCGTTCCCGAAAGGCCGGATCCTCGTTGAACCGGCGGCGGAACTCGGCGAAGTAGTCGATCTCCTGACCGTCGGCCGCGGCGACGGAGTCAAAGGTCGCGTCTTCGACCGACTGCTTCTCCTCGCCCGCGGCTTGGGTGAGCGGCGCACCACACCCGGGGCAGAAACGGGCCGTGTCCCGAAGTGGCGACCCGCACTGCGGGCAGTTTTCCAGGTTCGGGCGCGCCGTCTCGCGCTCGCCGACGTCGATCCCGTAGTGGTCGGCGATGTCGGTGATCACGTTGTCGTCGGTGACGCCCGAATACGTCTCGAACTGCCGGCTGTCGTCCACCCAGAACGCCCGGTTTTTGATCCACTGTTCGGGCTGGCCTTCCCGGATCCAGCGCGTGATGGCGCTCTTTCGGAAGTTGTGGGCGTTCAGTCGCCCGGCGTCGATTCCAGCACGCTCGCCGACCTCCTTGATCCGACGGCTGAGGTACTGGTAGGTGAGCGCACCATCGTCCTCGCCGGCGGTGTGGTGACCGGCGTTCTTGTGGATGAGGGCGGCGTCGGGATCGTCGCGACGGGGATGGACCTCGAGGTAGTTCGCGACGTACCCACGGCTCCAAGTCATCAACGTCTTGCCACTCGCCCCCTTCACGTTGGCGTCCTCGTTGATGTGCAGTTCGGCGGGCTGTGCGGAGAGGTCGACATCCTTCACGCGGAGGCTCGCGAGTGCGCCGATGCGGATCCCCGTGTCCGCGAGCAGCGCGACGGCAGCCTTGTCACGGGGGTTCTCGGCGGCGTCGAGGATGGCGTCGATCTCGTCATCCGAGAGGAGCTGGTCCGGGTCGACCGACCGCTTCGGCGAGGGGCCGATTTCGATGTCCTCGCCCCAGTCCTCGCCGCGCCACTTGTAGAACTTCCGGAGGGCCTTTCGGTACTCTCGCAGCGTGCCCTCCCTGAGACCGTACTCACGCTTCAGCGTCCCCATGAGTGCCGTGATGTCACTCTCCTCGGCCTCGGTGAGGGGCGTCCCGCCGCGCTCGGCGGCAAGTCGGAGCCGATTCAGGTTCGAGACGATGGTTCCCTGGTTGTTGCTGGTTCGGACGTCGAGGTAGTCGACGAACTGTCGGATCGTCTCACGGTCGTCATCGGGAATATCGGCGTCTTCGAGCTTCTCCAGTTGGTTCTGGAGCTTTCGCCCGTATTCTTGGACGTCGTTGGTGTCGGCCATGTTCCCACTCACGGACGTGGGAACTATGTAACCTCTCACGGTAGTTTCTGGTGGGACTATGATTTCTGACCCTCCAGCGTTGCGCTCGCCGTGACGGATCGGACACCCCGCCCTGCGGAGCCGTGTCTGCGAGTCTCGTCGTTTCGCGACGCCCGCCAGATCCAAGTGTGTCAAACGGTAACACCGAACGGGCCATGATAACGCCCACCGTCCGCACGGACAGATCGGCGTTCGAGCGCATCCGCGACGCCATCCTCAATCGCGAGGATCCGAACGACGACGGGAAGCCGACGGGACCCGGGGTGCCGACGCCGGGTTGAGCGCCGTCGGCTTCCGCTTCGGCCGCCGCGCGAGCCGGCCACCCGGTGCGACCCCTCGGTCGAGCAACGCCGCCCGTATCGATTCGCTCGTCGGGGCGTTCGCGCCACTAACCATTCGAAAACTAACACATTCTCCGATCCACCCCGCCTACTGGTCGTGCGGCGGATTTCACCCCACCTCGTCGCCCCCCGACGGCGATTAGTGTCGGCCGAGTGATGATAAAGTATAACCTATTCCCACATTTTGTCATCTCCTATGATCGAGTCACCGGACCGGGATTCGGCTCGGGGTGTACTCCTCGCCCTCCTCGCCGCCGCCGTCGTCGTTGGCGGCGTCGTCGGGACGGCCGGCGTGGCCGCGGGGACGGCGAGCGGACCGAACATCGATTCGCCGACCGACGACGACGGCGACGGGACCGTCGAGGTGCGGAGCGCCGCGTCGACCGACGAGGGGGCCTCGACGGTTCGGGTCACCGTCAGCATCGGGACGGCCGGCAACAACGCGACGTTCGTCTTCGACGCGGACGGCGACTTCTCGACGACGCCCGACGATCAGGGCGTCAACGGCTCCACCACTGCAGTGACGATCACCGACGGGGGTGCCGGCGACCTGGACGGGTCGGAGGACGGGAGCATCACGACCGACCTGGTCGTCGACGGGGGGAGCGCGAACACCTTCACCGAGGGGAGCATCGTCCTCGGGATCACCGAAGGGACCTCGATAACCACCTCGCCCGACACGACCGTCACCTCCCTCGCCGTCGACAACACCGACCCGACCATCGACACCGTCGTCACCCGGGACGCGGGCCCGGCGCCGGGGTCGGTGATCGCCGGCAGCGACGGGAGCGCGTCGACGGCGGACGACGGCCAGATCGACCAGCTCGTCGTGACGTTCTCGGAGGACGTGGACGACTCGACCGTCAGGACCGACGACTTCGACGTCACGGGCTACACGATCGACGCCATCACCGACGCCGGCACGCCGAACAACGACACGGTGGTCATCGACCTGGAGGAGTCGGGGTCGGTCGACACGGGCGCGACCCCGACGGTGCAGTACACGCAGGGGACGCTGGCCGACGAGGCGGGGAACCTGCTCGACGACACCACGGAGTCGAACCCGACGGACGGCGTCGGGCCGCGGCTCCTCGGCGCGCAGACGGGCGACGCGGACCGCGACGGCACGGTCGACCGGATCAACGTCACCTTCTCGGAGAACGTCGACGACGGGAGCCTCGACGCGGGTGATTTCTCCTCCGGGACCGCGTCCATCGACGCGGTGTCGAACCCGGACGGGAACGACGACGCGGTCGCCAACCTGACGGTCTCGGGGCTGCCGGCCGACGACACGAGCGTCACGCCGGACCTGACGCTCGCGCAGGGCAACGTCACCGACACGGCCGGCAACCCCGGTCCGGAGGGTAGCGACCAGACGCTCACGACCGCCGACGGGGCGGCGCCGGCCGTCGTCGCGGCGAACACGTACGACTCCTCGAACGACGGGTCGGTCGACCAGTTCAACGTCACGCTCTCCGAACCCCTGGACGACGGCGCCTCGACGTTCGACTCGGGGACGTTCTCGCTGGGCACCGGCACCGCCGACGACGCCGGCACCGGCGACGGCGGGGGCGACGACGCCGTCGTCGTCACCGCCTCGGGCATCTCGGGCACCGGCGCGACGCCGACCGTCACGCTCAACGCGGGACAGCTCTACGATTCGGCGGGCAACGCGCTCGGATCGAGTCAGACGTTCACGGGGACGACCGACGGGGCGGCACCGCGGATCGATACCGCGGAGACGGGTGACGCGACCGACGACGGCACGGTCGACCGGATCAACGTCACCTTCTCCGAGGCGGTGAACGACACGAGCCTCGCGGCCGCCGACTTCTCGGTCGTCGGGGGCTCGGTCGGGAGCGTCGCCAACCCCGACGGGACGAACGACGCGGCCGCCAACCTGACGGTCTCGGGGCTGCCGGCGGCGAACACGAGCGTCACGCCGGACCTGACGCTCGCGCAGGGCAACGTCACGGACCTGGCGTCGACGCCCAACGACGGCCCCGGTGACGGCGACCAGACGCTCACGCCGACCGACGGCGTGGGACCGCGGATCGACACGGCGGTCACGGGCGACGCGAACCGGGACGGCACGGTCGACCGGATCAACGTCACGTTCACCGAGAACGTCGACGACGGGACCCTCGCGAGGGGGGACTTCTCGTCCTCCAGCGCGTCGATCGACGGCCTCGCGCACCCGGGCGGCCCCGACGACGCGGCCGTGAACCTGACCGTCTCGAAGCTGGAGACCGAGAACACGAGCGTCACGCCTGACCTGACGCTCACGCAGGGGAGCGTCGACGACCTGGCGTCGACGCCCAACGCGGGCCCGAGTTCGGCACAGACGGTGACGTCGGCCGACGGCGCGCCCCCGCTCGTCGTCGCGGCGCGGACGAGCGACGCGAACGACGACGGCGACGTCGACGAGATCGTCGTCACCCACAGCGAGGCCATCGACGACGCGGCGTCGACGCTCGACACCACGACGTACGCCGTCGGCGCGGGCAGCGTGACCGGCGTCGACACCGGGACGAGCGGCGACGACGACAACGCGACGATCACGGTGTCGGGGCTGACGGGGACGAGCGCCGCGCCCGACGTGACGCTCGACGCGAGCCGCGTCTACGACCCCGCGGGCAACGCGCTCGCGTCGAGTCAGACGTTCACGGGGACGACCAGCGGGGCGCGGCCGGTCGTGACGGCGGTGACCACGCTCGACCGCGACGGCGACGGCGACGTCGACGCCGCGGAGGTGACCTTCTCCGCCGCCATCGACGACTCCACGCTCTCGCCGAGCGCCTGGACCATCGGCGGGAGACAGCCCGATTCGGTCGTCACCGGGGCGACGCCGAACGACGACGCCGTCGAACTGCGGATCGCGACCGACGGCGACGAGGTGCCCGGCACGGGACCGGCGCAGGTCACGTACACGCCGGGAACGGCACGGGACACCAACGGGAACGCGCTCGCCGCGCTGACGGCCGGCGGCGTGGACGAGACCGACGCGGCGACGCCGGTGGTCACGAACGTCTCGGCGTCCGCCACCGACGGGGAGCTTCTGGTGACGGTCGAGGCCAGCGAGCCGCTGGCGTCGATCACCGTCGACGTGAGCGGCCCGGCGCCGACGACGCTCTCGAGCTTCTCGACGAGCGGCAGCGGGCCGTACACCCACACGCTCGCCTACGAGCCACCGGCCATCGGCGAGTTCACCGTCACGCTCGACACCGCGGCGGACGCGGCCGGCAACGACGGCGCGGGCGGGGAGACGGCGACGGCCACCATCTCCGGTGGCGGCGGCGGGGGCGCGGCCTCCTTCGCCGGGTCACCGTCGAACCGCGCCGCCTCCTCGCGGGCCATCGTCTTCTCGGACAGCGAGTCGACGACGCTCTCGCTCTCCGGGACGACGTTCTCGGCCGTCGAGATCCGTCCGGAGTCGGCGACCACCGGCTTCGTCCGGGCGTCGGAACTCAGGTCGCTGCCGGACGGCACGGCACCCCTCCCGAACCGCGTCGGCAATCCCGTCAGCGTACAGGTGCCCGCGGAGATGGCGGGGCGTTCGGCCACGGTGCGGCTCTCGGTCCGGCAGTCGCAGGTCGGCGTCGACGCGGAGCGACTCCGGATCGCCCACTACGACGACGCGACCGACACGTGGGAGACGCTCGACACGCAGGTCGCCGGCCGAAGCGGGTCGATCGTCACCGTCCAGGCGGAGACGCCCGGATTCTCGACGTTCGCGCTCACCGCCGCCCAGCCCGCCGGCTCGAACGCGACGACGTCCACCCCCGCGGCCGACGGGGCCGAGGACGCGACGGCCACGGCGACGCCCCGGCCGGACGGGAGCGACGACGCCACGGCCGCACCCGGCGGCGACGACGGCGACGGCGGCGACGCCACCGCGGCGGCCGCGGACGACGCCACGGCCACCGAGTCCAGCGGCGACGGGTTCGGCCCGCTGCCCGCCCTCCTCGCGGCCGTCGCGGCGGCGCTGCTGCTCGGGCGCCGGCGGTCGGCGTAGCCCGGATCCGCCGCTCACGGCGGGTCGGCGACGCGGACGCGGCGACCGGACGAGCGGCTCACCGCTCACGAGACGTCGACTGCGGAGAAGGAGGTCGGTCGCGACCTAGCTCTGGAACGGTTCCTCGTCCCGGTGGTTGTCGACGTTCTCCTGATCGGCGGCCTCGGCCTCGCGGCGCCGCTCGTCCGGATCGGCAGGGGCGTCGGGTTCGCCGCGGGCGTCGTCGTCGACCGGTCGGTCGTCGCCGGTGTCGGCCACCCGGTCGCGGTCGACGAACTCGACGTCGTCACCGTCGACGAGCAGCGCCAGCCGGCCGCTCTCGAAGGCGTCGAAGAAGGTCGACCACTCGATGCGGTCCTCGACTTCGACGCCGGTCGACAGGCCGACCGGCGCGCCGGTCGACTCCCCGCCACGGACCGGCACGGCGTCGTGCGTCTCGGCCCACGACCGGATCGCGTCCCGTTCGACGAGCACCTCTCGCGAACCTGGATCGGTGTCGTTCACGTGTCTCCCGTGTGGCTCGACGCCCGTAGGGTCACCGCTTGCAGACGCAGCTTTTCCCGCCCTGTGGGGCTCTACAGGTCCGACCGGAGCCTGATCTCGTCGTCGGTCACCGTCTCGATCGCCTCCTCCTGGAGGGGGTAGGCGTCGTCGTCGGTGTCCTCCCACCCGAGTTTCGCCTTCAGCGTCGCCGCGAGTCCGGGGTCCGGTTCCACGTACGCGGTTCCGTGTTCCACTGCGCTGACGATGCCGACGTCGTCGCCGTCGCCGTCGACGACCGACGCGCCGACGTGGTCGTCCGTGATCTGAACGCTTGCCATTGCGACCGTCTCTACCCGTCTCAGCCGCTTCGGCGTAGTGCTTGCCCACGCAGTCCCGTGCGACGCGGACGGCTCACGTGAGGGCGCGCGCACCGACGCCGGCCCCGACGGTGAGCGCGCCGAGGACGAAGGTCCCGGGGATCGGAAGCACGAACACGAACGCGCCGAGCACGATGGCTGCAGTCGAGAGTCGCATGTCCCCACGGAGGGGCGTGAGCGGCCTAACCTCGGTGCTTGTGGCTGCAAGTCGGCCGCCGTCGACGGCCGGGCTCCCACGAGGGATATTTAGGGCCGGTTCGCGAATCGAGGGTATGGCGACCATCGTACTCGGGACGGTCCCCGCCGAGGAGTTCGCCCTCGCCCGGACGCTGGATGCGTGTCCCGACCTCAGCGTCGAGACGGAGCGCATCGTCGAGACGGGCAAGGACACGGTCATGCCGCTGCTGTGGGCGCGCGGAACGCCCCGGTCGACGGTCGAGGAGGCCCTCGCGGCCGACCCCTCGGTCGACAACGTGACGCTCCTCGACGAGTTCGACGACGAACTCCTCTACCGGATGGAGTGGATCGACCACGTCCAGTTGCTGGTCCAGATGCTCGCCAACTCGTCGGCCACGGTCATGGACGCCTGGGGGTCGGCCGACCGGTGGGAGCTTCGGGTCCTCTATCCGGACCGCGACCACTTCTCGCGCACACACGAGTTCTGTGCCGAACACGGCCTCGGCTTCGACGTTCGCTCCATCCGCGACCTGGACGGGGAGCCGGCCGGCCGGTACGGGCTCACCGACGAGCAGTACCGGGCGCTTGCGGCGGCGACCCGTGCGGGCTACTTCGACGTCCCGCGCTCGGTCGACCTGGAGTCGCTGGCCGAGGAGTTCGACATCTCCCACCAGGCGCTCTCCGAGCGACTCCGGCGCGGGACGAAGGCGCTCGTCGAGGACACCCTGTTCGTCGGCGAGGGGGAGCCCGACGACCCCATCCGGTCGGAGTGACCTCCCCGCCAGTCGACCGGAGCGTATTCCCGCTCCCCCGCCGTATCGCCTCCGACACCGATGGTCTCCGAGCGCGCAGCCGACGTCAGCCCGTTCCTGGCGATGGACGTGCTGGAGCGGGCGAACGACACCGACGACGTGATCCACCTGGAGGTTGGCGAACCGGACTTCGACCCCCCGGAGCGGGTGGTCGAGACGGCCGTGGAGTCGCTCCGAGCCGGCAACACGGACTACACCGCGGCGCGGGGGAAGCCGGAACTCCGGCGCGCCATCGCCGCCCACTACGACCGCACGTACGGCGTCGACGTCGACCCCGGACGCGTCGTCGTCACTCCGGGCTCCTCGCCGGGCCTCCTGTTGGCCATGGCGGCGCTCGTCGACCCGGGCGACGAGGTGGTGCTCACCGACCCGCATTACGCCTGCTATCCCAACTTCGTGCGCGTCGTCGGCGGCACCGTCCGCACGGTCCCGTTGCGCCCGGCCGACGGCTTCCGTCCCCGGGCGTCGGCGTTCGCGGACGCGATGGGGCCCGACACCCGAGCGCTGCTGTGCAACTCCCCCGCCAACCCCACCGGGGCCGTGATGGACGGCGACACGCTCTCGGCCCTCGTCGACCTCGCGGCCGAGGCCGACGCCACGCCCGTCGTCGACGAGGTGTACCACGGGCTCTCGTACGACGCCGAGGAGCACACGGTCCTCGAGTACACGGACGACGCCGTCGTCCTCGACGGCTTCTCGAAGCGGTTCGCGATGACGGGCTGGCGCCTCGGGTGGATGGTCGTGCCGCCGGGTCTCGTCGACGCGGTCAACCGCCTCGCGCAGAACCTGTTCATCTGTGCCCCGAACTTCGTGCAGGACGCGGGCGTCGCCGCCCTGGAGACGCCGCCCGAGCGCCTCGACGCCATCCGAGAGACCTACCGCGAGCGCCGCGACCTGCTGGTCGACGCCGTCGCCGACTGGGGGCTGGACCCCGGCTACACCCCACAGGGCGCCTACTACCTGCTGGCTGACGTGAGCGACCTGCCCGGCGACGCGTTCGACGTCGCCGACCTGTTCCTCGAGGAGGCGGGCGTCGCGGTCACGCCCGGCGCCGACTTCGGCGATCAGGCGGCGGCCTACCTCCGGTTCTCCTACGCGACCGACGCGGACGCGATCCGGGAGGCGATCTCCCGCCTCGACGACCTGCTGGCGACGGTCGAGCGGTAGGTCGTCACTCGACGACGTCCACGGCGGTGATCTCGAAGCGGGCGCCGCCGGCCGCGCTCTCGGTCACGCCGATGGACCAGCCGTGGGCCTCCGCCACCTCCTCGGCGATGGCGAGGCCGAACCCGGTGCCGTCCGCCGCGGTCGAGAAGCCGCTCTCGAAGACCCGCCCCCGGTTCGATTCCGGAATCCCGGGCCCGTCGTCGGCGACGTAGAATCCGGTCCCGTCGTCGAGGGTGCCGACCGTGACCGTGACGCTCCGGTCGTCGGTCCCCGTCACCCCGTGTTCGACGGCGTTCTGCAGGAGGTTCGCCAGGAGGTGCTGGAGCCGTCCGGGATCGCCACGGATCGTCAGCGACGTCTCGACGACGAGGCTCGCCCCCGCCGTCTCGACGTTGCGCCAGCAGTCCTCGACGGCGTCCGCGAGCGTCACGGAGTCGATCTCGTTCACCCGCTCTCCCTCCCTCGCCAGACGGAGCAGGTCCGAGATCAGTTCGTCCATCCGGTCGAGGGCGCCCGCGACGCCGTCGAGGTGGCCGCTCTCGCACTCCTCGCGTGCCAGTTCGACGCGCCCCGCGGCGACGTTGAGCGGGGTCTGCAGGTCGTGCGAGACGACGCCGACGAAATCCTCCAGGCGATCGTTCTGTCGGCGGAGTTCGCGCTCCCGGCGCCGGCGCTCGGTGATGTCGATGGCGACGCCGATGGCCCCGGTGACGGTGCCGTCGTCGAACACCGGCTGGTAGGCGGTCTCGTAGAACCGGTTTTCGACCTCCTGTATCGTGCTCACCTCCTCGCCGTCGAGGGCACGCTCGACGGCGTCGATCACGTCCGGCTGGTCCCCGTACAGGTCGAAGACGGAGGAACCGACGACCTCGCCGGATTCCAGGTCGAGCGTGCTCAATCCCTTCCCCTCCGACAGCGTGAACACGCCCTCGGCGTCGAGCGCGAAGAGCACGACGGGCACGTTCGAGACGACCGTGTCGAGGCGCTCCTTGGTCGCCTCCAGGTCCTCCTCCCGGGCCTTCCGCTCGGAGATGTCGCGGCTGATGACGACGAACCGCTTCTCGCCCTCCAGGTCGAGGCGTCGGAGGTGTACCTCCACCGGGAACGTCGAGCCGTCGCGACGGCCGTAGACGCCCTCGAGACGCCGTCTGTCGCCGACGTCCATCTCCTCCCAGACCGCCCGTGCCTCCTCGGGATCGATCCGCTGGTCGAGGTCCCACACCTTCATGTCGGTGAGCGTCGCGGCGTCGTACCCCGTCTTCTCGCACAGCTGAGGGTTCGGTTCGATGATGTTCCCGTCGGTGTCGTGGACGTTGATCATGTCCGGCGAGTTCTCGAAGAGCGCTTCGAGCCGGGCCGTACTCCGCTGGAGGCGCTCCTTGCGCTCCCGGCGCTCGGTGATGTCCTGAAACTGCGAGAAGATGCCGACGGTGTCGCCGTCCGCGTCGGTCACGACGCGGTTGTGCCACTCACAGACGATCCGCTCGCCGTCCGCCCGGACGTTCTCGTTGACGCTCCGGTAGCCGCCCCGATCCGCAAGCAGGGCCTCGACGACGCGTTCGACCGCCTCCGTCTCCGCCTCGGGAACGATCCGCTCCCACGACTCCCCGACCAACTCGTCCTCGTCGTAGCCGAGGATGTCCGTCGCCGCGTCGTTGACGCGGACGATCTCGAAGTGTTCGTCCCACTCGACGACGCCAAGCGGCGACTGCTCGAAGAACAGCGAGAGCCGTTCGCGGCTGGCTTCGAGTTCCCGACGCGAGCGATACTGGTCGACCACGTTCCCGATCCGATTCGCCAGCACGGCGTACCGGCTCGTGTCGCTGCCTTTCTCCAGGTAGTCGGTGACGCCCGCGGAGATGGCATCGCTCGCCACCTCCTCGCTGCCCTTCCCGGTGAAGAGGATGAAGGGGAGGTCGTCGTGTGTCTCGCGGACGGCTTCGAGGAACTCGATCCCGTCGGTCCCGGGCATGTCGTAGTCGGAGACGACACAGTCGACGCCGTCGTCGATCCGATCCAGCGCCTCGCTGGCGCTCGTGGTCGTTTCGACCTCGAACCGGCCGTCCTCCCGTTCCAGGAACGTCGACACCATCGCCGCGAACTCCGGATCGTCGTCGACGTGTAACACCCGGATCGATGCGTCCATCTCGACGCGAACGTGGGCCCCGGCCACCAAAGTGATTCCGCCGACGCCGGGTTGAGCGGCGTCGAGTCCCCACTCGCCGCCAGTTATTTGCTCGCCCCCTCCCTCCTCGACACGCGATGGCCGGCTACGCCTCGGCGCTCCGACTGCTCGACGCCAGCCGGGTCCGCGCCACCCTGATCGGCGTGCGCGCCGCCCCGCCGTCACCCGATCACGACCCCGACCCGGCGCTCGTCGACCTCCTTGAGCGGCCCTTCCGGAGCGTCGACGGCGCCTACGACCGCCTCGCCGACCTCGAATCCCGACTGCGCGCCGCCGGCGACCGGCGCGCCGTCTTCCTCACCGTCTACACCCGCATGACCGACGCCGTCCGCGGGGCCATCGCGGACGGCCGCTTCGACGACGCCGCGTGGATGCGGCGGTACACCGTCTCCTTCGCCGACTACTACCGACGCGCCTTCCGTTCCTTCGAGCGCGGCGATCACGCCGCCGTCCCGGCCCCGTGGCGGGTGGCCTTCGGGACCGCGCTGGCGGGCGACGCCCTCGTCGCGCAGGACGCCTTCCTCGGCATCAACGCCCACATCAACTACGACCTCGCGCTGACGCTCCGCGACCTGGGCATCGACCCCGACCGGGAGCGGAAGCACGCCGACCACGACCGGATCGACGGCGTCCTCGCCGGCCTCGTCGACGCCCAGCAGGCGGCGCTGGCCGACCTCTACGCGCCGGGGCTGTCGACGGTCGATACCACGTTCGGCCGGTTCGACGAGGCCTTCTCCCTGTTCTCGATGACCGAGGGGCGGGCGTGGGCGTGGCGGACGGCCGTCGCCCTGACCGACGTCGGCTGGGCGCCGGCGCGGACGGCCGTCCGGTGGCTCCACCGGACGACCGCGACGGGGAGCGCCCACACCATCCGCTCGCCGCCGGTCGATCCGACCGTGATGGCGGCGCTCCGCCGGGTCGAGCGCGACCGGTTCTCGCTCGACGACGCCCTCGACGCGCTCGCCGCGGAACTCGACGCGGTGACATAGGATTAACTCCCTGGCCCGCCACGCTACCCATGTGACGGATCCACACATCGCGGCCGTCGGCACTTCACCGTTCGGCCGCACCGACCTCACGGGTCGGGACCTCTTCGGTGCCGCCGTCACCGAGGCGTTCGAGGAGGGTCCCGATCCCGCCGACGTCGTCGAGGCGGTGTACGTCGGCAACCAGTCCGAGTCCTACGAGGGCCAGATCATGTACGGCACGCTGCTGGCTGAGTGGGCGGGGCTGCGTCACGTCCCCGCCGAGCGCGTCGAGGGCTGTGCCGCCGCGGGCGCGATGGCCCTCCGCCACGCCGTCGAGGACGTCCGGAGCGGCCGCCGCGACGCCGTCCTCGCCTGCGGCGTCGAGAAGATGACCGCCGGGGGGACCGACGGCGCCACGACCGCGCTCTCGGCGGCCTTCGACCGCGCGCTCGAAGCGCGGTCGGGCGTCACCGCGCCGAGTCAGTACGCCCTCCTCGCGAAGCGCTACCTCCACGAGACGGACGCGACGGAGGCGGACCTGGCCCGCATCGCCGTGAAGAACCACGCCAACGCCGTCGCCAACCCCCGGGCCCAGTTCCGGCGCGAGGTGGACGTCGAGACCGTGCTCGACTCCGACTACGTCGCCCCGCCGCTGAAACTGTACGACTGCGCGCCGGTCACCGACGGCGCGGCCGCCGTCCTCGTCACGAGCGAGGACGTGGCGACGACGCTCCCCGGCGAGACCGTCCGGGTCGCGGGCGTCGCCGCCGGCGCGAACAACATCGCCGTCGCGGAGCGCAACCTCACCGAGATCGAGGGCGCCCACGAGGTGACGACCCGCGCCTACGAGGAGGCGGGCGTCTCGCCTCCCGACGTCGACGTGGCGGAGGTTCACGACGCCTTCACCGTCTCCGAGGCGCTGCTGGCGGAGGCGGCGGGGTTCGCGCCCCGCGGCCGCGGCTACGAGAGCGCGCTCCCGCCCGCCGAGCGCTCGGACGGGTGGACCGACGTCCGCCTGAGCACGAGCGGCGGGCTCAAGGCCCGCGGCCATCCCATCGGCGCCACCGGGCTGGCGCAGGCGGTCGAGGCCTACGAACAGCTCACGGGTACCGCGACGCCCGACCGACAGGTCGACGGCGCCACGACTGGCCTGCTCGTCAACGAGGGCGGCGTCGCCGACGCCGTCACCGTCGCTCACGTCCTCACCAATGCCTGACGACGCCGACTCCACGACCGTTCCGCGCACCGCCGACGAGTTCACCGCCGACAGCCCCTTCACGCTCCCCGGCTTCTTCGCGGCGCTGGCCGAGGGCGACCTGCTGGCCGCCGTCTGTGCGGACTGCGGCGAGCGCCTGCTCCCGCCGCGGCCGGCGTGTTACGCCTGCGGGGGGCGCGACCTCCGGGTCGAGTCGCAGCCCAAGACCGGGGCCGTGGTCACCTACACCGAGGTCCGCACGCCGCCGCCGGCGCTCGCGGAGCGGGCGCCCTACACGGTCGCCGTCGTCGAACTCGACTCCGGCGCGCGGCTCACCGGCCGGCTGACCGTCCCTCACGCCGACGCCGAAATCGGCCTGCCGGTGGCGCTCGCGGCTCGGCCGCCCGAGGCGGACGAACTGGCGATGGCCCGCGACCACGAGCGGGAGTGGCCGATCCACGAGTTCGAACCGGTCTGAGGCGGCTCAGCCGTCGTCCGCCTCGGGCGCGCCGGCGTCGGCCGCTCCGGCGTTCCCGGACGTCGTCCCACCGACGTCGACCGGCTCGACCCCCCGCCGCCGTGCGTCGAGCGTCGACAGGCCGTAGACCAGGCCGACGAGCGCGAGGGCGCCGACGGGGAGCAGATACCACGGGTTCAGACGGGTGTACCCCCACACGATCAGGAGCGTGGCCGCGACGACGACGACGGTGACGGCGTAGTACAGTTGGGTGCGGACGTGATCGATCAGGTCCGCGCCGGTGAAGGTGGCCGAGAGGACGGTCGTGTCCGAGATGGGGGAGGCGTGATCGCCGAAGATGGCGCCGGAGAAGACGGCGCCGACCACCGCGGCGACCATGGCGTGACCGCCGGTCAGGTCCCACGCGACGGGGACGGCGATGGGCGTCACGATGCCCATCGTCCCCCACGAACTCCCGGTCGAGAAGGCGATGAACGCGCCGGTGAACATCACCACGACCGGGAGGACCGCGGGGTCGAGCACCTGCCCCGCGATCCGGCCGACGTACTCCCCGGTGCCGAGCGCCTCGACGACGTTGCCGATGGACCACGCGAGGACGAGGATGGTCACCGCCGTGAGCATGACGCCGAAGCCCTCGATGGTCGTGTCGACGCTCTCGCCGAGCGACAGGCGGTCGGTGGCGACGCCGATGGCGTACGTCGAGGCGACCATCGCGAAGGAGCCGAAGATGAGCGCGACGGCGTAGTCGGCGCCGACGATGGTGTCGTAGAGGCCCGCACCGGGGCTGTAGCCGGTCCACAGCGCCGACCCGAGCGTCACGCCGATCAGGACGCCGATGGGCAGGAAGAAGGCGACCAGCCGGGGGTCCTCGACGGTCGGTTCGCCGAGTTCGGCCGACACGTCCTGCATGGGTCGGGCGTCGTCGCGGGTCACCTTCCCCGTCTCAGCGGCGCGGCGCTCGGCGGCGAGCATCTCGCCGTAGTCGCGGCCGCTCAGGACGACGATGCCGACCATGACGATCGCGAGGATGGCGTAGGTGTTGTACGGGATGGACCGCAGGAAGACGGCGAAGGAGTTGGGCACCTCGCTCGCGGCGAGGTCGGTCGCCTCGTAGCCCGACTCGATCATGGAGAGCTGGAAGGCGACCCACGAGGAGATGGCGAGCGTCGCCACGGGCGCCGCCGTCGAGTCGACGAGGTAGGAGAGCTTCTCCCGGGAGATCCGCAGGTGATCGGAGACGTCCCGCATCGTGCTCCCGACGACCGCCGTGTTGGCGTAGTCGTCGAAAAAGAGGAGCAGGCCGAGCAGCCACGCCGCCACCCCGACCTTGCGTCGGGTGTCGAGGCGGGCGATGGCCCAGTCCCGCACCGCGTGCGAGCCGCCGAGCCGCCAGATCATCGCCACCGCCGACCCCAGCAGCAGGGTGAAGATGAGGATCTGCGCGTGGAAGGTGCTCTCGCCGATTGAGGCGGCGATCCAGTCGAACGTCTGCCCCAGCCCCACCCCGCCGGTGAAGATCACCCCGCCCGACCACACGCCGAGAAAGAGCGACAGCACCGCCTTCCGCGTGACGATGGCCAGGCCGATGGCGAACAGCGGGGGCACGAGCGAGAGGGCGCCGAACTCTGCCATGTGGGTCGGTACCGTGCCACGGTAGTTAGTTGTTCGTCTCCGTTCGTGACTGGGTTTATGTCGACCGCGACCCACCCGTCCGACATGGTCTCTCCCGGAGACGCCGCACCGACGTTCACGGCGACGCTCGGCACCGCAGAACACGAGTCGTTCGACCTCGCCGACCACCTCGGCGACGGCCCGGTCGTCCTCGCCTTCTTCCCCGGCGCCTTCACCCCGCCCTGTCGGAACGAGATGATCGCCCTGCAGGACCGCCTCGACGACTTCCGTGACGCCGGGGCGACCGTCCTCGGCGTGAGCGCCGACTCCCCGTTCTCACAGGGGGCGTTCCGCGAGGAACACGGCCTGGAGTTCGACCTCGTCAGCGACATGGACGGCGACGCCATCGACGCGTACGGCCTGACGATGTCGATCCCGGACCTCGGCCTCCACGGCGTCGCGAACCGCGCCGTGTTCGTCCTCGACGCCGACGGGGTCGTCACTTACCGCTGGGTGGCCGACGATCCGACGAACGAACCCGACTACGACGCCATCCTCGACGCCGTCGCGTCGGCCTGATCGGGGCCTCCGGTCACCGCTGCACGGCCGCCCGCAGCGCCCCGAGCAGCGTCGTCTCCGCGGGTTCGAACCGGCGGAGCTGTGCGGCGTCGGTGAAGGCCACTCGGGTGAGCAGGAGGCTGGTGGTCATGCTCGTCAGACCGCCCGCGGCGAAGATCATGCCCATGATGACGAACTGGTACTCGGCGGCGTAGATGGGGTTCGCGCCCCCGAGGATCATGCCGGCCATCATCCCCGGGATGTAGACGAGACCGAGCGTCCGCATCGCGTCGACGACGGGGATGAGCGACGCCCGTACGGACTCGGTGACGACCGCCGAGACGGCGCGCTCGGGCGGGACGCCGAGCGCGAGGATCGCCTCGATCTCCCCGCGGTTCGACTCGATCTCCCCCTGGAACCGATCCAGGGTCAGCGAGTTGGTCTTCATCGCGTTCGCGATGATCATGCCGCCGACCGGCACGAGGTTCCGGACCGTGCGCTCGATGGCGCCCGCGGCGACCATCGTCACGATGACGACCGCCGACCCGAGCGCGAGCGAGACGACGGAGATGCGGAAGGCCCCCGGCACGCGGTCGCCGCGCTTGCGCGACTCCCAGGCGGCGTAGCCCACCATCGCGGCGAGCAGGAGCCCGGAGTAGGCGAGCGGGATGGCAAAGAGCGCGCCGATCAGCGCCCCCATCGCGAGCACCTGGACGAACCCGCGGGCGAAGGAGCCGCCGAGTTCCCGCTCCAGATCCAGTCCACGGAGCGACGAGATGCCGACGACGACCGCCGCGAGCGCCGTCGCGGCGGCGACCTGGAGCAGCCCCTCGACGACCACGGGATCGGCCAGGCGGTCGGGCAGGGCGCTCACGCGATCACCTCCCGGGGCGTCCCCACCTCGACGATCCGGCCGTCGCGCAGCCGCGCCACGCGGTCGGCCAGGCGCTCGGCCTGTCGCTCGTCGTGCGTGACGAGGACGACGGTCCGCTCGCCCGACGCCAGGAGGTCCGACAGCAGGCGCTCGACCTCGGCCTCGGCGGCGCTATCGAGGCTGGCGGTCGGCTCGTCGAGCAGGAGCACCTCGGGGTCGTTGGCGACCGTCCGCGCGATGGCGACCCGCTGGGCCTCCCCGCCGGACAGGTCGCCCGTCTCCCGGTCGGCGTAGCCCGACAGCCCCACGGCGTCGAGCAGGTCGACGAGGCGCGTCTCGGGGATCGACTCGCCGCGGAGGCGCGGGCCGATGGTGACGTTCTCGCGGACGGTCCCGTCCCGCAGTGCGGGCTGTTGTGGCACCAGTCCCACCCGCTTTCGCAGCGTCTCCGGCGCCAGCGTCCGGTAGTCGGTCCCGTCGAGGTACACCGTCCCCTCGGTCGGCTCGTCGAGGCGATTGCACAGGCGGAGCAGCGACGACTTTCCGGCGCCGGAGGGGCCGACGATGGCCACCGTCTCCCCGCTCGCGACGTCGAGCGACACCCGGTCGAGGATGCGGTCCCCCTCGACCTCGTAACTCAGTTCTTCGGCGCGCAGGTTCGTCATGGATCGGCGGGCGTCCACTACGTGCCCGTGGGGATCGTACCGTCCGGCCACGCATCAACGTTCTCCCCAAGACCGAAGGGTCGGGGGTGCCGACACCGCGTATGACCGACGAGACCACGGTCGACACCGGCGAAGCCCCGATCACCGGCGCGGTCGTCGAGCGGGTGGCCGCCGAGGCCGCCCCCGACGCCGCCGCCGTCGTCGACGCCCTCCTCGCGCTCAACGCGGAGTTGCTCGGGCGACACTCGGCGTTCGAGCGAACGGCCGACTACGTCACCGTCGACGGGAAGCGCGCCTACCGCGTCGACGAGGACAGGTGGGCGTCGCTGATCGAGGACCTGGGATTCGCGGCGTCGACCGCCGCGGCGGTCCGGGCGGCCCACACCGAACAGGCCCGCCTCCTCTTCGCCTCGGCCGTCGAGGCCGACGACGGGTTCGCCCCGGACGAGGTGGGCGTGGTCGTCGGCGTCGACACGGCCGAGCAGTTCTGATCGCCGGGTGCCGCGAACGCAACGGTAACAAGCCCACCGCGTGACCCACTCCCGTGTCCGGCGTCGATGGGGACCGCGGACTGGCGCTCGTCCCGTGGCGGTCGAGTACGCTCTACGTCGTCCTCTCGTGTTCGCTGATGGGCGTGATGGGCGTCTCGCTGGTCAGCCCGGTCCTCCCGGACCTGCGCCCCGTCTTCGGCGTCTCGGACGCGGCCGTCGGGCTGGTCATCACGGCCTACACCCTCCCGGGCGTCGTCGTCACGCCCTTCGTCGGCCTCGTCGCCGACCGGTTCGGCCGCCGGCGCGTCGTGATCCCCCTCCTCTTTCTCTTCGCCGCCGCCGGGACGGGCGTCGCCTTCGCCCGCACGTTCGCCGAGGTGCTCGCGCTCCGCCTGCTGCAGGGGGTGGGCGCGAGCGCGCTCATCACCCTCGCGGTGACCCTCATCGGCGACGTCTACGACGGCCGCCGGCGCGACGCCGTCATGGGGCTGAACGGGAGCACCATCGGCACCGGCGCCGCCTTCTACCCGCTTCTCGGCGGCGCGCTCGCGGGCATCCGCTGGAGCGCGCCCTTCCTGTTTTTCGGCGTCGCCGCGCTCGTCGGCGTCTTCGCCGCCGCCGTCCTGACCGAACCGGACGCCGAGCGGTCGACCGACCTGCGGGCGTACCTCGGCCGTCTCCGGGCCGTCGCCGTCCTGCCGCGGGCGCTCGCCATCTTCGCCGCGCTCTTTCTCGCCTTCTTCATCTTCTACGGTGCCGTCCTCACGGTCCTCCCGCTCCTCCTGAGCGACGCCTACGGGCTGGGCGCCGGCCGCATCGGCGCCACGCTGTCGGCCGTCGCCCTCGCGAGCGCCGCCGTCTCCTCGGGCTACGGCCGCCTCTCGGGGCGCCGGTCGGCGTCGGAACTCGTCGCGCTCGGCTTCGTCGCCTACGGTGTGGGGCTCCTGGCCGTCCGACTCTCCCCCTCGCCGCTCGCCGTGGGCGCGTCGCTCGCCGTCTTCGGAGTCGGGTTCGGCGTCGTGATGCCCTCCATCGACACCGCGGTCGTCACGCTCGTCGACGACGACCTGCGAGCCGGCGTGATGGGGATGCGAACCAGCGTGTTGCGACTCGGGCAGACGCTCGGCCCGGTCGGCTTCACCGCGACTGCGGGACTCGCCTTCGACTCGCCGCTCGCCGGCTACCGCTTCCTCCTCGCCGTCACTGGCCTCGGGGCGGCCCTCGCCGGCGGCGCGGTCTACCTGCTCCTTCGCCGGTGATCAGGCCTCCGCCCGCCGCTTCTGTTCGACCGTCACGACGGGCACGTCCGCGTTCGCCAGGATCAGCTTCGAGACGCTCCCGAGCAGGATCTTTCCCAGTCCCGTGCGCTTGCGCGACCCGATGACGATGTAGTCCGGATCGAGCTCCTCGGCCACCTGCAGGATGTGGTTGGCCGTCCGCCCCGTCGGCAGGTCACGGCGCGTCTGCTCGGGCATGATCCGCAGATCCACCCCGTCCAGGTCGTCGATGACCGACCGGACGATTTCGGTCACCTCCGCCCGGGCACCCTCCTCGTCCCCGTCCTCGGGGACGACGTGGAGGATCACCAGCTCCTCGTCCATGCTCGTCGCGAGGTCGTACGCCGTCTCGACGACACCCTTGCAGCCCGGGTCTCTGTCGATGGCTGTGAGTATCACCATGCGACCAGTAATTCCTAACAATAATTAAAGCACTTTCGACCGCGTCATTCATTACTACGTACCGACTGGTTCGCCGCGGCTCGATCGAGGCGACTGTCGCCACTATCGCGGCGACGGCAGCCGATTTCCCACCGAGATCTTCCTGAAACGAAGGCTGTTAAATCACCTTAAGGAATATGGTGTTCATGATAAATAATGCAAAATGTGCGCCGATCCGCGTTTATACCACGGTCACCGTCTTTCATCGGGTTGTACATGCGGCAGAGACCACGATTCGCTCCCGCGTCGACCCCGGTCGACGCCCCCGGACGCACTGGCCAGTTCCGCTCGCGGACACGCAGTCGCCCCCGCCGCCCCGACGGCGATCCCGCGGGGGGTGTGTCGCGGTGAGTACCGGATCCGTGGACGCCGCGACCGAAACGCGCATCTCCGAGCCCCCGGCCACCCTGACGGAGTTCCTGAGTTACATGGGGCCGGCGTGGGTGTTCACCGCCTCGCAGATCGGCGGGGGCGAGGTGTTGAGCGTGCCACTCGGCGGTGCCTACCTCGGGATGGAGGGCATCTGGCTCATCCCGCTGATCACCTTTACGAAGATCTTCGGGCAGTACTACCTCGTCCGCTACGGCGTCATGACCGGCGACACGTTCCTCGACGCCCTCTACGAGAAGGGTTGGGCGCTGAAGTGGATCTTCTACTACGTGTTCCTCGGCGGCCTGATATACGCCATCGGGCTCTCCGGCCACCTCGGGGAGACCGCCGGCGCGTTCCAGGAACTCGTCCCCCTCTCCACCGAGGTGTGGATGATCGTGACCGTCCTCGCCGGCCTCGCCATCGTGATGACCCGGTCCTACGACCTGATCGAGAAGATCGCCACCTCGCTGCTGTGGATCTTCCTCGTGTTGATCGCGTTCGTCTCGCTCAGCACCGCGGGGCGGTGGATGGACGGCCTCGCGAGCGGCCTGGTCCCCTCGATGCCCGGCGAGGTGTCCGGCCTCGGCGTCGGCGGCATGGCGTTCGTCCTCACGATGTTCGGCTGGATCGGCGCCGGCTTCGGCCCGACCGTCTCCTACGTCTGGTTCGCGAAGGACAAGGTGATGGGGATGTTCGAACCCCTCGAGGCGGGCCACGACGTCGACAAGTACGATCTCTCCGACGAGGAGATCGACCGCCTCAAGGGGTGGGGCGACATCGTCCTCTGGCAGAACCTGCTGTCCTCGACCATCCTGGCCGTCTTCTCCTTTTTCATGTGGACGGCCGCCGCCGCGACGCTGCACACGCAGGGCATCGAGCCCAGCGGGTTCACCGTCATCCCGCAGATGGCCGAGATCTTCACGACCCAGTTCGGCGAGTGGTCCGCCGCGCTCTTCCTGTTGACCACCGTCGCCGCGCTGTTCTCGACGCTCATCGGCCCGCTCTACGGCATGTCGCGGCTCTGGGAGGACGCCTTCGCGCTCCACGGCGTCTTCGACCGGTTCGACGTCACCCGTGACACCGTCTTCCGCGCGACGGTCCTGCTCTTCGCGGCCATCCCGCTCGCGCTCAACCTCCTCTTCGAGGCGCCGCTCATCCTCTTTGCCCTCTCCGGGGCGCTGTTCGCGCCGGTGATCGGCCTCATGTACCTCGCCGTGATGTACATGTCCTTCGACATCGACATCGACTCCCTCTCGCCGACGCGCCGGTGGGCCGTCGCCCTCGCCGTCTTCGCCGGCGTCGTCATGATCGTCTCCGGGCTCTGGGAGGCGCGCGGGTCGATCCAGACGCTGCTCGGGATGTAGCCCTCCTTTTTCCCGTCCCCTCAGGACGCCCGCCGGCCGGCGGTCCACACCAGCGCGAGGCCGCCGAGCCACCCCACGAGGCGCAGCAGGGCCACCTGCGCCGGCGGCGGCGACTCGATCCCCCACCGCCGCGTCTCCTCGACCGTCCGCACCCGCGAGAGGACGTAGTAGGTCCCCTCGTGGGCGACGTATCGCTCGCCGACGGACGCGGTGGTGCGGACCCGCCCCTCCTCGATGGCCGTCCGGGCGGCCGGGCTCGCGTCACCGTACGCCGTCGCCAGCGCCCGGCGTGCCCGCTCGGGCGGGACGCGGTCGAGACCCAGGACGAGCGTGTCGCCCTCGACGCGCGCGGTCGGTCGGAAGACCGAGCCGTTCGCGGCGACGAACCGGTGGTCGGCAGCCCGCCCGTCGACGTCCGCGTCCGTCTCGACGCGGAGCGGTCCCTCCGTCCGGACGTAGCGAACGAGGGCGCAGTCCCGCGACTCGACGGCGACGTAGTTGCAGTCGAGGACGCCCTCGACGGCGTCGTCGGGCAGGGCGCCGGGCGCCGCGTCGCCCACCTCGCGGGCCTCGTAGACGGACACCCGTTCCGCGGGGTTCCCCGCGGGGTAGAGATACAGGCCGTTGGCGACCAGCAGGAGGCCGAGGGCGAAGACGGCGACCGTTCTGACGATCCGTGGGGGCTGGGAAAGGGGAAGCGGACGACTGCTCACGTGCCGGCTCCTCGCGTGCGTGGGGGAAACCCCTGTCGACGGCGAACGGAGTCGCGGCGATCAGTCGATCCGGGGGTCCTCGTCGTCCAGGTTCTCCCGCGCCGCGTCGAGCAGGAGTTTCCGCTCGGCGCGGGCGACGACGCGGCGCACCTCGCCGACGGCGTCGATGTTCGAGGAGAGGGAACTGATCCCCCTCTCCACGAGGAACTTCGCCATGTCGGGGTGGGAGCCGGACTGTCCCGTGATGGTGGTGTCGACGTCGCGTTCGTTACACGCCTCGATGACCTCCGCCATCGCCTCCAGGATGGTGGGGTGGAAGTCGTCGAAGCGGTCCGCGACCATCGCGTTGTTGCGGTCGACCGCGAGCATGAACTGGACGATGTCGTTGGTGCCCAGCGCGACGAAGTCGATGCCCTCGTCGATGATCTCGTCGATGGCGCGGATGCTGGCCGGCGTCTCGATCATCGCCCCCCAGCGGTGCTTCTCCCGGTCGATGCCCACCTCGTCCATCAGTTCGCGGGCGCGGCGCACGTCCGCCGCGTCGTTGGGGAGGGGGAACATGACCTCGACGTTGTCGTAGCCCATGTCGTGCAGGCGCTTGAACGCCCGCAGTTCGAGTTTGACCATCTCGGGTTCCTTCAGCGAGCGCCGGATGCCCCGGTAGCCGAGCATCGGGTTGTGCTCGTGGGGTTCCTCCTCGCCCCCCTCGAGTTCCGCGAGTTCGTCCGTCGGGGCGTCGAGGGTGCGGGCGCGCACCGGCCGCGGGTAGAACGCGTCGGCCACCTTCCGGATCTCCTCGGAGATCTCCTCGACGAAGGCGTCCTCGCCGTGGTCCGCGACGTACCTCTCGGGCGTCTTGCTCGTCGAGAGCAGGATGTGCTCCAGTCGCAGGAGGCCGACGCCGTCGGCGCCCGTGTCGGCCGCCCGCTGGGCGGCGTCGGGGATTGAGACGTTCACCTTCACCTCCGTCGCCGTGGTCGGCGGGGCGCCGCTGCCGCCCTCGGTGGGGTCGTCCCCGGGATCGGCGTCCTCGACTTCCTCCTCGGCGACGACGACCGTCCCTTTCTGGCCGTCGAGGGTGACCCGCTGGCCGTCGGACAGGACGGACGTGGCGTCGCCACAGCCGACGATGGCGGGCACGCCGAGTTCGCGGGAGACGATGGCCGCGTGGGAGGTCATCCCGCCCTCGTCGGTGATGATCCCCGCCGAGCGTTTCATCGCGGGCACCATGTCGGGCGCGGTCATCTCGGTGACGATCACGTCCCCCTCGTCGATCCGGTCGGCCTCGTCGATGTCCTCGATGATCCTCACGGGACCGGTCGCGACGCCGGGGCTCGATCCGTAGCCGCTGACCAGTTCGGTGCCCGGTTCCGACGGCTCGTCGACCGTCTCGGTCTCGCTTGCCATTTAAATGTTGCCGATTCCCAGCACGTCGTTCGTCAGTTCGATGCTCTCCTCGGCGTCGGCGTCGCCCATCATCGCGCGGATGGCGTCGACGTTCTCCGGCACCACGTCGCTCTCGCGGTGGATGGACTGGAACAGGTGGAGCTGTGGCCCCTCCATGCTGATGGAGTCCTCGAAGATCTGGTTCTCGTAGAGGTTCATCCGGTCGCGGCCGCGGTCGAGGGCGAACTCCTGTAGCTCCCACCCGGAGTCGATCCCCAGGTCGCCGTCGACGACGTGGATGCGCGACTGGGAGGCGAGCAGGTCCCGAACCTCCGCGGCGCTCGGCTCCGCCCCGAGTTCCACGTTGATCCCGTGGAAGTGGTGGCGCACCGTCGGCACCTTCATCCCCATCGTCGTCACCGGTCCCATATCCGGAATGACTTCGAGCGCGTCCGGACCGTGATGCGAGGGGAGCGTGACGGGATCGGCGGAGATGACCGCGTGTTCGCCCCGACACCGCACGAGCGTGATGCTCGCGCGTTCGACGCCGTACTCCTCGTGCAGCGGCGCGAACATCCGGTTCAGCCCCGTCGTGTTACAGGAGACGATCCGCACGTACTCCTCGTCGGTCGCCTCGGAGTAGTTGGCGCGGGCGGTGAAACTCGCCTCGGCAACGTCGGCGCCCTCGCCGCCCTGGAACAGCGCCGGCGTGTCGTACTCCTCGTAGACCGGGCGGTACTCCGCGCCCATCCCGGCCGGCGTCGCGTCGGCGACGATGTCGCTCGCCTCGATGAGGTCGTGGATGTCGCCCGCGACCGCCATCCCAGCCTCGGCCCACCGGTCCTCCCGCCCCTCCGGGACGTAGATGTCGTAGCCGCGCTCCGCGGCCGCGTCCGCCGTGTGGTTCGGACTGGCCTTGCCGATGCCCACGAGCTCCATGTCGGGCATCGAGCTCACTGCGTCGGCGACCCGCTTGCCGATGGTGCCGTATCCGTTTACGCCTACGCGAATCATACCGTTCGTTGGCCTCACCCGCATATAGTGTCGATGTCTTTCGCAGGTTTTGCATGAACTTTCGTCCTTAACCGCCGTGCCTACTCACCTCCGGTACCGGCGCCGCCACCCGCGTCGTCGGCCCATCATGGTCGATCCGAAACAAGGGGTCTCCCGTCGCGGCATCCGCATCCTCGGCGTCTTCGTCGCCGCCTATCTGCTGATCGGGTCGTACATGTACCTCTACATGGACCTCCCGACGCTCGCCTACGTCGCCTACGGGATCCTGAGCTGGGTCGGCGGCATGCTGCTGTTCTACCGACTGCACTCCTCGTTCATGGCCGACTTCGACCCGTGACCCGTCCCGCCCGCTGTCGCCTCTCCGCCGCGTTCCACCCCGCCGCGTTCCACCCCGCCGTGCAGTTACTTTCCCGGCAGAATCATTCATGAATATCCATTTTAATAACGGTCGACAATTACCTCGTCAAATATATTTGGGTCCAGCCATAAATTGCTGAGAGACCGATGGCCGCCGTTCCCGACACCTGCGACGACCGATTCGGCTCCGATTCGGGCGAGGGACCCCCCGAAGCGCAGGTCGTCCTCGGCACCGTGATGGTCGCGACCGTCGCCGCCGTCGCCGCCGCGGGCTCCCTCTTCGCCCCCGCCGCCGCGGCCACGGCCGCCGTCGTGATGCTCCCCCTTCTGATCGCCGCCTCGCTTCGGACTTCGCTCTCCGAACACTCCGCCTACGTCGCCCTCGCCGAGCGCCGATAGCCCTCCGGCTACTCGCTTCCGGCGGCCCCCACGCACTCCCCCCGTAGCCGCCGCTTGATCGCGTTTCGCACCCGCTGGAGCGGCTGGGTGATCCCCGCGGCCCGCGCCCGACGATAGAGCCGTCGCGTCGGCGTCACGTCCATCACCTCGTCGTATCGCTCGGGATACTCCCGCTTCAGCCGCGCCTCCAGCGCCGGGTCGAACGCCGTCCGTGGCACCGACGGGTGGCACATCCGGAACGACTCCTCGAACCGACAGCGACCCGCCGCCTCGGCCTCCATCCGCCAGCCGAACTCCACGTCCTCGCGCCACTCGGAGAACGCCGACCGGAAGCCGCCGACGTCGAGGGCCGCGTCCCGCCGGACGGCGAGGTTACACCCCACGTAGTGTCGCGGGCCGAAACTGCGACAGCCGCCGTAGACGGGACCCTCCAGACAGACCAGCGCCGGATCCGACTCGAAGGCGGCGTGGGCCGTCGCCAGCCAGTCCGCCGGCGGTCTGGTGTCGTCGTCGGTGAGCGCCACCACCCCGGCCGACGCCGCCTCCAGCCCCCTGTTTCTGGCTTCCGAGCGGTCGACCGACCCGTCGTCGACGAGGAGGATTTCGTAGTCACCGTCGAACGCCTGTGCCCGCAGGCAGGCCATCGTCGGCCGGTGGTCGGAGGCCGGCACCGACGGCACGACGACCGACACGGCCGGATCGCTCGCCCGCCGCACGTACTCGATGCCCATACCCAACCGACGGCCCGCCGGTCAATAAATAACCGACCCCAGGGTTTAGGCCGCCTCGCGACAACCGTGGGAGGGAATGTCGTCCACGTCCACCTTCGAGACGGCGTCGCTCACCCGCCTCCACTGGTTCGGCGTCGCGCTGGCGGCCGTCACCGGCCTCGTCCACCTGTACTTCGGCGTCCTCGCCATCGACACTCTCCAGGGCGTCAGCTTCGTCCTCGCGGGCGTCGCCTTCTTCGTCGCCATCCTCCTCCTCCTGGTGGGGTATCGCCGCCGGCTCCTCTATCTCGTCGGGATTCCCTTCACCGGCGTCCAGATCCTCCTCTACTTCTACCTGAACTGGCCCAACGTCCTCGGCCCCGGCGGCATCGGCGACAAGGTGGTGCAGGTGACGCTGATCGCCGTCCTCGTCGTCCTCTACCGCCGGGAGGCGTAGTCGCTCGCCCCGAGAGGCGGCGCTCACCCGGGCCGGTAGAGCACGTCGTACCCGTGGGCCACGTAGGTCAGCGTCCCCGAATCGAGCTGTCGGCGGCGGGTTCGGAGCCAGTCCTCGGCTCCCGGCACCCCGTCGACCGCCTCCTCGACGAACGAGAGGATCGCTCCGAGGAAGCGGCGCTCGTCCGCGGGGTAGCCGCCGTCGCGGGGGTGGACGATCCAGTCCGACGCGCCGGCCGCCAGCAGGGCGCCGTCCCGCGCCCGGCAGCGGTCGAGCAGGTGCCGGCCCGCCCGGGCGTCCCGCCCCGGTTCGTCGTCGATGGCGTCGTGATACGCCGCGACGACGGCGTCGTCGGCCGGGTGGTCGGGCTGGAAGACCGTCTCGCCGTCGAAGGTGATCGGCGCGTACACCAGGCCGCCGGGCGCCAGCGCCGACGCGAAGGCGTCGAGCGCCTCGTCGACGGGCACGAGGTCCAGAAACGCCGCCGCGACGACGAGGTCCGCCCGCTCGCCGGCGAACGCGTCGAGGGCGTCGCCCGCCTCGAACCGGACGGTCAGGTCGTCGACGCGGAATCCCTCGCCGTCGGCGTCGGCGTCGGCGTCGAGTTCCGCCGCCCGCAGCGCCCGGGCGCGCTCGACGGTGGCGGCGTCGCGGTCGACTCCCCGGTACTCGCCGTCGGTCACGCCCCACGCCACGAGACGGGGGACGGTGACGCCGGTGCCACAGCCGGCCTCAAGCACCCGCGGCGCCGCCGGGAGTTCGTCGAGGAGGCGGTCACGCACCCGCCGGTCCAGCGCGCGCTCGTCGACCGTGCGCTTCGCCTCCAGATACCCCTCGTCGGCGTGGTTCATCACAGCGCGCGCTCGTGGCTGGCCCACGCGTCCTCGTCCTCCCACATCCGGACGGTCAGGCGCGTGGGGTGGTCGGTGGGAACGTGCTCGACGAACCGGTCGCCGAAGACCCGCGCGAAGCGCTCGACGCTCGGGTTCGCCCCCTCGAACTCCGGCAGGTCGTTCAGGAGCGCGTCGCGATAGCGGGCCTCCAGGTCGTCGAGGGCGGCGTCGACGGCGTCGATGTCGACGAGGTAGCCGTACTCGTTGAGGTCGGGGCCGGCGAAGCGCACCGCCACCTCGAAGTGGTGGCTGTGCACCTCGCCTTCGGGGCCGGGGTCGGGGACCGTGAGGAAGTGTTGGGCCACGAAGTCCCGCGACACCGAGAGCCGATACATACCCGGGCGTGGGGGCGGATCGACTTATACCCCGGCCTACTCGTAGGTGAGCAACACCTGCAGCGCGTTCTCGGGGCCGTCGTCCAGCAGTCGGTAGGCGTCCCCGGCGCTCCCGACGCCGATCCGGTGGGTGACGAGGCGGTCGGTCGCCAGTCCCCGGAGGCGCTCCCACGCCACGTCCAGCCGCCGTTCCTTGGTCCACCGACCCCGGAGGTCGGGCGCGAGCGTGCTCACCTGACTCGACGACACGTCGATCCGGTTCCGGTGGAAAAAGCCCCCGAGGTCCGTCTCGGCGCGCTTGCGCCCGTACCACGACCCGACGACGATCCGGCCGTCGTACCCCACGGCGTCGATGGCGCCGTCGAGCGTCTCGGGCGACCCCGAGAGTTCGTAAACCAGGTCCGCGCCCGGGGGGTCGCCGCGCTCGCCCACCGTCGCCGCCGCCTCGGGCCGGAGCGTCTCGTCGGCGCCGAGGCGGGTGGCCATCTCCCGCCGGTGGGGGACGGGCTCGACCACCGTGAGCCGCTCCAGCGGGAACGACGACAGGACGCTCGTCGTGACGAGGCCGACCATGCCCGCGCCGAAGACGACGACCCGTTCGCCGACCCGCGGCCGGCCGTCCATGGCGAGCGTCGTCGCCGTCTCCGCCGTCGGCAGGAGGGCCGCCGTCTCCGTCGAGACGTCCTCCGGCACCGGCACGAGGGCGTCCGGCGTCGCGAGGAAGTGGCTCTCGTGGGGGTGGAAGGCGAAGACCCGCCGGCCGCGCCACGACTCGTCGACGTTCGCGCCGCAGGCCACCACCTCCCCGACGGCCGCGTAGCCGTACTTCAGCGGGTAGGAGAGGTCGCCGTCGAGCGAATCGAGCGTCGCGTCGGCGGGCAGGTCGCGGGGCATCTCCCCACGGTAGATCAGGAGTTCGGTCCCCGAACTCACCGCCGAGCGGCGCGTCTCGACGAGCACCTCGTCGGGGCCGGGGGCGCTCACCGGCTCCGGTTCGACGCTGACCGTCCGTGGCTCGGTGAAGTAGAGCGACCGTCCGGTCGTGGGGAGGGTGGTCCCCGTCTCGTCGGCGTCCTCGACGCTCCCTGTCACGAACGCTCTAGCGACGCCGCTCACTTCATACTGCCGCCCGGGACGGGCGGCTACCCATCGCCGCGCCGGCCGATCCGTCCCCCCAGTCGCCCCGTGACGGCCAGGTAGTCGCGCGCGAAGACGGCGAGCGACGGCGCGACGACGACCAGGCTCGCCGGGTGGACGAGCGACGCCGGCAGGGCCGGCGCCAGCGCGACGGTGATGAACCCCATCTGGAGCGCCGCCAGCGGGCGTCGCACCCGGCTGGCCGGCAGGTCGGCCACGGGTCGCTCCCGGCGGCGGCGCCACCCGACGCCGGCGCGGTAGACGTACCGCGCGGCCGACAGCGAGAGGTAGGCGAGGGGGAGTCGCCCCCACGCGACGCCCACGAGCGGCGCGACGAGAAAGCCCAGCGTATCGAAGGCGTGGTCGAGTCTCTCCCCGAGCGGCGTCGTCCGCCCCGTTCGCCGCGCGAGACGGCCGTCGGCGAAATCGAGGGCGACGCCGGTCCCGTAACAGACCGCGGGCGCCCAGCGCACCGCCGGCGCCGACGGCGGGACGACCAGAAACCCCGCCGTCGCGGCGTACAGCAGCCCCCGTGCCAGCGTGACGAGGTTCGGCGGGGCGGCCGCCGCTCCCGGTCGGTCGGCGTCGACGTGGTAGGCGAGAAAGCCCACCTCGTAGGCCAGGACCGCCCCCGTCACCAGCGTCCACCGGTTCGCGGCGGCGCGGGTCGTCGCGTCGGCGACGAGCGTCCACCCCCCGACCGCCACCCCGGCGGCGGCGACGGCCGTCGCCGTCACCGCGGCGGCCCCCAGTCGCCGTTCGCGGACGTTCCTCCCGCTCATCGCTCGAACTCCGGGTCTTCGAGCCCCGCGAACCGCTCCCGCGCCTCGGGGGGGAGGCGGTGGCCCGCCGCGGCGAGGTTCTCGACCACGTGGTCGGGGTCGGTGCTGGAGGGGATGGGGACGACGCCCCGGCCGACGTGCCACGCGAGGACCGCCGCCGCCGGCGTGACGCCCATCGCGGCGGCGACGTCCTCGACGACCGGGTCGTCGAGCAGCCCCGGCACCGACAGCGGGGAGTGGGCCACTACCCGGATTCCCCGCTCGTGACACCAGTCGACCAGGTCGGTCCGGGGCCGGTAGGGGTGGCACGCCACCTGCACGACGGCGGGGGGAACCCGCGCGAACGCGACGAGTTCGACGAGCGTCGACAGGTCGACGTTACAGATCCCGAGCGTCGCCGCGAGCCCCCGGTCGTGGAGGTCCTCCATCCCCCGCCACGCCGATTCGAGGCTCACGTCCGCCCGCTCCCGGTCGCCGTCCGCCGTCTCGGGGAAGGTGAGCGCCTCCTGTCTCTCGACCGGTAGCTCCGCGAGTCGCCGCAGCGGTCCGGTGTACGCCCACGACTCCGGCCAGTGGAGCATGTAGCAGTCCAGGGAGTCCAGCCCGAGGTCGGCGAGCGTCGTCTCGCAGGCCTCCGCGACGTGACCGTGGTTGGTGTTCCACGCCTTGCTCGCGACGAACAGGGCCTCCCGGTCGGGGCTCCCCGGCGCGGCCAGAATCTCGCCGATCCGCGCCTCGTTGCCGTACAGTTCCGCGGAGTCGAGGAGGCGATAGCCGGCGTCCAGCGCCCGCTCGATGGAGTCCCGCCGGTCGACGTACTCGCCGTCGCGGTAGCGCGAACACCCGAACCCGACCGGGGGGAGACGGAGGGCGGCGTCCGGGGGGCCGACGGGGCCGTCGGCGTCCGTCCCGCCGGCCGCCCCCCACACCACGCGCCGCTCGGCGGGCGCGTCGACGCCGCACGCGTCCACCGCCGCCGACCCCCGCTCGGCCGCCCGTTCGACCGCGTTGCAGACGGCGACGACGTGGGCGGCCCGCCGGGCGGTCGAGCGGTCCGGCCGCCCCCGGCGGACGCTCGCCGCGAGGCGCTCCGGCCCCGCGAGATACGGCGTCCGCCGCGACGGCGCGGTGAGCGGGTTCGGGGTGTACTCCCGCCCCGCCCGGCCCACCGAGACGTGGCGCTCGCCGTCGCCGCCGAGGGCGCCCGCGTCGTCGAGATAGCACGATCCGTCGTCGCCGTGGAGTTCGAGGCTGGTGAACTCCCGGCTCCGGTGGGGGGCGTAGAAGCTCGCGGTCAGGCGCGTCACCGGACCGTCGGCGAAGTCGAGGGTCGCCTCGACGTGACTGGGCCGCTCCGGCGTCCGCGCCGCCCGGTCGGGCCAGGGGTCGACGGCGTCGGCGGTCCGCACCCGGGCCACCGGTCCGAACCACGCCACGAGGAGGGTCAGCGGGTAGACCCCGCCGTCGTACAGCGGGCCGACCCGGAGGAAGGAGTCGGGGTCGTCGTGCCACTCCGTCACCCGGCCGACGTGGGCGTGGGCGTACGCCAGGCGGACGGCGCCGAGGCGACCGTCGTCGACCGCCCGCCGCGCGAGTCGCTGGGCCTCGCCCTCGGGGTTGGTGGGCGCACACCCGAGCGCCAACCCCCGCCGCTCCGCGAGGGCGACCAGTTCCCGCGCCCGGTCGGCCGACAGCGCGAGCGGTTTCTCGCTCCAGACGTGTCGCCCCGCGCGGAGCGCCCGCTCCGTCACCGTCGCGTGGGCGTCGTGGCTCGTGAGGTTCACCACCAGCGGCGCGTCCGTCGCCGCGAGGGCGGCGTCGAGGTCGGTGTAGGCCGTCGCGCCCGTCTCGGCCGCGAACGCGGCCGCCCGGTCGGCGTCGAAGTCACACGCCGCGACCGGCGAGAGCGGCGAGGCGTCCAGGGTGGCGGCGTACTTCCGGGCCACCGCGCCACACCCCACGAACGCACACTCCATACCCGTCGGCAGGCGGCGGTCGTGAAAAGCCTCCCGCCGCTTAAGTCGGTTCGCCCCCCACGACGGCCATGGCGCGGGTGGCGGTCCTCCACAACACGCTCGACGGCCGCGGCGGCGCCGACGCCGTCTGTCTCCACGTCTGTGAGGCGCTCCAGTCCGTCCACGACGTGACCCTCCTCACCCTCTCGCGGTCGTCGCTCGCGGACCTGAACCGGCTGTTCGACACCGACGCACGCGTCCCCGTCTACCGTCCGCCGGGCACGGCCCTCGTCTGCCGGGCGTTCGACGCCCTCCCCGAACGCTGGGGGCCGGCGCTGGCCCCGCGGAGCGTCCTGCTTCACCGCCTGTTCGCCCGCCACGCCGACCGGTTCGACGCCGCCGTCAGCACCGCCAACGAGTTCGCCCTCCCGGTTCCCTCCGTGCAGTACGTCCACTACCCGCAGTTCAACCGGCGGGCGGCGCCGGCCGGGTCGGCGGGCCGCCTGAACCCGCTCTGGAGCCGGCTGGCCGGCCTCGGGGACCGACGCCTCCCGGCCGACGCCCGCCTCCTCGCCAACTCCGCGTGGACGGCCGACGCCGTCGAGGCCGTCTACGGCCGCCGACCCGCGGTCACGTTCCCGCCGGTCGACCCGCCGCCGGATCCGCGTCCGTGGACCGAACGCGAGAGCGGGATCGTCGTGGTGGGGCGTCTGGCGCCCGACAAGCGGCCGCTGCGGGCGATCCGGATCGTCGACGGCGTCCGCGAGCGGGGACACGACCTGCATCTCCACCTGGCCGGGTCGTCCTCGTCGGCCTACGCCGAGTACGCCCGACGGGTCGCCGCCGCGGCCGCCGACCGGCCGTACGTCCACCTGGACCGCGACGCGCCCCGCGAGCGGATCGACGAGTTGCTGGAAACCCACCGCTACGGGCTCAACTGCAAGCCACGGGAACACTTCGGGATGGCCGTCGCGGAGTACGTCGCGGCGGGGATGGTGGCGTTCGCGCCCGACGCCGGCGGGCAACGGGAGGTGTTGGCGAACCGCACGGACCGGCTGTTCGACTCCACGGCCGACGCGGTGGCGACCGTCGCCGCGGCCATCGAGGCGGACGCCCGACCCACGCTCCCCCGCGACCGCTACGCGAGCGACCGGTTTCACGCCGCGATCCGGCGCCACGTGGCCGAACTCCTCGGCCGTTCGCCCGCCGAACGCGTGGAGAAGTAGCCGTTCAGTCCCGCTCCGCGTCGTCCCGCGTCTCGCTCAGATGCTCCCAGATCTCCGTACAGCCCGCCCCGGCCTCGACGTCGGAGAGATGCGTTCGCTCTTCGGCGTCGTCGTCTCGCTCGGCGTCGACCTCCGCCGACCCCATCACGGTCTCGCTTTTCTCGGTCATCGAAACCCCGTAGACGTCACGCCCTCATAAGGCCGTGTTCGGCCGTAATCGCTACCCGTTCTCCCGCATGGAGGCGGTCCTTTCCGGTATCCGTGACGGGGGATCGAGCCGTCGGGACGACGCAGTCGGGCGATTTCGCTCGCTCGCTCCCGACTCTCGTGCGTGACGAGCGGCAATCGTCGCTGCCGCCGACGGGCTTACCGCCCTCGGCGGTCAAGCGGGAAGCATGACCACCGCCGTTCACCAACTCGACGACGGGGCCTGGGTCAGCGTCAACGACTCCCGCGAGGTGAACGTCAGCAACCTCTGGCGGCTCGCACGACACGATTTCTGCGGGTGCCGGCTCGCGGACTTCCTCGCGGAGGGGTTCGTCGAGGTGGCCGCCGACGGGGCGGACGTGGAGGCCCGCATCGCCGGCCAGTGCATCCAGTGCGGCGAGAGCGGTGTCACCGAGTGGCTCACCCTCGGCCGCGTCGATCCCGAGACCGACGAATTCCGGTCGGTCGTCCCCGAGAGCGTCCACGTGCCGAACCGACGGCGCCGGCTGGCGTCGCCGCCCTGAAGGGCCGCGGGGCGTCTCACACATAGAGGCAAATGTTTCCTCATCCCCGGAGAGCCGGGGAAGGTTGACGACGTGCCCGACCGTATATGTTCGCGTGTATTCTAGCTGTCCATGCCGTCCAAGGTCGAGAGCTGGAAAGACGAAATCTACGGGATGGAGATCCGCGACCACCTCCTCCGATTCGCGGAGGAGGGGTGGGACGCCATCCCGGAGGACGAACACGACGCGTGGTTCGAGCGGTTCAAGTGGTGGGGGCTGTATCACCAGCGGAAGGGGCAGGAGAGCTACTTCATGATGCGCATCGGGACGCCGATGGGCCGGATGACGCCCGAACAGCTCCGGACCGTCGGCGAGGTGGCCCGGGAGTACGCCACCGGCCCGGTCGACAACCCCGAGTTCGGCGAGGCCTACGCCGACTTCACGACCCGGCAGTCGATCCAGCTCCACTGGATCAAAGTCGAGGACATTCCGGAGATATTCGACGCACTCGAATCCGTGGGGCTGTCCACGATTCAGGCGTGTGGCGACTCCTGGCGCAACATCGTCGGCTCGCCCGTCGCCGGCCGCGACGCCGAGGAACTCATCGACGTCTGGCCCGTGGTGCAGGAACTCCACGAGACGTTCAAGGGCAACGACCTCTACGCCAACCTGCCCCGGAAGTGGAAGGTCGCCGTGACCGGCGACCGCCGCGGCGCCGGCCAGGGCGACATCAACGACCTCGCCTTCGAGCCCGCGGTCAAGGAGATCGAGGGGGAGGAGGTCGCCGGCTTCAACGTCAACGTCGGCGGCGGCCTCGCCCGCAAGGAACCCCGCTTCGCCCGCGACATCGACGTCTTCTGCCGTCCCGAGAACGCGGCCGACGTGGCCGCCGGTCTCTCCGCGCTCTTCCGCGACTACGGCGACCGCGAGGATCGCTTCAACGCCCGCATCAAGTTCCTCGTCGACGAGTGGGGCCCCGAGAAGGTCCGTTCGGTGCTGCAGGACGAGTACGTCGACTACGAACTCCCGACCGCCGGCGAGGGACTCCGCGACGAGTACGACTACAACGCCGGCCGTTCGGACTCGCCGGGCGACTACATCGGCGTCCACGACCAGGACGACGGGCAGAACTTCGTCGGCCTCTCGGTCCTCGTCGGGCGCATGGGCGCCGACGACGTGATCGAACTCGCGGACCTGGCCGAGGCGTACGGCTCCGAGATGATCGGCCTGACCCAGCGCCAGAACGTCATCGTCGGCGACATCGCCGACGAGGACCTCGACGACTTCCTCGACGAGGGTCTGCTGGAGGAACACTCGCCGGACCCCCATCCGTTCATGCGTGGCTCCATCGCGTGTACGGGCACCGAGTACTGCTCGCTCTCCATCGTCGAGACGAAAAACCGGATGGTCCGCTACGGGCGCTGGCTCCGGGACAACGTGCCCGTCCCCGAGGGCGTCGAGGACTTCCACATCCACCTCTCGGGGTGTACCGCCTCCTGTGCCCAGCCACAGATCGCCGACATCAGCCTCCGAGGCATGAAGACCCGGAAGGACGGCGACGCCGTGGAGGCGTTCGACGTGGGTCTGGGCGGCGGCCTCGGCGAGAACCCGAAGTTCGCCGACTGGGTGAAGATGCGCGTGCCCGCCGACGAGGTGCCCGGGTACGTCGAGAACCTGCTCGAAACCTACGAGGCGGAGCGTGCGGGCCCCGAGGAGTCCTTCCGCGAGTTCGTCGCCGACAGGGACGAGGACGAACTCGCCGCCCTCGCCGACGCCGAGGAGACGAGCTACGAGGACCCCTACCTCGGGAACACGAAGATGACGTGGTACCCCTACGCCGAGGACACCGACATGAACGCCTCGCCCGCGCCGACGGACGGTCGCGGCGAACCGCTCCCCTCGGACGACTGAGATGGCCGACCGCGTGCTGAAGGTCAACGCCTTCACGACGTTCGACCTGCTCGACGCCCGGGTCGAGGGGCACGGCTTCGAGGAGGAGGCCTTCGCCACGCTGAACGTGCGGACGGCCCGCGAGGACCCCGAGGAGATCTCGCTCGACCTCGAACTCGACAACACCCAACTGGAGTCGGTCCCGGCCCACGCCGACCGCGTGACGCTCTCGGCCGCGGAGGCGCGCACCCTCGCGACCGAACTACACAAGGCCGCGGACCGAGTGGACGCGAACGACGAATGACCGACCAGGCGCTGATCGTCGCGGCACACGGCTCCCACCGGAATCCGGACTCCGCGACGCCGACGTACGCCCACGCCGACGCCATCCGCGAGCGCGGCTGCTTCGAGCAGGTGCGCGAGGCCTTCTGGAAGGAGGCGCCCTCCTTCCGGTCCGCGATGCGGACGGTCGACGCCGACGTGGCGTACGTCGTGCCGCTGTTCGTGAGCGAGGGCTACTTCGTCGACGGGGTGCTCCCCCGGGAGTTCGGCCTCGGCGTCGCCGACGTGACGGGCACCGAGGCGGAACCCGAGGTGGTCTACACCGACCCCGTCGGCACCCACCCCGCGATGACCGAGGTGGTGGCCGAACGCGCCCGTCGCTACCTCGGCGACGACGTCGACGAGGCGTCGGCGGCGCTCGCGGTGGTCGGCCACGGCACCGAGCGCAACCCCAACAGCGCCGACGCCATCTACGACCACGTCGACGCCCTGCGCGGGACGACCGACTTCGCGGAGGTCGGCGCCCTGTTCATGGACGAGGAGCCCTACGTCGACGACGTCCTCGACCGGTTCGACGCCGACGACGTCGCGGTCGTCCCCCTCTTCATCGCCGACGGCTTCCACACCCAGGACGAGATTCCGGAACTCCTCGGCATCACGGACGACCCGCGGGCGGGCTACCCCGTCCCCGGCGAGGTCGAGGGCCGCCGGATCTGGTACACCTCCGCGGTGGGCACCGACCCGCTCATGCCCGAGGTGCTCCTCGAGCGCGCGGCGGACGCGGGCGCCGACGTCGACGGGGCCGCCGGCCCGGGGACGCCCGTCCGCCCCGACGCCGGCGAGGCCTTCCTGTCGTGGGTGGACGCCGCGCCCGCGACCGACGGTCGCCGGACCCGTGAGTGGGGCGACCTCCTCGTCGTCGCCGACGGGGCCTACGAACTCCGCCACCGGAGCGACCGCGGGGTCCCCCGGAGCGACCTCTCGGCGCGCGACCCCGCCTCGTTCCGCGGGTTCGTCCGCAGCGACGACGACGGCCGCTACCGCCCCTTCGCGGGCGAGCGCTCGCTGCCGACCGGGTGGGTCCTGTCGGACCTCGACGGCCGGGAACTCCTGCGCGCCGTCGCCGCGGTGTACCCCGCCGCCGTCGAGGAGTGGGCCGACGACGCCGACCCCGTCCCCTACCGCGAGGTGGCCGCCAGACAGACGGGCATCTACGAGCGCGTCTCGAACCTCTCCCGCGAGCAACTGATCGACGTGACCGAGGCGGTCTGTGGCAACTGCGCCAAGCGCCGCGAGTGGGACGAGCGCGCGGGGGACGCGCTCCCCGTCGACCGGGGCGAGGGGCCGCTCCCCTGCCGGGAGCCGTGTTCCTTCCTCGTCGCCGCGGCCCGCGAGGTGCTGGTCGACGAACCGCCGGAGGAACAGCCACCAGAACAGCCAGCCGCCGACGTGCCGCCGGGCGACCTGACCGATCCGGCCAACCGCTACCGGGTCCGCTACCGGCGCGCCGGCGGCACCCACACGACCACTCACAGATGAACACGACGACGACCGGAACGGTGTATCTCGTCGGCGCCGGCCCGGGTGATCCCGAACTCATGACCGTGAAGGCCCGGCGCCTGCTCGACGAGGCCGACGTCGTCCTCCACGACTCGCTCGTGGGCGACGGCGTGATCGAATCGATCCCCGACCCGACGCGGGTCGAGAACGTCGGCAAGCGCGCCGACGGCGAGCGGACGCCACAGGCGGAGATCAACGACCGCCTGGTCCGCGAGGCGACCGCGGGCCGCGAGGTGGTCCGCCTGAAGGGCGGCGACCCGACCATCTTCGCCCGCGGGGGCGAGGAGGCCGAACACCTCGCGAGCCACGGCGTCCCCTTCGAGGTGGTGCCCGGGATCACGAGCGCCGTCGCCGCCCCCGGCGTCGCCGGCATCCCGCCGACGCACCGCGACCACGCCTCGACGCTCGCGGTCGTGACGGGTCACGAGGACCCGACCAAGGCCGACAGCGCCCTCGACTGGGACGCCCTGTCTTCCCTCGTCGCCGCCGGCGGGACGCTGGTGATCCTGATGGGCGTGGGGCGCCTGCCCGACAACGTGGCGGCGCTCCGGGCGGGCGGCGTCGACGCCGACACGCCCGTCGCGATGGTCGAGCGTGCCACCCTCGACGACGAGCGGGTGGTCACGGGGACGCTCGACTCCATCGTCTCCCGGGCCGAGGAGGCGGCGGTCGAACCCCCCGCCGTCACCGTCGTCGGCGACGTGGTGGACGTCCGCGAGACGGTCGCGCACTGCCTCGGCGGCGGCGACGCGGTGGCCGAGGGGACCCCCCTCGCCGTCCCCGGCGAGCGGGTCGTGGAGGTGACCGACAGTGACTGAGTCGTGGCCGCTCAAGCGCCTGATGACCGAGGTGGTGGGGTCGGGGACCAAATCGGCGGAAGACATGACCCGCCGGCAGGCGGGCGAGGCGATGCGTCGCATCCTCGACGGCGACCCCGACCCGACGACGCTCGGCGCCTTCTGGCTGGCCAACCGCTGGAAACACAACACCCCGACCGAACTCGCCGCGTTCACCGACGAGATGTGCGACCGCGTCGAGTACGCGACGCCGGACGCCGACCCGGTCGACTGCGGCGCCAACTACGACGGCAAGGGCCGGTCGGCCATCCTCGGCGTCGCCGCCGGCGTCGTCGCCGCCGCCGCGGGGACGCCCGTGGTCGCCCACTCCGGCGACCGCGTCCCCACGCAGAAGCAGGACGCGTACAAGCACGTCCTCGACGAACTCGGCGTCGCGACCGAACTGACGCCCCGCGATTCCGCCGCGATGGTCGACGAGGTGGGCTTCGGCTTCTACTACCAGCCGGCCTTCAACCCCGCCGTCCACGACCTGTTCGACCGCCGGGACCGGATGGGCGTGCGCACCTTCGTCAACACCGTCGAGACGCTCGCCAACCCCGCGGGCGCGAGCGTCCACCTCGGCTCCTTCTACCACCTCGCCTTCGCGAAGAAGGTGGTCGAGACGTTCGACGAGAGCACGTTCCACGACCTGGATCGCGTCATCATGTTCCAGGGGATGGAGGGGTACGACGACATCCGGCCCGGCTACACGAAGGTCGCCGACTGGTCGGCCGACGGCGAGTTCGAGGATTACGAGATCGAGACCGCCGAGTACGGCATGGACTTCGAAACCGAGGACTTGGGCGTCGAGGACGTCGCCGCGGACAGCGCCCGCCTCACCCGCGAGGTGGTCGCGGGCGACAGGACCGACCACTGGTACGACGCCGTCGCGCTGAACGCCGCCGTCCGGATCTACGCCGGCGGCGACGCCGACAGCCTCGACGCCGGCCTCGACGCCGCCCGGTCGGCCATCGACGACGGGTCCGCCGCGGCCGTCCTCGACGACCTTCGGGGGTTCTGAGTATCTCCCTCAGCGACCAACGACCGCCATGAGCGAGGACCCCATCCGGCCGAGCGACGTCGGCGACGCCGACGCGCCGCCGGTCGACGAGAAGCCCTACAAGATCATCTTCGAGGCGAACAAATGCATCGGCACCGGGAAGTGCGCCGAGGTGTCGGACAACTGGGATCTCGACCTCGACACCGGGCTGGCGCGCCCGCGGTCCTACTACGTCGGAGCGGACGACCTCTCGCACAACGTCCGCGCCGCGGAGGTCTGCCCGGCCAAGAAGGGACGGGGCGTCATCCACGTGATCGACCGCCGCACCGACGAGGAGGTCGCGCCCGACCCCGAGGGTGACGGAACGCTGAGCGTCGACTGGTAGTGGCGGCACGCTGAGCGTCGACTGGTCGTCACGGCCCGTCGAGTGCGTCCTCGACCGCCCGCCGCGCGGCCGTGCGGACGCGCTCCTCGTCGCCGTCGCCCTCGGCCGCCGACCACACCGACGGAGCCGCCGCCGCGGCACGGATCGCCGCCCGCCGCCGCTCCGGGTCGACGCCGCGATCCTTGAGGTCGGCACGCAGGTCCGCGACGACCGTCGCGACCAGTCCCGCTCCCTCGATCACGCCCGCCAGCTCCCGGCGCAGGTGGCGGCTCACCGCGGGGCTGGTGCCCCCCGTCGTGACCGCGACGCGCACCGGGTCGTCGTCGACGGTGGCGGGGACGACGACGCTGCCGCGCGCCCGGTCGCCGCTCCGGTCGGCGCGGTTGACGAGGACGCCCGCCTCGCGGGCGTGACGCTCGACGGCGGCGTTGAGCGCCGCGTCGTCCGTCGCGGCGACGACCAGCGCGGGGTCGGCGGCGTCGAGCCACGCCGGCACGTCCTCGGGACCGGGTGCCGCGCGGACGAACTCGCTCCCGCCGAAGTCGGCGTCCGCGAACGCGGGGCTGAGGACGACGACCCGCGCCTCGCGAGCGAAGCGTCGGGCCTTCCGGGCGCCGACGGCGCCGCCGCCGAACACCAGCACCACCTCGCCGTCGAAGTCGTGGACCAGCGGGATCACGGTGGCCCATCGCGGCCGGCGGCCAAAAGTCGTCCCCTAGAGGTTTTGTCACCGGGTTCGTAGCCGCCGCCATGCTCGGACGGGTGCTGGGGTGGCTCGGACTGGGGGACCGCGACGCGGACGCGGGGGACGACGCCGGCCTCGACTGGACCGATCCGGGCGCCGAGTACGGCGGCGACGGGCCGCCCCGCCGCTACACCTGCACGGAGTGTGGCGCGACCGTCGAGGGCGTCGGCGCCGACCACGGGGTCGAGTGCCCGGACTGCGGGACGGTGTTCAAGGGCACGCTCGTCCCCGACCACGCGGTCTGTCCGGACTGCGGCGCGCGCGTCGACGACGCCGCGTTCTACCCCGAGACGCGTCGCGACACCGAGTACGCCGACTGCGGGGCGTGTGACTACCGGTGGGAGAGCGACCCGCGGTGAGACACGACGGACCGGACGAGTCACTCCGCGTTCGCGCCCTCGATCAGCGCCTCCTCGCCCTCCGCGCCCCGGAGCGTGACGTCGTGGCGGGTGTGACGGGCGTGGGTCCGCGCCCAGCGGCGCGCGGCCGACTCCGAGAGGCGCTCGACGCCGTCCGGGCAGTGCCGACAGGCCGCGCGCCACGTCGCCACGCCGTCGGGGTAGTGCCCCGTGTGGCGCTCGTGGTCGAGCGCGAACTGCTCGACGGCGCGGTTCCCCGCCACCAGTTCGTCGAGTTCGTAGGAGAGGTCCCACTCCCGCCCGCACCGCTCACAGGAGACCGTGGGTACGTCGTCGATCCGATCTGACACGCGCCGACGTACGTGGCCGACGCTCTTGAACGATCCGAAAGGGGGGTGATCGCGACGAGGGGGAAGGGGGGGAGCGTCGCGATCGGTTCGGCGATCAGCTGTCCACCGGCACGACGATCGAGCGACCGGCGTGTGGGGTGCCTCAACTGTCCGGTGGACGTGATGTCTCTGGAGGCGGACTGTGGTAATCTTTTTCCTTTGGAAAGCGCTCGGTGCGGCCCTAGAACAGGCCGCTCACGTTGCCCTCGGCGTCCACGTCCATCTCCTCGGCGGCGGGTTCCGCGGGCAGCCCCGGCATGGTGAGCACGTCGCCCGTCAGGACGACGACGAAGCCGGCGCCGGCGTCGGGGTAACACTCGCGCACCGTGAGCGTCCAGTCGAGCGCCGGGGCACCCTTCCGCGTCGGGTCGTCCGTGGTCGAGTGCTGTGTCTTCGAGAGACAGACGGGCATGTCGCCGTAGCCCTGTTCCTCGAGGCGCTCCAGGTCGTCGAGCGCGTCCTCCGTGAAGTGGACGTCGGAGGCGCCGTACACGTCGGTGGCGACGGTTCGGATCTTCTCCGTCAGCTCCTCGTCGACGTCGTAGAGGGGTTCGAAGTCGCCCTCGTCGCTGTCCGCGAGGGCCTTGGCCGTCTCGGCGAGTTCCGCCGCGCCCTCGCCGCCGTCGGCGAAGGCGTTCGAGACGACGACGGGGTACCCCTCCCGCTCGCAGTGGTCGATGATCGCCTGAATCTCCTCGTCGGTGTCCGTCGGGAAGCGGTTGATGGCGACGACGAAGGGGACGCCGAACTGGTCGATGATGCCGGCGTGGTGGTCGAGGTTCGACATGCCCGCCCGCACCGCGTCGGGGTCGGGTTCCTTCAGGCGGTCGTAGTCGACCGGCCACATGTCGAGTCCGTGGTACTTCATCGACCGAACGGCGGTCGTCAGGACCGCCGCGTCGGGCGCGACGCCGTGTCGGGAGACGATGTTGCCGAACTTCTCGAAGCCGAGGTCGGCGGCGAAGCCCGCCTCCGTGACGAGGTAGTCACCGAGGGCGAGGCCGAGTTTGTCGGCCACGAGCGAGTTCGTCCCGTGGGCGATGTTGGCGAAGGGGCCGCCGTGGACGAAGGCGGGCGTCCCCTCGATGGTCTGGACGAGGTTCGGTCGCAGCGCGTCCTTCAGGAGCATGGCCATCGCGCCCTGGATGCCCAGATCCGAGACGGTGACGGGGTCGCCCTCGGAGTCGTAGGCGACGATGGTGCGGGAGAGTCGCTCCTTCAGGTCCGAGAGGGAGTCGGCCAGACAGAGCACCGCCATCACCTCGGAGGCGGCCGTGATCTGGAACCCCTCCTCCCGGGGCGGGCCGTTGGTCTCGCCGCCGAGGCCGACGACCACCTCGCGGAGCGCGCGGTCGTTCATGTCCAGCGCGCGCTTCCAGGACACGTTGTCCACGTCGACGTCGTGTTGGTTGCCGTAGTGGATCTTGGTGTCGAGCGTCGCCGAGACGAGGTTGTGCGCCGTCGTCAGGGCGTGGAGGTCGCCCGTGAAGTGGAGGTTGATGTCCTCCATCGGGAGCACCTGCGAGTAGCCGCCGCCAGCGGCGCCGCCCTTGATGCCGAAGACGGGGCCGAGCGACGGCTCGCGTACCGCGACGACGCCCTGCTCGCCGATGTGGTTCAGTCCCTGTCCGAGGCCGACCGTCGTGACGGTCTTGCCCGCGCCCTTCGGCGTCGCCGTCGTCCCCGTCACGAGGATGAGGTTCCCCTCGTCGGCGTCCTCGAGGGTCCGCTGGATCGCGTCCTGCTCGATCTTCGCGATGCCGTTGCCCTGCGGATCGAGGTCGTCCCGGGACAGCCCGAGATCGCCGGCCACGTCGGTGATCGGGCGCGTCTCCGTCGCCCGTGCGATCTCCATGTCCGTCGGTGCGTCGTCGCCGTCGGCGTCGTCCGTAGTCATCTCGACGGGATAGAGGTCTCCCCCCTATGTAAGCGACCGGGACGATTCTGACACGGTTTTTTATTCCCCCCGGCGGCGCTACTTTTCGACGTCGAGCAACGCCACGCGCTCGCACACCAGGTCGCTCAGGTCGCCCGCACCCGCGTCGAGTTCCGCGCTCGTCACGTCGAAGAACGCCCGCACCCGCTCGGCGTCGACCGACCCGAGCGTCGGCGCCGGGTCGAGGTCGAGGCGGTCCCGCAGGGCGTCGGCCGCGGCCGACTCGTCGCCCGCCGCGCCGTCGATCAGGACCGCGACCGGCGTCTCCCCCTCGCTGACGCCCATCTCCAGCGCGTCGTCGATCTGTCGGCGGCCCGCGGCGTACAGCAGGATCTCGACGCTCCGCTCGCGGGCGACGTTCTCCCCCCGCTCGAACGCCCGGTCGGCGAGTTCGACCGCCCGCTCCAGGTGGGTCCGGCCGACCAGGTAGCGCGCGTCGAAGGCCTGCACCGTGACGCCGTACTCCTCGGCGGCGGCATCGAGGGTCGCGAGGAAGTCGTCGAGGTCGCTCACCGTGGCGACCCCCTCGACGACGATCACTCGAAATCACCCAGGCTGGCCTGCTGATCGCCCGAATCCGCGGCCGACCCGTCCCCGGCGCGTCGCGTGTCCGCGTCGCTCCCGTCCCCGTCCCCGTCCTCGCCGTCGGCGCTCGCCTCGGCGACGCTCACGCCCTCCATCGAGGGGTCCTCCCGCCCGGCGTTCTCGAGGACCCGCTCGGCCGTCCGCTCGCGGCCACGGAGCGCCCCGAGGACGACCGACTTCTCCGCCTCGCGGAGGTCGGCGCGCGACTCGACGCCCGCCTCGTAGAGCCGACGAGCGCGCTTGCGCCCCACGCCGCGCACGCCCGTCAGATCGAGCAGTTCCTCGCGCACGCCGTCCGCGACCCGCTTTTTCGCCTCGCGCACCGCCACGGCGCAGTCGAGGTCGAGTTCGACCGCGAGGCGCTCGGCCGCGCCGAGCAGCCACTCCGCGGTGTCGACCTTCCCGCGCACGTCGCCGGGGCCGACGCCGTACCGCTCGGTGATGCGGTCCTCGTCGACCTCCCGCGCCCAGTCCTCCAGCAGTTTCGCCGTCTTCAGCGCCGACAGCCACTCCTCGAAGCGCACGTCCTCGAACTCCGAGGGGACCCGGCCCAGAAATTCGTCCTCGCGCTCGTAACAGCGTTCGGTGTACGTCTCCCGGTCCCCCGACTTCAGGTAGAGTTCGTACATGTCGGGGGTACGACAGACGAGGTGGTAGAGCCCGAGCGGGGAGGGGTCCTCGGCGTCCCGCAGGCCGTCGACGATCTCCGCGGCGCTCATCGGATCGAGGTAGAGGCGGGAGACGGTGTGACCCAGCGCCGTGGCGGTGATCTCCTCCCCGTCGCGCTCCACGAAGTCGTTGGCGACGAGGTAGTCGAGCGTCGAGTCGACGACCGACTCCAGGCGCTCGGTACCCTCGCTCTGTGCCGCGTACAGCGTCCGGTCGAGGAAGTCGAGGAGCCCCGAGCGCGTGCGGGCGAACCCGGAGGCGACCGTCGCGAGCAGGTGGGTCCGCATCGCGGGCTCCCGCGCGAGTTTCGACTGTACGGGCTCGGGCTCTGCCTCGACGTACCGGTCGAACAGTTGGTCCATCGCGTCGTGATCCTTCGCGATCAGGACGGCCTCGCCGTAGGGGTCCAGCCCCGGCCGCCCCGCGCGGCCGAACATCTGGTGGACCTCCAGGGTGTCGAGGGGTTTCATGCCGCCGAACTCGCCGTCGTAGCGGCGCCAGTCCCGGACGATCACCCGCCGGCTGGGGGTGTTCACTCCCGCCGCCAGCGTCGGCGTCGCACAGATGACCTTCAGCAGGCGGTCGCGGAACGCGTCCTCGACGAGCGACCGGTGTTCGGCGGAGAGGCCGGCGTGGTGGAAGGCGGCGCCCCGCTCCACCACTGCGGCGAGGTCCTCGCTCGTCTCGGTGTCGGAGACGCCCGCCACCTCGTCGGCGAGGGCGGCCAGGTCGTCGCGCTCGTCGTCGGTGAGGTGGTCCTCGGCCACGTCGGCCCCCCGCCGGGCCGCCGCCTCGGCGTTCCGGCGGGAGTTGACGAAGACGAGCGACGAGCCACCCTCCGACAGCGTGTCGTCGAGGAGCGCGGCGGTCGGACGCTCGCCCCGTCCCACCGGCACCTCGCGTTGCTCCCCGTCGGCGAAGGTGATGGCGTCGCCGTAGTGGACGCCCGTCCGCAGGTCGACGGGCCGCCAGTCCGACTTCACCAGTTCGGCGTCCAGCCAGTCGGCCACCTCGTCGGCGTTGTCGACGGTGGCCGAGAGCGCGACGGTCTGGAGGCCGGGGTTGATGCGCCGGAGTTTCGCCAGCGTCACCTCCAGGGTCGGTCCCCGGCTGGGGTCGTCGACGAGGTGGACCTCGTCGGCGACGACGCAGGTGAGGTCGTCGATCCACGGCGCCCCGTTGCGGACGAGCGAGTCGACCTTCTCGCTCGTCGCGACGACGACGTCGCGGGAGGCCAGCCACTCCTCGCTCGACTCGTAGTTGCCCGTCGAGATGCCCACCTCGACGCCGAAGTCGCTCCAGCGCTCGAACTCGGCCTTCTTCTCGCTGGCGAGCGCGCGGAGCGGCACGACGTACAGCGCCTTGCCGCCCCGGTGGACGCTCGACAGCATGGCGAGTTCCGCCACGAGGGTCTTGCCGCTCGCGGTGGGAACGCTCGCGACCACGCTCTCTCCCTCGGTGACGCCGGCGTCGACGGCCGCGGCCTGTGGCGGATAGAGCTCCTCGATCCCCGACTCCCGAAGGACGTCGGGGACGCCCGACGGGAGGCCGGACACGTCGGTGGGGTTCATCGGTCGGTGACCCTTGGCGCGGGTCCGCGGTTAGGCTTTCGGGTCGGGACGCCGTTACCCGAGGGCGCCGACGGCGGCGGCGAGTCCCATCCCGACGCCGAGCGCACCGCCGTGTCGGAGGCTGGTTCGCCACCCCCGGTCGGTCGTCCCGTAGACGAGCCCCGTCGCGGGGAGGCCGAGGAGGCCGGCGACGACCGGTCGCGGGACCCACTCCGGGGAGTGGAGCGTCACGACGGCGACGCCGACCAGACCGCCGAGGACCGCGAACAGCCGCGTCCAGCGTCCGTCGGAGGGCTGCACGCCCGGACCCGGGGACGCGACCACCTTCACGCTTCGGGTCCGCCGCCCCTACTATGTCGGTGGCCGCCACACGTCCCTCCATGACGCTCACGGTCGACGCCGGCGAACTCACCGCCGCGGAGATTCTCGACGCCCTGGAGGACGGCCAGCGGGTCGTCGTCCGCGTCGAGATGCTCGGCGGCGTCCACGAGGTGACGCTCCGTCACGACGGCACCACCTACTACTGCGACACGCCGACGACGCTCCACAAACACGAGTCGGTCGACGCGATGCGCACCTGCATCGAGGAGATGGGCTACGGTCGCGGCGAATAGGGCGAGCCACGCGACCCTGGCGGGGTTTTAACGTCACCCGTGGCCAACGGAGGGTATGTCCGACGCCCCCGACATCGAGGAGCTGGTCGGCGTCGAGGAGCCGGAGTTCCAGCACGTCCTCTCCTGTGTCTTCGGCATTCAGGACCACGAGAGCCGGACGTATCTCGTCTTGCTCGACAACCCCGGGAGCACGGTGGCCGAACTCGCGGCGGAACTCGACCGCGACCGGAGCAACGTCAACCGGTCGCTGACGACGCTGCTCGACAAACGGCTCGTGGAGCGGGAGCGCCGGCTGCTCGACCCCGGGGGGTACGTCTACCAGTACACCGCGACGCCGCTCCCGGAGGCCAAGGAGCTGATGCACCGCACCCTCGACGAGTGGGCCGATCGGGTCCACGACGCCATCGACGACTTCGGGACCGAGCGGGAGTGAACCCGCCCCGTTTTTGCCTCCGCGGCTCGTCCCTCCGGTAATGAGTCTCGACCTGACCGCGGACGCCCCGGCGGCACCGGCGGCCGCCACCGACGGCGTCTGGCTCGCCTGCATCGAGTGCGGCGAGACGTTCGCCCCCTTCTCGTCGATCCGGTACACCTGCGACGACTGTTCGGGTCTGCTGGAGGTGCGCTACGCCGACCCGCCGACCTTCGCGGACTTCGAGGGCGACGGCGTCTGGCGCTACGCGGCCGCGCTCCCCTTCGAGGCCGGCGTCTCACTCCCCGAGGGCGCCACGCCGCTGCACCGCGTCCCCCGGCTGGAGGCAGACGTGGGCGTCGAGCGCCTCCGGATCAAACACGAGGGCATGAACCCGACGGGCAGCTTCAAGGACCGGGGCATGACCGTCGGCGTCCGCGTCGCGAAGGAACTCGGCGTCGGCCGACTGGCCTGTGCCTCGACGGGCAACACCAGCGCCGCGCTCGCGGCCTACGGCGCCCGGGGCGGGATGGAGACGCTCGTACTCCTGCCGGCGGGGAAGGTCGCCGCCGGCAAGGTCGCACAGGCCGCGCTCCACGACGCCCGCATCCTCGAGGTCGACGGCAACTTCGACGACTGCCTCGACATCGTGCAGGATCTGGCCGGCCGCGGCGAGGCGTACCTGCTCAACTCGCTCAACCCCTTCCGCCTGGAGGGCCAGAAGACCATCGGGCTGGAGATCCTCGAGGAGTTCCACGCGGACCACGGCACCTACCCCGACCGGATCGTCCTGCCGGTGGGCAACGCGGGCAACACCGCGGCGCTGTACAAGTGCTTCCGGGAACTCGTCGGGAGCGGCGCGCTGGACCCCGCCGACGTCCCGAAGCTCACGGGGGTCCAGGCCGAGGGCGCGGCGCCGCTGGTCGAGGCGGTCGAGGAGGGCAACGACGAGGTCCGTCGGTGGCCGGAGGTCGAGACCATCGCCACCGCCATCCGCATCGGCAACCCGGTGAACGCGCCGAAGGCGCTGCCGGGCATCCGAGAGACGGGCGGCACCGCCGTGGCCGTCTCCGACGAGGCCATCACCGACGCCCAGCGGTCGCTCGCGGCCGAGGGCGTCGGCGTCGAACCCGCCTCCGCGGCCTCCGTCGCGGGCCTCCGGAAACTCCGGGAGCGGGGCGTCGTCGGCGACGACGAGCGGGTGGTCTGTCTCACGACCGGCCACCTGCTGAAGGACCCCGACGCGGCCTTCGCCGCCGGCAACGAGCCCGAACCCGTCCCGAACGACGTCGGGGCGGTGCTGGACCACCTCGCGGAGTAGCCGCGCTCAGGCGCCGATGTCCGGATCGGCCGACAGGTCGTCGAACCCGGCGAGCCGGTACGCCCGCGAGTCGGTGCAGTCCTCGTCGTCGGCCGCCAGGTCGCCGATGGCGAGGTCGTACCGGTGGGCGAAGCCCTCGTAGTCGTCCGCCTCGGCGACGGCGTCGAGCAGTTCGTCGGCGGTCAGGTCCTCGGCCACCTCGTCGCGGAACGTCGCCGCCGCCGCCGCCGCGGCGGCCGCCGTCTCGGCGTCGGCGCCGAACCGTGACTCGAACCCCTCCGCGACCGTCGCTCGGAAGTCGTCGTCCTCGCTCATGTGTCCGGGCCGGGCCGCCGGCCACCTATACGTTGCGAGTCGACGACCGTCCGACGGCCGTCTGACGGGGGTTTTTCGTCGCGTGTGAGCATGTATCACGCATGGTTCCGAGTGGCCTTCCGACCGGGACGGTCAGCAGCGGGCGGGACGGGCCGTCGGTCTCCCGCGACTCCCCCGCTGCCGACGCCGACGCACGCACGCGCATCGCCGAACTGGAGCGGGAAAACGAGGCGCTCCGCGCCGCGGTCGAGAAACAGCGCCGCGAGAACGAGCGGATCGTCGAGCGGTACGAGCGGTTGCTCGAACGGCAGCGGGAGTGTGGGTCGGCGTCCGACTCGCCGACCGACGACGGCGGGGCCGAGGTGTCGCCGCCCGACACGGACGACGACGCCCTCGGCCGCATCGCCCGCTTTTTCGGCCTCTAGTCGTCCGCGGTCCCGGTGTCGCCCTCGTCCTCGCCGTCGCCGAGGGTGAGCTGTTTCACCTCGATGATGCGCTCGTCCGCCCGGATCTGCCCGACGACGGCCTCGGGAACCTGCTCGTCGAGGTTGTAGACGGTCATCGCCTCGCCGCCGAGCGTCTCGCGGCCGTTGAACATCCCCGCGATGTTGATGTCGTTGTCGCCGAGGACGGTCCCGATCAGGCCCAGCACGCCGGGGCGGTCGTAGTTGCGCACGACGAGCATCTGGCCGTGGGGGACGGCGTCGACCCGGTAGCCGTCGATGCGGACGATCCGGGGGTCGTCGCCGGCGAAGAGCGTGCCACACACGCCGACTTCGTCGGTGCCGTCGCCGACGGTGACGGTGACGAGGCTCTGGAAGTCCTCGCTCTGTCGGGTCTTCTCCTCGGTCACCTCGATGCCCCGCTCCTCGGCGATCTTCGGGGCGTTGACCGCGTTCACCTGCCACTCCAGGGGCTCGAAGACGCCCTTGAGCCCGCTCGCGGTGACGAACTCGATGTCCTCCTCCGCGATGTCGCCCTCGTAGCGCACCCGGACCTCGGAGATGCGGCCGTCGAACATCTGGGCGGCGACCTTGCCGGCCGTCTCCGCGAGTTCGATGTACGGCTGGACGCGCGGGAACGCGCTCTCGTCGATGGAGGGGGCGTTCAGCGCGTTCGCGACGGGTTCGTCGTTGAAGGCGGCGACGATCTGATCCGCGATGCTCGTGGCGACGTGTTCCTGTGCCGCCTCCGTCGCGGCGCCCAGGTGGGGCGTGACGACGACGTCGTCGACGGCGAGCAGCGGGTTGTCGGCGTCGACGGGTTCGTCCGCGAACACGTCGATGGCGGCCCCGTCGAGCGTTCCGTCCTCGACCGCCGCCGCGAGCGCCGCCTCGTCGACGACGCCGCCGCGCGCACAGTTGACGACGTAACCGCCGTCCATCAGGGCGAGTTCGTCGGTGCCGATCATCCCCTCGGTCTCCGGCGTCAGCGGCGTGTGGACCGTCAGGAAGTCCGCACGCTCCAGACAGGTCTCGAACTCGGCGAGTTCGGCGCCCAACTGGTCGGCCCGCTCCTGGCCGATGTACGGATCGTACGCGACGAGGTCCATCCCGAGCGAGCGCAGTCGCTTCGCCACCTCCTGTCCGACGCGCCCGAGGCCGACGATGCCGAGCGTCTTGCCGTTGAGTTCGGTGCCGAGATAGTCGCCTTTCGCCCACTCGCCGGCCCGCAGGCGGGCGTGTGCCTGGGGGATGGAGCGGGCGGTCGCGAAGGCCATCCCGACGGTGTGTTCCGCCGCCGCCCGGACGTTCCCCTCGGGCGCGTTGGCGACGATGACGCCGTGATCGGTCGCGGCGTCGAGGTCGATGTTGTCGACGCCGATGCCCGCCCGCCCGACGATGATCAGGTTCGGCGCCGCCTCGAACACCGCCTCGGTCACGTCCGTCCCCGACCGCACGACGAGCGCGTTGGCGTCCGCGACGGCGTCCAGCAGGGCGGACCCCTCCACCTCGTAGGCGGTCTCCACCTCGTGGCCAGCATCGCGAAGCCGGTCCAGCCCTGCGTCGGCGATCGGGTCCGTGACGAGTACCCTCATACTCGAACCGACCCGAGGACGGCTGTTAAGGGTTTCCAAACGTGCCGTGGCCCTCGGGTGCCGGGAGCCACACCTCGATCCGGGCGCCCTCCGCCTCGTTGGTCACCGTCACCTCGCCGCCGTAGCGCTCGGCCAGTGTCACCACGAGATACTGCTGGAACTGGAGGACGCCGGCCTCGGTGTCGATGGCCGAGGGGTCGACCGCCTCGACGGCCGGCTCCGCGGCGTCGTCGTCGACGGTCAGGCGCACGCCGCGGTCGGTGCGGGTCGCGTCGATCCGGATCGTCGGCTCCCCGTCGTCCGCGCGGTCGGCCGCCTGATAGAGCAGCCCCTCGACCAGTACGTCCAGGGCGTCGTCGGCCAGCACCGGCGTCGGTTCGGGCACCCGGTCGACGATGCGGGCGTCCGCCCCGAAGTCGGCGTTCGCCTCCGCCACCGCCGCCGCGAGGTCGACCGGCCACGGCTCGTCCTCGTTCGACATCAGCGCCCCCATCTGCTCGACGTGTCGCGCCATCCGCCGTCCCGCGTCCGCGACGACCGTCGCGTCCGCGTCGCCGGTCCGCTCCGCGAGCAGGTCCGCGCGGCCGACGATCACCTGCGCGGCGTTCAACACGTAGTGTCTGAGCAGTTCGTTCAGGAAGTCGATCCGCTCCCGTTTCCGGCGGAGCGCCCGCTCGTGTTCCCGCCACCGCGCGCTGTTCGTCCCGAGCCACAGGCCCGCGACCGCGCCGACGGAGGTGACCACGGGCGCGAGCGCCCCGAACGAGAGGTCCGTGGCGTCGAGGTGGGCGAGGGTGACGATCCAGAGCCCGACCACGACCATCCCGGCGGCGACCGAGAGCGTCCACCCCGTCACCACGGCCGTGAACGCCGGCGGCTTCCGGCGGGCGTACGCCACTCCCGCGTAGGTCACGCCGCCGAACAGCAGGAGGGGGACGCCGCACTCGAGCAGCGCCGTCGCCCCTTCCGGGGCGACGATCAGGCGGGCGACCGGAACCGTGGCGAGGACGACGCCCGTCGCCGCGAGCGACCACCGTTTCAGCGGGCGAGGGACGTCGAACATGGACACGGGGGACCGGCGTACGTCGTATCCCCGGCGGCACACTGATAAGCGTTGCCGCGGTCGTCGGGGGATTCAAACCCTCGGCCGGCGACGGACCGGTATGCGACTCGTCGCCTTCGACTTCGACGGCACGCTCTCGGACTCCGAGATGACGGTCCTGCTCGGGGAGCAGCGCGGCGTCGCCGACCGCATGGCCGACATCACCGAACGGGCGATGAACGACGAACTCGGCTACGCCGAGAGCCTGCGCGAACGCGCGGCGCTGCTGGAGGGGCTGGAACTGGACCGCGCCGAGGCGGCGTTCGACGGGGTCCGCCTCCGGCCGGGTGCGGCCGACCTGCTCGCCCGCCTGAACGACGCCGGCCACCACACCGCCGTCCTCACCGGCGGGTTCGAGCGCGGCGTCGCCCGCGCCCTCGAACGCGAGGGCGTGACCGTCGACACCGTCGTCGCCAACCGACTGCCCGCGAGCGGCGGCCGCCTCACCGGCGCCGTCGAGGGGCCGCTGATCGAGGGGACGAAAGACGAGGCGCTGGAGTCGCTGGCGGCCGACGTCGACGTGCCCCCCTCGCGGACCGTCGCCGTCGGCGACGGCGCCAACGACCTCCCGATGCTGGAGGTGGCGGGGCTGGCCGTCGGCTTCCTCCCCAAGCCCGCGGTGCGTCCCGCCTGCGACGTGGTGGTGGCGTCGATGGACCGACTGGCGCGGGTGTTCGAGGAGCGCGGACTGCTGGAGTGACCCGCGGGCGCGCGGTGACCACCGTCGGTGCCGCCTCCGATCGCTACGATAGCCGACAGCGCGACCGGCGCTACTCGTCGCTCCCGCCGTCGCCGAGGTCGATCCCGTTGCGCTCCGCGACCGCCGACAGCACCGCCTCCGCCCGGTCGTCGCTCACGTCCTCGACCAGACAGTCGACGAACGCCGCCAGCAACGCCGGCTTGATCCGGAGGTCGACGTACGCTACTCGCCCCCCGACGACGACGGCGTCGACGTCCCACTCCCCTTCCTCGGGATCGGTCATGCGTACGTCGATCCACTCGTCGTGCGTCTCGTCGGGGTCGGTGAACGACTCGTCCGTCATGCCACACCTATCACTCAGCGGGAATATAAAGCTGCGTCCCGGCGGCCACCCGCTCGTCGGGATCGTCGGTCCCTATCGGGTCGCGGCGTCGATGGCCCCCTCCAGGTCGGCGACGATGTCCGCGACGTCCTCCAGACCGACCGACAGGCGGACCATGTCGGGCGTGACGCCCGCGGCCTCCTGTTCCTCGTCGGTCAACTGCTGGTGGGTGGTGGAGGCGGGGTGGATCACCAGCGTCTTCGCGTCGCCGACGTTCGCGAGCAGGGAGGCGAGTTCCACCTCGTTGACCGTTCCCTTCGCCGCCTCGTAGCCGTCCGCGAGGCCGAAGGTGATCATGCCGCCGTAGCCCCCCTCCAGATATTCGCTCGCCGTCCCGTGGGTTTCGTGGGACTCCAGGCCGGGGTAGTTGACCCACGCCACCTCGGGGTGGTCGTCGAGGAACTCCGCGACGGCCATCGCGTTCTCGCAGTGGCGCTCCATCCGCATCGGGAACGACTCGAGTTTCTGGAGGGTGACCCACGCGTCGAACGGCGACTGCGTGTTGCCCAGGTCACGCAGACCGCGGGCGATGGCCGCGTAGGTGAACCCCGCGGGGGCGAACGTCTCGTGGAAGTTGACGCCGTGGTACGCGGGGTTCGACTGGCCGATCTCGGGGTAGTCCTCGGCGTACGCCCCCCAGTCGAAGGTGCCGCCGTCGATCAGGGCGCCGCCGACGGTCGACCCCGACCCGTGGAGCCACTTGGTCGTCGAGTTCCAGACCAGATCCGCCCCGTGTTCGAGCGGCCGGCACAGGTACGGCGTCGCGAAGGTGTTGTCGACGAGCAGCGGGACGCCGTGGTCGTGGGCGATGTCCGCGACCCGTTCGATGTCCGGGGTGACGAGGGCGGGGTTGCCGATCGTTTCGAGGTGGACGTAGGCGGTGTCGTCGTCGATGGCCTCGGCGTAGGCGTCGTAATCGAGCGTGTCGACGAAGCGGGTCGTGATCCCGCGGCGCTCGACGGAGTGGGTGAAGTAGGTGTACGTGCCGCCGTACAGCGCCGACGCGGTGACGACGTTGTCGCCCGCCTCGGCCAGCAGGAAGGTGGCGAGGTCCAGCGAGGCCATCCCCGAGGCGGTGGCGGCGGCGCCGACGCCGCCCTCCAGCGAGGCGAGGCGCTCCTGCAGCGTCCCCACGGTGGGGTTCATCAGCCGCGAGTAGATGTGCCCCTCCTTCTCGAGGGCGAACTGGCCGGCGGCGTCGTCGGCGTCGTCGAAGACGTACGACGTGGTCTGGTAGATCGGCGGTGCCCGGGCACCCGTCGATGGGTCCGGCGACTGTCCGGCGTGGAGGCTTCGCGTGTGGAATCCGGGTCCGTCTCCGTCGTCTTCGTCTGCCATGCGACGGCCTTCGGAAGCGACCGTACTAAAAGCGCCGGAGACGGTGGCCCGCCCGTCCGGCGGTCAGTCGGTGCCGAGGTAGAGTTCGGCCACCTCGTCGCTGTCGAGCAGTTCCTCGCCGCTTCCCTCGAACCGGTTCTCGCCCATGTCGAGGACGATGCCGCGGTCGGACCGCTTCAGCGCCGCCCGGGCGTTCTGCTCGACCATCAGCACGGGCGTTCCGGCCTCGTTGATCTCGACGATCTTCTGGAACACCTCCTCGACGAGCTGTGGCGCCAGCCCCGCCGACGGTTCGTCGAGGACGAGCAGGTCCGGATCGAGGATCATCGCGGTTCCCATCGCGACCATCTGCTGTTGCCCGCCGCTCAGGGCGCCCGCCCGCTGATCGGCGCGCTCTTCGAGGACGGGAAACTGGGCGTACACCTCCTCGAGGCGTTCGTCGAAGTCGAACCAGTCTTCACCCTCGGCCGGCCACGCCCCCATCTTCAGGTTCTCCATGACCGAGAGGTTCGGGAAGATGTTGTCGTCCTGTCGGACATAACAGATGCCGTGTTCGACGACCTTCTCCGGGGGGAGCCCCGCGATGTCGGTACCGTCGAACCGGATCGTCCCCTCCCGGGCCTCGACGACGCCGACGATCGTCTTCAGGAGCGTCGACTTGCCGGCACCGTTCGGGCCGATGATCGTGACCATCTCGCCGTCGGTCATCTCCATGTCGACGCCGTGGACGATGATCGCGTCACCGTAGCCGCTGACGACGTCCTCCAGTTCGAGCAACATCAGACGTCACCTCCGAGGTAGGCCTCGAGCATGCGTTCGTCGGACTGCACTTCCTCCGGCGTTCCCTTCGACAGTACCTTGCCGTCGTGCATCCCGATGACGGTGTCGGAGATTCGCATGATCGCCTCGATGTCGTGTTCCACGACGAGGAACGTCATGTCCCGCTCGTCGCGCAGTTCCATGATGCGCTCGAGGAGCCGATCGGTCAGGTCGGGATTGACGCCGGCCATCGGTTCGTCCAGTAACAAGAGATCCGGCTCCGCCATCAGCGCCCGACCCAACTCCAGCAGCTTTCGTTGCCCGCCCGAGAGGTTGCCGGCGTACTCCTCGCGAAGGTCCCAGAGTTCGAGGAACTTCAGTAGCTCCTCGGCGCGCTCGCGGGCCTCCGATTCGTGGTCGCGGACGGTCCCGGTGTTCGCCGCCGCCGCGAGGACCTTCTCGCCGGGGTGGTTCTGCGATGCCAGGAGCATGTTCTCCATCACCTGCATCCCGGTGAGTTCCTGAGCGATCTGGAAGGTCCGGACCATGCCGCGCTGGGCGCGTTCGTCGGGTTCGAGTTCCGTCACGTCCTCGCCGTCGAACTCGACGGAGCCCTCGTCCGGGTGGTGGAATCCGGACAGCAGCTTGAACATCGTGGACTTGCCGGCGCCGTTCGGGCCGATGACGCCGACGATCTCCCGGCGTTCGACCTCGAAGGAGACCTCGTCGACGGCGACGATGCCGCCGAACGTCTTCCGGAGGTTGCTGGCTTCGAGCAGGGTCATCGCGTTGCCTCCCCGAACAGTCCGTCCGGACGCGTGATCAGGCCGACGATCAGCGCCAGCAGTCCGACGCCGAACTTGTACTCCGAGGGAATGACGCTCACGCTCACTTCCTGGAGGACGCCGATGGTGTAGCCGCCGGCGACGGCACCCTTGGGGTCACCGATGCCGCCGAGGATCACCGCGGCGAAGATGGGGATGAGGGCGGTAAAGCCCATGTTCGGCCGGATCTGGGCGTCGAGTCCGAGCATGATGCCCCCCAGTCCGGCGATGGCGCCGCCGATCAGCCAGACGTAGAGGACGAGCCGTTCGGTGTCGACGCCGCGAATCCGGCTGAGCATCCGGTCGTCCGACGCCGCGCGCATCGCGATCCCGATCCGCGTCCGTCGGAGCAGGCCGTACACGCCGACCAACAGCACCAGGCTGGTCACCATGATCGCCACCTGCTCGATGCTGTACCTGATGCCCAGGACCGACGGATTGGCGGTCAGCGGCAGTTCGTAGAAGTGTCCGCTGGGTCCCCAGACCGCGCGAATCAGGTTCCGGAGGAAGAACGCCACGCCGATGGAGACGATGAGCAGCGTGATCGGACTCCGGGACCGGAAATGCTGGAACACGATCTTGTCGAGCACCACCGCGCCGACCGACATCGTCAGGATGCCGACGACGATGGCGACCCCGAGCGGGAGTCCCACCTGCGCGTTGACCGCCCAGGCGACGTACGCCCCGGCGGCCATGTAGTCGCCGTACGCGATGTTGATGAAGTTGAGGATGCCGAAGATGAGCGTCAGTCCGAGCGCCGAGACGGCGATGATGCTCCCGACGACCAGTCCGTTCCAGACGAGCTGTAGATCGAGTACCATCTACGTTCCCTCCGAGGTGCCTGCCTGCAGTCGTTCGCTGTTGCCAAGCAGTCCTTCGGGTCGGAAGTAGAGGACGAGGATCAACACCACGCCCACCACCATCAGGCGGATGTACGCGAGTTCGTCGCCGAAGGGGACGCTCCCCGGGATGAACCGCGTGATCTGCCGAAGGAACACGATGACCGTGGCGCCCACGATGGCGCCGGCGTAGCTCCCGGCGCCGCCGATGATGACCGCCGCCCAGATCAGGAAGGTGACGCTGGGGAGGAACATGATCGACGTGATGGCGTAGACGTAGTGGGCCCACAACCCGCCGGCGAGGCCGGCGACTGCGGCGCCGATGCCGAACGACTTCAGCTTGAACACGGCCGTGTTCTTGCCCAGCGCGAGCGGGACGTCGTCGTTCTCGCGGATCGCGTGGAGGACGCGACCGAACGGGCTCTCCGACAGCCGCACGAACAGGAGGTAACACGCACCCACGATCGCCCACACGAGGACGAAATAGAAGAGGTCGTAACTGACCGGAACGGCCCCGTCGAGCGGGCGCGGGATGTTCTTCAGCGTCTGTGCACCGGTGGTCAACCACGCCTCGTTGTGGATCATCAACCGGATCAGTTCGGCGGAACTCAGCGTCACCATCGCCAGATAGTCGCCCTCCAGACGGACGCTGGTCACGGCGATCAGCGTACCGACGAGCCCCGCCAGGATCGTCCCGGCGATCAGCCCCACGAGGATGGGAAAGTCGAACCCGACGACGCGCGTGGCCAGCTGACCCGTCGCCGGTGGGGTCGTGAGGATCGCCGACGTGTACGCGCCGATGGCGAAGAAGGCCGCGTGCGCGAAATTCAACAGTCCGGTATCTCCCCAGTGCATGTTCATTCCGATCGCCAGCAGCGAGTAGATGCCGGCGATGATTCCGACGACCAACAGGAGGTCTACGATTGCCATTGTCAGGTATCGAATTTGTGATTGTAATTCGGAGGAGCGGCTTCGAACCCGCTCTCAGGCCGTGAGTTCCGCCGCGGAGAACGTCGTCACTTCGGCCCACTCACCGCCCTGCACGTCGAGGACGGAGAACGGTCCGACGGGGTCGCCGTCCTCGTCGAAGTTCTGCGGGTTCGACGCGCCCTGGTAGTTGATCTCGTTACCTGCCTCGAGTTCCGCCTTGCCCTCGGAGAACGACGTCACCTCGGTCCCCTCGGGCCGCGCGACGGGGTTGATGTTGTCGGTGATCGCCTGCCGGGTGGCCTCGCCGGCCCGGTGGGCCGCCAGCGCGATCAGGTTCATCGCGTCGTAGCCCGCGGCGCTGAAGGTGCCGGGGGCCTGCCCGTGCATCTCTTGGTGGCGTTCCGCGAACGACTCGTAGGACGGACCGGGCGCCGGCGCCTGTCCGAAGATGGGTGCGTCCGCCATCGCCTCGGCGCCTATCCGCTCGATGAAGTCGGGCGTGACGACGTCGTTTCCGATGAAGATCGGAATGTCGGCACCCGCTTCCAGGTAGTTGCGCATGAACAGCGCCGACACCTCCGTCCCGGCAGTCATGGAGATCACGTCGGGGTCGGCGTCCATGATCTGCTGGATCTCGCTGCGGTAGGAGTCGGCGTTGATTCCCAGCGCCACGTCGGCGACCTGTTCGCCGCCCTGCGAGGTGAAGTACTCCGCGACAGCCGTCGAGAAGCTCTGTGACCCCTTGTCGTCCTTGTACGTGACCGCCATCGTGTTGTAGTCCTGCGAGAGCGCGTACTGGCCCTGTGCGCGACCGGCGATGGAGTCGCTCGGCACCGTCCGCCACAGGTAGGCCTCGGGGCCGCCGACGTCGTCGAGCTGCATCGTCCCCGCGGAGACCGAGAGCATCGGCAACCCCGCGTCTTCCACCGGCTGGATGAGGTTCGGGATCACCGAACTCGACGGCCCGAGGGTCGCCACCACGCCGGCCTCGTCCAGCGTGTTGAACCCGGAAATCGCCGCCTGGGGCGTCGTCTCCGTGTCCTGTTCGTTGATCTCGATCTCCCGACCGAGGAGTCCGGCGTCCTCGATGTCCGCGAGTGCGACGTCGCGGCCACGGGCGGCGTTCGGACCGACCCACCCGAGCCCCTGACTGAACGGTGCCAGGGTCCCGACGAGGATCGGATCACTGCCGCTACTACCGGTACTCCCGCCGTCGCCACCGTCGCCGCCACCGCCGTCGCCGCCGTCGCCACCGTCGCCGCCACCGCCGTCGCCCTCGCCGCCACCGCCGCCGCCACCCGAACAGCCGGCGAGGCCGACGACACCTGCTACACCCGCAGCCTTGACGAACTTACGTCGTCGTACGTTACCATCGGACATTCCAGCCCATACTGAACAAACTTATCTCCATTAATTATTGTGGTATTGGTTCACTATGACAATCATAAATATTATTCACTTAAACTGGATAGCGTGTCGCTCTCGTCGTGTCCTCTCCGACCGCGCCGCTCGGGAATCGGGGCGGGGGAGCCCCCGTCAGAACAGAGTTGCAGTGTGCTTATCCGCCGAACAGCGAGTTGTGGACCGGCGCGAAGTCGTCCTCGCCTTCCGCTTCCGCGTCGTCCTCGGCGGTGTCGTGGATGGCCCGGCCCTCCAGTCCGTCCGCGAGGAAGTCCCGGAGCGGCGGGCCGACCTTCTCCGGTTCGACGAGGAAGGCGTCGTGTCCGTGGTTCGACTCGACCACGTGGTGGGCGACGGGGACGCCCGCCGTGCGGCACGCCTCGGCGAGCGATTCGGACTGCGAGACCGTGAAGTGCCAGTCGCCGGTGAAAGACATGAGCAGCGTCTCGCCCTCGAAGGCGGCGAGGGCGTCGGCGTCGCCCTCGTACCCCTCGCTGAGGTCGTAGTCGTCCATCGCGCGGGTCAGGTAGAGGTAGGTGTTCGGGTCGAACCGGTCGACGAACTTCTCGGCCTGGTAGTCGAGGTAGGACTCCACCTCGCGGTAGGGGAAGAAGGCGGCGGCGCGGTCGGCGGGGAAGGAGCGCACGGCGTCGCGGCCGGCCGCCCGGCGGCCGAACTTCTCGTTCATCGACGTCTTCGAGAGGTACATCACGTGGCCGATCTGTCTGGCGAGCGCGAGGCCGTCGGTCGGTTCCTCGCCGCCGTAGTAGTCACCGCCCTGCCAGGCGTCGTCGGTGGTGATGGCCCGGCGGGCGATGGCGTCGAGGGCGAGACACTGGGCGTCGAGGCGGGCGGCGGCCGCGACGGGGGCGATGCGGGCCACGTCGTCGGGGTACTGCACCGCCCAGTCCAGGACGTTCATGCCGCCGGCGCTCCCGCCGACGACGGCGTGCAGGCGGCCGACGCCCAGGTCGTCGAGCAGGCGTCGCTGGGCCCGCGTCCAGTCCCCCACCGTCACGGGCGGGAAGTCGGTGCCCCACGGTTCGCCGGTGTCGGGGTTCTCCGCCGGCGGCCCGGACGACCCGTAACAGGACCCGGGGACGTTCGCACAGACGACGTAGTACTCCGTCGTGTCGATGGCCTTGCCGGGGCCGACGATGTCGTTCCACCACGCCCGCGCCTGCCCCGCGGTTTCGGCCAGCCCCGCGCTGGCGACGTTCTGGCTCCCCGTGAGCGCGTGGCAGATCAGGACGGCGTTGCTGCCTCCCTCCGTCGCCTCGAAGTCGCCGTAGGCCTCGTAGGCGATCCGCAGGTTCTCGATGGACTCCCCGCACTCGAAGGTGAACTCCCCCAGGTCCCGCGTGCCGCTCTCGACGGAGGTCATCGCAGCCCCCGCTCCAGGTCGGCGACGACGTCCTCGACGTCCTCCAGGCCGACCGAGAGCCGAACCATGTCCGGCGTGACGCCCGCGGCGCGCTGTTCGGCCTCGCTCAACTGGGAGTGGGTGGTGGAGGCGGGGTGGATCACCAGCGTCTTCGCGTCGCCGATGTTGGCGAGGAAACTCGCGAGTTCGACCGTCTCGCACAGCTCCTTCGCCGCCTCGTAGCCGTCCGCGAGACCGAAGGTGACCATCCCGCCGTAGCCGTCGAGATACTCGCTCGCGTTGGCGTGGGTCTCGTGGGACGCCAGCCCGGGGTAGTTCACCCACCCGACGGCGGGGTGGTCGTCGAGGAACTCCGCGACGGCCATCGCGTTCCCGCAGTGGCGCTCCATCCGCAGAGGCAGGGTCTCCAGGCCCTGCAGGGTGACCCAGGCGTCGAACGGCGACTGCCCGTTGCCGAGGCTCCGGAGCGAGCGGTACCGCGCCGCGGCCGCGAACGCCCGGTCGCCGAACCGCTCGGTGAAGTCGAAGCCGTACGCCGGGTTCTCCCCGGCGAGTTCGGGGTAGTCCGCCTCGGCGTGATCCCAGGGGAAGGCGCCGCCGTCGACCAGGATCCCGCCGAGCGTGGTGCCCGACCCGTGGATCCACTTGGTCGTCGACTCCCAGACGAGGTCCGCGCCGTGTTCGACCGGCCGACACAGGTACGGCGTGGCGAAGGTGTTGTCGACGAACAGCGGGACGGCGTTCTCGTGGGCGATGTCGGCCAGCCGTTCGAAGTCCGGCGTCACCAGCGAGGGGTTGGCGAGCGTCTCGACGTGGACGAACGCGGTGTCGTCGTCGACCGCCTCGGCGTAGGCGTCGTAGTCGAGCGTGTCGACCGGCCGGAACTCGATTCCCCGCCGCGAGGCCATCTTCGAGAAGTAGGTGCTGGTCCCGCCGTACATGTCCGCCGAGGCGACGACGTTGTCGCCGGATTCGGCGAGGATGCTCGTCGCGGCGTCGAGGGCGGCCATCCCGGCCGCGGTGGCGACGGCGTCGGTCCCGCCCGAGAGCGAGGCCAGTCGGCGCTCGAGGGTCCGCACCGTCGGGTTCGAGAACCGCGAGTAGATGTCGTCCTCGACGTCGAGGCTGAACCGCGCCGCGGCGTCGTCGGCGTCGTCGAAGACGTACGACGTGGTCTGATAGATCGGTGGCGCGCGCGCACCCGTCGCCGGGTCCGGCTCCCCCCCGGCGTGGAGGCTTCGGGTGTGAAAGCCGTCGGTCATGTGTACGGTGCATATTTCCGGAGGAACTTATAACCGTGAGGTACGGCGCGCGCGTCGCCGCCCCGCGGGGTCGGTATCAAAAGGACCATGCCGCCTCGTCACGCCGTACCCCGTACGCTGGTGGTTGGCATGACCGAGAAACGCGAATACACGGACGACTACCCCGACAAGACGCTGTACATTCCCGGTCCCACCGAGGTGCGCGCGGACGTCGTCGAGGCGATGGCCCAGCCGATGTTCGGTCACCGCATGGACCGGATGACGGATCTCTACACGACCATCGTGGAGGACACGAAGGACTTCCTGGGCACCGACAACGACGTGATCGTCCTCACGGCGTCGGGCACGGAGTTCTGGGAGGCCTCGACGCTCAACCTCGTCGACGACCGGATACTGGTCCCGACCTGCGGAGCGTTCAGCGAGCGCCACGCCAACGTGGCCGAGCGACTTGGCAAGGACGTCGACCGCCTCGAATACGAGTGGGGCGAGGCGGTCAAACCCGGGGACGTGCGCGAGGCGATCGAGGCGAGCGACGCCGACTACGACGTCGTCGCCTGCGTCATGAACGAGAGTTCGACCGGCGTCCGCAACCCGATCGAGGAGATCGGCGACGTGGTCGCCGAGTATCCGGACACCTACTTCGTCGTCGACGCCGTGTCGGCGCTCGGCGGCGATCACGTCGACATCGACGCCCACGGCATCGACGTCGTCTTCGCCTCGACCCAGAAGGCCTTCGCCATGCCCCCCGGCCTCGCCGTCTGCGTGGTCAGCGACGACGCCTACGAGCGCGAACTCGACACGGACTCGGCCTCGTGGTACGGCGGCTTCCAGCGCTGTCTCGACTACTACGACCGCAAGGGCCAGACCCACTCCACGCCCGCCATTCCGATCATGCTCGCCTACCGCGAGCAGATGAACCACATGCTCGAGGAGGGCCACCGGGAACGCGACCGGCGCCACCGGGAGATGGCCGAGTACACCCGCGAGTGGGCGCGCGAGCACTTCGACCTCTTCCCCGAGGCGGGGTACGAATCGCAGACGGTGAGCTGTATCGCGAACACGCGGGACATCGACGTCGCCGCCACCATCGACGCCGTCTCCGAGCAGTACGACATGGTGTTCTCGAACGGCTACGGATCCATCGGCGAGGAGACGTTCCGCATCGGTCACATGGGCGAACACACGGTCGAGAGCGTCCGGGCACTGACCGACGCCATCGAGGACGTCGCCGGGCTGTGAGCCCGGGCTACAGGTCCGCGTCCCGGAACCACAGCAGGCCGAGCAGCGGCGGCACGAGGATCCACAGCACCAGCATGAGCGTCGCCGACACCTGCATGTTCACGTCGCCCTGGGTGTAGAGTTCCCCCTGCAGGAACGCGTTCGAGACGGTCTTGAACGCCCCCGTCGGGTTGATGAGCGTCAGCATCCGCAACACCTGCTGGCCCGACAGCGGGAGCCACGAGGGGCCGCCGCCCATGCCCAGATAGAGCTGCAGCGGGAACCGGATGGCCCCCCACAGCGGGACGAAGAGGAAGTAGATCCCGATGGCGCCGGCGACCGCCCGCCGGCTCGACGACGCGGCCGCGGAGAACCCGACCGCGATGCTCACGAAGACGACCCCGAGGACCGCCGTCAGCAGCGTGTAGCCGATGTACGAGGCCGCGTCGAAGGTCACCGGCGGCGCGACGAGGAGGATCACCGCCGGCAGGAGGAAGCCCACCGAGATGGGGGCGGCGATGGCGGCCGCCCGGCCGAAGACCTTCCCGAACACCACGTCCGCCCGCGAGTGCGGCAGGGAGAGCAGGAGCTTCAGCGACCCCGACTCCCGCTCGCCGACGACGGCCTTGTACGCGACGATCAGGGCGAGCAGCGGCACGAGCGTCGTCACCAGGGCGTCGCGGACGAACAGCGAGTTGAGGACGGCGTTCGAGCTGATCGTCTCGCCCGGTGCCGGGCGGACGAGGTACGCCGCCGCCGACACCAGCAGGACGAACAGCACCGACAGGCCCGCCACCCACCGCGACCGGATGGCGTCCTCGAAGTCCTTCCGGGCGACCGCGGTCCACGTCATGCCGACACCTCCCCCTTCTCGCCCTCGGTGTAGGCGAGAAAGAGGTCCTCGAGCGAGGTTTCCTCCGTCCGGAAGTCCTGGACCGTCACGCCGGCGTCCTCCAGCGCGGCGATGACCGCCGTCTTCGCGTCGGCCTCACAGGAGACGGTCACCGTCTCCCCGTCGGCCGCGGCGGCGCTCACCCCGTCGACCGCCCGCACCGCGTCGAGGTCCACCTCGCTCGCGTCGTCGACGGTGACCGACAGCGTCTCGCCCTCGTCGACGGCGCCGCGGAGCCCCTCGATGCTGTCCTCGGCGACGAGTTCGCCCGCGCGCATGATACCCACGCGGTCACACACGGCCTCGACCTGCCCCAGGACGTGACTGGAGAAGAAGACGGTGGTGCCGCGGTCGGCCTCGCTCCGGACGATGTCGCGCATCTCGCGGGCGCCGCCCGGATCCAGCCCGGAGGAGGGCTCGTCGAGGACGAGCAGATCCGGCTCGCCGACCAGCGCCATGCCCAGCGCGAGTCGCTGGCGCATCCCCTTCGAGTAGCCACCGGCCTTGCGGTCGGCGGCGTCGGCGAGGCCGACCCGTTCCAGCATCGCCTCGGGGTCGCCCTCCACCTCCTTCGAGCGCATGGCGAATTCGACGTGTTTGCGACCGGTGAGGCGGTGATAGACGTCGTATCCCTCGGGGAGGACGCCCGTCCGCCGCCGCACCGCGACGCTCTCCTCGCCCGCGTCCATGCCGAGGACGCGAACCTCGCCGTCGGTCGGTCGGACGAAATCGAGCAACATGTTGATCGTCGTCGACTTCCCCGCGCCGTTCGGCCCGAGGAACCCGAACACCTCGCCCTCGGGGACCGTGAGGTCGAGGTCGGAGACGGCAGTGACGTCGCCGAATCGCTTGGTCACGCCGTCGAGTTCGATTGCGGCCATGGGGTCCCCTTGGTCCAGTCCCGGCTAAAGAGTTTAGGTGTCCGCCTACACCGTCTCGTCGGGGTCGTGTTCCTCGGCCATCCGCCGTGCCTCCGTCGCGTACCGCTCGCGCAGCGACGCCTCCTCGACCGGCGTGAGCGCGGACGCGTCGACGTCGACGGCGGCGGTGACGCCCCCCGAGCGCTCGACGGCGATGGGCGCCCGCTCGATCCGCCGGACGGCCTCGCCGTCCGTCGTCGCGTACACCAGCGAGATGAGCCCCTTGTCGTCGTACGTCCGCTCGACGAGCCACGTTCGCGTCGTTCCCTCGTCGTCCATGGCCGGTGGGTCGGTGCCGTCGGGGTTATACGCTACGGCCCGCCGGCCCGCGCCTCGCCCGCCCGGAGTTCGTCGACGCTCCGCGAGAGTTCGTCGACCGCCTCGTCGGCCTCGTCGGCCGCGGCGACGATCCGGTCGGCAGCCTCGGCCGTCTCCGCCGCTCGATCCCGGAGCGTCTCGATCGTCGCGGTGAGTTCCTCGCCGGTCGCCGCCTGGTCGTCGGCCGTCCGCGACACCTCGGCGACGCCGTCCGCGACCCGGTCGATGGTTTCCGCGATCTCCTCGAAGGTCTCCAGCACGTCGTCGATCTGCTCGCTCGCCTGCTCGATCCGGTCGACGGAACGGGTCGCGGCGTCGACGGTGTCGTCCGTCTGCGCCTGGAGCGTCTGGATGTCGTCCGTGATCTCCTCGGTGTGTTCGTGGGTCTGCTCGGCCAGCGACTTCACCTCCTCGGCGACGACGGCGAACCCGTCGCCGTCCTCGCCCGCCCGCGCCGCCTCGATGTTGGCGTTCAGCGCCAGCAGGTTCGTCCGGTCGGCCACCTCCGAGATGACCTCGACCACCTCCTCGATGTCGTCCATCCGATCGCCGAGCGCCGTCACGTCGTCGACGAGTTCCTCGCCCACGTCGACGACGCTCTCCGTCGCCTCGCGGGCGTCGGCGCTCGCGTCCAGCCCCTCGCTGGCCGCCTCGCGCGCCTCGTCGGCCGCCGACTCCACCTCGTCGGTCGTCGCCGCCACCTCCTCGATGCTCGCGCTGAACGACTGCATCTCCTCGGCACCCTCCTGCAGCAGGCCGTTCTGGTCGTCGACGTTCTCCGCGATGTCGGCCGCCGCCGTCGCCGTCCGGTCGATGGCGTCCGCCAGGGCCCGCGTCTCGCCGTCGACTTCGCTCGCCAGGCTCTCGAACTCCTCGGCGGTCCGGTTCAACTCCGTGACGACGTCCGCGAGGCGGTCGTCGATGACGTCCTCCTCGACGTCGAACGCGGCGCGGGAGTCGAGGTGGCCCTCCGCGAGGTCGTGGAGCGTCCCCCTGACCTCGTCGACGAGGTTCGCGACCGCCTCCTGCCGTTTCACCTCCTCCGTCCGGTCCCGGATCGCCTGGATGACCGCGACGAACTCGCCGTCCTCGTACAGCGGCATCGACGTGTGACGCAGGTGTCGACGGTCGCCCCAGCGATCCGTCATCGTCTCGTCGGTCGCGTACAGCGACAGCGCCTCGTTCTCGAGTTCCACGCCCTCGCGCTCGTCGGCCGACTCGGGCGACTCCAGGACCGTCTGGGCCAGCATCTCCCGCTCCCGACCCTCGGGATAGAACACCGTACTCGGCGCCGTCGAGCCGATGGCGACGTCGTCCCCGTTTCCGGTCAACTCCTCGATGCTGTGGTTCCACGCCGCGATGGCGCCCTCCCGGTCGAGGACGAACACCGGCATTCCGACGCCGTCGATCAGGACGTCGTCGTCGACGTTCAACTCCACCTCCGCCGTCCCGTTCGTCGCTTCCGACTCTCGCCTCTCGACCGTCGACTCCGTCGATTCGATGGTAACCGAGTCGCCGTTCACGTCGGTCTGGCCACCGTCGGTCCGAACCGCTTCCGGCCGACCGTCGGCTTCCGACGGCTTCGACCCTTGTGAGTCGGGGGCGTGATCCATACGCGGGCCGTCACCAGCGCTCTTCTTAATCGTTTCCGACGATTATCAACGGTGAGAGCGGCGGGCGACGCGTCAGGCTCATCCGTACGGGGTCGCTACGAGGGCGGTGATGGACGCGAGTGCGGTTCGAGCGCGTGCGGCCGACCTCCCCCGCGACCCGGGCGTCTATCTCTTCTACGAGGCCGAGGACGTGCAGTACGTCGGCAAGGCGGTCGACCTCCGGGAGCGCGTCCGCTCCTACGCCGATCCACGGAGCGACCGCATTCGTCGGATGGTCGAGCGTGCCGATCGGATCGACGTCGCCGTCACCGACACCGAGACCCAGGCGCTCCTGCTGGAGGCGAACCTCATCAAGCGCCACCAACCGCGGTACAACGTCCGACTGAAGGACGACAAGTCCTACCCGCTCGTCCAGTTCACCGATCACCCGGTTCCGCGGATCGAGGTGACGCGGGACCCCGACGAGGGGGCGACGGTCTTCGGCCCCTTCACCGAGAAGGGGAGCGTCGAGACGGTCGTCAAGGCGCTCCGCGAGGTGTACGGGCTGCGGGGCTGTTCCGATCACAAGTACCGCGGCCGGGACCGCCCCTGTCTCGACTACGAGATGGGGCTGTGTAGCGCGCCCTGCACCGGCGAAATCGACGATGACTCCTACGCCGAGGACGTCCGGGCAGCGATCCGATTTTTCGAGGGCGAGACGGGCGCGCTGGCCGACCCGCTCCGCCGGGAGATGGAGTCGGCCGCGCAGGATCGATCCTTCGAGCGCGCCGCCAACCTCCGCGACCGACTCGACACCGTCGAGTCCTTCCACGGCTCCGGCGCCGAGGCGGTGGCGTCGCCGGCCGACGAGCGGACCGTCGACGTCCTCGGGGCGTCGGTGGAGGGCGACCGGGCGACGGTCGCTCGCCTCCACAGCGAGCGGGGACAGCTCGTCGACCGCTCCCGACACCGCCTCGACGCGCCCGAGGGCGAGGACCGGGTCGGCGCGCTCCTCGCCGCCTTCGTCCCCCAGTACTACGCCGACCGCGACCTCCCCGACGCCATCCTCTGTTCCGAGCGCCCGGACGACGACGAGGTGCTCGCGTGGCTGGAGGCGGAGGGCGTCGCCCTCCGGGTCCCCGGGGCCGGCCGCGAGGCGAAGCTGGTCGACCTCGCGCTGAAGAACGCCCGCAGTCGCCCCGGGCGGGACGACGGCGGCGCCCGCCTCGCCGACGCCCTCGGCCTCGACGGGCCGGTCGAGCGGATCGAGGGGTTCGACGTGAGCCACAGCGGCGGCCGGGCGGCCGTCGGCAGCGACGTCTGTTTCGTCGACGGGAGCGCGGAGAAGTCGGCCTACCGCCGGAAGAGCCTCACCGACCGGAACGACGACTACGCGAACATGCGCGAACTCGTCCGCTGGCGGGCCGACCGCGCCGTCGCGGGCGAGGACGACCGCCCCGATCCGGATCTGCTGCTGATCGACGGCGGCGAGGGGCAACTGGCGGCCGCCCGCGACGCCCTCGACGGGGCGGGGTGGGACGTCCCCGCCGTGGCGCTCGCGAAGGCCGAGGAGCGGGTGATAACCCCCGACGGCGCCCACGACTGGGACGACGACGCCCCCCATCTCCACCTCCTCCAGCGCGTCCGCGACGAGGCCCACCGCTTCGCCGTCCAGTACCACGGAACCGTCCGCGACGAGGTGTCGACGGCGCTCGACGAGGTGCCGGGCGTCGGGCCCGAGACGCGCCGGCGCCTCCTCCGGCGGTTCGGGAGCGTCGAGAACGTGCGGGCGGCGTCGGCCGCGGACCTCCGGGACGTCGCCGGCGTCGGTGAGAAGACGGCCGAGGCGCTGCGGCGACGGCTGTGAGCGAGCAGGCGGCGCCGGCCGTGGGACGCGGGGCGTGGCGCCGCGCTCCCGCGAGCGCCCCGCGACCGTGGTCAGGTCACGGCGGGCGTGGCCGCGGTATCGCCCAAAAACCTCAGGCGATCTTCCCGTACTGGTCGGCGAGTTTCTCCGCGGCCTCGTCCATCAGGTCCACCTCGTAGTCGTCCAGATCCCACTCGACGACCGCCTCGACGCCGTCGGCGCCGAGTTTGACGGGGACGCCGAAGGCGGTGTCCTCGTGGCCGAACTCGCCGTCGAGGACGATGCTCCCGGGCAGGACTTCGCCGGTGTCGCGGAGGACCGCCTCGACCATGTGGGCGACGCCCGTCGCCGGGCCCCACTCGGTCGCGCCCTTGCGCTCGATGACGTCCATCGCCGACTCCTGGAGGTTGGCGAGGATCTCCTCCCGCTCGTCGGCGGAGAACTCGGGGTCGCGGCCGTCGACCCGGACCTTCGAGAAGACGGGCACCTGCGCGTCGCCGTGTTCGCCGAGGATCGTCGCCTCGACGTTCCGCACGGGGACGTCGAACCGCTGGGAGAGGACGTAGCGAAAGCGCGCCGAATCGAGGCGGCCGCCGAAGCCGATCACCGAGTGCCGGTCGCGGTCGCCCGCCTCGTAGAGGTGGCGGTTCAGCAGGTCCACCGGGTTCGAGGTGGTGATCGACACGAAGTCGTCGTTGTACTCGGCCAGCGAGGAGCCGATGTCCTCCATGATGGGCGCGTTGTCGCCCGCGAGGTCGATCCGGGTCTGCCCCGGCTTGCGGGGGATGCCTGCCGTGATGACGACCACGTCCGACCCCGCGGTCGCCTCGTAGCCGCCCTGCCGGACGACCGTGTTCGAGTCGTAGGCGACGCCGTGGTTGGTGTCCGCGGCCTGTCCCACCGTCTCCGCCTCCATGTCCGGAATGTCGACGAGGACGAGTTCGTCCGCGATGTCGCGGAGCGCGATGTTGTACCCTGCCGCGGCCCCGACGGTTCCCGCCGCGCCGATGACGCTCACTTTCGTCATTTCACGTACCGATGGCCGCGGATTCCGATTAAACGCTTCGGAACCCCCGACGCTCGCCCGCAGTCGGCGTACGGCGGATCGACGACCGTCGAACGTCCCGTGGGGTTTTTCGACCTCGGTCGCCTTCCCTCGCCCATGAGCGGGTTCGACAAGGAGGCCGAACGCGAGCGACTCCGGGAGAAGTACGAACAGGACCAGGAGAAGCGCGCGGCGACACAGCGCATGAGCGAACTCCTCCTGCAGGGAGCGACGATGACCAACGACCACTGCGACTCGTGTGGCGACCCCATCTTCCGCTACGACGGGCGGGAGTTCTGCCCCACGTGCCAGGCCGCGGACGACGCCTCGGGCGAGACGGCGGCCGCCGAGGGGGAGGACGCCTCGGGTGAGAGGGAGGCCGTCGAGGCGGACGCCGTCGAGGCGGACGCGCCCGAGTCCGCGTCCGACCCGGAGGCCGCCACGGGCGCCGAGCCGGCAACCGACGACGCGGCCGACGACGGGCGTCCCTCGCCCCCCGCCGTCGACTCCCGGGAGCGCAGCCTCACCGCCCCCGCCGACCGCGGGACCGAATCGACCGACGCGGGTCGGGGGCGTGACGCCGCCCCGACCGACCGGCGCGCCCGGGGTTCGGAGGACGGCGACGACTCGCTGGCCGACGCCCGCGCGTCGCTCTCGCGGACGCTCCTGAAGTTCTCGCGGGCGGCCGAGGAGGCCGACGACCCGCGTCGCGCGGAGGAACTGCTCGCCGCCGCCCGCGAGGCCGCCGAGACGCTCTCGGCGCTCGACGACTGCCGAATCTAACTGTAGTCGCTCCCGACCACGGTCCGGATGCGGTCGGCGGTCACCTCGCCCACCCCGTCGACCTCCAGCAAGTCCTCCTCCCGCGCCGTCATCACGGCCTCGACGCTCCCGAAGTGTTCCAGCAGTGACCGGGCGGTCACGGGGCCGATGTCCGCGATGGCGCCCACGACGTACTCCTGCTGTTCGCCCAGCGTCTTCGAACTCTTCTCGCCGTGGACGCTGACGCTTCGCTCCCGGGTCGTCTGTTCGCGCCCCGCCAGCACCGCGAGCAGGTCGGCGGTGTCGCCCTCGCCTTCGGTGCGCAGGACGCTCACGCCGAAATCCACCGTGAGCGACGCCAGCGCCCCACGGATGGCGTCGGGGTGGACGTTGCGCTCCTCGTAGAGCCCCTCGCCTTCCAGCAGGACGACCGGCCGGGCGTAGTGTCGGGAGAGGTCGCCCACCTGCTCGAACAGCGAGCGGTCGCTCCCGGTGAGGGTGTCGAGGAAGTCCCCGACGGTCTTGCGCTCGACGGCGACGCGATCCGAGACGACGTAGTCGCCGACCGCCAGCGTCTCCAGTCGGGTCTCGACCCCCTCGCGGGTCGAGAGGTCGCGGGCGATGGCGGAGTCGAGTTCCCGCTGGTCGACGACGATCTCGACCGTCTCGTCGTCGCCCTCGGCCGTCGCGACGACGCCCTCGGAGTCGTCCGCCGCGGCGTCGTCACCGTCTTCGTCGTCGCCCTCGCCGGCCGCCCCGAAGGCCGCCAGTCCGGGCTGGGCGGCCGCGCCGCCGTCGGCCTCCGCGGCGTCGCCGTCGCTCGCCGCCCCGTCGTCGAACGAATCGAGCGCCGTCTGCCCGTCGTCGAGTTCCGCCGACATCTCGTCGGCGACGCCTTTCAGCTCCGCCAGTTCGTCCTCCATCTCCCGCTCGCGCCGGCGGGAGATCCAGAAGAACGCCTCGTCGCGGGTGTCCTCGGCCATGAGGACGACCACCCGGCCCTCGTCCTGTCGCCCCGTCCGCCCCTTCCGCTGGATGGATCGGATCGCCGTGGGGACGGGTTCGTAGAAGAGCACGAGGTCCACCTCCGGGACGTCCAGACCCTCCTCCGCGACGGATGTGGAGACCAGCACCTCGAACTCGCCCGCCCGGAACGCATCGAGCGTCTCGCCCTGTTCCTTCTGGGTCATGCCGTCCGAGCCCTCCTTGTCGCCCTGCCCGACGAACCGCCGAACGTCGAAGCTCTCCGCGAGGAAGTCGGTGAGGGCCTCGGCGGTGTCCCGCGACTCGGTGAAGACGATGACGCGCTCGCCGCCGCCGATGCCGAGCGTCCGGGCCAACAGGACCCGCGTCTGCCGGAACTTCGGGTGGAGGTCGTCGAACGCCTCGGCCTTCCGCATCGCCTCCCGGACCTTCGGCTCCGAGACGAGGCGCTGGCTCGCCTTCGACGCCCCGGAGGCGCGGGCCGCGTTGCGCTGGCGCTCGAAGTACCGCCGCAGCGACTCCACGGACTGCGTCTCCGCGAGTTCCACCGCGCGCCGGAGCTTCATCACCTCCGCGTGGATCGACATGCCCTCGTACCCCTCGGACTGGTCGGCGTCGATGAGTTCCTGTAACTCCCCGCGCATCCGGTTGAGGTCGCGCTGGGAGAGGTCCGGGCTCGTCGTGTTCGTGACGCCGAGTTCCGCAAGCGCCTCCAGACGGTCGACGATCACCTCCTCGAGTGCGTCGCGGATCTCCAGTACCTGCTCGGGGAGCGTCACCCGCTCCCACTCCACCTCGGTGTCGTGGGTGTACTCGTCGACGTCGGCGTCGTCCTCGGTCATCACGGCCACCTCGCGAAGGCCGAGGTTCTCACAGACGGTCATGATCGCCTCCTCGTCGCCGCCGGGCGAGGCGCTCATGCCCGTCACCAGCGGCGCCTCGGCGTCGGCGTGGTAGCGCTCCGCGATGTAGACGTAGGCGTAGTCGCCGGTCGCGCGGTGGCACTCGTCGAAGGTGAGGTGGGTCACGTCCGACAGGGAGATGCGCCCGCCGATCAGGTCGTTCTCCACCACCTGTGGCGTCGCGATGACGACCCGGCTGTCCTCCCAGAGCGCGGCCCGGTCGTCCGGCCGAACCTCGCCGGTGAAGACCGTGATTTCGTCGTCCGGAATCGTCAGCGCGTCGCGGTAGAAGGCGGCGTGTTGCTGGACCAGCGGCTTCGTCGGGGCGAGAAAGAGCGCCGTCCCGCCGGTCTCGTGGAGGCGCTCGGCGGTCACGAGCAGGCTCACCGTCGTCTTGCCGAGGCCGGTGGGGAGACAGACGAGCGTGTGGTCCGCGGCGGCGTCGTCCGCGAGGCGTCGCTGGTACTCCCGGCGCTCGATGACTCCCGACGCGAGCAGGGGATGCTCGACGTACTCGCCGTCGCCGTCGTCGGTGGCCGCCATCGTGCCGGCTTGGTCGGCGGCGGGGTTAAGCGTTGGCGAAGCGCGGTGAAAGTGATACCGCGGCCCGAACGCGACCGGGGTCCGACGACCGGCCCCGGTCGGGACGGGCACCGGCCGGCCTACACGATCTGCTCGCCGTCGTCGTCGTAGAGGCGGATGGCGTCGACGGGGCAGGTGCGCGCGGCGAACTCGGCGTCGAGTGCCGCGTCCGCGGGCACCTCGCGGACGAACAGGTCCGGCTCCCGTTCCTCGCCGCCGGCGAGGTCCGCCTTCCCCTCGTCGCGGTTCTCCTCGAACGCCGTCCACTCCTCGACGCACTGGAACATGCCGATGCAGGTGTCGCGGTCGAACTCGACGTGCATACCGACACGTAGCGCTGTCGCGGGGATAGGTGTGGCGGGTCAGTTGGTCGTCGACTTCGACTCGCCGCCGCCGTCGACTGGGGGCTCGACCCCCTCGACGGCCTCGGCGATCTCCGTCTCCTTCTCCGTGTCGACGTGCCAGCGATCGACGCTGTCCTCGTAGGTGGCCAACCGCTCGCTCACCGCCGCCTTCAGTTCGTCGTCGTTGACGTTCACCTCGAAGATGAACTCGTCCTCGTCGCCGCCGCGTGCCGTCTTCTGGACGTTCGCGCTCACGAGTTCGTTGTCGAAGTAGTACGGGGCCAGTTGGGTCATCACCTTCCGGTAGACGGTGTCCTCGACGGCCCGGAGCGCCTTCCGTCCGGCGGAGTCGGCGGCGCGGGCGACGTAGTTGATCGAGTCCTGCCAGCGCTCGACCGCCCCCTCGTTGTCCCCCTGTTCGGCGCGCTCGTAGGACTCCGAGAGCTTCTCGCCGGCCGTGCGGAGGTCCTCGTCGGGGTTCTTTCCGGCCTTCTCGCCCTCGCCCTCGCCGACGCTGGCCTGTTCGGCCGTCTTCTCGTTGACGTCGTCGCCCAGGCGCTCGTGGGACTTGGGGCGCCACTCGTCCCACTCCTCGAACGCCTCGCCGTCGGCGCCGGCGTCGCGGAGCGCCCGCGTGATGCGCTCACCGTGTTCGACGATTTCGGGCCACGTTCCCCGGCGTTTGAATCCGGACACGCTCTCTTCCATCGCTTGTCAAGTCCCCATGGGATCGGCGTACAAAACAGTTATCGCCCGTACGTCAGGCGGGTGGCGAGCGCGTCGAGACGGCGTTTCACCCGCCCCAGCCACGCCGCCGGCGAGACGGCGCGCAGTTGGCGCTCGTCGACCTCGATGCGGGCGCCGGCGAACGGGTCACGCCCCGACTCGCCGTCCCCCTCGGACGCCACGCCCACGACCGAACTCATGGCACAGCGACCACAGGTCTCGGTGTCTTTGCCGCCCATCGTACCCGCACGTACGGCTACTGACGGATTAAAGCTTGTCGTGTGGGTGACGACGGACTTTTGCCTCCCCCACGACAGTGACTCGGGTATGGGCTACCACGTCGTCGACACCGAGGACGTCGATCCGGACTCCGACCGCCCCTGCACGCGCCGGTCGCTGTCCGGTCCCGCGGGCCTCACGCGAATGGCGATCAACCGCTACACGGCCGACCCGGGCGAGGAACTCCCGCTCGCCTACCACTACCACGACGAACAGGAGGAGGCCTTCTACGTCCTCTCGGGGACGCTCCACGTCGACACGCCCGAGGGGACGCTGGAGGCGGGGCCGGACGCCCTGGTCGCCGTCGAACCGGGGAGCCCGCAGTTCGCGTACAACCCCGAGGACGCCGACGAACCGGTCGACGTCGTCGCCGTCGGCGCCCCGCCGGCCGAGGACGACGTCCACGTCTACGAGCCGTGACCGACGAGGACGCGGGGATCAGGACCGGCACCGACGACGACGGCGGTTCCCCCGAGCGGACCGTCCCCGACGACGTCCCCGAGTGGGACGACGAGTACGTCGACCGGGTGAGCGACCGTCTGATGTTCAACTACGACCTCGAACGCGACTACCGCGTCGACGGCGAGGCGTTCGACCTCTACGGCCGCCTCGAAATCCACACGCAGAAGAAGTTCTTCCACCCCGCCATCACGTACGGCCACCACGTCTCCTTCGAACACCTGTTCCTCCGGCGGATCGAGGGCGTCCGGGTCGCGGACCTCGAACGCCTCGTCGCCCTCGCCGAGGACCTGGCGGACCGCTGGATCGAGGCCGACGAGGAACACTACGCCACGGAGTTCACGTTCGCGGTCGTCGTCCCCGAGATTCCGGACGACGTGCGCGACTTCGTCGCTGGCTTCTCCGGCCGCGAGATGCTGAAGTACGGCTACAACGGCTACTACGAGACCCACCTCGCGGTCGTCGCGCCCGACCGGGAGGCGGTCGTGACGAGTCGGCGGGCCGACGTCGACGACGCGCTCTCCGTCTGGGAGCCCATCGACGCCGCCCGGCCGGGGCCGCTCGAACGGCTCAAGCGCCGGCTGCTGGGCTGAAAAAACGGGTGGCGGACGTCAGTCGTCGTCGTCGGTCGGTTCGCCGCCGTCGGCGACGGCCGCGCCGGTGCCCCGGGCCTTCCGGATGTTGCTGATGCCCATGTAGGCCAGCGAGAGCGCCAGCCAGATCAACACCAGCGCGATCACGATCTGGACGGCCGCGGAGGCCATCGCGATGGTCGTGCCGCCGTCGGCCCAGTTGCCGAGGACGAACTTCTGATAGAGGTTCTGATACAGCGAGAGATACAGCAGGGCGATGGTCGTGATGACCAGCATGAACGCCATCGGCGCGCCGGTGGAGATGAGCTGTTTCTGGTCGTCCCAGTTGGCGAGCCAGATGGTCGCCACCAGCAGCGCCAGCGCCGCGAGCGTCTGGTTCGCGCCGCCGAACAGCGGCCAGAGGTCGGCCCACCGGCCGGAGGCGACGAGGACGTACGCGGGAATCACCTGGAGGCTGGCGTTGACGTAGCGGTTGGCCGCCACCTCCTGGACCTGCGTCTCCGGCGTCCCGACGAGTTCCTCGACCATGTACCGGCCGAGTCGAACCGCCGTGTCGGTGCTGGTGAGCAGGAAGCTCACGAGGACGAGCCCCATGAACGGCGCCGCGAGGGACTCCGGGATCCCGAACCCGATGTTGAGGATCAGCCCGCCGCCGGAGGCGAAGTTCGGGAGCGCGAGCCCGATGCCCCCGCCCGTCGGCACCTCGGCGTACACCGCGACGGTGACGATGGCGACGGTGGCCAGCAGGCCCTCGCCGAGCATCCCGCCGTAGCCGATGGTCCGGGCGTCGGTCTCCTTGTCCAACTGCTTGGCCGTCGTCCCCGAGGAGACCAGCGAGTGGAAGCCGCTGATCGTCCCGCAGGCGATGGTGACGAACAGCAGGGGGAACAGCGGAAGGGTGGTTTCGACGAGCGCCCCGCCCCAGAACCCGGCGTAGGCGGGGACGTTGACGGTGAGTTGCTGGCCGGCACCGGTGACCGTCCCGACGATCACCGCCAGCAGCGTACCGCCGACGCCGGCGTACAGCAGGCTCGACGTGAGGAAGTCGCGCGGCTGGAGCAACACCCAGACGGGCAGGACGCTCGCGACGAAGCCGTAGACGAGGACCACCGGGATCCACGTCGCGATGTTGACGCTGCCCAGCACGGGCGGGAGCGGACTCCCCGACAGCAGGACGATGGTGCCCGCCGGGTAGTCCCCCGGCACCAGCGCGAGGGGGTACTGGACGCCGACCCACACGCCGGCGAAGACGGCGGCGACGAACGCCACCGTCCCCGGCAGGAAGGGCAAGTCGAGCTGGTAGAGATACACCCCGAACACCAACGCGAGGGCGATGTAGACCAGCGACGCCGTCGCCGCCTGCGGATAGGCGTTGAAGACGACGGCGATCACGAGGCCGAACACCGCCACCACGAGGATGATGGTCAGGAACGCGAACCAGAGGATCATGTCCTTGCCGCGCTCGCCGACGTACTCCCCGATGATGTACCCGATCGACTTCCCCTCGTGGCGCATGCTCGACGTCAGCGCCATGAAGTCGTGAACGGACCCGAACAGCGGGTTGCCGATGGCGACCCACAGGAACGCCGGCACCCAGCCCCAGACCACCGTCGCGGTGATCGGGCCGACGATGGGCGCCCCGCCCGCGATGCTCGAATAGTGATGCCCCAGCAACACCGGCTTCTTGGACGGGACGTACTCCTGTCCGTCCTGATACTTGTGCGCCGGCGTCTCACGGTCGTCGTCCAGGTCGACGAACTGCGAGAGGTATCTCGAGTACCCCAGATACGCCACCGTGAACGACACGAGCGTGAGTACCACCAGTGTGATAGCCTGTACCATGTGTGTGACCCAACCTAATTTCAGGAAAAAATATTACTTAAACCTTGGGCATTCCCCGACGAAACCCCCAGATCCGCCGACGGCGTCCACCCGAACGAACGGACGCTCGCGCCGCCTACACCGCGACGTCGAGTTCGTCGGCCACCGCTGCGAGCAGCGATCCCTTCACCTCGCGGACCCGAGTCTCCACCTCCGCGACCACCGGCGGGTCGAACGTCTCGTGGAGTTCGTCGAGGCGTTCGCGCTCGGTCGCCACGCGGTCCCGGAGGTACCGTGCCCCGCGGCCGTCCTCGTCGTCGTCCGGTTCCGGCGTGAGTTTGTTCACCGCCAGCCCCCGGACCGAGAGGCCGTGGTCGGCGAGGCTGTCGATGGCCCGGCGGGTCTCCCTGATCGACAGTTCGTCCGGGTTGACGACGAGGTAGAACGCCGCCTCGTCGCGCAGGGTCTCCTTCGCGAACTCGAACATCTCCTTGCGTTCCTGCAGGCGGGCGATGATCGGGTCGCCGTCCATCATCCGCCGGGGTTCCCGGTTGCCGATGGCCGCACGCTCGTACAGTTCGATGCTCTGCTTGCGCTTGTGGAGCAGGCGGTCGATCCACCCCTCCAGGAACTCCGGGAGCGAGAGGAGACGCAGCGTGCCGCCCGTGGGCGACGTGTCGAAGACGACGCGCTCGTAGGGGTCGGCGTCGCGCATCACGTCGATGAAGCGGTCGAACAGCGCCGCCTCGTAGGCGCCCGGCGTCTGGTGGGCCATCTCGATCTGGCGGTCGATCTCGTTGACCATCGCCGGACTCACCTGATCGCCCATCGCCCGTTTCGTCTCCATCAGGTGCCGTTCGAGTTCCTCGTCCGGATCGATCTCCATGACCGACAGGTTCTCGATCCCCTCGACCGACCGCGGCTCGTCGTCGAACTCCTGGTCGAACACGTCGGCGGTGCTGTGGGCGGGATCCGTCGAGACGACGAGCGTCTCCAGCCCCGACCGCGCGCACTTCTGCCCGTAGGCGCTCGACATCGTGGTCTTGCCGACGCCGCCCTTCCCGCCGAAGAAGACGAACCGCTCCATCAGAAGTGGTACTGCTCGCCCTTCCGTTCGAGTAGCGACCCCCGATTCCACATCCGCCGCTCCCACGCCTCGAACTCGTCTTCGAGATACGGCAGGAGTTCGGCCGTGTAGTACGACACCGGACTCGGGATGCCGAAGGCGTCGGGGAAGCACGCGAGCATGAACGTGTCCTCTTGGTCCTCGGCCTCGTGTTCGATCTTCTCGTAGGCCGGGTGGCTCACCATGCCGTGATACAGCCCCCGGAGCCACTCCTCGGCCACCCGCCGGAAGTGGTCGATCCGTTCCGCGAGGTCCATGCCTCCCCTCCCGTGGGCGCGGAGAAAAACGTGTCGTCGGTCGCCCGCCACGAGCGCACGTCCGCGGGGTTAAGGCCGCCGCCCGCCCACTCCCGTCCATGTCACGGGACGCCATCCCCGTCACCATCCTGTGCGGGAGCCTCGGCGCCGGCAAGACGACGCTGCTCAACCACCTGCTCCGGGAGGCGGGCGAACGCGATATCGCCGTCCTCGTCAACGACATGGGGGAGGTCAACGTCGACGCCGACCTGGTGAGCGGGAACACGGACCTCGCCGTCGACGGCGGCGTGACCGAACTCTCGAACGGCTGTATCTGCTGTGAACTGCAGGACGACCTCGAAACCGCCGTCGTCCGTCTCGCCTCCGACCGCGACTTCGATCAGCTGGTCGTCGAGGCATCGGGCATCTCCGAACCCCGCCCCGTCGCCCGCCTGTTCACGACGGGGTCGCGGGCCGCCGCCCGCTACGACGTGGCCTCCATCGTCGCCGTCGTTGACGCCCGCCAGTTCCACGACGCCTTCGGCGAGGCGGGCGTCGCGACCCGCCGTGGCGACGGCGAGGGGACGCGCCCGCTCTCGGACCTCCTCGTCGAGGACGTCGAGGCCGCGGACCTCGTCCTCCTGAACAAGACGGACCTGGTCGCGCCCGACGAACTCGACGCCGTCGAGGAGATGGTGCGGGCGCTCCGCCCGGACGCCGAGATCCGGCGGACGGAGCACAGCCGCATCGACCCCGAGACGCTCCTGCGGGCGCGCTACGATCCCGGCGCGGTCGAGGCGGCGGGGTGGAAGCGAGCGCTCGACGAGGACGGCGGCGGGCACGACCACGACCACGCGCACGGCGACCACGCCCACCCCGAAGCCGTCTACGGCGTCGCCTCCTTCACGTACCGCCGCCGCCGGCCCTTCCACCCAGAGCGGTTCTCCACCCTGCTGGCCGACCTCCCGTCCTCGGTCGTCCGCGCCAAGGGGACCTGCTGGATCGCCACCGGCGCCGACGTGGCCCACACGATGCACCAGGCCGGCCCCTCGGTTCGGGTCGAGGCCACCGGCCCCTGGATCGCCAGCCTCCCCGAGTTCGAGCAGGACGCCTACCGGCGCAACCGCTCGGACCTCGACTGGGACGGGGAGTGGGGCGACCGGCGGGTCGAACTGGTGTTCATCGGTCGGGAGATGGACGAGGAGGGGCTGATCGCGGCGCTCGACGACTGCCTGCTCACCGACGCTGAGATGGGGGCCGACTGGGGGGCGTTCGCGAGCGAGTTCCCGACCGAGGCCGGTGAGGAGCGGGTGGTCGTCGACCCCTAGCAGGCACACCCGGTCGATCCGGGCGACCGCTCGAACGTCATCGGTTCGTCACAGGCGGGACAGGCCGGCGGGTCGTCGCCCTCGACGTCCAGGTCGAGGAGCCGCTCCTCGCAGTCGTGACACCAGTACGCCCCCTTCGACTCCCCTCGGCCGTCGCCGCGGTTCGTCGACGAGGACGAGGCCGCCAGCGCCGCCGTGATCGTGTCGAGCAATCCCATGGGGGCACTTCACACGCCCTCGGGTAAAGGCTCGCTCGGTTGTCCGCGGGCGACGCACGGCCGCTACGCGTCGTCGTCGCCCTCCAGTTCCGCGACCCGGCGCTCCAGCGCGGCGATGCGGTCCGACCGCGACGCCCAGCGGGCGCCGAGGGCCGCCCCGACGACGACGCCGGCGAGGATGCCGACCGGCCCGAAGACGCCGCCGAGCATCCCGAGGACGCCCGCGAGGACGACGATCACGACGTCGCGCCAGTCCATACCCGTCGGTGGCCGTCCGTCGTCCTATACCTTCCGCCCCTCTACGGGTTCCGTCAGGACCGGTGGTTCGCCGCGACGATCCGGCGATCCACCCGTAACCAGGGCCGACGATCCGCCTCAGGTCGCGGTTTCGGCCACCCCGTCGAGCAGGCGCTCCAGTTCCCCGCGACGCTTCCAGCCCGCCAGCCGGTCGGTCAGGGCCGGCACCGGGAGGCCGAGGCTCACCGCCGACCGGGCGGTCACGCGCGACCCCTCGTCCTCCGACGCGACGGTGAGTTCCGTCGTCATGGCGTCGAAGGGACCCGCGTCGCCGGCCTGCGTGTAGCGGAGGCCGTCCGGCCGCTCCTCGAACCGCAGCGTGAGTTCCAGCCCGCGGGCGCCCGCGACGACGAGCGTCGCGTCCCCCTCGTCGCTCACCTCCCGGACCGTGAAGCTCCCCTCGCGTTCGACCACCGCTTCGGGCGTCAGGGCGCGTTCGACCGCTCGGGGCGGTGCCGGCACGAACCGTGAGACTTCCACCTCGCGCATCGTCCCGTCCAACGCCTCACTGCACCAAAAGCGGGAGGGACAGCGCGACGAGCAGCGCCGCCCCCACGAGCGCCGCGTAGAACAGCCCCCGGATGCGTTGCGCCGTCGGAATCTCCGCCCGGAGGTCCGGCCGGGCGGCGTGGACGAGGCGGCGGTAGGCCACCGCCACGGCGCCGCCGAAGGCGAGGGCGGGGACGCCGATCACCGCCGGCCCCTCAAGCCCCACCGCGATGCAGTAGATGGGGCCGAACGAGAAGGCCACGAGGCCGGCCATCGCCGTCACGACGAGGAAGGGGACGGCGTCGACGGGCGTGCCCTCGCGGTTCCGGAGGCGCATGGGGCCGCTTGGGGACGCGTCGGCAAAACACGCCCGCCGCGTCCCCTTCGAACGGCGTCCGCTCCCCGACCCGACCGTTTAAGGTTCCGCCCGGGGCACCTCGACGTATGGCCGAGGGCGACCCCCGGGTGCTGTTCGTGATGAACCTCGTGCTGTCCTCCGTCTTCGCGACGGTCGTGATCTGGGGGCTGGATTTCATCGACGTCGTCGCGTTCACGCCGTGGAACGTCGCCTCGCTCGCGCTCCTGTTGATGGCGCTGACGTACGCCGTGACCCGCTGAACGGTCCTGCCGCCGCGGATGTCGCCAGTTTAAGGTTCTCGACCCGCGGAGTGGCGTGTATGACCATCGAAGACCGCGACGACGCGTACCTCATCACGCACGCGCTCGCGAAGGACACCCTCTCGAAGATCCGCGACGCCGACACCGAACAGGTCGCCTTCCGGAAGGGGCTGGTGAAGCTCGGCCGCATCTGTGGCTACGAGATCATCGACGGCGCGATGGAGACGGAGTACGTCTCCATCGAGACGCCGATGGCCGAGACGACCGGCGAGCGCGTGAAGGGACTGGACGACGTGGTCATCATCAACGTCCTCCGGGCCGCGACGCCGTTCGTCGAGGGCCTGCTGAAGGCCTTCCCCCGAGCCAAACAGGGCGTCATCAGCGCCGGCCGCGACGAGGAGGCCGGCATGAACGAGGACGGCGAGTTCCCCATCACCGTCGACTACGTGAAACTCCCGGAGATCACGGAGGAGGACACCGTCATCGTCGCCGACCCCATGCTCGCCACGGGGTCGACGATGTGTGCGGTCCTCGAGTACGTCCTCGACGGCCAGGCGGCCCCCGAGAACCTCTTCGTCCTCTCGGCGGTCAGCGCCCCGGCCGGCCTCCTGCGGGTGGGCGAGGCGGTCCCCGAGGCGGACCTGCTGACCGTCGCCATCGACGACCACCTCGACGAGAACGGCTTCATCGTGCCCGGCCTCGGCGACGCCGGCGACCGCGCCTTCCGGACGACGTAACCCCTCTCCTTCACGTCGAAATTCGCACGACTGCGGGCGGTTCGATCCCCAGCGAACCTCCAGTGAAGCGCACCCCCCGAGGGCTCAATAGGCGTCCGTACCGCACCCCAGTTCGACCCGGCCGCCCGTCGCGGACCGCAGGCGGTCCCGGAGCGCGTCGGCCTCGGCGACGGGGACGCGCACCGCGAAGGAGACCCGCTCCTCGTAGGCCGCCTCGAAGTCGACGCCCTCGCTCTCCAGCACCCCGCGGACGGTCCCCGAGTCGTCGTAGTCGACCGTGATCGCGAGTCGCTCGTGTGGCCGCTCCTCGACCACGCCGGCGGCGTCGACGGCGTCGCTCACGCCGCGGGCGTACGCCCGCGCCAGCCCCCCGACCCCGAGGTTGACGCCGCCGTAGTAGCGGGTCACGACCGCGACGACGTTCCGCAGGTCGCGCTGGACGAGGACGTTCAGCGCCGGCTTGCCCGCCGACCCCGTGGGTTCGCCGTCGTCGCTCGCCCACTCCCGGAGCATGTCGCCGCCCTCGGCCGGCACGCGGTAGGCGGGGACGTTGTGGGTCGCGTCGCCGTACGCTTCCCGCACCTCGTCGACGAACCCCTCCGCCGCCGCGACCGATTCGGCGGGCGCGACGTGGCCGACGAACTCCGAGCCCTTCACCTCGAAGTCCGCCCGCGCGCGCTCCCCCACCGTGCGGTACGTCTCGGCCATCAGAACTCGACCCGGCGGACGTACGGCAACTCGCGGATCTCGACCAGCAGGTCCCCCGGGAGCCCCGCGTCGGTGATGACGTACAGTTTGGCGTCGTCGACGAATTCGGGATCCTCGCTGATGACCTGCCGGATCGAGATGCCGCGGTCGGCGATGGCCGTCGTCACGTCGGCGACGATGCCCGGTTCCGTCTCGTCGTCGACCCAGATCGTCAGCACCGAGAGGTCGAGCACCGGCGCCAGGTCCATCAGGCTGGGGATGGCCGTGATGTTCTGGAAGATGCGCCGGAGTTCGGGGTCGTCGAGGATGGCGTCGGTCGTCGAGTCGACGACCCGGCGGTCGACGCCGATCTCGCGGGCGATCCCCGTGTTGGGGATCTCGATCCCGCCGGAGACGACCCGTCCCTCGTCGTTGACGGAGAAGCCCCGTTCGAGGAGGAGTCGGATCACCTCCTGCTGGCTCGGACTCCCCTCGAATTTCTCCATGATCTCGTCGAACATGGCGAACCCTCCGTGTCCCTCGCATAAGCCCTTTGGTGAATCGTGGGGCCGGGGGCGTCGACGCCTCCGAGGGACAGAGTGAAGCGGGGGGATCTACAGGGGACGATATGGGAATCGAGGACCCAGACGTCGATCCGAGCGTGTTTCTCGACGAGGTCGAGATGCGCGTCGGAGAGGTCGTCAGCGCCGAACCCTTCCCCGAAGCCCGAAAGGACGTGTACAAACTGCGCGTCGACTTCGGCGACGAGACGCGCCGGTCGGCCGCCGGTCTCACGGACAACTACGACCCCGAGGACCTGATCGGACGACAGGTGGTCGCGGTCGTGAACCTCGGCACCGTCACCGTCGCCGGCTTCGAGAGTCAGTGCCTGGTCACGGGCGTCGACGACGCGAACGGCGACGTCGTCCATCTGCAACCCGAACGGCGGGTGCCGAACGGGACCGAGGTCTACTAGTCCCGTCCCTCGACGACCTGCCTCCGCCCGTTCGCTCATCGCGCGAGCGCGGCGACGACCGCGGCGTCGCGAAGCGCCCCCCGATCGTGCCGGCTCCGAACCATTTACCACACTCTCTACCCTCCCCCCGACCATGAGCCACACCGTCGTCTTCACCGACCACACGTTCGACGACCTCGACATCGAGCGCGGCATCCTCTCGGAGGTCGACGCCGAGTTGATCGACGGCGAGGCGAGCGACGACCCGCTTCCGGACCTCCTCGCCGACGTCGACCCCGACGCCGTCATCGTCATGTACGAGGAGGTCGACGCCGCCCTCCTCGACGCGATGCCGAACTGCCGGGTCGTCTCCCGGACCGGCATCGGCTTCGACAACGTCGACCTCGACGCCGCCACCGAGCGGGGCGTCTACGTGACGAACGTCCCCGACTACTGCATCCCCGAGGTGTCCACTCACACCCTCGCGCTCCTGCTGGCCCTGGAGCGAAAGATCGTCGAGTACAACGACCGGGCCAGGGAGGGCGAGTGGAACGAACACCTCGGACGGCCGATGCACCGCCTCCACGGGCAGACGCTCGGCCTCGTCGCCTACGGCGACATCGCGCAGGCGGTCGGGCGGAAGGCCCGGGCGTTCGGCATGGACGTGATCGCTCACGACCCCTACGTCGATCCGGCGGACGTGGCCGACGGGGTGACCCTCGTCGACGACCTGTCGACCCTGCTCGCCGACTCGGACGCCGTCTCGATCCACACGCCGCTCACCCCCGAGACGGAGGGGATGATCGGCGCCGACGAACTCGACGCGATGAAGGAGTCCGCCTTCCTCCTCAACGCCGCCCGCGGCGGCATCGTCGACGAGGACGCCCTCGCCGACGCGATCCGTGCGGGGTCCATCGCGGGCGCCGGCCTCGACACCCTCGCCGAGGAACCCCCGTCCCCGGACTCGCCGCTGCTGGATCTGGACGACGTGATCCTCACCCCCCACGCCGCCTACAACTCCGCCGAGAGCGTCGTCGAACTGCGGGAGAAGGCGGCCCGGAACGTGGTCCAGACGCTCGCCGACGAGGTGCCCGAGTACCTCGTGAACGACGCCGTCCTGGAGTAGGCTACGCGGGGTCCGCCACCCGCTCTCGCTCGACCCGCGTCCCGTTCCGATCCGTCAGGACGACCCGATCCGATCCCTCTAGCCGGCGGACCAGCCCCTCCTCGTCCAGATACCGAACCGTCGCCAGCACGGTCATCAGCGGGAGGCGAAGCCGCTCCGCGATCCGATCCGGCGTGGCGTCCCCGACGCGCTGGAGATACAGCACGACGAGCTTCGAGGTGTCGCTGTCGAGCGCTTCGAACGCCTGCATACCCGCCACCTCTCCCCCCGACGGCAAATAACTAACGACGTGCGTCGAAAGACGATACGACAGGGGTTGTATCCGGGCGTCCGCCCGTGCCGCTCAGAGTTCGCCCTTGGTGCTCGGCGTGTCCGACCGCCGGTCGTCGATCCGGGTGGCGTCGTCGAGCGTCCGCGCGAGCGCCTTGAACAGCGCCTCGACCTCGTGGTGGGCGTTCTCCCCCTCGATTTCGGCGTGGAGGGTGAGCCCCGCCGCGGTCGCCAGCGACCGCGCGAAGTGTCTCGCCATCACGCTCGTGAACTCGCCGACGCGCTCCTCGGAGAACTCGCCGTCGAAGCGAACGAGGGGGCGGCCGCTCACGTCGACGACGACGCTCGCCACCGCCTCGTCGAGGGGGACGCGCCGGTCGGCGAAGCGGCGGATCCCGCGCTTCTCGCCCAACGCCTCCGCGAACGCCGCCCCGAGGACGAGCGCCACGTCCTCGACGGTGTGGTGGTCGTCGACGTCCAGGTCGCCGTCGCAGTCGACCGTGAGGTCGAACAGGCCGTGTTTGGCGAACGATTCGAGCATGTGATCGAAGAAGCCGATGCCGGTGTCGACGGCGGCGTCGCCGTCGCCGTCCACGTCGAGCGTCAGGTCGACGGTCGTCTCCGCGGTTTCCCGGCTCCGGGCGGCGGTGCGGTCCATACCCGCACCTCTCGGGGCGTGCGTAAGTCGGTTTTGGGCCGCCATCCGACACCGTTCGGTGGGGCCCCCCTCGCGGCGTCCCGCGAGTCGAGACGCTCGCCCAGCCTTTACCACGGCGGACGCCGACAGTTCGGGCGTGACCGGTCGAGATTCGGACCCGAGCACGCTGGTTCCCATCTCCCCCTCGAAGGTCCCCGACGTGCCGGGCAACGGGCGCACGTGGTTCGCCGTCCTCATGGCGCTGACGCTGCTCACGGGGGTCCTGTTTTCGGCCGCGATCCTGCTCGTCTCCGTGTGGGACGCCCTCGTCACGGCCGTGGGCGTGGGCGCGCTGGGCGGGGTGCTCGCCTGACCGCCTTTCGCCTCCTGCCTCCCGCCTTTCGCCTCCCCCTTCCGCCTCCCCCCTTCCGCCTCCGGTTCCCGGGCCGCGCCGACCGCCTCTACGCCTCCATCGCCGCTTCCAGGGTGAAGGCTCCCTCGTACAGTGCCGTCCCGACGACGACGGCCGCGGCGCCCGCTTCCCGACACGCCCGCACGTCGTCGAGGGTGGCGACGCCGCCGCTGGCGATCACCGGAATCTCGGTCGCTTCCGCGAGGCGTTCGATCCGCTCGGCCCGCACCCCCTCCAGTCGCCCCTCGACGTCGACGTCCGTGTAGAGAACCGCGGCCGCGCCGAGGTCCGCGTACCGCTCTACGGCCTCGACTGGGTCCAGTCCCGTCCCCTCGGTCCACCCCGAGACGACCACCTCGTCGCCCTTCGCGTCGAGGCTCACCACCACGCTCCCGGGGTGGGTCTCGCTGATCTCCGCGACGATCTCCGGCCGCTCGACCGCCGCCGTCCCGAGGATCACCCGGGTCACGCCCCGGTCGAGCAGGTCGGTCGCGTCCGCGACGGTGCGGATGCCGCCGCCCAACTGGACCGGCACGTCCACCGCGTCGACGATCCGTTCGACCGCCGCGGCGTTCGCTCGCTCCCCCTCGAACGCCCCGTCGAGGTCGACCAGGTGGAGCGTCCGCGCGCCCGCCTCGACCCACCGACGCGCCGCTTCCACGGGGTCGCCGTAGCGCTTCTCGGTGCCGCGCTCACCCTGCACCAACTGGACCACCTCGCCGTCCTGCATGTCGACCGCCGGGATCACCTCGAAGTCGGCGAACTGCGTCATGCCGGGACGGAGGGGACGGTGGGGTAAAGGCCGTCCGGTCGGCGCCGCCGGCGCCGGTCACCGCGGTGTGCCGTCGCCATCGCGACACCGCCGGCCCCTCACCGGACCCCCAGCCGAGCGGAACGGATTTGTGCCCCGCGCGACGACCCCCTCCCGAATGCAACTGTTCGGTTCGAGCGGCACGCGCGGGGTTGTCGGCGAGGCGTTCACGCCCGAACTCGTCCGGCGGGTCGCGGCCGCCGCGGCCACCGTCTGGGGCGCCGACCGGGTCGCCGTCGCCCGCGACACCCGCCTCTCGGGTGCCCCCCTCGCCGACGTGGCCGGGGGCACCCTCGCGGCCGCCGGCGCCGACGTGGACCGCCTGGGCGTCGTCCCCACGCCGGGCGTCGCCCACTACTGTGCGACCGAAGCGGTCCCCGCCCTCGTCCTCACCGCCTCCCACAACCCGCCGCAGTACAACGGGATCAAACTCCTCGGCGACGACGGGACGGAACTCGCCGTCGACGCCTACGAACGCGTCGAGGCGCGGATCGACGACGCGGCCCCTCCCGCCCAGTGGGACGAGGTGGGGCGCGCCCGCCGCGTCGACGGCGTCAACGCCGACTACCGCGCGGACCTGCTCGCGGGGGTCGACAGCGAGCGCGTGGCGGACGCCGACCTCACCGTCGCCGTCGACCCCGGCCACGGCGCCGGATCGCTCGTCTCGCCCGACTTCCTCCGGGAACTCGGCTGTGCCGTCCGCACCGTCAACGCCGACCCGGACGGCCACTTCCCCGGCCGCGACCCAGAACCCGTCGCCGAGAACCTGACGGACCTCCGGCGACTCGTCCGCGCCACCGACGCCGACGTGGGCGTCGCCCACGACGGCGACGCCGACCGGGCCATCTTCGTCGACGAGACGGGCGCCGTCGTCGACGGCGACACCTCGTTCGCGGCGCTCGCGGCGGCGGAACTCGACCCCGGCGACGCCGTCGTCTCCGCGGTCAACGTCTCCCAGCGGCTCGTCGACGCCGTCGACGACGCCGGCGCGGAACTCGATCTGACGCCCATCGGCTCCACGCACATCGTCACGCGGGTGCGCGAACGCCAGCGGGCCGGCGACCGGGTGCCCGTCGCCGGCGAGGGCAACGGCGGCGTCTTCTTCCCCGAGTACCGCCTCACCCGCGACGGCGCCTACGTCGCCGCGAAGTTTCTCGAACTCCTGGCGGACGCGGACGGCCCGGCCAGCGACGTCGTCGCCCCCTTCACCGACTACCACTTCGTGCGCGAGAACCTCACCTACGGCGACGCGGCCGAACGCGCCCGCCTCCTCGACGCCGCGGCGGCGTACGCCCGCGAGGCCGACGTCGCCCTCGATACGACCGACGGCTACCGCCTCGACTACGGGGACGCGTGGGTGCTGGTCCGGCCGAGCGGCACCGAACCCAAGGTCCGCATCTACGCCGAGGCGCGGGACGCCGACCGGGCGTCCGCGCTCGCGGCCGACCTGCGCGAGACGCTCGACGCGGCGCGCTATCGTAGCGATTGAAAGTCATTGCACAGCTGATCGTACACCGTACTGCGATCCGCTGTGCAAACAGTTTCAATCGCTACTACAGACCGTCCGTCTCGTCGAGGGCGGCCTCGATCCGCGCTCTCTCGTCGCGGGCGGCCGTCAGTTCCGCCTCGACGGCACCCCGCGACAGCCGCTCGCGCTCCTCCTCGTCGAGTTCGTCCCGGGCGAGCGCCGTCTCCCGGAGGCGCTCGTAGGCCACCCGGTCGGGCAGGTCACGCAGCCGCCGCGCCGCCGCGACGGTCGCCTCGTCCGCGAAGCGCGCGACGACCGAGACGAGTTCCGGCGCCCGGTACCGGAGCCGTTCGGCCGCCGGCGGCGGCCACGACACGGTCAGCGGGGCCGCGTCGAGGCGTTCGAGGTAGGTCCGGTGGGTGCCCACCCGCGTCCGCAGGGCGCCGGGGTCGTCGACGTAGTGTGAGAGCTTCGAGGTGGAGTAGTCGGCGTACTCCAGGAGCGTCGGAATCGACTCTTCGCCCGCCGGCCGGCGCTCGACGTACTCCTCGAGGTCCGGCGGCACCTCGGGGAACGCGGCGAGCGGGTAGGCCTGGCTCGCCTCGACGACGCGGAACACCTCCCGGGCGCTGGCCTCGCGCCGGAACGTCGTCCACGCGTCCCGCACCGCCTCGTTGTAGTCGCTGATCGGGTCGCGCAGGCGCTCGACCGGCGCGTCGAGGTCCGCCTCGCCGAGCCGTCGCAGGCGCTCCAGGGAGTCGATTCGCTCCTCCAGGTCGCGCAGGCGCCGCCGCGCGTCGCGGCGGGCCGCCTCGAAGGCCTCGCGGGCGGCCTCGCGGTCCGCCAGCAGGTCGACGAGGTCGGCCGCCGGCGCCAGTCGCTCGCGCGCCCGCTCGAAGTCGTCCTCGTCGAGGCGCCGCTGGTCGAGCAGGTCGTTCGCCTCCTCGAAGGCCGACCGCGCCGGCAGGTCGTCGTCGAGCCCCTCCGTCAGTTCGACGAAGGCCTCCTGGAACTCGACGAACGCGGCGAAGTCGCCGGTGCCGGTCGCCCGCCCCTCGTAGCGGTCCAGCAGGTCGGTCGCCTCGCGGTGGGCGTCCCGCACCGCCTCCAGGTTCGCCTCGCCCCGCTCCTCGACGGCCGCGCGGGCGTCGAGGAGGTCCTCGTGGGCCGTCCGGAGCCTCGATGCCACGTCGCCCTCCGACGCGTCGCTCCCGCTCATCCCTCGTCGTAGACGTCGTCCGGATCGAAGACCCGTTCGCCGACCGTCTCGCCGTCGGCGGTCCGGTGGAAACAGGAGCGGTAGCCGGTGTGACAGGCGCCGCCCTCCTGCTCGACGAGATAGAGCAGGGCGTCGCCGTCACAGTCCACCCGCACCTCGTCGACGCGCTGGACGTGCCCGCTCGTGGCGCCTTTCTCCCAGAGTTCGTCGCGGCTCCGCGAGTAGTAGTGTGCGCGTCCCGTCTCGCGGGTGCGTTCGAGCGCCGTCGGCGAGACGTACGCCAGCATCAACACCTCGCCGGAGTCGGCGTCCTGTGCGACGGCCGGGACGAGGCCGTCGGTCCCGAAATCCACGTCGACGGTCATGCCCGACTCCAGGTGCCACCTCCCGATAGGTCTTGTGTCACTACGCGACGCCGAGGGCACGAAGCAGGCCGAAGAGGACGTCTCCGTAGGTCAGGGCGATGCAGAGCCCGAGAAAGAGCGGGACGATGAAGGGGACGCCCGGCGAGAGCCACACCGACTCGCGGGTCGTCACCACCGCCAGTCCCTCGCGGAGCGTCTCGGGGGTCGTCCCGTAGGCGCTCCCCTCGATTTCGTCGAGGAACCGCTCGGCGGCCCACGGGTCGTCGAACGCGGCGTCGGCGTCCGCGTCGCCCGCAGCCACGTCGCCGTCCGCTGTCCCGCCCTCGATCCCGGACGCGTCGACGGCCCCGTCGGTCGGGTCCCGGGTCTCGCCCACGCTCTCGGGGTCGCGGTGGGCCGCCGGCGCCGCCCGGAGCGCGGCGAGGCTGGTGTCCCGCCAGCGCAGATACATCCGCAGGGCGTCGACGTCGAGACCGCTCCGCGTGAACCCCTCGGTCGTCTCGAACAGGCGGCCGTGTTCCGTCGGAAGCGCGGTCACGTCGACCCGCCGACCGAGGAACATGACGGGTGCCCGGTCGCCGCGGAGGGCGTTGCGGACGCCGAGGGAGACCGGATACGCGAGGCCGACGAGGACGGCGTTCGTCAGGACGGTCAGGGAGAAGACCCCCACGTTCGTCACCACCGCCGGGTAGGCGCCGGAGGCGAGGTAGAACACCGGGTAGGTGGGAAAGAGCACCGCGAGAGTCATCAGCGCCTTGGCGTCGGCACCGCCGAAGCCGCCGATCCACCAGAGGCCGTAGGCCAGGGGGACGACGACGAGGACGCTGATCCCCACCCGAACGAGAAAGAGGCGGTCGCCGACCGTCGCGACCGGCAGGTGCCCCAGCGCGTCCCACGCCAGGGTCAACAGGCCGAGGGCGCCGAGTGGGTACCACAGCCGGTTCGGGAGCCGGCGGGTGCGGACGTCCCGCCAGGCCGCCCACCCGAGCGCCGGCACCGCGAGCAACCGCAACAGGTCCGTCGTCGCCGCGAGCATTGTCGGGTACCGACGCGCGGAGGAATTAGGGTTTCCGGCTCGGCGGCGCCGCCGCTCGTCGGTTCGAGTCGAAAAAACGCGGATCGAGCCGGCTGCGGGCCGGCGGGGGTCGTCGTCCGGATGGGACGACCGGCGCGCTTAGATGACGCGGTTCTGGAGGTAGTCGAGGTGCTTCGCGTTGTAGACGAGCTGGACCTCGTCGGCGGCCGGGCTGCCGATGCAGGTCAGCCGGACGTTCTTCTCCTCGACCTCCTCGTCGGAGAGGATCTGCTGCATGTCCATGTCGAGGTCGCCCTCCGTGACGATGGCCGCGCAGTTCGCACAGGCGCCGGCACGGCACGAGAAGGGCCAGTCGTAGCCCTGCGCCTCGGCCGCTTCGAGGACGTACTCGCCCTCGTTGACTTCGAGGGTGCCGTAGTCGACGTCGTCGAGGCCGGCGTCGGCGGCCTTCTCGAAGAGGTCGTCGTCGTCCATCTCCCAGCCGTGATCGTCCAGTACTTCGTAATTGAGGTATTCTACCGTGGGCATCGGGCGACTGTTGAGTCGCCACCCCATTAGACTTTGCTGTTCGGCAAAGCCTCGCCGCCCTCACCGTCGTCGAACGTGTTCGATTTCGGGGACGCCGACGCCACTCCCCGGGATAGTGACAGAGTCCGTATGTGTGGTCTGTCGGGGGCTCGACCGGCCGCGCGTAACGACTACCGGTTGAACGAATCGGGCGACCACACCGCCCGGGTTCCCGGTTCGATCGCCGGCCGTAACGACTACCGGTTCAGGGTGTGGATCGCCTGCCCGAGGGCGTTCTCGACGGCCTCCATCGTCGCCTCCGAGAGCGTCGGGTGGGTGTGGATCGTCGACGCCACGTCCTCGAGGCGGGCGCCCATCTCGATCGCGAGGGTCGGCTCCGCGATCAGTTCCGACGCCTCGGGGCCGACGATCTGTGCCCCCAGCAGGAAGCCGTCCTCGCTGGCGACCACGCGGACGAACCCCTCGGTCTCCCCGGTCGTCAGCGCCCGGCCGCTGGCGTTGAAGGGCATCTCGCCGGTCACCGGGTCGTACCCCTCCGCCGCCGCCTCGTCGGCGGTCAGCCCGACCGTCGCGATCTCGGGGTCGGTGAACACCGCCGCTGGAATCGCCTGCGCGTCGAACGCCGCCGGTTCGCCCGCGATGGCCTCCGCGGCGACGATCCCCTCCGCCGAGGCGGCGTGTGCGAGCATCGGGTCGCCCGCCACGTCGCCGACGGCGTAGATGCCGTCCACCGCGGTCTCGCAGCGCTCGTCGGTCTCGAAGAAGCCGTCGTCGTTCGGCTCCAGTCCCGCCGCCTCCGCGTCGAGGGAGTCCGTCACCGGTTCGCGCCCCACGGCGACGAGCACCCGGTCGGCGCCGTAGGTGGACTCCTCGCCGTCCTCGGTTTCGGTGGTCACGACGATCCCCCCGTCGGCGGCGTCGCGCCACCCGCTCGCCCCCTCGCCGAACTCGAAGTCGACGCCCAACGACTCCGCGCGCGTTCGCACCACGCGCGCCACGTCCGCCTCGTACCCCGGGAGGACGTCGTCGAGCATCTCCACGACGGTCACGTCGCTCCCGAGTTTGGCGAACACCGTCGACAGCTCCATGCCGATGTAGCCAGCGCCGACGACGACCAGCCGATCCGGGACCGTCGAGAGCGAGAGCAGGTCGGCCGAGTCCAGGACGGGGTCGTCGTCGAACGAAAAGCCCGGCAACTGGATCGGTCGGCTCCCCGTCGAGACGATGCAGTCCTCGAAGGCGACGGTTTCGGCGCCCTGCCCCTCGCCGTCGTGTTCGACGCGAACCGTCCCCTCGTCGACGAACTTGGCGGTTCCCTCCAGCAGGGTCACCCCGTTCGCCTTGCAGAGCTTCTCGACGCCGCCCGTGAGGCGGTCGACCACGCCCTCCTTCCACTCCAGCATCCCCTCGAGGTCGACGGCGGGGTCGGCGTGGATCCCCATCTCCTCGGCCGTCGCCGCCTCGTGAGCGACGTCCGTCGCCGTGATGTAGGCCTTCGAGGGGATGCAGCCCCGGTTGAGGCAGACGCCGCCGTAGGCGTCGCGTTCCACCAGCGTGACGTCCAGGTCGCGCTGGGCGGCGCGGATGGCGGCGACGTAGCCGCCCGGCCCCGCGCCGATGACCAGTACCTCGGTTCCGGTAGTGACGTCTCCGACGACCATCGTCGATAGGACTCGGGGCGCCCCCGAATATAAAGACCGGCGGGGATCGACGGGCGCTTATTCGTAGACGGGGAACTCGGCACAGAGGCGGTCGACCTCGTCCCGCACCGCGTCCGCCACGGCCGGGTCGTCTGGGCCGTTCAGGCGCTCGACGATCAGTTCGCCGACCGTCTCCATCGCCGCCTCGTCGAAGCCGCGGGTGGTGAGCGCCGGCGTGCCGATCCGGATCCCGCTGGTGACGAAGGGCGACCGCGTCTCGCCGGGGACGGTGTTCTTGTTGACCGTGATCCCCACGTCGTCGAGGGCGTCTTCGGCTTCCTCGCCCGTGAGGTCCGGGTGGGAGTCCCGCAGGTCCAACAGGAGCAGGTGCTTGTCCGTGCCGCCGGAGACGGGGGTGATCCCCGCGTCCGCGAACACGGCAGCGAGCGTCTTCGCGTTCGCGACCACCTGCTCGGCGTAGTCGGTGAACTCGGGGTCGAGCGCCTCGCCGAACCCCACCGCCTTGCCCGCGATGTTGTGCATCAGGGGGCCGCCCTGCCCGCCGGGGAAGATGGCCTTGTCCACCGCCTCGGCGTGCTCGTCGGTCGTCATGATCATGCCGCCGCGGCCGGCGCGGATCGTCTTGTGCGTGCTGCCGGTGACGAAGTCGGCGTCGCCGACGGGGTTGACGTGGACGCCCGCCGCCACCAGCCCCGTGACGTGGGCGATGTCGGCGAGGTGGTGGGCACCCACCTCCGCGGCGATTTCCGAGAGCCGCTCGAAGTCGAACTCGCGGGGGTAGGCCGAGGAGCCGCTGACGATCACGTCGGGGTCGAACTCGGCGGCCTGCTGGGCCACCGCGTCGTAGTCGATGTATCCCGTCTCGGGGTCGACGCCGTACTGTTCGACGTCGTAGAGCTGTCCGGAGAAGTTGACGTGGTGGCCGTGGCTCAGGTGTCCCCCGTGGTTCAGGTCGAGCGAGAGGATCCGGTCGCCGGGCTCCAGGGTCGCGAAGTAGACGCCCATGTTCGCCTGCGTCCCGCTGTGGGGCTGGACGTTGACGTGGTCGGCGCCGAACAGCTCCTTCGCCCGCTCGATGGCGAGGTTCTCGACGGTGTCCATGTGCTGACAGCCGCCGTAGTACCGCTCCCCGGGGTAGCCCTCGGCGTACTTGTTCGTCATGACGCTGCCCTGGGCCTCCATGACCGCCTCGGAGACGTGGTTCTCCGAGGCGATCATCTCGAGGTTGTGCTCCTGGCGGCGCTCCTCGCCCGCGATGGCCTCGGCGACCGCCGGGTCGGTCTCCCGCAGGTGCGAATGGCTCGAAGTCACGCTTCGGTCCACGCGCAACACCCAGTTAAGTAGCGGGGTCAGGACCAAAACCTGCTTAAGTCGTCGGGAACGGAACGGGCCGGAGCGGTCGGCCTACAGGTCGTGCCACGACAGCCGCGGACTCCGAGCGGCCGCCGCCTGATCGATCCGCCGTGCCGTCGTCTCGGACGGCGTCTCCGACAGGGCCTCGGGATCCATCCCCGCGACGGCGTTGAACGCCGCCGCGAGGTCGTCGAGGGTCGCCTTCGACTCCGTCTCCGTCGGCTCCGTCATCAGCGCCTCGTCGACGATTTCGGGCCACTTCGTCGTCGGCGGGTGGACGCCGTGATCCAGCATCGCCTTCGCCACGTCCGCCGCGTCCTCGTCCGCGCTCGCGACGAACTCGTGGTGGAAGGGGCCGTAGGGCACCTCGTACTCGATCCGCGAGGCGAGGTAGTTGGCGTTCAACACGGCCGTCTCGCTGACCCGCTCCAGCCCCTCGTCGCCGTGGCGCAGGATGTAGGCGTAGGCCTTCACCAGCACCAGCCAGTTGCCCACGAACTCGTGGACCCGGCCGATGCTGTGGTCGGGTTCGTACGTCTCGTAGCCGCCCTCGGTCTCCCTGACCTGCGGGGTCGGGAGGAAGGGCGCGAGGTCCGCGCCGACGCCGATGGGTCCCTGTCCCGGGCCGCCGCCGCCGTGGGGTGTCGCGAACGTCTTGTGCAGGTTGAAGTGCATGATGTCGAAGCCCATGTCGCCCGGCCGGGCCTTCCCGAGCAGGGAGTTGAGGTTGGCGCCGTCGTAGTAGAGCAGTCCACCCGCGTCGTGGACGATCTCGGCGATGGCCTCGATGTCACGCTCGAACAGGCCGAGCGTGTTGGGGTTCGTGAGCATCAGGAGCGCGGTGTCCTCGCCGGCGGCCGCCGCCAGGGCGTCGACCTCGACGCGGCCGTCCTCGTTCGAGGGGAGTTCCACCACGTCGTAGCCGGCCATGGCCGCGCTCGCGAAGTTGGTGCCGTGGGCCGACTCGGGGACGATCACCTCGCTTCGCGACCCCTCGCCCTGCCGCTCGTGGTAGGCCTTCGCCACCTGGATGCCCGTGAACTCGCCGGCGGCGCCCGCCGGCGGCTGGAGCGTCACCGCGTCCATCCCACCGATGGACGCGAGCGTCTCCTGCAGTTCGTACAGCAGGTGCAGGATCCCCTGCTTGTCGTCGTCCGCCCGGAGGGGGTGGACCCGGTTGCCCGGGTGGGCCGCCACGTCCTCCGTGAACGAGGGGTTGTACTTCATCGTACACGACCCCAGCGGGATGGGACCGGAGTCGATGCCGTAGTTCATCTGCGAGAGCCGGGTGTAGTGACGCGCCACCTCGGGCTCGGCGAGGTCGGGCAGTTCCAGTTCCTCCCGAGTCAGGTCGTCCGGCAGCGACGACTCCACCGTCACCGTCTCGCTGCTCTTCTCGCTCAACAGGGGTTCGTACCGGTCGCCCGCGTACCACCGCGCCTGCTGGTGGGGGGCGTCGGTCTCCGCCCCGGTCGACTCCGCCGCCGCCCGCTCGTGGCCTTCCTGGCTCATGCGCCACCTCCGTACCCCGCGAGCGCGTCGATCAGGTCGTTGACCCGGTCGCGGTTGGTGTCGGTCACACAGACCGCCAGCCGCTCCCGGCCGGCGTCCTCGACGGTTCGGAGCGCCAGCCCCGCGTGCCGGCAGTGGTCGACCACGTCGGCCGCCGGGGCCGCCGTGTCGACCAGCGCCTCGCGGAAGTGGTGGCCGTCGTAGACGGGGGCGTCGAAGCCGTCGAGGTCGTCGATCCGCTCGCAGGCCTCCGCGATGCCGGTCACGCAGTCCTCGGCGAGGTCGACCAGCCCGCTGGGGCCGAGCCACGCCGCGTGAATGGCCGCCCGGAGCGCCAGCCACGCCTGGTTGGTGCAGATGTTCGAGGTGGCCCGCTCCCGGCGGATGTGCTGTTCGCGGGTCTGCAGGGTCAGCGTGTACGCCCGGTTGCCGGCGTCGTCCTCGCCGGCGCCGACGAGGCGGCCGGGCACCTGCCGGAGGAACTCCTCGCGGCAGGCAAAGAGCCCGAGCCCCATCCCGTAGGTCGTCGGCAGGCCGAGGACGCCCGCGTCGCCGACGACCACGTCCGCCCCGTAGGCGGCCGGCGGTTCGAGCAGCGAGAGCGCGACGGCGTCCGAGCCGACACAGAACAGCGCGCCGTGGTCGTCGGCGAGGTCGCCGACGGCGTCGAGGTCCGGTTCGACGACGCCCCGCGCGTTCGGCGTCGCGGCGTAGACCATGGACACGTCCTCGTCGAGGCAGTCGGCGAGCCCCTCGACGTCGACCGTGCCCTCGCTCGTCGGGTAGGACTCGACGCCGATGTCCGGCCCGTCGGTGTAGTTGTCGAGGACGGCGCGCACCCGGTCGGGCAGGTCCTCGGGGACAAGCACCCGGTCGCCGTCGGTCGCGCGCACCCGGTCCGCGAGCAGGACCGCCTCGCCAAGCGCCGTCGCGCGGTCGTACATCGAGCAGTTGGCGACGCCGAGCCCCGTCAGCTCGACGACGAGCGACTGGAACTCGAACAGCGCTTGGAGAAAGCCCTGCGTGACCTCCGGCTGGTACTGCGTGTAACTCGTCAGGAACTCCGAGCGAAGCGAGAGGTGATCGACCACCGAGGGGACGTAGTGGTCGTAGTGGCCGCCGCCGAGGAACTCGGTCAGGTCGGCCGACTCGTCGAGGATCCCCTCGACGGTCGCTCGCGTCTCCCGCTCCGAGTGTGCCGCGATCCCGTAGTCGCCGTCGAACCGGACGGAATCGGGGATGTCGAACAGGTCGTCGGGGTCCGATACCCCGACCGCGTCGAGCATCGCCGACCGTTCCGCCCCGGAGTGAGTCACGTACGGCATGTCATTCGTCCTCGGGACGCTCGACGTATATATTCGGCGTTGTGAGGCATTCTCCTGGGTCTATCATGTGGGTCACCTCGCGGTTTCGAACGCGCCGTCGAACGCGCGTTCGAGGATGCCCGCCAGGTCGTCCGCGTCGGTCGTTCGGGGGTTTCCCGTGAGGCTGCCGTCCCGGGTCGCCTGCTCCGCGAGTCGCGGGATGGCCTCCCGCTCGGCCGCCGTCTCGGCGAGCGTCTCCGGGATGCGCACGTCCGCCGAGAGACGCCGCACCGCGCGCACCGCCTTCCGACCCTCCGTCCGCGCCGGCTTCGACTCGTCGACGTCCTCGCCGAGGGCCGCCGCCACGGTCACCATCTTCTCGGGCACCTGCGGGAGGTTGTACTCCATCACGTACGGCAGGAGGACGGCGTTCGCGAGGCCGTGGGGCACGCCGAAGGCGCCGCCGACCTGGTGGGAGAGGGCGTGGACGGCGCCCAGCCCCGCGCCGTTGAACGCCATACCCGCCTGCGAACTCGCCTTCGCCATCTTCGACAGCGCCTCCCGGTCGCCGCCGCGGTACTCCACGGCCCGGGGGAGGTACGACCCCACCTTCTCCATGGCGTCGCGGGCCAGCGCCGACGTCCCGCTCTGGGCCCTGATCGACACGTACGCCTCGATTGCGTGGGTCAACACGTCCATCCCGGTCGCCGCCTTCACCGGCGCCGGCGCGCTCGCGGTCAGTTCCGGATCGACCAGCGCGAGGTCCGCGAGCAGGTTCACGTCGCCGATCTCCTCCTTGATCGACGTCTCAGAGTCCTTCACGATGGTCCAGTGACCGACCTCGCTGCCCGTGCCCGCCGTCGTGGGGACGAAGACGGTCGGCGGCGTCGGGTTCGGCACGTTGCCGCTCCCCTCGAAGTCGAGGATGTGCCCGTCGTTGGTGGCGAGGATGCTCGCCGCCTTCGCGGTGTCGATGGAGGACCCGCCGCCGACGCCCAGCATCAGGTCCGCGTCCGCCGCATCGTACGCGTCGGCGGCCTCGTGGACCACCACGTCCGTCGGATCGGGCCGGACGCCGTCGAAGACGTGGTAGTCGCGTCCCGACGCCTCGACCGCGTCGAGCAACGGGTCGAGCACCCCCGCCGAACGGACCCCCTCGTCCGTGACGATCAGGGGTGTCTCGGCGCCGAACTCGTCGAGATACGTTCCGATCTCCTCCGCCGTGCCCCACCCGAAGAGCATCCGGTTCGGGACGTTCCACATATGCTGAGTCGTTGTCATACTATCTGCATCCTGTGTCGTCGGCCGGCCGCCCTGCGGTCGCGTCGCTCCGCGACCGGGTGGCGCCGTTCGCCGTCCGCGGCGTCGACCGTCGTGTGTGTCATACGTTCCCGCTTCCGCGCATGTCCGTTGTGTCCCACATCGACGGGCAGTTAAGTCCCCGCTCCCGGCTACGCGTCGTCGTCCAGCGGATAGATGGGTCGAGGCACGTGTTCGTACGCGAACCCCGAGAGGTCCGGGCTGCACAGCCCCGGCGTCGCCACCTCCCGGATCCCGCCGACAAGCGGTTCGAAGGCCGCCCGGTAGTGGACCGTACTCTTGAGGACGAGCACCCGCTCCCGTTCGGGCGTGATCCCCTGACTCCGGAACGCCTCCGGATCGTACGGCTGCTGGCGGTGCGAGCCGACCAGCACGTCGACGCCGTCGACTTCGAGGAGGGCCGTCCGCCCGAACGAGACTTCGAGCCCGGTCGACATCGGCCCCCGGTTGCGGTAGGTGCCGTCCGAGAGCAGGCGCACCCGCCCCGTCACGTCCAGGGGGTCGCCGTTCGCCTCGGTGTGGCCGCCGAGCGACACCGACACCTCCTCGCCGACGCCCGCCGCGGCCGCCGCCTCGACGGCCGCGGGGTCGTACATCGTCGCCAGGGCCGCGTCCTCGACGCCCGCCTCCAGCAGGGCTTCGAGCAACACGGTCCCGTCCTGTGCGCTCCCGCCGCCGGGGTTGTCCGAGATGTCCGCCAGCAGGAGGGGGTCGTCCCCGTCCCACGCGGCCGCCTCCGCGGCCGCGTCCCCGACGCTCGTGTAGTCGCGGTCGAACGCCCCGCGGCGGTCGTACGCCTCGTCGGCGACGTCGCGGCAGGCCGCCCGCACCGCCTCGGCGCGCTCCCGGTCGGCGACGCCGACGACCGAGAAGCCGGCGTGGTCCACGTCGGCGTAGGCGAAGCCGCCGAAGACCGACACGTCCTCCTCCTCGGCGTCGGCGGCCGCCGCCAGCAGCGACCGCATCGGCTCCGCCGCCGTGCGGAGTTCCGGCAGGGGCGGCAGGAGCGGCGCCCGCTCGACCACCACCTCCGGATCCAGGTCGCCGTCCAGCGTCGCCGCCATCGCCCGCGCCGCCCGCTCCCCCGTGTCGCCGATGTCGACGTGGGGGTAGGTCCGGTAGCCGAAGAGGCCGTCCGCGTGGTCGGCCATCCGATCGGAGACGTTCGCGTGCAGGTCCAGCGACGCCATCACGGGCACGTCGTCGCCGACCGCCCGGCTGACGCGTTCGAGGACGTAGCCGTCGCCGTCACGCGCGGCCTCGCTCACCATCGCGCCGTGGAGCGCCAGCAACACGCCGTCCGGGTTCGACTCCTCGATCCCCGTCAGCACCGCCTCCAGCAGCGTCGACCGGGCGTCCGCGGTGACCGTCCCGCCGGGCGTCGCGTCCGCGGCGACGGTCGGCACGACGTCCCAGCCCTCGTCGTCGGCGACCCGGAGGAACCCCCCGACCGCGGTGTTCGTGCCCGTCAGGTCCGCGATCACGTCCTCGCCGTAGTGCAGCGACGCGTCCGCGAACTCCGCCATCCCCGTCGGCAGCGACGAGAACGTGTTCGTCTCGTGTTCGATCTGCCCGATCAGGACCGTGTGGCTCACCGGAAGGGGTCCTCCATCCCGTCGTGTTCGATCACGACGCTGTCGACGGTCGTGAACGCCTCGGCCCCCTCCAGGCCCCCCTCGCGGCCGATGCCGCTCTCCTTGTTGCCGCCCCACGGGCTCTGCGGCATCGAGACGGGGAAGGTGTTGATGGCGACGAGGCCGTGGTCCAGCCGGTCGGCGACCCGGGTGGCGTCCATCGACTCCGACCAGACCGCGGCCGCGAGGCCGAACGGCGAGTCGTTGGCCACCTCGACGGCTTCGGCCGTCGAGGAGACGGTGACGAAACTCAACACGGGACCGAATATCTCCTCGCGCGCGACGGTCATGTCGGGCGTCACGTCGTCGAAGACGGTCGGCTCGACGAAGTGACCGTCCGCGAGCGCCGGGTCGTCGGGCGTCCCGCCGCCGGTCAGGAGGGTCGCCCCCTCCGCGACCGCCGAGTCGACGTAGCCGAGGACGTCCGCCTTCGCGTCCGCCGAGACGACCGGCCCCACGTCCGTGTCGGGGTCGGTGCCCGCCCCCAGCGTGATGCGCTCGGTCTTCTCGACGACCTTCGAGACGAGTTCGTCGTGGACGTCCTCGTGGACGAGACACCGCGAGGTGGCGACGCAGTTCTGGCCGGCGTTCGAGAAGATGCCGGCGACGACGCCCCGGGCGGCGTTCTCCACGTCCGCGTCCGCGAGGACGATGGCCGGCGCCTTCCCGCCCAGTTCCACGTCCACGGGCGTGACGTTCTCCGCGGCGGCTTCGAGGACACCCTTGCCGACGCCCGTCGACCCGGTGAACGTGATGGCGTCCACGTCCCCGTTGCCGGCGAGTTCCGCGCCCACCTCGCTCCCGGGTCCGGGGACGACGTTGACGACGCCGTCCGGCGTCGCCTCGGCCATGACCTCGCCGACCCACATCGTCGACAGGGGCGCCAGGCTCGGCGGCTTGACGACCAGCGTGTTGCCCGTCGCCAGCGCGCTCGCGAACCCGCGGGTGCCGAGCAGCAGGGGGTAGTTCCACGGCACGACGTGGGCGGTGACGCCGTAGGGACGACGCCGGGTGTAGTTGAGGCGGTTCGGCGCCGTCGGTACCGTGTCGCCCCGAACCTTGTCGGCCGCGCCCGCGTAGAAGCGGAACTGGCCGACCGTCTCCGCCACCTCGCCCTCGGCCGTTCCGAGCGGCTTGCCCGCCTCCGCCGCCAGCAGGCGGGCCAGCGATTCCGACGCCGCCTCGATCCGATCCGCGACCGATCGGAGCGTCGCCTCGCGCTCGCCCGGCGCCGTCCGTTCCCACGCCGTCGCCGCCGCGTCGGCCGCCTCGACGGCCGCCCGCGCGTCGGCCGCGTCGCCGCTCGCTACCTCGCCGACCGTCCCGCCCGTCGCCGGGTTCTCGACGGTCAGCGTCGTCGCCGCCGGCCGTCGCTCCCCGTCGATCAGCAGGTCGTACTCGTGGCTGTCCATGCGGCGACTCCCCCGTCTCCCGGCCTAAGCGTTGTCCACCGAATGTGCGGTCCTTTATCCGTGTCGCCCCCCGCGGCCGGCCGTCACCACCCCTCGCGGCCCACGCCGCATATAATACATCGCAAGTCGCCGGGTGAATCGCTTTGGGGCGGTAGCGTCCTCGGTATCATATCACAATGATCCCTGCCGAGTACGAGCGGGTTCGACTGATCTGGACGGACCTGAACGGCGTCGCGCGCGGCATCTCGCTGTCGCCCGACGAGTTCGACGCGGCCGTCGAGGAGGGCGTCGGCTTCGCCAACGGCGTCGCCGAGTTGACGCTCGAACCGGGGCTGCTCGACGACCCGCGCTACGGGGCCGAGGCCGGCGACATGATGGCCGTCGCCGACCCCGACACGCTCCGGGAGGTGTCGTGGGCCGACGACACCGCCGCCGTCTTCACCGACCTGACGAACGTCGACGGCACGCCCTTCGACCTCTGTTCGCGCGGCGCGCTCCGGCGCGTCGTCGACGACCTGCGGGCCGAGGGGTTCGTCCCCCTCGCCGGCGTCGAGGCCGAGTTCTCGACGCTCGTCCCCGACGGCGACGGGGGCTGGGAGCCCTCGAACACCCGCTGTTCCTACGACATGGACGCCCTCGATCAGGCCGCCGACGTCACCCGCGAGTGGGAGGACGCGATGGAGACGGCCGGGGCGTCGGTGCTCGGCATCCACCAGGAGTCCCAGCCCGGGCAGTTCGAGGTGAACGTCGAGTACGACGACGCCCTCACGACGGCGGACTCCCTCGTGTTCTTCCGGCACGCCGCCAAGGCCATCGCCCGCGACCGCGGGATGAAGGCCTCCTTCATGCCGCGCCCCTACTCCGGCGAGGACGCCAACGGCCTCCACTTTCACCTCTCGCTCTGGGATACCGAGCTAGAGGAGAACCGCTTCGCCAGCCCGACGGGCGACCTGCAGTTCCCGGCCGGCAAGCACCCCGACGACGAGTCGGGGCTCTCCGACACCGCGCGGCACTTCATCGGCGGCCTCCTCGACCACATGCAGGGGTTGACCGCCGTCTGCGCGCCGACGGTCAACTCCTACCGGCGGCTCCTGCCGGGCATCTGGGCGCCCGTCAACGTCGCGTGGGGCCCGGACAACCGCTCGACGGTGCTGCGGGTGCCGCCGGAACTCGGCCCCGCGACCCGGGTCGAACACCGGGTCCCCGACTCCGCCTGTAACCCCTACCTCGGCCTCGCGGCGACGCTCGCGGCCGGCCTCGACGGGATCCGCAACGAGACCGACCCCGGCGAGCCGACGCTCGAAAACGCCTACGAGGAGGCGTACGACAGCCTCCCCCGGACCCTGTGGGCCGCGCTGGCGGAACTCGAAGCCGACGACGTCCTCGTCTCCGCGCTCGGCGAACCGCTGGTCGAGGAGTTCCTGAAGCTCAAGCGCGACGAGTTCGACCGCTACATGGACGCGGTCACCGACTGGGAGCGCGAGGAGTACCGCGACGAGTTCTAGCCGTCCAGCATCGACCCCACGGCTTCGAGGATCTTCGCCTCCGACCGCCGGAGGTGTTCGCCGACCGTCGACGTGTTCGCGTCGTCCATCTCGGCCAGTTCCTCGATGTTGCAGCCCCGCGGCGACTCGTAGTACCCCTCGTCGATGGCCCGCGAGAGCACCTCCATCTGCCGCGGGGAGAGGTCCTGTACCGCCTGTTTGATCTCCGTCAGCCCCGTGAGCAGGCGGCCGAGGTTCGGCTGGCGGAGAGCGTCCACCTCCACCGAGCCGATGTCGCGGAGTTCCTCGTGGGTCCGGCTCACCTCCGCGTGCGTCGAGGCGAGGACGCTCCAGTGTTCCCGGCCGTTCGACACCGTCGCCGGGATGGTCGGGAAGCAGTTGTTCCGCAGGAGGACGTTCAACACCGGCTCCGTGTCGGTGCGGTAGTCGCCCTCGAGGCTGATGAACGCCGTCTGGCGGGCGTCGTGGTAACTGACCAGCTGGGCGGTCGTCATGACCTCGTGGGAGCCGAGCCACGTCACCAGCTCCTCGACCCGCGCTTCGGGCACGTTCGTCGCCTCGATCATCGTGATGCTCGTCCCAGTCAGGCGATACGAGTAGATGATCGTCGCGGCGACGTCGGGGAACTCCTCGTGGACCGTCTCGGTCCAACAGCCGTCGTGTCTGATTCGGAACGTGTACTCGAGCATCGATCCTCCTGTCGCTCCACTCATTTGGGTACCCACATATTTACGGGTTCCGTAGCGCGTGGCGTCGCTACCCGCTCGACTCCTCGCGGAACTCGATCACGAACGCGACGACGACGAGCAGGATCGAGACGTAGAAGATCAGCGACGCGACGGCGGGCACGACGGGCGTGAACCCCTGCGTCATCCGTCCGTGGATCCAGGTGGTGATCGTGCTCTGTGCGCCCGAGAGATAGGAGACGATGTAGTAGTTGTTCCACGACAGCACGAACGCGAAGATGGCGCCGGAGACGACGCCGTCCCAGATCAGCGGGAGCGTCACCTTCCGGTACATGGTGAGCGTGTCCGCGCCGAGGTCGCGTGCCGCCTCCTCGACGTTCGGATCGACGCCGAGGGCGGTGATCGACACCACGAACATCACGATGGGCGAGATCCAGACGAGTTCGCCGATGATCGACGGGACGATGCCGTAGCCCAGGCCGATCACGCTCGTCCACATCGACATCCCCAGTCCCAGCAGGATCAGGGGGAAGAAGATGGGCAGCAGGGCGAGCAGCTTGAACCGCTCCTGGTACGGGAACTCGTAGCGCGTGTACGCGATGGCGCCGCCGGTGCCGATGATCGTGCTGAGGATCGTCACCGGGACCGAGATGCGCACCGTGTTCATGAACGCCGAGCGGATGCTCCCCGACTGGAGGGCCGCCCGGTACCACTCCACGGAGAACTCGTAGTCGACGATGGAGAAAAAGCGCCCGTCGTAGAAGGAGGCGATCACGAGCGAGAACAGCGGCGTCAGGAAGAAGAGCGCGACCAGCGCCACGTAGCCGTACCACACGCCGGCGCCGAGGCGGTCGGTCAGGCTCCGGGACTCGACGCTCATGCGTCACCCCGCGAGGCGATCTCCCGCAGGTCGATCGTCCGGAGGATGATGACCCCGGCGATGAGCGTGATGATGAGCAGGCCGACGGCCTGTGCGGAGCCGAGCGGCCAGTTCTGGCTGTACCCGAACGAGTAGTTGATGTTGCTCGCCATGGTGAAGATGGAGCCGCCGCCGAGGATCTGTGCCTCCACGTCCGCGCCCAGGCTCAGGATGAACACGAACAGCGAGCCGATGATGACGCCCGGCTTGCTCAGGGGTAGGACGATCCGCCGGAAGAGCGTCAGGCGGCCGGCGCCGAGGTCGCGGGCGGCCGCGATCGTCTCGTCGTCGATGGAGAGCAGCGACAGGTAGATCGGGAAGAGCATGAACGGCATGTAGACGTACGTCGTCCCGAGGATGATCGTCCACCGCTGGTACATCATCGTCGGGTAACTGGACACGCCGAACAGGCTCACGATGCTGTCGAGGACGCCGTTGCTGACGAGAAAGAGCGCCCACCCGAACACGCGGATGTTGACGCTGGTGAACAGCGGGATGATCAGGACGAGCAGGAAGACGGTCTTGTACCGCTCGATCTTCCGGGCCAGCGCGTACGCCGCCGGGTAGGAGAACACGAGCGTCACGCCCGTGGTCACCGCGCTGACGGCCGCGGTATTGACGAGGACGTCGCCGTAGACGCCCTCGCCGCTGACCATGCCGCCGACGATCTCGGCGTAATGTTCGAACGTCCACACCGCGGGATTCAGCGAGATGGAGTTGTCCGGCTGCACCGAGAAGACGACGATGGCCAGCAGCGGCCCGACGAACATGACCAGCAGCAGGATCGACAGCGGGAGCAGGAGCACGTACGGCGGGCGCAGGAGCGTCAGGAGCGGGTTGTCACTCCGCGTGGCCGCCCCGACTCGGCTCCGGAGGGTCTCTATCGTGGACATCATTCGGGTACCAGGATCGACTTCTCGGCCTCCCACTGGAGGTACGCCGTGTCGCCGACGGCGACGTCGGCCGCCTCGAAGCGGTCGTAGTCCACCTCGGCGACGTACCCCTCGTCGGTGTCCGTCGAGGAGCACTCGACGAGGACGGTGTTGCCCCGCACGAGGAGGTTGTCGACCTCGACCTCGGCGCCGGCCGCGCGGTCGAGCGTCGACTCCACCACGCAGTCGTCGTAGCGGACGACCAGATACTCGGGGGTGTCGTCGACGTGGGTCGGGACGGTGACCGTCCCCTCGAAGGCGTCGCTGGAGACGGTCGCGGTCGCGCCGTCGTGGTCGACGACCTCGACCCCGAAGACGTTCGCGTCGCCCATGAACTCCGCGATGAACTTGTTGTTCGGCTCGCGGTAGATCTCCTCGGGCGGCCCGGTCTGGATCAGGTCTCCCTCGTCGATGACGAACAGCTGGTCGCTCATCACCAGCGCCGCCTCGAGCGAGTGGGTGACGTAGATGAACGTCATGTCCAACTCGACGTTGAGGTCGGCCAGTTCGCGCTGGAGCTGCTTCTGGAGCACGTAGTCGAGCGACGCCAGCGGCTCGTCGAGCAGGAGGATGTCCGGGTCGTACGCCAGCGACCGCGCGAGCGCGACGCGCTGGCGCTGGCCGCCCGAGAGCTCCGAGACCTGCTTGTCCGCCTGCACCGACGGATCGAGACGCACCTGTTCGAGCAGGTCCTCAACCTGCCCGTCGACCGTCTCGCCCCTGGTTTCGATCGGGAACTCGATGTTCTCCCGGACGGTCATGTGGGGGAAGAGCGCCCACGACTGGAACACGAGGCTCGTGGGGCGCTCCTGCGGTTTCGTGTCGGTGATGTCCGCGCCGTCGAGCGTGATTCGGCCGCCGCTCGGCGTCAGGTGCCCCGCGAGCATGTGCAGTAGCGTGCTCTTGCCGCTGCCGGACGGCCCGACGATGGTCGCGAACTCGCCGGTCTCGATCTCGAGATCGACGTCGTCGACGGCGACGAGCGAGCCATACTCCTTGCGTAGATCGGTTGCCTGTAACATTGATGTTCGCCGCGTCCCGCAGCCTCAGATCCTGCTTTTCGCCTGCCGCCAGATCGGCTCGAACTTCTCCAGATCCGGAATGCCCGTGTAGAACACCGAGCGGTCGATGATGTCGCGCACCTCGTCGACCCGAAGCACCCGCCGCTGTCGGTCGTTGTAGTTCTCCCAGGCCGTCTGGTGGGGGACGACGTTCGTCCCGCCGGAGGTGGGCCACGAGAGCTTCAGCGCGTTCTCGCCGCGCTGCATGTACGCCAGATAGTTGTCCGAGACGGTCGGCTGGTCGCCCTTGACGAAGGCCGTCGTCTCGACCCAGATGACGCTTCCCTCCTCGGGGACGACCGCCTCGAACTGCATGTTGCCGCCGCGGCGGAGGGTGCCGTTGATCCAGTTGCCCGAGATGAAGCCGATGTCGATCTCGCCGGACTTCATCGCCTGGTTCATCGACGCGAAGTCGGGGAGGAGCGTCTTCGCGTTGTCGAACAGTTCGAACGTCGCCTGCTTGACCTGTTCGACCTCCGCCTCGGTGTGCTCCTTGAACGGGTCGATGCCCTCCCGCAGCATGATGATCTGGATGCCCCAGAACATCAGGTCGTAGACGCCCACCTCGAATTCGTCGGACCACGCCGCGTCGTAGCTACTGTAGGCGTCCTCCGGAACCTCGTCCGTGTTCACGACGAAGGAGGCCCACCCGAACCGCTGGGGGGCGCCGTACATCGTGCCGTCGATGTCGAACGAGTAGTCGTCCTCGTTGACGAAGGCGTACTTGTACCCGTTCTCCTTCTTGAACAGGTCGATGTACTGGTCGAAGGTGTAGGGCTTCCACTCCTCGTAGTCGATGGGGCGGATCAGTTCCGCCTCCGCCAGGCGCGGAATCCACGCCATGTCGAAGGTGGCCTGGTGGAACTGCTGCCACTCGCCGGACTCCAGCCGGTTGAACGCCTTCGGGTTCGACGTGAACAGGTCCAGTTGGGTCTGACAGTCGAACTGCTCCCGAAACGGGTCCTGGACGTTCGACGCGTCGTACCCCGTCCACGTGAGGTGGTTGATGGTCTCGCCCGTCTCGTCCTCCTCGCTGGGTTCGTAGAGGGCGCCGTCCGGTTCGGCCGGAACCGTCGCCAGCTCCTGTGTCCGCCAGCTGTTCCCCTCGCTACCGCCACCGCCGCCACCGCCGAGACAGCCGGCCGCTCCGGCCATCCCCGCTCCGACGGTCGCTGCCTGCAGGTATCGTCGCCGAGTGAGCTCGTGATCTTGTGTCATACTCTGGTTGGTCGTGGGCGGGCGCGGCGCGTCGCCGCGGGTTCGTCACCGCCTCACGTCACGGTACAGACTGCAAGAGTGTCACACATCACCATTGCGCCGGCTACGTACGGTTGTTTAAGTACGCCTTCCTCAACGATTGGAATTTGCTATTTGTGGGCAAATTCTGGACGAACGTAGTGTATTCACGCATATATATTCTCGATGTCGGGATGCTTCGCCCTCTTCGATCCCGAACGTTCCGTTCTCCCCGGCTCAGTTCACGCGCTCGACCTCGTAGCCCGCGTCCTCGATCGCGCTCACCACGTTCTCGGCGTGGCCCTCGCCGCTCGTGACCACCTGGAAGACGAGGTAGGCGTCGCCCACCTCCAGGTCCCCGACCGCCCGGTCGTGACGCACCGTCCGGATGTTCGCCCCCTTCTCGCCGATGATGCTCGAGATGCGGCCCATCTCGCCGGGCTGGTCGCGGATGCGGATCCGCAGGCGGAGCAGTTGACTGCGGTCGGTCAGGGCGTGGGTCAACACCGTCTGGAGCATCGACATGTCGATGTTGCCGCCACAGAGCAGGGGGACGACCGTCTCCCCCTCGACGTCCACCTCGTCGCTCAACAGCGCCGCCACCGAGGCGGCGCCCGCCCCCTCGATCAACTGCTTGGCGCGCTCCAGCACCACGAGGATGCTCCGCGCGATTTCGTCGTCGCTCACCGTCACCACCTCGTCGACGTGCTCCTCGATCAGGCCGAGGGTCAGTTCCGAGATGCTCCCCGTGGCGATGCCGTCCGCGATGGTCTTCGGCGACTCCTCGTCGATCGGGATCCCCTTCTTGAGGCTGTCGGGCACCGTCGCCGCCAGATCCGCCTGCACCCCGATCACCCGCACGTCGTCGTCCAGTGCCTTCAGTGCCGTGCTGATCCCGCCGATCAGGCCGCCGCCGCCGATGGGAACGATCACGGTATCGACGTCCGGCACCTGCTCGTAGATCTCCAGCCCCAGCGTCCCCTGTCCGGCGACGATGGCAGGGTCGTCGTACGCGTGGACGAACAGGTAGCCCGGCTCCTCGGCCGTCGCCTGCGCGTAGGACATCGCCTCCCCGAAGGTGGCGCCGTGGAGTTCCACCGTCGCCCCGTAACTCCGGGTCGCGTCCACCTTCGCCTGCGGCGCGTTCTCCGGCATGACGATGGTCGACTCCATCCCCACCGTCGTCGCCGCCAGCGCCACCCCCTGTGCGTGGTTGCCGGCGCTCGCCGCGATGACGTGCTCGTCGCTTCCCTTCTCGGCCTCCCCTTTCAGCTTGTTGTACGCGCCGCGGGTCTTGAACGACCCCGTCCGCTGGAGGTGTTCCATCTTCAGGTTCACGTCGGCGCCCGACATCTCGGAGAGCGAGCGGTTCGTCTCGATGGGCGTCCGTCTCACGATGGCGGGGTCGTCGAACCGCTCCCGCGCGGCCTCGATGTCCGCGAGCGTGACTGTCTCTGTCATGAACAACCACTCACGGACTGTGGGGATAAATGACCGCCTTCAGTATTCAACCAGAAGTCGGGCGGGACTGGCCAGCAACTCCATCACCCGGTTGGTGAAGCGGGCGGCCACCGCGCCGTCGACGACGCGGTGATCGACCGACAGCGACAGCGGCAGGGTGTGACGCGGCACCACCTCGCCGTCGACGACGCGGGGGCGCTGCTTGATCGCTCCCAGCGCCAGGATCGCCACCTCGGGGTAGTTGACGATGGGCGTGGCGTACTCCCCGCCGATCACCCCGACGTTCGTGATGGTGAACGTGCCGCCCTGCATCTCCTCGCGAGCGATGCTCCGGTCGCGGGCCCGTGACACCTTCCGTGCCGTCTCCGCGGCGAGGTCGAGGAGCCCCTTCTCGTCCACGTCCTCGACGACCGGCACCATCAGGCCGGCGTCCGTCGCCGTCGCCACGCCCAGGTTGTACGCGTCGTGGCAGACGATCTCCTCGGCTTCCGCGTCGAGTTCGGCGTTGACTCGCGGGAACTCGGCGAGTGCCCGCGCGACCGCGCGCATCACGAACGGGAGGTAGGTGAGGTCGACCCCCGACTCCGCGGCGTAGGGTTCGAGGTCGGCCTTCGTCTCCACCAGCGCCGTCACGTCCACCTCGTCCGTGTGGGTGACGTGGGGCGCCGTGTACTTCGAGCGCTCCATCTGCTCGCCGATGGAGCGCCTGATCCCGCGGTAGGGGATGCGGTCGCCGGGCCGTGGTTCGTCGGCCGCCGCCCGGTCGTCGGAGCGGGACTCCCCCGCCGCGAACTCCCGAACCATCGCGGCCGTGACGAAGGCGACGCCGTCGCGCTCCCGATCCGTCGGCACCGCGTCGAGGGCCACGCCGAGTTCGTCCGCGAGGCGCCGGGTCGCGGGCGTCGCGAGGGTCCGGTCGCGGTCCGCGCGCTCCCGGCCGCCCGCCCGGCCGACCCCCGCCGCCCCGCGGGACGGCTCCTCGCTCGCGTCGGCCGTCTCGGTCGCCGCCTCGGCCGCCGCCTCGCCGGCGTCCCCGCCGGTCGCCTCCTCGTCGGCCGAGCCCTCGGCCGCCGCGCGCACGTCCGCCCCGGTGATCCGGCCGCCGGCGCCCGACCCCTCGACGCGCCCGAGGGCCACGCCGAGTTCGCGCGCCAGCCGGCGGACGGTCGGCGGCGCGAAGACGCGCCCCGCCGTCCCGTCGTCGGTCGCCGACCCCTCGCTCGCCGTCCCGCTCTCGGCTGCCGACCCCTCGCTCGCCTCTCCCTCCACCTCGACGGAGACGATGACGCTCCCGACGGGCACCATCTCCCCTTCCTCGGCGTGGAGTTCCGTCACCGTCCCCGCGTACGGTGAGGGGAGGTCGACGACGGCCTTGTCCGTCTCCACCTCCGCGAGCGGCTGGTCCTCCTCGATCCGCTCGCCCGGTTCGACCAGCCAGCGGACGAGTTCGCCTTCCGCGACCCCCTCGCCGACGTCGGGGAGTTTGAACGTCTCGACGGTCATGGGAAGTCGACGACCTCCCGGAGCCCCTCCTCGATCCGCGTCGGCGAGGGGAGGTAGTAGTCCTCCAGGGCGTACAGCGGCACGGGCGTGTCGAAGCCCGTGATCCGCTCGACCGGCGCCTCCTGGTAGAGCAGCGCCTCCTCCTGGAGGATGGCGGTGATCTCCCCGCCCAACCCGCCCGTCTTCGGCGCCTCGTGGACCACCGCGGCCCGCCCCGTCTTCTCGAAGGACTCGACGATCGCTTCGCGGTCCAGCGGCGAGAGCGTCCGCAGGTCGACCACCTCGCACTCGACGCCCTCCGAAGCGAGCGTCTCCGCGGCCTCCATGGTCGGTCTGGTCATCGCCCCCCACGTGAACACCGACACGTCGCTCCCCTCGCGCCGGACCGCGGCCTCGCCCAGCGGGACCGTGTGGTCGCCCTCGGGCACGTCCTCGCGGAAGGCGCGGTAGATCAGCTTCGGTTCGAGGAAGATCACCGGGTCGGGATCGCGGATGGCCGACGCGAGCAGCCCCTTCGTGTCGGCCGGCGTCGACGGCACCACCACCTTCAGTCCCGGTTCGTGGACGAAGAAGGCCTCCTTCGACTCCGAGTGGTGTTCCGGCGCGCGGATGCCGCCGCCGTAGGGCGCCCGGACCACCATCGGACAGGTGAAGCGCCCGCGACTCCGGGAGCGGATGCGGGCCGCGTGGCTGACGATCTGGTCGAAGGCGGGGTAGATGAAGCCCATGAACTGGATCTCGGGCACGGGCCGGAGGCCGTAGGCGGCCATGCCGATGGAGGTGCCGACGATGCCCGACTCCGCCAGCGGCGTGTCGATCACGCGGTCCTCGCCGAACGCCTCGTAGAGCCCCTCGGTCGCGCGGAAGACGCCGCCGTTCTTGCCCACGTCCTCCCCGAGGACGATCACGTCCTCGTCGCGGTGCATCTCGGTCTCCAGACCGTCCCGTACCGCCTGTACCAGCGTCAGGTTCTGTGTGTCCGTGGTCATGTCAGTCCCTCAGGAAGCCGTCCTCGCCGTGTCGCTCGCGCAGTCGGTTCAGCGCCGCCCGCTGTCGGTCCAGTTCGCCCCGTCGCTCGGCGTACACGTCGTCGAATATGGACGCCGGATCGGGGCGGGCGGTGGTTTCCGCCCGCTCGATGGCCGCCGTCACCGTCGCGCGAACCTCGTCCTCGATGTCGGCGATCCGGCCGTCGTCGAGTCGCCCCGTCTCGCGGAGGAAGCGTTCGAGTCGGGGGATCGGATCCCGCTTTCGCCACGCCTCGACCTCCGCCTCGTCGCGGTAGACGGACGGGTCGTCGGCGGTGGTGTGGGCGCCGAAGCGGTACTGCACCGCCTCGATCAGCGTCGGCCGCGGGCGCCCGTCCGGGTCGCGGGCCTTCTCCACCGCCGCCCGGGTGACCGCGTACGTCGCCAGCGGATCCATCCCGTCGACCTGCACGCCGTCGATGCCGTACGCGGCGGCCTTGCCCGCGAGGGTCGGACTCGCGGTCTGGCGCTCCCGCGGCACCGAGATGGCCCAGCCGTTGTTGTTGCAGACGAACACCGCGGGCACGTCGAAGACGCCCGCCACGTTCAGCCCCTCGTGGAAGTCGCCCTCGCTCGTCGCGCCGTCGCCGAAGTACGCGACGGCGACCGCGTCGTCGCCCCGGAGCTTCGACGCCAGCGCCATCCCCGTCGCGTGGGGAATCTGGGTCGCGATGGGCACCGCCGCCGGGAAGACGTTCGCCTCCGCACCCCACCCGCCCGCGCCGTGACCCATCCAGTACAGCAGGATGTCGGCGAGGTCGAGGCCGTGGACGTGGACGGCGGCGTGTTCCCGGTAGCTCGGCAGGACCCAGTCGTCGTCGTCGAGGGCGGCCGCGCTGCCGACCTGGGACGCCTCCTGCCCCGCGAGCGGCGGGTAGGTGCCCATCCGCCCCTGTCGCTGCAGGTTGACGGCTCGCTCGTCGAAGTGCCGCGCCAGCCGCATCCACCGGTAGCAGTCGACCAGTTCGGCGTCGGTGAGGTCGGGGACGTCGCCGACGAGTTCGCCCGCCTCGTTCAACACCTGCACGCGGTCGTCGGGAGCGCGGTCGAACAGTCCGTCCGCGTCGCCGCCGCGACCACTCACGGCCGACACCCCTCCATGGACGCCCCCTCGCCGCCCCGCGTCTTATGCGTTCGGGGCACGGCCGATCACGTGGCGGCGTGTGCCTCGCGGCGCGCCTCGTCGACGCTCCGGCCGTCGCGGAGCACCGCGTCGACGAACAGTTCGCCCGCCCGGTACGACGACCGGACCATCGGCCCGCTGGCACAGTAGAGGAAGCCGAGTTCCTCCTCCGCGACCCGGCGCCACGTCTCGAAGGCGTCGGGGTGGACGTACTCGTAGACGTCCAGGTGGGAGCGGGAGGGCTGGAGGTACTGGCCCAGCGTCACCACGTCGACGCCCGCCTCGCGACAGTCCGAGAGCGCGCGATAGACCTCGTGGTCGTACTCCCCCAGGCCGAGCATCAGGCTCGTCTTCGTGTAGACGTCGGCGGTGTCGCCGGCGCGTTCGAGCACCGAGAGGGACTGCTCGTAGCCCGCCCGCCGGTCCCGCACCGGCCACTGGAGCCGCTCGACGGTCTCGACGTTGTGGGCGATCACGTCCGGCCCTGCGTCGACGATCCGGTCGATCAGTTCCGGTTCGCCCCGGAAATCCGGGATGAGCACCTCGACCAGGATGCCGGGGTCGCGTTCCTTGATCGCCTCGACCGTCCGCGCGAAGTGGCCGGCGCCCTGGTCCGGCAGGTCGTCGCGGTCCACGCTCGTCAACACGACGTAGTCGAGGCCGATCTCGCAGACGGCGTCGGCGACGTTCGCGGGCTCCTCCGGGTCCAGTGGCTCCATCCCCCCCGTCGCCACGTCACAGAAGTTACAGCCCCGCGAACACCGGTCGCCCATGAGCATGAACGTGGCCGTGCCGGGGCCGTTGCGACCGCTCCAGCACTCGCCCAGGTTCGGGCAGTTCGCCTCCTCGCACACGGTGTGGAGGTTCCGGTCCCGGAGCGTCTCCTTGATCTCCGTGAACCGCTGCCCCGAGGGTGGCCGCTGTTTCAGCCAGTCGGGCTTGCGCCTGCGTGCCATGCCCGCCCCTTCGGCCCGCCGGGCAAAAACGTGTGGGCTTCCCCGTTCCGCAGGCGAACAGTCCCCCCGACCGACACGTCTTTGTCGGTGGTTCGTCAACCCACGCCGGCATGAGTGACCGGCGGGCGGCCATCGTCGAGGGGTCGATCCCCCGCACGCTCCTCGCCCTCGCGGTCCCGCTCGTCGCCCAGAACGTCGTTCGCGTCGCCCAGCAGGTGATCGACACGTTCTGGCTGGGCCGCCTCGGCGAGACGGCCGTCGCCGCCGTCGGCCTCACCATCCCCGTCATGGGGCTGCTCTTCGCCCTGCTGGTCACCCCCTTCGTCGGCACGCAGATCCTCGTCTCCCAGCGGGTCGGCGCCGAGGACGACGCCGGCGCGCTCCGGACCGTCGTCCACGGCCTCGTCCTCGCGCTCGTCGTCGGCGGCGCCGTCGGCGGCGCCGTCTACCTCGGCGCCGCGCCCATCGTCCGCCTGGTCGGCGCCGGTCCCGACGTGGCGCCCGCCGCCGCCATCTACCTCGGGGTCGTCGCCCTCGGCCTCCCGATGGCGGGCGCGAGCGACGCGCTCGAAGCCGGCTTCGTCGGCCGCGGCGACTCCCGTGCCTCCCTCGCGATCAACGTCGCCACCGTCGCCGTCAACGTCGTCCTCGACCCGTTCCTGATCTTCGGGTGGGGGCCGTTCCCGGCCATGGGGATCCGCGGCGCGGCGCTGGCGACGGTCGCCGGCTACGCCGCCGGCCTCTGTCTCGCGCTCGCGCTCGCGCTCGGCCCCCGAATGCGCCTCTCGCGTCGCCACCTCACCCTCACCGTCGCCGACTTCCGTGCCCTCCTCTCGGTCGGCGCACCCATCACCGGCCGGCAGGTGGTCAGCCAGAGCGTCCGCGTCCTGTTGGTCGGCGTCGTCGCCCTCGCCGGCGGCGCCGCCGGCCTCGCCGCCTACACCGTCGGCGCCCGGGTCGCCAGCGTCGCCGTCCTCCCCTCCCGCGGCCTCGCGCAGGCCGCCCAGAGCATGGTCGGCCAGAACGTCGGCGCCGGGCGCCCGGACCGGGCGGGGCGGACGGCGCGCGTCGGCGTCGGCGTCGCCGTCGTCGCCCTCGCCGCCCTCGGTGCGATCCAGTGGCTCGTCCCCGGCCCCGTCGCGCGCCTGTTCGTCCCCGACCTCTCCGGCGACGGCCTCGCCCTCACGGTCCAGTACCTCACGATCCTCGCGTACGGCTACCCCGCCATCGGCGCCGTCGACCTCCTGCTCGCGGCGTTCAACGGCACGGGGCGCACCCGGACGAGTTTCGTCGCCGACCTGTTGAAATACTGGGCGGTGCGCCTGCCCGTCGCGGCGCTGGCCCTGCCCGCCACCGCGTCGGCGTCGGTCCTCGGCGTCGCCGTCGTCCCCGGGTTCGACCTGGGGATGCCCGCCGTCTTCTGGGCGGTCACGGGGTCGAACGTCGCCGCGGCCGTCGGCGTCGGTGCCTACTACCTCCGCGCGCGCCACCGGGGCCTGTTCGCCGGCGCAGTCGACGAGGGAGGCGCCGAGGACGAGGGCGCCGCGACCACGGACTGACGGCGCCCGCGACGGAAACGCCTTTGCCCACACGGCCCCCGGACTCGCACATGACCCGCCACGGCCGCCGTCCGCCCCGCGCCCGACGGGGGGTGCCGATCGCGTGAAGGTCGCCGACGCCGTCCCGGAGTTCGCCGACGCCTTCGACTTCGAGGAGTTCAACCGGATGCAGCGGGAGGCGCTGCCCGTCCTCGTCGACACCGACCACAACGTCGTCGCGTCGGCGCCGACGGCGAGCGGCAAGACCGCGCTGGCGGAACTCGCCATCTGCAAGACGCTGAGCGAGGGGGGGACCGCCCTCTTCGTCGCCCCGATGCGCGCCCTGACGAACGAGAAGGAAAGCGAGTGGGAGCGCTTCGAGGACCTCGGCTACTCCGTGTACGTCGTCACGGGGGAGCGCGACCTGCACCCGCGGCGGGCCCGCCACGCCGACGTGCTCGTGATGACCCCCGAGAAGGTGGACTCGGCCACCCGCAAACACGACTCCCGGCGCTACGACTTCGTGACCGACGTCGACTGCGTCGTCATCGACGAGGTCCACCTACTCGACTCCGAGGGCCGCGGGGGCGTCCTCGAAGTCACCGTCTCCCGCCTGCGCCGCCTGTGTGATCCACGGTTCGTCGCGCTCTCGGCGACGATGCCGAACGTCGGCGACGTGGCCGACTGGCTCGACGCCCCGCCCGAGGCCACCTTCGCCTTCGGCGACGACTACCGCCCCGTCGACCTGCAGACCGGCGTGAAGACCTACACCCACGGCGAGAACTCGTTTGCCGACAAGTACCGCCGGCTCTACCGCGCGCTCGATCTGGCCGAACCGCACGTCCGCGAGGACGGCCAGGCGCTCGTCTTCGTCGCCTCCCGACAGGACGCCGTCAGCGCCGCCGCCAAGACGCGCGACGAACTCGCCGAACGCGACGTGCCCGTCGGGTCCCGCGGCGACTACGACTTCCACAACGAGACGAAGACGCTGGAGGACGACCGTCTCCGGAAGGCCGTCCTCGACGGCGTGGCCTTCCACCACGCCGGCCTCTCGAAGGCCGACCGCGACCGGATCGAGACGTGGTTCCGCGAGGGGAAGATCGCCGTCCTCTTTTCGACCTCCACCCTCGCGTGGGGGGTCAACCTCCCCGCGCGCTGCGTGATCGTCCGCGACACCAAGTACCACGACCCGCTGGAGGGCGAGGTGGACATCAGCCCGCTCGATCTGCTCCAGATGCTCGGCCGCGCCGGTCGCCCCGGCTACGACGACGTTGGCTACGGCTGGGTGATCTGTGACCGCTCGGACGCGGATCGCTACCGTCGCCTCCTGCGGGAGGGCACGGAGATCGAGTCCCACCTCGCGGCGGACCTCGACGCCCACCTCAACGCCGAGATCGCGATGGGCACCCTCTCCGACCTCGACGACGTCCTCTCGTGGCTGGAGACGACCTACTACTACGTCCGCGCGGCGTCGGAGCCCGCCGCCTACGACTTCGAGGGGCTCCGCGACCGGGTGCGCGAGACGCTCGAATCGCTCGTCGACCGCGGGTTCGTCGAGATGGGATCGGACCTCGCCCTCGACTCCACGCCCCTCGGGCGCCTCGCCTCGAAGTACTACCTCCGGCTCTCGACCGCGCGGGCCTTCCGCGACCTGGCCGACCGCGACCGGATCGACGCCGACGCCGTCCTCGAAACCGTCGCCGCGGCCGCCGAGTTCGACTCCGTCTCCGCCCGGCAGTCCGAAGCGGACGCCGTCGACGCGGTCCTGGGCGACGACGTCCCCGACCTCGACGACGGCGGTCGGAAGGTCCTCGCCATCCTCAAGGCCAGCCGGAGCGACTCCGTCCCCGCCGACCTGCGCAGCGACGCGTGGATCATCCGCCGGAACGCCCTGCGACTGCTGGCGGCGCTCCGGGAGTTCCTCGACCGCTTTTCCGGCCCGCGGGCCGCCAACCTCGCCCGCCGCCTGGAGGCCCGGATCGAACACGGCGTCAGCCGCGACGCCGTCTCGCTCACCGCCGTCGACGGCGTCGGCGCCGGCCGCGCCAGCACCCTCGCGACCGGCGGCCTCTCCCGCCCCGCCGACGTGGTCGCCGCGGGCGCCGACGAACTCGAACGGGCCGGGATCTCGGCCGGCGTCGCCGAGCGACTCGTCGAGTCGGCCGCCGACCTCCCCGACGTCTCGGTGGCCTGGGACGACGTCCCCGGGAGCGTCGCCGCCGGCGAGAGCGAGCTGTGCGAGGTGCGGGTGCGCAACGCCGGCGGCGGCGCCCGCGTCGGCGTTCGCGTCACCGTCAACGGCGTCGAGATGCACGAGAAGACGACCTACCTCTCCGACGTGACGACGGTGCCGGTGGGCGTGTTCGGTGCCGATGCGGACACGCTCGACTTTCGGGTGGAGGTGTCGTTCCCGGAGTTGCCGGTTCGGCCGTTCGTGGCCGAGCGGACGGTGGGCGTGGAGTAGGGGTCGAGTTCTCCCCGTCCGTCCCCGCCGTGAGCCATCGCCCAAAGACCTTCGTCCGGGCGTTTTCACCGGGTGACGCGCCCACCCCGTGTCATGGCAGACGCCATCCGCGCCTTCGCCGGCGACTGCACCGTCGAGACGGACGACCGGACCCACCGGGGCCGCGTGCTCGTCCTCGTCAAGCCCGACCGCACCGTCCTCGTCCACGACGCCGACGGCTACCAGCCGGTGGCGTGGCTCACCCGCGCCGACGCGGTCACCGTCGAGAGCGACGGGCCGGGCTTCGGCCTCACCGCCCGCCTCGACGACCGGACGCTCCGGGTGACCGCCGACCGGATCCGGCGGTCGGTCTACCCCGTCACCGAGGCGGGGGTGCCCGTGGGCACGGCCCCCGACTCCGGCGGGTCGCTGGTCCGCACGGGCGGGGCGGTGGTCGACCTGGAAAGCGGCGCGCGCTACCCGCTGGTCGCCGGGGCGACCGTCCTCGACGACCCGTGCCCGGACTGTGGTCTGCCGCTGATGCGCGCCGACCGCGGCGACACGTTCGAGGTGTGCATCGACCGCGGCTGCGACCCGCTGGACGACGCGGTCCGCGAGCGATTCGACCGGGCGTGGTCCTGCCCGGACTGCGGGTCGGACCTGCGGATCGTCCGCCGTCGCGGCCGCCTGCTCGCGGGGTGTGACGCCTACCCCGACTGCGAGACGGCCCTCACGGTCCCCTCGGGCGTCGTCGTCGACGACTGTCCCTGCGGACTGCCGGTCTTCGAGACGGCGACCGGGCGGCGGTGTCTGGACGGGACGTGTGATCGGTGGTCCGGGTGACGGCGCCCGCCCACCGCAGGCCCTTTATCTCCACCGCGCCCCCTGTCGGACATGCAGGGGACCTTCGAGGACGGCGTCGTTCGCGTCGGGGGCGACGCCAGACAGCGGTTCTACGACGCCCGCGGCTACGGGCGGCCGCTCTCGGGCAACCGCATCGAACTCGCGCCCGTCGAGGCCGCCCACCTCCTCTTTCGCGGCGATCTGGAGGCCGTCGTCGCCGGCGACGACGAACTCGACTTCCGGGCCTTCCTCGTCGCGACGGACGCCGCCCTCGCCTTCGTCGTGTACAAGGACCTGCGGGACCGGGGGTTCTACCTCTCCCCGGCCCGCGAGGGCTGGGTCGACGACCCCGAGGGGATCGACTTCGCCGTCCACCCGCGGGGAAGCGGCCCCGAGGAGGGCGACGTCGCGTATCGGATCCGCGTCGTCGGCGAACGCGAGTCCATCCCCGCCGCCAGCCTCGGTGACGTGACCCTCGCCGTCGTCGACGAGGAGGGGGAACTCACCTACCTGGAGACGGGTCGTCCCGGCGCGGCGGGCGACGCCGGGGACGGCGAGTCGAACGCCCGGTACGACCCCCCGAGCGCCCTCGACGCCGCCCTCCTCGCCGACCGGGCGGTGGTCTGGGACCCGCCGGACGACCTCCACGACCGGGGGTTCTACGGCCAGCGACTCCACGGGCGAACCGCCGAGTCCGGCCCGCTCCAACTGTCGCTCGTGGAGGCGGCGTATCTCGCCCGCCGGGGCGCCCTCGACCTGGCCGAACCCCGCGTCGTCGAGCGTGGCCGGGACGTGGAGGGCGAGCGCTTCGACCGCCGACTCCGCGCCTACGCCGCGCTGCGGGCGGCGGGGAGCGTCCCCAAGAGCGGGTTCAAGTTCGGCGCCGACTTCCGCACCTACGACGAGTTCACCACGGTCGACGAGATGGACCACTCCACCCGGCTGATCCGTGTCGTCTCCCCGGATCACACCTTCCTGCCCCGCGACCTCTCGCTCGACGTGCGCCTCGCGGGCGGGGTCCGGAAGCGAATGGTTTTTGCGCTGACCGACGTGAACGAGGGGATAGACTGGCTCTCGGTCGCCCGACTCACGCCCTAACATGACACGAGACACTCCGGAGGACGCCGACAGCGACCCCCCGACACCCCGCCCCGACGGCGGGAGCGACACCGCGGGCGGCGCGGACGACGTGGCGCTCGACCCCTGGGGCTCCTCGACCGTCTCCGACTACCGCAACCTGTTCGAGGAGTTCGGCATCGAGGCCTTCGACGAGGTGCTCGGCGAGGTTCCCGAGCCCCACTACCTGATGCGCCGGGGCGTCATCTTCGGCCATCGCGACTACCGCCCCGTCGCCCGCGCGCTCCGCGAGGGCGAGGACGCGGCCGTCCTCTCGGGCTTCATGCCCACCGGGGATCCTCACATCGGCCACAAACTCGTCTTCGACGAGATCATCTGGCACCAGGAGCGGGGCGCCGACGCCTACGGGCTGATCGCGGACCTGGAGGCCCACAGCGCCCGCGGGCTCTCGTGGGCGGAGATCGACGAGCACGCCCGCGACTACCTGCTCTCCCTGCTCGCCCTGGGGTTCGACCCCGAGGAGGGGGAACTCTATCGACAGTCCACCAACCGCGAGGTGCAGGATCTCGCCTTCGAACTCGGGTCGAACGCCCGATTCGCGGAGTTCGAGGGCATCTACGGCTTCGACGGCGAAACCTCCGTCTCCCACATGCAGTCGGTGGTCACGCAGATGGCGGACATCCTCTATCCCCAACTGGAGGAGCCGAAGCCGACGGTCATCCCCGTCGGCCCGGACCAGGACCCGCACATGCGCCTCGCCCGGGACGTGGCCGCCCGGATGCGCTACTTCAAGGTGACCGAGGCGTTCGCCTCCTTCGAGGCCGACGCCGCCGAGCGCGACCTCCTGGCGGCCGCCCACGCCGCCCTCGAAGACGACCTCGACACCGTGCGCTGTGCGGACGCGGCCGACTGGCTGGACGCCGAGATGGCGCCGGACGCCGCCCGCGACGCGGCGGTCGAGAAGCTCCGCGCGGCGGGGAAAGAGCCGCTCCGCCCCCGGGTTCGCTTCCTCGACCGCAACGCCACCGACGAGGCGTTCGACGCCCTGGTCGAGGCGATACCGGGCGAGAAGCGCCGCTACGACGAGCACGTCGACGCGTTCGACATGGACCGCGAGGCCGCCGAGGACCTGGCCCGCGAGGTGGAGGTCGACCACGGCGGCTACGGCTTCCTCCCGCCCTCGTCCATCTACCACCGCTTCATGACCGGCCTGACCGGCGGGAAGATGTCGTCGTCCGTCCCCGCGAGTCACATCTCCCTGCTCGACGACCCCGAGGACGGCTACGACAAGGTGCAGTCGGCGACGACCGGCGGGCGGGAGACGGCCGAGAAACAGCGGGAATTGGGCGGCAAGGCCGACGAGTGTCCCGTCTACGAACTCTACGCCTACCTGCTCGCCGGCGACGACGACGAGTTCGCGACCGAGGTGTACGAGGAGTGCGTCGGCGGCGAGCGTCTCTGTGGCGGCTGCAAGGAGCAGGCCGCCGAACTCATGCGCGACTTCCTGGCGGAGCACCAGGAGAAACGCGAGGAGATGGAGGCGGTCCTCGACGACCTGGATATCGACCTCGACTCGGACCGGCGCGGCGTTCCCGGCGACGGCCACTGACCGTGCGACCGGATCCCACGGCTTTCAGAACGCTTTTGGCCCGCGGCGCGCATCGAACGCACATGGCGCCCGAACCCGCCACGACCGACTCGCTCGCCCGCGAAGCGACCGCGCTCGGGTTCGGGTTCTTCTTCGACGCCTGATCGTGGCCGGCGGACTCCGCCCGCGGCGGGCGGACGAAATCGGCCGATTCGGCGGGCTACGGCTCCAGGTGAGCCTTCGGAACCCCTAACTGACCGGCTCGGATGGACGTGAACAAGAACGACGCATGCAACTCCCGGAATCACAGGCCGCGGTGTTGGAAGCCGCGAGCGCGACGGAGGAACGGACCATCGAACAGTTGAGCGACGAGACGGGGCTGAAACCCGAGACGGTGACGGGCGCCGCCTTCGACCTCGAAGACGCGGGGCTCGTCGCCGTCTCCACCGCCGAGGCGGTGTCCCACGCCGTCACCGCGGAGGGCGAGCGGTACGCCGAGGCGGGGCTACCAGAGCTCCGGCTCTACCGCGCCGCGCTCTCGGCCGGCGCGGACGAGGGCCCCGTCTCGATGGGGGCCGTCATCGGCGCCGCCGACCTGGAGGGCGACGCCGTCGACATCGCCCTCGCGAACTACACCCGGAAGGGGTACGGCGACCTCGATTCGGGGCGGATCGCCGCCGACCCGGACGCGGACCCGGACGCCGACGCCGAGGCCGCCGCCCTGGCGTCGCTCGTCGCCGGCGAGGCCGTCGACGACGAGGACGCCCTCGACGGGCTCGTCCGACGCGGCCTCGTCGAGCGACGGGAGCGGGCGATCCGATCGGTCACCCTCACCGACGCGGGCGTGACCGCGCTGATGGAGGGCGTCGAGGCCGCGGAGACGGTCGACCGCCTCACGCCCGAGATGCTCGCCTCCGGCGAGTGGCGGGACGTGGAGTTCAGCGCCTACAACGTCGAGGCCGACGCGCCGGAAGAGCGGGGCGGGAAGGTCCACATCCTCCGCCAGACCGCCGAGCGCGTGAAGGACACGCTCGTCGGGATGGGCTTCCGGGAGATGGACGGCCCACACGCCGACGCGGAGTTCTGGATCAACGACTGCCTGTTCATGCCACAGGACCACCCGGCGCGCACCCACTGGGACCAGTTCGCCCTCGACGTGCCGCCCATGCGGGACATTCCGGAGGATCTGCTGGATCGGGTCCGCTCGGCCCACCTGGAGGGCGTCGGCGACGACGGCGACGGGTATCACTCGCCGTGGACCGAGGAGGTCGCCCGCGAGGTCGACCTCCGGGGCCACACCACCTCGCTGTCGATGCGCTACCTCTCCGGCCACGAGATCGGCGACCTCGAACCCCCGGAGCGCTTCTTCAGCGTCGAGAAGGTGTACCGCAACGACACGCTCGACCCGACGCACCTGCTCGAGTTCTTCCAGATCGAGGGGTGGGTGATGGCCGAGGATCTCTCGGTGCGGGACCTGATGGGCACCTTCGAGGAGTTCTACCAGCAGTTCGGCATCACCGACCTGCAGTTCAAACCCCACTACAACCCGTACACCGAGCCGAGTTTCGAACTGTTCGGCGAACACCCCGAGACGGGCGAGTTGATCGAGATCGGCAACAGCGGGATGTTCCGCGAGGAGGTCCTCCGCCCGCTGGGCGTGGACTGTGACGTGATGGCGTGGGGACTGGCGCTCGAACGACTCCTGATGCTCATGTACGGCTTCGACGACATCCGCGACGTACACGGGACGCTCTGTGATCTCGACCTCCTGCGGACCACGGAGGTGCTGCACTGATGCCCGTCGTCGACGTCGATCCCGACGAACTCCGGGACCTGACGGGTCACGAGGAGAAGAGCGACGAGGAGTTCAAGCAGGACCTGTTCGCCCTCGGCCTGGAGTTCGAGGGGGAGACCGAGGACGGCGACCTGCAACTGGAGTTCGGCCCCGACAGGCTGGATCGCCTCTCGGTCGAGGGGATCGCCCGGTCGCTCCGCTACCAGTACGGCGACGACCGCGGCGTCTACGTGCCGAACACGAACGACCCCGACTGGACGATCGAGGTGGACGAGTCGGTGCCCGAGGAGCGGCCGTACGTCACCGGCGCGGTGATCCGCGGGGTGGACCTCGACGACGACGCGCTGGACTCCCTGATCCAGTTGCAGGAGAAACTCCACGCGACGATGGGGCGCAAGCGCGCCAAGGGCGCCATCGGCATCCACGACCTGACGATGCTGAAGGGCGCGGTCCACGGCGACGAGGGCGGCAACGCCATCGCCTACCGCGGGGTCGACCCCGAGGGCGACCGGTTCGTCCCGCTGGACTCCGACCGGGAGATGACCCCCGCCGACGTGCTGACCGATCACCCGACCGGCGAGACGTACGCCGACATCGTCGAGGGGTACGAGCGCTACCCCGCCATCTACGACGAGATCGGGCTGTTCTCGTTCCCGCCGGTCATCAACGGCCGGCGGACCGAGGTGTCGACCGACTCGCGGGAACTGTTCGTCGAACTCACCGGCACGGATCAGTGGACGATCGACCGGATGTGCAACGTCATCTGTTACGCCCTCGACGCCCGCGGCGCGACGATAGAGGAGGTCGAGGTGGCGTACGAGGACGGCACGCTCGTCCGCCCGGACTTCGAGATCGAGACCAAGACCGTCGCCCACGAACGCATCGAGGGACTGCTCGGCGTCGACCTCGGCGTCGAGGAGACGGTCGACCTGTTCGAGCGGTCGGGGCTGGACGCCGCCGTCGACGAGGAGGAGGGGACGACCTACGAGGTGTCGATTCCCCCCTATCGCACCGACGTGCTTCACCCGCTGGACCTGATCGACGACGTGGGGCGGGCCTACGGGTTCAACGACCTCGATCCCCGATATCCGGACGTGGCGACCGTGGGCGGCCGACACGAGCGCTCGACGCTCGAAGCCGCCGCGCGGACGACCCTCGTCGGCCTCGGCTTCGAGGACCTGCTCGACTTCCACATGATCTCCGAGACGGAGAACTACGAGCGGATGGGCGTCGCCCCGGGATCGGACGTCGTCGGCGGCGGGGAGCCGGTGACCATCACCGAGCCCTACAGCGAGGACTACACCATGCTCCGAACGTGGGCGCTCCCCTCCCTGCTGATGGTGCTGGAGAACAACACCCACCGGGCCTACCCGCAGGACCTCGCCGACATCGGGCTCGCGGCCCGCGCGGACGACGACGAGAACACGGGCGTCGCGGAGCATCGGACGGTCGCCGCGGTCCTCGCGCGCCACGACGCGACCTACGAGGACGCGAAGGCGCGACTCGCCGCGCTGTGTCGTGACTTCGGCGTCGACCTGTCGACCCCCGCGACGGACCACCCGACGTTCATCGACGGCCGGGCTGCCGAGGTGGTGATCGACGGCGAGTCCGTCGGCGTGATCGGCGAGGTGCATCCCCGAGTGCTGGTCGAACACGACCTGGAACTCCCCGTCGCGGCGTTCGAGTTCCGGCTGGACGCGCTGGCGTAGTCGTCGCCGGGAGCGCGTGGCGCCCGATCCGGCGTTCGCCCCAGTTGGCGACGCCGGCCCGCAGCGCGGCCGGTGGGTAACCGAGGCGTTTAACACCGGTCACTCCGGTAGCGTCAGGCGAGCAATGCCGAGCGGAGAATACGACCCGGAGACGGTCGAACGACAGTGGCAGGAGCGGTGGGTCGAGGAGGATCTGTACGCCTACGGCGACGGGGCGGTAGATCCGGACACCGTCTTCTCCATCGACTCGCCGCCGCCGACGGTGTCGGGCAGCCTCCACTGGGGGCACGTCTACGGGTTCACGCTGCAGGACTTCGTCGCCCGGTACAACCGGATGCAGGGCGAGGACGTGTTCTTCCCGTTCGGCTACGACGACAACGGCATCGCCTCCGAGCGCCTCACGGAGGACGAACTCGACGTCCAACACCAGGAGTACGACCGCGACGTGTTCCAGGAGATGTGCCGCGGCGTCTGTGCGAAGTACGAGGCGGACTTCACGGAGAAGATGCAGGCGCTCGGCATCTCCATCGACTGGACCGAGACGTACCAGACCATCGAGCCGCGGGTCCAACGCATCTCGCAGCTCTCCTTCATCGACCTCTACGAGAAGGGACGGGAGTACCGCCAGCGCGCGCCCGCCATCTGGTGTCCGGACTGCGAGACCGCCATCTCGCAGGTCGAGATGGAGGACTCCGAACAGGACTCGCACTTCCACGACATCGAGTTCCCGGTCGCCGGGGCCGACGACTCCTTCACCATCTCGACGACCCGGCCCGAACTTCTCCCGGCCTGCGTGGCGGTGTTCGTCCACCCCGACGACGAGGAGAACGCGTATCTCGTCGGCGAGGAGGCCGAGATTCCGCTCTTCGGCCAGACGGTCCCCATCATCGAGGACGACCGCGTCGACATGGAGACCGGGTCGGGCATCGTGATGTGCTGTACGTTCGGCGACCAGACCGACATCGAGTGGTACCAGGCACACGACCTGCCGCTTCGCATCGCCATCGACGAGTCGGGAACGATGACCGACGTCGCCGGCGAGTACGAGGGGCTGTCCGCGGAGGAGGCCCGCGAGGCGATCGTCGAGGACCTGGACGCGGCGGGCGCCCTGCTCGATCGGCGGCCGATCACCCACGTCGTCAACGTCCACGAACGGTGTGACACGGAGATCGAGTTCCTGGTCACCGAGCAGTGGTACGTCAAACTGCTGGACAAGACCGAGGAGTATCTGGAGGCCGGGCGCTCGATGGAGTGGTTCCCGGAGAAGATGTTCACGCGGTACAAAAACTGGATCGAGGGGCTCCAGTGGGACTGGGCCATCTCCCGCCAGCGGTCGTCGGGCATCCCGTTCCCGGTCTGGTACTGTGGCGACTGCGACGCCGAGATAATCGCGGACCGCGAGCAGTTGCCGGTCGACCCGCTCTCGGACGACCCGCCGGTGGACCGCTGCCCGGAGTGTGGCCACGGCGAACTCGTCCCCGAGGACGACGTGTTCGACACGTGGGCCACCTCCTCGCTGACGCCGCTGATCAACGCGGGGTGGGAGTGGGACGGCTCGGAGATGGCGATCCAGCGACCGGAGCTCTACCCGATGAACATGCGGCCGCAGGGCCACGACATCATCTCCTTCTGGCTGTTCCACACCGTCGTCAAGTGTTACGAGCACACCGGCGAGGTGCCATTTGAGAGCGTGATGATCAACGGGATGGTGCTCGACGAGAACCGGGTGAAGATGTCGAAGTCGCTCGGCAACATCGTCTCCCCGGACGAGGTGCTGGAGGAGTACCCCGTCGACGCCGCGCGCTACTGGGCCGCCGGGAGCGCCGTCGGCGACGACCTGCCCTACAAGGAGAAGGGGCTCCGGGCGGGCGAGCGCCTGATGCGCAAGCTCTGGAACGCGTCGAAACTCGTCGACGACCTGACGCCGGAGAAGCGGCTCTCGCGTCCCGACCTCCGCGAAATCGATCGGTGGCTGCTGGCGGAACTCGACGAGCAGATCGAGACCGTCACCGGCCACTTCGAGCGCCGGGAGTTCTCGAAGGCCCGCGACAGCCTCCGCTCCTTTTTCTGGCACACGTTCTGTGACGACTACCTCGAAATCGCGAAACAGCGGCTCCGCGACGGCGAGGACCGGTCGGCCGCCTACACGCTCCAGACCGCCCACCGGCGGTTCTGCAAGCTGTTCGCGCCCATCCTCGCCCACGTCACCGAGGAACTGTGGCGGGACATGTACGACGGCGGGAGCGTCCACACGACCGACTGGCCGGCCCCGCTGGGAGTCGAGGCCGACCTCGACGCCGGCGAGCGGGCGATGGCCGTCGTGGCGGCGCTCCGGAAGTACAAGACCGACCACCAGCTGTCGATGAACGCCGACGTCGACGCCGTTCGGGTGTACGGCGACGTGGCCGACTTCGCCGACGACATCCGGCGCGTGATGCACGTCGCCGAACTGGAGTCGGTCGACGAGGAGCCGCCGGTCGAGTCCGTCGTGACCGGGATCGACCTCGACTACTCGCTCGTCGGTCCCGAGTTCGGCGAACGCGTCTCCGACATCGAGGCCGCGATCGCCGAGGGCGACTACGAAATCGAGGACGGCCGCCTGTACGTCGCGGACGCCGAACTCGACCCCGAGATGTTCGAGATCGAGGAGGAACGGCAGTACGCGGGCGACGGCGAGATGGTCGAGGCGGGCGAGACGGTCGTCATCGTCCGGAACTGAGCGGGTTCCCGAGTCGCCCCGGGTCGCCACCCCGCGAATCTCCCGTGACGTCCCGGGGGAGCGTTCTCACAGGTCCGCGCCGACGGCCGCCTCGACGGAGTCGAAGCCGTCCCGCTCCAGCAGGTCGAGCAGACCGCGGTTGATGTCGCGCGCGAGGCTCGGCCCCTCGTACACCAGTCCGGTGTACAACTGGACGACGCTCGCGCCCGCCCGGATCTTGCGGTAGGCGCCCGCGGCGTCGGTGATCCCGCCGACCCCGACGACGGGCACGTCGGTGCGCTCCGCGATGAACCTGATCGTTCCGGTGGCGCGCTCCTCGATGGGTTTACCCGAGAGGCCGCCACGCTCGGCCCGGTTCGGGCTTCGGAGCCCCGGCGGCCGGTCGACGGTGGTGTTGGTCGCGACGACGCCGTCGAGGTCCAGGTCGTCGACGACGGCCAGGGCCTCCTCGATGGCCGGGGCCGCGAGGTCCGGGGAGAGTTTCACCAGCAGCGGGTCGGCGCCGGCGTCGACGAGGCCGCCCAGGATCGCTTCGAGCGACTCGCGGTTCTGGAGGTCGCGCAGCCCCGGCGTGTTCGGGCTGGAGACGTTCACGACGAAGTAGTCGCCGGCGTCGGCGACGCGGTCGTAGGTGTAGCGGTAGTCGGCCGGCGCCTCGTCCAGCGGCGTCGACTTCGACTTGCCGATGTTGATCCCGACGGGCGCGTCGGGCAGGTCGGTCCCGTCGAGTCGGGCACCGATCCGGTCGGCGCCCTCGTTGTTGAACCCCATGCGGTTGATCAGGGCGCCGTCCTCCGGGAGGCGAAACAGCCGCGGCCGCGGGTTGCCCGGCTGGCGCTCGGCGGTGACGCCGCCCACTTCGACGTGGCCGAAGCCGAGCGCCGTCAGGACCGACGGCAACTCGGCGTTCTTGTCGAAGCCGGCGGCGACGCCGACGGGGGTGTCGAAGCGGCAGCCGAACGCCTCGGTCGCCAGGCGGTCGTCGTCGACGACGTAGCGGTCACGGAGCCAGTCCTCGACGGACGTCCCCTGTGCGGCGCGAAGCAGTCGGTGGGTGGCCCGATGGGCCGTCTCGGCGGGGAGCGCGAACAGGAGCGGTTTGCACAGGTCGTACCCCCTCATCGCCGTATCGTCCGTCCGCCGCCGCGGTCACGAGCGCTCATCGATTCAGAAGTCGTGTTCGACGTCGTCCGGGTCGGCCTTCTGGATGATGATCTTGCCGTCGCGCACCCGGACGAACACCTCGTCGCCGATCTCCATTCCGGCCACGGCGAGTTCGTCTTCGTGCAGGTTGACGTGGACGTTGTGGTATTCGCCGTTCTCGTCCTTGGCGCCGCTTGGACTGAGCTTCTTTTTCCGGACCATCGGGGGTGTCTAGCCCCCTTTGGCCGCAGGACACACATAAGTGTTGTCTACTGCTGGACGCGACGAGTCGCGCGTCGTCGGGAACGGCCGTTCGGCCGGGGGATTTATATTCGTCGCCCGGACGAGCCCTCGCTTTGCCGATATATTTATGTTGTGGCATGTGTTCGATTCCCATAGAGGTGCAAAATCATGGTACGAGAGGACGGTAAGCGGAACTTCGTGATGCGCGAGGACGGCGAGGAGGACAGCGTGTTCTCGGGGAACATGCCCCGGCAGGCCGCCCTGAAGGCGGCGCGGCGACTCCCTCCGGCGAGTTCGGAGTCGGACGCCGAGGCCAACCCAACCGAAATCCGGCTCCGGGAGAAGGGGACGGACAAGGTACACATCTTCGACGCGTGGGCGTGGGAACAGGACGCGCCGGACGACAAACCCGACTGGATGGGTGACCGGATCACGAAAGGCAACGTCTCGAAGAAAGGCATCGAACACCTCGACGAGTGACGGGCGGACGCGCCGGGAGCGTGCGGGCGAGCAGTGCCGACAGGGCTTTGGCCATGCGCCGAGCACGTCCCGCCGCGCGGCCGCTCCCCGGCGGGACCATCCGTACGAGCGGGGGATGACCGCCCGGTCTCCAGCCGCGCGACATCTCCGTCCTCTCGGCCGACGTCTCGTGGCCCACTCCCATGCAATCGAGTGACGATGCTCCTCCACTTCGACGGTCTTATTTATGCCACCGTTCTCCACAGTAGTACGCGCGTCGTCGGCGCCGATCCGTCGCCCCGGATCCGATCCGGGGTGAGTCGTGATCGGCAGCCGGCGGCGGAACGCTTCCGACGCCCTTAAGTGTATAAGGGGGTTCGGTGGTAATGCGAAGGGCGAGGGCGACGGTGCCCTCGGCCTCACCCGGACCGGTCAGATCGACCGGGGCGATCCCGCGCCCGATCAACGGGCTTATGTGGATCGCCCCCGTCGGTTCAGGTCCGGACGAAACATGAGGATTCCACCCCTGCGGTCCGCCGTAAGCCGGAATCTGATGTGAGCCTTGGTGGTTCGGTGTCACCCGGTCGACGCGGTGACTCGAACCACGGACCTCAGTGGTCTATACGACGCGGAGACTCTCTACGAGTCTCCCCGCCACCCCTCACTCGCAAGAGTGAGCCCATTCCGGTTGATCCTGCCGGAGGCCATTGCTATCGGGGTCCGATTTAGCCATGCTAGTTGTACGAGTTCACACTCGTAGCAAATAGCTCCGTAACACGTGGCCAAACCACCCTACAGAGGCCGATAACCTCGGGAAACTGAGGCTAATAGGTCATACCCGTCTCACGCTGGAATGCCGAGACGCGCAAACGCTCACGCGCTGTAGGACGTGGCTGCGGCCGATTAGGTAGACGGTGGGGTAACGGCCCACCGTGCCGATAATCGGTACGGGTTGTGAGAGCAAGAGCCCGGAGACGGAATCTGAGACAAGATTCCGGGCCCTACGGGGCGCAGCAGGCGCGAAACCTTTACACTGCACGCAAGTGCGATAAGGGGACCCCGAGTGCGAGGGCATACAGTCCTCGCTTTTCAGTACCGTAGGGAGGTACTGGAATAAGAGCTGGGCAAGACCGGTGCCAGCCGCCGCGGTAATACCGGCAGCTCGAGTGATGGCCGATCTTATTGGGCCTAAAGCGTTCGTAGCCGGCCGAGCAAGTCCATCGGGAAATCCGCCAGCCCAACTGGCGGGCGTCCGGTGGAAACTGCCCGGCTTGGGACCGGAAGACCCGAAGGGTACGTCTTGGGTAGGAGTGAAATCCCGTAATCCTGGACGGACCGCCGATGGCGAAAGCACTTCGGGAAGACGGATCCGACGGTGAGGGACGAAAGCCAGGGTCTCGAACCGGATTAGATACCCGGGTAGTCCTGGCCGTAAACGATGTCTGCTAGGTGTGGCTCCCACTACGAGTGGGTGTTGTGCCGCAGGGAAGCCGCTAAGCAGACCGCCTGGGAAGTACGTCCGCAAGGATGAAACTTAAAGGAATTGGCGGGGGAGCACTACAACCGGAGGAGCCTGCGGTTTAATTGGACTCAACGCCGGACATCTCACCAGCATCGACAACGGTAATGACGGTCAGGTTGATGACCTTTCCAGAGCCGTTGAGAGGAGGTGCATGGCCGCCGTCAGCTCGTACCGTGAGGCGTCCTGTTAAGTCAGGCAACGAGCGAGACCCGCACTCCTAATTGCCAGCACCGGGTTCGCCCGGGTGGGTACATTAGGAGGACTGCCGTGGCCAACACGGAGGAAGGAACGGGCAACGGTAGGTCAGTATGCCCCGAATGTGCTGGGCTACACGCGGGCTACAATGGCCGAGACAATGGGTTCCCACCTCGAAAGAGGACGGTAATCTCCTAAACTCGGTCGTAGTTCGGATTGAGGGCTGAAACCCGCCCTCATGAAGCTGGATTCGGTAGTAATCGCGTGTCAGCAGCGCGCGGTGAATACGTCCCTGCTCCTTGCACACACCGCCCGTCAAAGCACCCGAGTGGGGTCCGGATGAGGCCGTCGCACGACGGTCGAATCTGGGCTCCGCAAGGGGGCTTAAGTCGTAACAAGGTAGCCGTAGGGGAATCTGCGGCTGGATCACCTCCTACTGACCGGGACCTCCCACACGGGAGGCCCACCACACGACCACGCAGTCCACGGATCGACCACCGCATCGACCGGGCACCTTAGAACCACCACGGCTCACACTCTCACCCACACCACCGCGTCCCCCTTCTCGGGGACCGGGCCCGTAGCTCAGCGGTAGAGCACCTCCTTTGCAAGGAGGACGCCCTGGGTTCGAATCCCAGCGGGTCCATGCCAGCCCGCCGCGCCGGATCGCACGCCTTAAGTGCGTGACGGCGCTCGGTTGGGCTACGCAAGACCGATGCACCATCCCGTGCGAACGCGGATGGGAAGGGTCGAACGCTCTCGCGTCCACGAGAGCGTGATGAAACCGTATGTACGTGCGATCCAGGCGTCCACTGGACCCGACAGTCAAACCGGGTCACTAGTGTGACAACCATCAATCTGGCTACTGTGCCAGCTGGTGAATGGCTCGGCTCGAGAGCCGACGACGGACGTGCCAAGCTGCGATAAGCCTCGGGGACCTGCATGGAAGGAAAGAACCGAGGATTTCCGAATGGGAATCCCCTCGCAATTGCCTCGCGCAATGGGGAACGCTCCGAATTGAAACATCTCAGTAGGAGCCGGAAGAGAACGCAAACCGCGATCCCGTCAGTAACCGCGAGTGAACGCGGGCCAGCCCAAACCGAATCTCTCACGAGACATGTGGTGTCGGCTGACTCTCAGCGTCCGACCCGTCCCGAGAAGTCTCCTGAAACGGAGCGCGATACAGGGTGACAGCCCCGTATCGGGATGCAGTACGACGTGCGTCAGTCCACGAGTAGCGGGGATTGGATATTCCTCGTGAAGGTCCCAGGCATCAACTGGGAAGGCTAAATACTCCTCGAGACCGATAGCGAACAAGTAGCGTGAGCGAACGCTGAAAAGTATCCCGAGAAGGGAACTGAAATAGAGCCTGAACTCAGCTGGCGATCGAGCGACGGGGCACGAAAGGTCCCTCGACGAACGACCGGAGGGCGACCTCTCAGTAGGACTCGAGGGAAGCCGGTGTTCCGTCGTGCGTTTTGAAAAACGAACCAGGGAGTGCACTTGCTCGGCGAGCCTAACTCGACCATCGAGGAAGGCGCAGGGAAACCGATACGAGCGCAGCATTGCCAGGCTCACCGTGTTCAAGCGCGGGGAGTCGAGCGGGTGCGACCCGAAACCGGGTGATCTACGCGTGGGCAGGGTGAAGCGTGCCGAAAGGCACGTGGAGGCCCGTTAGGGGTGGTGTCCTACAATACCCTCCCGTGACCTATGCGTAGGGGTGAAAGGCCCATCGAACCCGGCAACAGCTGGTTCCAGCCGAAACATGTCGAAGCATGACCTCACCTGAGGTAGTCCGCGAGGTAGAGCCACCGATTGGATGACCCGCCTCCGAGAGGAGTCGGCCATCCTGTCGAACTCCGAACTTGCGGACGCCGCAGACGGTGGGAGTCCGGTGTGCGGGGTAAGCCTGTGCACCGTAAGGGAGACAACCCAGCGGTAGGTTAAGGTCCCCAAGTGTGGATTAAGTGCGATCGAAGGTGGTCCCGAGCCCTAGACAGCCGGGAGGTGAGCTTAGAAGCAGCTACCCTCTAAGAAAAGCGTAACAGCTTACCGGCCGAGGTTCGGGGCGCCCAAAATGATCGGGGCTCAAATCCACCACCGAGACCTATCCGGTCCCATCACAGGGACATCGCGTAGGCTGGCACGCCGCTCGGACGGAAGCGCGGGCGAGAGTTCGCGTGGACCGAGTGGTGACGATAATCCTGGTCACAGTAGCAGCGATAGTCGGGTGTGACACCCGACGGCCTTACGAGCAAGGGTTCCTCGGCACTGCTAATCAGCCGAGGGTTAGCCGATCCTAAGTCCCGCCGTAACTCGACCGGGACAACGGGGAAACTGGTTAACATTCCAGTGCCACCACACGCTGAAAGTCGACGCTTTGGGGACAACCGAGCCGGGTTCTCGCCCGGTCGAATCAGGTACCGCCGTGGAAGCCGTAACGGCAGGAAGCGGCCGAACCCTGAGATAGTGTAAATCGGTCGTACCTAGAGCCCGTGAAAAGACGAGTGTGGTGATCGTACCGAGATCCGACACAGGTGCTCTGCCGGCGAAAGGCAAGGCCCGTCGGGAGCAACCGGCGTTAGGGAATTCGGCAAGTTAGTCCCGTACGTTCGCAATAAGGGATGCCTGCTCTGTGCAAGAGCAGGTCGCAGTGACTCGGGCGCTCCGACTGTCTAGTAACAACATAGGTGACCGCAAATCCGCAAGGACTCGTACGGTCACTGAATCCTGCCCAGTGCGGGTATCTGAACACCTCGTACAAGAGGACGAAGGACCCGTCAACGGCGGGGGTAACTATGACCCTCTTAAGGTAGCGTAGTACCTTGCCGCTTCAGTAGCGGCTTGCATGAATGGATCAACGAGAGCGCCACTGTCCCAACGCTGGGCCCGGTGAACTGTACGTTCCAGTGCGGAGTCTGGAGACCCCCAAGGGGAAGCGAAGACCCTATAGAGCTTTACTGCAGGCTGTCGCTGAGACGTGGTCGCTACTGTGCAGCATAGGTAGGAGGCGGTACACAGGTACCCGCGCTAGCGGGCCACCGAGCCAGCATTGAAATACTACCCGGTAGTGACTGCGACTCTCACTCCTGGCGGAGGACACCGGTAGCCGGGCAGTTTGACTGGGGCGGTACGCGCTCGAAAAGATATCGAGCGCGCCCGATGGTCTCCTCATCCGGGTCGGAAACCCGGAAGAGAGCGCAAGAGCACAAGGAGGCCTGACAGTGTTCTTCCCAACGAGGAACGCTGACGCGAAAGCGTGGTCTAGCGAACCCACGAGGCTCATTCATGGGGCCCGTGGATGACAGAAAAGCTACCTTAGGGATAACAGAGTCGTCACTCGCAAGAGCACATATCGACCGAGTGGCTTGCTACCTCGATGTCGGTTCCCTCCATCCTGCCCGTGCAGAAGCGGGCAAGGGTGAGGTTGTTCGCCTATTAAAGGAGGTCGTGAGCTGGGTTTAGACCGTCGTGAGACAGGTCGGCTGCTATCTATTGGGGGTGTGACGGTACCTGACGGGAACAGGCGTATAGTACGAGAGGAACTCCGCCTGGGTGCCACTGGTGTACCGGTTGTCCGAAAGGGCAGTTGCCGGGCAGCCACGCACCACGGGGTAAGAGCTGAACGCATCTAAGCTCGAAACCCACCTGGAAAAGAGGTACCACCGAGGACACTCGTAGAAGACGAGTTAGATAGACTCGGGGTGTACGCGCCGAGGCAACGAGGCGTTCAGCCCGCGAGCACTAACAGTCCGAGCCACATTCATTGGACATCGCACTGTGATCCGATTTGACTGTCGGGTCCAGGCGCTAACTGGATCGCACGTACATACGGTTTCGGACGGACCGACCCTGGTGTGACGGCGGTTCGATTCCGTCGGTCGGCATGAAGGCGGCCAGAGCGGCGGGGACACACCCGTACCCATCCCGAACACGGACGTTAAGCCCGCCTGCGTATCGAGCAGTACTGGAGTGGGCGACCCTCTGGGAGTCTCGGTTCGCCGCCTCACCACTCATACTGCAGTTTTCGTACCCACGAGCGACGGGGCTCCCCGTCGCCGCCGTTCGACTCCGACAGCGACCGCTAGGCTTAAGCGACGGACGCGGATAGTGTTCGGTGCGCCAAGGTGGCAGAGTCCGGCCTAACGCAGCGGCCTGCAGAGCCGCCCATCGCCGGTTCAAATCCGGCCCTTGGCTTTCCATTCGTCGCAGCACCGCTCGCTTCGAGGACGATGTACGGCTCTCAGGGCCCCCGTCTACTCCGAATCGTCGTCGGACGCGTCGCTCACTTCGAGGATTTTCGCCGCCGCGTCTTCCACGTGCTGCTGGTGGGAAGCCGACGTCCGTACGCTCTGGGCCGCATCGAGTCGGTCGTTGACGACCGCGTTCTGCTGTGGTCCCCACGTCTCGGGGGGCTCGGATTCGATGTATTCGACCCAGCGCTTGATGCTCGGCGGTCTCCTCGTCGATCCGTTCGATGAGGACGTCGACGTCTTCGGTGGACCGGGCCCGCTTTCACTCGGCCGCCTCCTCGTCGGCCATCCACCGCTGCCCGTAGGAGCGGTAGCCGTCGAACTCCCCGCGACCGATCTCGCGCTCGATCTCCTCGCGCGTCTCGTCGCTGATCCGGACGAGGTGACAGAGGGGGTGGCCGGGAAGGGCGACGGGGTTCTCGAGGACGCCGACGATCAGGCCGGTGAAGGGCGCCTCCACCGCGTGTTCCTCGTCCTTGAAGTGATCGGAGATGGTACAGATCGTCTCGCCCGCGTGGACGAGCGGATTCGGCCCCCACGTCATGTCGACCAGTCCCCCCGTATCCGCCCGCAGCCAACGTTTCTCCTCGGTCGGACCGATGACCTTCCGCCAGGCCGGTTCGGTCACGGTCCCGTCGGGATAGACGCCGTACTCGGCGAGGACGCTCTCGACGCCGTCGAGGGCCTTCTCGATCAGGCCTGGCTGGAACCGGTGGGCCTTCCCCATCTCGACGGTGAGCGTCGGGACGCCGTTCCGGGAGGCGACGCCGCGGAGCGACCCCTCGTCACCCTCGCCGGAGAGGATGACGTTGGTGCCGAAGGCCTCGGCGAGTCGTTCGACCGCCGGGTCGTCGACGTCGGCCCGGGCGTGGTACATCGTGGTCCGGTTCCGGGTCGACGTGTGGAAGTCGAGGCCGAGGTCACACTGGCTGACGAACCGCTGATAGACGCGGTGAGCCATCCGCTCGGCGGTGTTCGACCGCTCCTTGCCCGGGAACGAGCGGTTGAGATCCTGATCGTAGATGGGCAGGTATCGCTGCTGAGCGTGGTAGCCGGGGACGTTCACGACGTGGAGGAGGACGAGCGTCCCGTGGAGGTCGCCAGGACGGTAGCGATCCGCGACCTCCTGTAACACCTTGACGCCGTTGAGTTCGTCGCCGTGGATCGCCGCGGTCATGAAGACGCGCGGCCCCGTCGCCGCGCCGTTGATGATCGTCACGGGAAGTTCGACCGGGTCGCCGAGATACGTCTCGCTCACCTCGACGCGGAACTGCCGCTTCTCTCCGGGAGACACCTCGGCGTCGACGCGGAAGGGACGGGGCTGATCGTCGGCCATGCGTCGTCGGACGCGGGGGAGGGTAAAGGGCGTTCCCTCGTCGCCGTCAGGCGCGGTTCTCGTCGAGAGCGCGGTCGATCCCTCGTTCGATCGCCGCGTCCTCGTCGGCGCCGTCGTCGACGGCCGCCTCGTAGCCCGCGGTGAAGGCGTCCATCACGTCCTTCGCGAGTTCGCGGACGTCGGCCTCGGTGGGCTGGACGTTGTCGACGGCCGTCGACTCCCCGGCCTCCTCGTCGACGATCCACACCTCGAAGTCGCCGCTCCGATCGGGCGTGGGCTGGAACTTCACCTCGACCTCGACGGTTCGGTTCTCGTACTCCCGGCGTCCGGTTTTCAGCCAGCCGTCGGGCACTGCTCGGCTCATGGCCGACACTGGGGCCGTAATCGGGATAAGCGTATCCGTCAGTCGTCGGCGACGGTCGCGGTGTCGGACTGGGCGTGCCAGAGGGCGGCGTAGTCGCCCTCGTCGGCGAGGAGGTCGGCGTGTGTCCCCGACTCGACGATTTCGCCGTCCTCCATGACGACGATGCGGTCGGCGTCGCGGATGGTCGAGAGGCGGTGGGCGATGACGAACGCGGTGCGGTCCTCGACGAGGCGGTCGAGGCTCTCCTGGATGCGCTCTTCGGTTTCGGTGTCGACGTCGCTGGTCGCCTCGTCGAAGACGATGATGGCGGGGTCGTTGAGGACGGCGCGGGCGATGGCGAGGCGCTGGCGCTGCCCGCCGGAGAGCTTGACGCCGCGCTCGCCGACGAGCGTGTCGTAGCCGTCGGGGAGGTCCGCGATGAACTCGTGGGCTTCGGCCGCCGTCGCCGCCTCGACGACGCGGTCGCGGGCGGTGTCGTCGTCGCGTCGCTCGGCTTCCAGCGCGTCCCGGTCGCCGTAGGCGACGTTCTCGGCGACGGTCCCCGAGAAGAGGTAGGGATTCTGTTCGACGACGGCGATCTCCTCGCGAAGCGCGCCGAGGTCGTACTCCCGCACGTCGACGCCGTCGATCCGGACGGCGCCCTCGTCGACGTCGTGAAACCGCGGCAGGAGCTTCACGAGCGTCGACTTCCCGGCTCCGGTGGTGCCCGCGAGGCCGACGGTCGCCCCGGCGGGCACGTCGAGGGAGACGTCCCGGAGGACCGGGTCGCGGTCGCCGTAACCGAAGGTGACGTCCTCGACGGCGACGTCGCCGTCGACCCGCTCCGGCCGGTACGGGTCGTCGGGCGTCGTCACCGTGGGCTCGCGGTCGAGGAGGCCGAACACCCGTTCGGCGCTGGACTTCGCGAGCTGGTACTTGTTCGCGGACTTCCCGACACGGCGCATCGGCGAGTAGAGGCGCCGGAGGTAGAGAAAGAAGAGGGCGAAGCTCCCGGCGGTGAGCGCCCCCTCGACGCCGGCGATGTTGTCCATGCCGCCGACGTAGAGGACGAGGACGAACACGACGCCGGTGAGCAGGCGGAGGGTGGCGAAGAAGGCCCGGCGGATCCGGAGGGCGCCGACCTTCTCGTCGTGGTAGTCCTGGCTCCGCTCGGCCACCCGGTCGCGCTCGAAGGCGTAGCGGTTGAACGTCTTGATGACCGCGGCGCCGCCGAGGTTGTTCTCGAGGCGGGTGTTGAGGCGGGCGACGGACTCCCGGATCGACTTGTATCGGGGTTCGATCCAGGTGAGAAAGCGGCCGCTCGCGACGCCGATGAGGGGGACGGGCGCGAGGGCGATCAGGGCGAGTTTCGGCGAGTAGTGCCAGAGGACGACGGCGATGCCCCCGACGGTGGCGACGACGCGGATCACCTGCCGGAACTCGGTATTGAGGAACTGCTCCAACCTGTTGACGTCGCTGTTGAGCACCGACATCATCGCGCCGGTCTGGTGGTCGACGAAGAAGTCCATCGAGAGGTGCTGGAGGTGGTCGTAGGTGTCGTTCCGGAGGTCGCGCTGGATCTTCTGGGCTCCCGACTGGAGGAGGTACCGCGAGCCGAACCGGGTGACCGACCGGACGAGGTAGGCGAGCGCCGCGATGACCACCAGCCGTTCGAGGAGGGCGGTCCGGGCCGCCTCCCCGACGATGGGGTCGGCGGGGAGCAGTCCCAGCCGGGCCAGCAGCCCCGGATCGGTCGGGCCGTTGATGACGCGGTCGATGGCGGTGGCGACGAGAATCGGGGGGACCAGGCGGGCGAAGCGGGTACAGAAGGAGGCGAGGACGCCGGCGGTCAGTCGCGGCCAGTACGGGACGGCGTAGGCCAGCAGGCTCACCATCGGGTGGCCGTCGAGGCTCTCCCGGACGTCCTCGAAGCCCCCGTGTTCGTCGGCCATCGACGCGCGGTACTCGACGGACGGTCAAGTACTGTGGGGTTCAGCCCCGCTGCAGTTCGACGCAGAACACGGCGCCCCTGGGGTCGTTGTCCTCGATCCAGACCGACCCGCCGTACGTGTCGACGAGGTTGTCGACGAGATAGAGGCCGAGACCGCTCCCGGGGCTCTCCAGTCCCTTCTCGCCCCGGCCGAACACCTCGCGCTTGCGCGCGTCGGGGATGCCGGGGCCGTTGTCGGCGACCCGGACGACGACGGTGTCCTCGCGCACCTCGACGTCGACGTCGATTTCGACGTCGGAACTGTCGTTGTGGAAGACGGCGTTGTCGAGGAGGTTGCCGAAGACCGAGGAGAGGACGGCGGTGGCCCGGACGGACACCTCGGGCAGGTCGTCGTCGCCGCGGATCGTGATCGACTGCGAGCGGTAGTCGAAGTTCGAGCGCACGCGGTCGATTTCCGTCCGGAGTATCGCCTCGAGCGACACCGATTCGAGTTCGGGGTCGGTCGTCCCCAGAATCTCGATGAGGTCGCCGACCGCCTCGGTGAGTTCCTTGGTGTGGGTCGCGGCGGTCATGATCCGCTCGAAGGCGTCCTCGTCCTCGGGCGAGATCCGGTCCGCGAGTTCGCCGCCCCACCCCAGCGCGACCGACATGTCGTTGCGGATGTCGTGGCGAACGATCTGATTGAGGAGGGCGAGTCGGTTGCGCTCGGTTTCGAGGTTGCGCTCGGCCCGCTTGCGGTCGGTCACGTCCTGCTGGAAGCCGACGAAGTAGGTTGCGTCGCCGTCCGCACCGAATATCGGGGCGATGGTCACCTGGTTCCAGAACTCCTCGCCGTTGGGACGGTAGTTGCGCACCTCGACGGTCACGGGCTTCCGGTCGGCGACCGCCCGGCGCATCCGGGCGACCGCCTCGGGGTCGGTGTTCGGCCCCTGCAGGAACCGGCAGTTCCGCCCCACCACCTCCTCGACGGGGTAGCCCGTGATGCGCTCGAAGGCGGCGTTGGCGTAGATGACCGGATTGTCGGGCAGCGAGGGGTTCGAGATGGTGATTCCCACCGGCGCCTCGTCCATGGCCCGTTCCTTGAGTCGGAGGTCGACGACCGACTCCGGCCCCGTCCCCGCCTCCCGGTTCAGATCGGCGTGTGCCAGGACGGCGTACCGGTCGCCGTCGTGGGTCAGCGCCGCGAGGTGGACTCGCAGTCCGTCGCCGTCCTCGTCGGCGTGGTACGACAGGTCGGTCCCGGGGTGCCCGGCGCCGTCGAGCAGCGACCGCAGACGGGTGGCGATCACCGGCACCTGGTCGTTCGACGCCCGGGTGATCGCGTCGAGATACGGCCGGTCGCCGTCCCCGGGCACGAGCGGGTGGTCGCGGTTCTCGGCGAACGCACGCCAGGACGCGTTCGACTCGACGATCCGCCCCGACTCGTCGATCACCGCGATCCGGTCGGGGAGGGCATCGAGCACGGCCTGAGTTAGCATGCTTTCGTGGTCACGGGCGGTCCCTGGTGGGCCACCGTATTAGAACTGTTCGCTCGTGGCCGCGCGACCGGCTGACGCGCTCCCGGACGCGTGGAGGGCGGCTCTCGCCCCGTCGTCACGAACGCACGACCGGCGCGGTGCGAGCGGCGGTCGTCGCCGAGGCCGGTGCCGCGTTCCGAGTGGTCGAGCCGTCGGTGCCCGCGCCGCCGGCGACGGATCGGTCGCCGTCGACGCCCTCGGATATCATTTTGGATAATCGTCCACCAGATATATGGGACAGAACGCGAGTTTCGACGGTAACGACGGCGAGACCCATGAGTACACCCGAACAACCCGACCGACAGGTGGCCGAGTTCCCCCTGTCGTTCGACGCGATACTCGGTCGGATCGGCGCGCCCATCTTCGTCCTCGACGCCGATCACGAGGTCGTCCTGTGGAACGGGGGGATGGAGGCGCTGACCGGGAGCAGCGAGGCGGACGCTCGGGCGGCGGACTCGGTCGGCGAGGCCTGGTACCAGGACGGCCGCCGGTCGAAGACCCTCGCGGACAAGGTACTGGAGGCCCCCCACGACGCCCACCGCGAATTCGACGTCGATCGGATCGACGACGGCGACGACCCGGAGTACCGGGATCGGAGCACGTTCACCGACACGCGGGGCGACACTCGTCACATCGTCTTCAGGGCGGCACCGCTGTTCGACGGCGACGAACTGGTCGGCGTCGTCGAACTCGTCAAGGACCGGACCGAGGACGTTCGACGCCGGCGGCGAGTCGAGGAACTCGTCGAGGAGGTCCGCTCGACGATGCACGCGATCCAGGAGGGGGACCTCGGGGCGCGGGCGACCTTCGACGCCGACGAGTACATCGACGAGGAGTTGCTGACGGTCGTCGACTCGCTGAACGAGATGGGCGCGACGCTCGACGACCTCGTGGCGGACGTCGACGAGGGGACCCGCGATCTGCGGGCGATCACCCGAGAGGTCGCGGACAGCGCGACCCGGATGGAGGACATCGCCGCGGAGCAGGCCGACCGCACCGAGGAGGTCGCCGACGAGGTGTCGAACCTCAGCGCCACCGTCGAGGAGGTCGCCTCGACGGCCGACGCCGTCGCCGACACCAGTCGCCGGGCACGCGATCACGCCGAGTCCGGGCGCGAGGTCAGCCAGGAGGCCCGCGACGCGATGTCGGCCGTCCGAACGTCGAGCCGTGAGGTCCGGGACGACGTGGACGAACTCAGCGACACGGTCGACGAAATCGACGAGGTGATCGACGTGATCAACGACATCGCGGACCAGACGAACCTCCTCGCGTTGAACGCCAACATCGAGGCGGCCCGCGCCGACCGCGACAGCGAGGGGTTCGCGGTCGTCGCCGACGAGATCAAGTCGCTCGCCCAGCAGGCCCAGGAGCAGGCCGGGGAGATCGAGTCGATGATCGTCGAGGTCCAGCGCCGCACCGAGGGGACCGTCGACAGCCTCGACACGACCGAGGCGCGGATCGACGACGGGGTCGCGGAGGTCGAGGCGAGCATGGAGCGACTCGACGAGATCGTCGACGCGGTCGAGGACGCCGTCGACGGCATCCAGGAGGTGTCCACGGCGACCGACGAACAGGCGGCGAGCGCGGAGGAGATCGCCGCCATGGTCGACGACGCCCGCGACCGCGCCGACGAGGTCGCCGAGGAAGTCTCGGCTGTCGCCCGCGCGGCCGAGCGCCAGACCGAGACGGTCGCGGAGATCGAGCGCAGCGTCGGGCGGTTGCGCGGCGACGACTAGCGCCCCGTCCGGATTCCCGACAACATCCGCCGGCACCGAAACGCCGTAGTACCACTCAGCCGTCACGTCCGGCCGACCATGGATCGACGCGCCACGCTCGGGATGTCGTTCTCGGAACTGGTGATGGCTCGGATCGGCCACGGGGTCGCCGCCCTCTGTCTGTTCTTCCTGCTCCCGATCCTGCCGTTCGTCGCCGTCGCGGCCGCGGTCTCGGGGCTGCTTCGCCCCGACGCCGACCGGCCCGAGCCCGCCTATCGACCCGACTGGGCGGAGTGAGGGCGGAGCGTCGAGACGCGCGCGTTCTCCTTCAGGTGGAGACCGCCCTCGCTCACCGAGAGCGGCATCCGGGGGAGCGACGTGACGACCCGGGTCGGGTGGGTCGCACCCCGTTCAAGCACCGCCTCGCGGGTCTCGAGACGGAGCGGCCGGTCGGTCGACAGCGACTCGTTGTACTCGATCAGGTACGTGCCGGAATCGAGGAGCCACCACTCGTAGTCGTCGTCCGGGCGGCGAGTGTACGTCCCGTGGGGCTCGGTTCGCGCCGCGTCGAGTTCGTCGCCCCCGAAGTCCACGCGGCCGGGTTCCTCGACGACGGACACGTCCGCGACCGTGAGGTCGACGCCGCCGTCGTGAACCTGCGTCTCCGCGTGCAGGAGGCCGTCGACGGCGTCGACGAGGTCGGTGTCGCTCATGGGCGACACCTGGGTCGCGGGCGACAAAAACCCCGGCCGTCGGGTCGCCGTGTCCGCGGCGGCGACTGCCCGCGCCGAGTCGTGCGTCCCGCGGCGGGACTCGCCGTCCGCCCGCGAGGCGCGCCGTCACCACTCCTTGCAGTCGGCACAGACGAAGCCCTCGCCGTCCCGCCACCGGCGGGCGACGGTCGCGCCACAGGCGACACAGTCGCCGCCGTCGGGCGACCAGCGCATGGTCGCGCGGGCGGGGTCGGGGTCGCTGCCGTCCTCGTCGTCGACGGCCTCGTCGCCGGGTCCCGCCCCGAACTCGTCGAGTGATCGGTCGGACACGGAACGGGGTGGGGCGGCGTCCCCCTTAGCTATTCGGTCGCGCGCTCGTGGGCCGTCGCCGCGAGGTCGACGGCGGCGTCGAGGTCCGGACCCAGCGGCGACCCGACGACGAGGCTGTCGGCGTGGTCGAGGACCGCGGCCATGCGCTCGGCCACGGCGTCGACGGTGCCCGCGATGCAGAAGGCGTCGATCATGGCGGGCGAGACGCGGTCGAAGGCCGTCGAGAAGTCGCCGGCGCTCAACGCCGCCCCGACCTCGTCGGCGCGGTCGGGGTCCACGCCGTGACGGTCGAGCACCGGCGGCGCGGCCCCGGCGGCGATGAAGGCGACGGGGGGCCTGGCGGCCTCGCGGGCGGCGGCCTCGTCGTCGGCGACGCTGACGCTGGCGTAGGCCGCGAGGTCGAACGCCCCGAGGCCGTCGAGGCGGTCCGCGAGGCCGTCCGCGACCTGCTCGCGCGCCCAGCGCAGGTCCGCGGGGTGAGAGCCGTTGAACAGCAGGCCGTCGGCGTGTTTCGCGGCCATCTTGCACATGTGCGGCCCCTCGCCGCCGACGTAGGTCGGAATCGGGGTGGGAACCTCGAAGTTGAGCGCGGCGTCCTCGGCCTCGAAGGTGCCGTCGTGGGAGACGCGCTCGCCGTCCCAGAGCCGCTCGGCGACCTTGAACGCCTCGAGCACGGGCCGCAGTCCCCGGTCGTCCCCGAGGCCGAGATTCGCGAGGGTGGCGGGGTCGCCCGGACCGATCCCGAAGACGGCGCGGCCGTCGCTCGCCTCCGCGACGGTCGCCACCTCGCCCGCGAGGGTCACGGGGTGGCGTTCGAGGGGGTTGACGACGCCCGGCCCGAGACGGATCTCGTCGGTTTCGGCCGCGAGACGGCCGAGGACGGCGAACGGCGAGCGGTTGTTGTAGTGACTGGAGACGAAGGCGGTGTCGTAGCCGGCGCGTTCGGCGGCCGTGCCGAGGTCGACCACCCGGCCGACCGGGTGTTCGGGCGTGAGTTCAATTCCGAACATCAGCGATGCTGGCACCTCGGGGTCGTGGGCGAACGCGCGGTCATCGTCAACCGGTTGGCGCGGACGGTGAAAAGCGGTTCGTCGGTCGCGGGACCTGCCGGTGTCGAAGTCAGTCGAACGACCACTCGTGGAGCGCCTGCCGGACGAAGTCGCCCTCGACGTCCCTGAAGAGGGCGTCGCTGCCGCCGTGGTCGCCGAACTCGAAGTCGCGGACGACGACCACGGGCGTGCCGCCCGCGCCCTCGCCGGCGACGAGGTTGGCCGCGGCGGCGAGTTCGTCGACCACCGCCTGGACGGTGACGCCGAGTTCCCGGCCCTCCCGGTCGCGCTCCCCGCGCCAGTCGCGGGCGGCCGGGGTGCCCGCCCACCCGAGGGCGACGCCGCGCTGGCCGTGACGGAAGGGGCGCCCGCAGGTGTCGGTGACGATCACCCGGTCGGCGCCGAGTCCCGCAGCGATCCGCTCGGCGCTCTCATCCGGCGCCTCGGGCAGGAGCAACAGGTCGCCCCCGCGCACGTTCGAGCGGTCGATGCCCGCGTTGACGGTCACGTGGCCGAAGTGCGTCTCCGTCAGGAGGAAGGGTGCCTCCATCAGGAGGGCCGCGCTCTCCTCGAGCACCGCCTGCGCGAAGCGGGGGTCCTTCTCCTCGCCGGTGGCGCGTTCGAGGCCGGCGGCGAGTTCGCGTGCGCGCGGGCCGGCCGGGAACTCCGAGCGGTCGGCGATCCGGCCCTCGGCCTTCGAGACGACGGTACTGGCGACACAGACCACGTCGTCGGGCCGGAGGTCGACCCGCTCGGCCACGAGCGTCGCGAGCGAGTCGCCCGGGCGCACCTCCGGGAGGTCGGGAACGGCGAAGACCTGCATACCACCCCCTCCGCCGGCAGCGGTGAAAAGCGACGCGCCACGTGCCCCCTACTCGTCGCCGCGGTGAAGTTGCACGTCGAGTTCGCCGCCGTCGACGACGGCGGTCAGCATCGTCGTCTCCGTCGCCGGATCGGCGCCGGTCGCGGAACCCGGGTTCAGGAGGCGCACCCCCTCGTGGACCGTATCGAGGTGTTCGTGGGTGTGGCCGGCGACGCCGACGTCCCCTCCGCCCTCTCGGACGGCGGCGGCGACGCGGTCCTCGTAGCCCATCCGGTCGCCCGTCCCGTGGGTGACCACGAAGTCGACCCCGCCGAGTTCGACGCTCGTCGCCTCGGGGAGGTCGACGCCCGCGGGGTCGACGTTGCCACGGACCGCGGTCAGCGACCCGTCGGCCAGCGCTCGGATCTCGTCGACGACGTCCGGCGTCTCGAAGTCGCCGGCGTGGACGGTGTGGTCGGCCGCCTCGACGCGTTCGCGAACCCAGTCCGGGATCCCGGTCGCGCGGCCGGGGATGTGCGTGTCGCTGATGATCGCCAGTTGCATGCGCCCGGATTGGCAGTCGAGCGGGATATCCCTGTCCCCGCGGCACAAGAGTCGTATCGCCGGCGACCGAAGGGCGACCGTGACCCACGTCGTCACCTGCGTTCTGCGTCACCGCACGGCGATCCTGCTTTGTCGCCGGAGCGACGCCGTCGGCACCTACGCGGGGCGCTGGGCGGGCGTCTCGGGGTACGTCGAGGGCGACCCCGCGGACGCCGAACGCGACGCCCGGCGCGAGGTTCGGGAGGAGACGGGGCTGACGGACGCGACGCTGCTCCGCGCCGGCGACCCCGTCGAGGTCCGTGACGGCGACCGGGAGTGGACCGTCCACCCCTTCCTGTTCGAGGTGGACTCCCGCGACGTCGAGCCGAACGAGGAGCTAGCGGGCCACGAGTGGGTGTCGCCGCTCGCGATCCGCGACCGGGAGACGGTGCCGGGGCTGTGGGCGGTCTACGAGGCCGTCGCGCCGACCGCGGCGACGGTGGCGAGGGACGGAACCCACGGGTCGGCGTGGCTCTCCGTCCGCGCGCTGGAGGCCCTCCGGGACCGGGCGGCGACGGCCGACGACTTCCCGGCGGTCGCGGCCGCGGCCCGCGACCTCCGGGACGCCCGGCCGAGCATGGCCGCCGTCGCGAACCGCGTGAACCGGGTGCTGAGCGAGGCGGCGCGGACGCCCGACGCGGTGTGCGAGCGGGCGGCGGCGGCCGCGGAGGCCGCCCTCGACGCCGACGACGCGGCCGCCGCGCGGGCCGCCGACCTGTGTGGCGAGTCGGTCGTCACCCTCTCGCGGTCGGGCACCGTTCGGGCGGCCCTCGACCGGGCGCGGCCGACGGTGCTGATCGGCGAGTCGCGGCCGGCGCGGGAAGGGGTCGAGGTGGCCACCGACCTGGCCGAGGCGGGACTGGACGTGACGCTCACGACCGACGCGGCGCTGGCCGCGGAACTCGCGGCGCGGGACCCCGACGCGGTCCTCGTCGGCGCGGACTCGGTTCTGTCGGACGGGAGCGTCGTCAACAAGGCCGGCACCCGGGGGCTGGCGCTCGCGGCCGCGCGGGAGGGCGTCCCGACCTACGCCGTCGCCGCCGCGGACAAGGTGCGCCCCGACGACCGGTTCCTCGGCGAGGACGGCGGGGCGGCCGCCCTCTACGACGGCGAGGCGCCGGTGTCGGTGGCGAACCCGGTCTTCGACCGGACGCCCGTCGACCTGGTGAGCGGCGTCGTCACCGAGCGAGGGGTACTCGACGGCGACGACGTGGCGGCGGTGGCGGCCGAACACCGCGACCACGCCGCGTGGGACGACGGGGGGTGAGTGGCGAGCGGACGCGGGATGCGGTCGGGCGGTCGGGTCGCCGGGGTGGCGAGCGTATGGGGGATGGCGAGATCCGCGGGGGTCGGCCGCGCCCGCCCCGTCCCCGATGCCGTGGGTTCTTTAGCTCCCGTGCCCAACGGCCGAGCGGTGGCGATGATGACGGTTACCCCCACTCAGCCCCGTGTGATGACGCCACTCTCCTGAGCCACCGTCGCGGTTCGCAGATAGGCTTTTGCCCCCGGACTCGGTAGCCGCCGCCATGGCAGCGATTTCGACGCTCGGCATCCACGAGTCGGTCGGCGAAGTGTTCCCTCCGTCGGTAATCCGCGACGCCCTCGCGGACGCCGGGCCGGCGGTCCGGATCGTCGGCGACGACGTCGACGTCGACGTCGATGCCCTCGTCACCTTCGCCTACGAGGAGCACTTCCTCGACGCCGGCCTGGAGTGGATCCACTCGATCCAGGCGGGCGTGGATCGGTTCCCGTTCGACGCCCTGGCCGACCGGGGCATCGCCCTGACCAACAGCACGGGCATCCACGGCGACGTGGTGGGCGAGACGGCGGTGGGGATGATGCTCGCGTTCGCCCGCCGCCTGCACGCCCACCGGTCGAACCAGGAGCGCGGCGAGTGGCGGAAGCCGGCGTGGGACGACGCCTTCCCCCTGCGCCGGGAGTCGGCCTGCGTGGTCGGCCTCGGCACCCTCGGGACGGGCATCGCCACTCGCGCGTCGGCGCTGGGGATGGACGTGACGGGCGTGAAGCGAACGCCGACGCCCGTCGACGGCGTCGACGAGGTGTTCCCGCCCGAGGACCTCCACGCGGCCGTCGCCGACGCCCGGTTCGTCGCGCTCGCGGTGCCCCTGACCGACGACACCGAGGCGATGATCTCGACGCCCGAACTCGACGCGATGCGCGAGGACGCCTACCTGATCAACGTCGCCCGCGGCCCGGTCGTCGATCAGGCGGCGCTCGTCGACGCCCTCGAATCGGGCGCCGTCGCGGGCGCGGGGCTCGACGTGTTCGAAACCGAGCCGTTGCCCGCGGACTCGCCGCTCTGGGACCGCGAGGAGGTGATCCTGACGCCCCACGCCGCGGGGTTCAACGACGAGTACTACGACCGGGTGGCGACCATCGTCCGCGAGAACCTGCGCCGACGCCGGGCAGGCGAGTCGCTGACCAACCGCGTGGTGTAGGGCGCTACAGGAACTTCAGCAGGTCGTCGCGCTTCTGCTCGTGGAAGTGGGTTTCGAGGGCGTCGGTCAGGGCGTCGACGTCGCCCCGCTTCGCACAGATGGGGGCGATCGTCTCCCGCCACTGCTGCCACGGCGGGAGGATGCCGAGTCGGTCACAGAGGTCGTCCAGCCGTTCGTCCCGGTCGTCGACCTTGTCCATCTTGTTGACGGCGACGACGGTCGGGATCCCGACGTCCCGCAGGAAGTGGAACAGTTCCACGTCGTGGGGGACCTCGCCCTCGCCGCTGTGGCGGTCGATGATGTCGACGACGCTCTTGCCGTCGACGACGAGGACGCCAGCGAGGATGTCCTCGGCGTTCCCCTCGACGTACCGCACCACGTCCGTCTTGATCCGCTCGCGTCGCTCCTCGGGGACGCCGGACATGAAGCCGAATCCCGGGAGGTCGGTGAACATGAAGCCCTCCGAGGCCCAGTCGAAGTGGTTCGGCTGGCGCGTCACGCCCGGCTTGCGGCCCGTGGGGACCGAGTGCCCGGTCAACTCCCGCATCAGCGTCGACTTGCCCACGTTCGACCGGCCGACGAGTACGACCTCGTCGCGGTCCGGGCGGTCCTCGAACATGGCGAGACGTAGACGGCTCGGGCGGTTAAACTCGGCGTGTCGCGGGCGAGGGACGTATGGGCCTCCGGTGCCGTGATCGACCATGGACAAGGATCGCATCAGGGAGCGCGTCTGGGACGACCTGGAGGCGTCCGGCGAGGCGCGGTTCCCGTTCCCGCCCCACGGCCGCATCCCCAACTTCGCGGGCGCCGACGGGGCGGCCGAGCGACTCGCGGGGACGCCCGAGTGGGACGCGGCGTCGACGATCAAGGCCAACCCCGACGCCCCGCAGTTACCGGCCCGGCGGGCGGCCCTCCGGGCCGGGAAGACCCTGTACGTGGCCGTTCCGCGGCTGCGCGACGAACGGGCGTTCCGCCGGCTCGACCCCGCCGACGTCGACGACGTCGACGACGCGACCACCGTCTCCGGCATCGACGAGTACGGCGTCCCCGTCGGACCCGCGGAGATGGAGCCACTCGACCTGATCGTCAGCGGGAGCGTCGCGGTGACCGAGGCCGGCGGCCGGATCGGCAAGGGCGAGGGGTACAGCGACCTGGAGTTCGCCCTCCTCCGGGAGTTCGGCCTGGTGGACGAGGACACGACGACGGCCACGACCGTCCACGAACGCCAGGTGTTCGACGGTACCCTCCCGACCGCGCCCCACGACGTGCCGATGGATCTGGTCGTGACGCCGGCGCGAACCGTGCGGACGGGGGCGGCCGGGAAGCCGTCGGGCGTCGCGTGGGACGCGCTGTCCGGGGAGCGGATCGAGGCGATGCCGCTGCTGGCGCGACTGGCGCCGGACTGAGCACGGCGTCGACGACAGGCTATATGCCGACGGGGGATGGACATGTTCCCGTGCGACTCGTTCAGGTGATGGTCCCCCCGGGGAAGCGCGACGCCATCCTGCGCACCCTCGACGACGAGGGCATCGACTACGTGGTGGCGGAGGAGACCAGCAACCGCGAGTACACCGCGGCGGTCACCTTCCCGCTCCCGCAGGCGGCGGTCGAACCGGTCCTCGAACGCCTCCGCGAGGCGGGGCTGGATCGGGAGGCCTACACGGTCGTCCTGAACGCCGAGACGGTGATCTCGCGACGGTTCGACGACCTCGTGGAGCGCTACGAGGCGGGCGAGGAGAACGGCGACCGGATCGCCCGGGAGGAACTCGCCGCCCGGGCGCGGTCGCTGGCGCCGAACTGGCGCACGTTCGTCGTGATGACGACGGTGAGCGCGGTGGTCGCCACCGCCGGGTTGCTGCTCGACTCGGCGGCCGTCGTCGTCGGGTCGATGGTCATCGCCCCGCTGATCGGCCCGGCGATGGCGACCAGCACCGGGTCCGTGGTCGACGACCGCGACCTGCTCCTCCGGGGCGTGAAACAGCAGGTCGTGGGGGGCGTGCTGGCCGTCCTCGCGGCCGCGGCCTTCGCCCTCCTGTTGCGAACGGCCCACGTCGTTCCCCTCGAGACGGCCGAGGTGTTCGCCATCGACGAGGTGCGCGAACGCCTCGTTCCGGACGTCCTCTCCCTCGTCATCGCGCTGGGGGCGGGCGCCGCGGGGGCGCTCTCGCTCTCGACCGGCGTCTCCACCGCGCTGGTCGGCGTCATGATCGCCGCGGCGCTCGTGCCGCCCACCGCCGTCGTGGGCATCGGCCTCGCGTGGGGATCGCCCCGCACCGTCTCCGGCGCCCTCGTCCTCGTCCTCGTCAACTTCCTGTCGATCAACTTCGCCGCGCTCGCGGTGCTGTGGGCGACGGGCTACCGCCCGAAGGGCTGGCTCCGCTCCGAGGAGGCGCGGGCCGCGACGCTGAAACGCATCGCCGCGCTCGGGGCCGCGCTGCTCGTCCTCTCGACGCTGCTCGCGGGGGTCACGTACAGCACCTACCGCACCGCGACGTTCGAGGAGGAGACGCGAGCGACCGTCGACGCCGTCCTCGACGACCACGAGGACCTCGAACGCCTCTCGCTCGCGATCTCCTACGAGGAGACGTTCCCATTCACCCGACCGGAGCGGGTGACCGTCGTCGTCGGCCACCCGCCCGGGACCGACACGCCGGCGCTCGCCGAACGCCTCGCGGAGCGCATCGCCCCCATCGCCGAGACGCCCTTCCGCCCCGACCGCCCCGTGACCGTCGAAGTCCAATACGTGGTCGTCGAACGGGCGAACGCGGCGGCGGGCGCTGAGGGGGCGGCACGCGCCGCGCCCGTCGCCCCCGCCGAGGCGGCCCTCCCGGGTCACGCGACGCGCCGGACCTCGCCGTCGACGCCCGTCGCCACCTGACCGCCCCCGAACCGACCGTGAACCGTGTCACCTCGGGGCGACGGAGTAGTTTTTGTCCTCCGGCGTCGTGTGAGGGGTATGAAACGTTTGTTCCCCGCGGCGCTCGCCCTCGTCGTCCTCCTCGCCGGCTGTGCCGGTCCCCTCCAGTCGGGGACGGCGGACGCGAGCGGTGACGGATCGACCATCTCGGTGTCGGCCACGGGCACGGCGAGCGCCGAGGCGGACCTGGCGGTCGTGAGCCTCGGCGTCGAGGTGACCGCGGACGGCGCCGCCGACGCCCGCGAGGCCGTCGCGCGGGACGTGACCAGCGTGCGGTCGGCGCTCGCGGACGCGGGCGTCCCCGACGCGAACGTGACGACGACGTCGTTCGGCATCGCGCCCGTCTACGACTACCTCGACGGCGAACGGGAACTGCGCGGCTACCGCGCGGTCCACTCGCTGGCCGTCGAGACGGCGCCCGCGAACGCGGGTTCGGTCGTCGACGTCGCCGTCGGTGCCGGTGCGACGACCGTCGACGGCGTCCAGTTCACCCTCAGCGACGAGCGCCGCGCCGAACTTCGGTCGACGGCGCTCGACCGCGCGATGGGCGCCGCGCGCACCGACGCCGACGGCATCGCGACCGCCGCGGACCTCTCGGTGACCGGCGTGACGCACGCGACCACCGGCGCGGAGTTCGGTCCCTTCCCCGTCGCCCGGTTCGAGGACGCGGCCGCCGGCAGCGAGACGACCTTCCAGCCCGCGCCGGTGACGGTGACGGCCACCGTCGACGTGACGTACGCGGCCGCCTAGCGGGAGGGCAGATCCGGCTCCCAGTCGACCGTCTCGACCGCCAGATCGAGGACCGCGTCGACGTTCTCCCCCTCGCTCACGCTCATGTAGGCGTCGGCGTCCACGTCCGTCGAGCGGTCGCTCTTGTTACAGATCGTCAGGACGGGGGCGTCGAACCGATCGACGACCGCATCGCGCAGGGCGAGCTGGGCGTCGAGCGGGTAGCCACACTCCTCGCTGGCGTCGACGACGAACACGACGGCGTCGGCGAGGTGGGCGAGCGCGCTCACCGCCTGGCTCTCGATGTCGTTTCGCTCCGCCTCGGGGCGGTCCAGCAGCCCCGGGGTGTCGATGATCTGATAGCGGATGTGGTCCCGCTCGAAGTGACCGATCTGCACCCCGCGGGTGGTGAACGGATACCGGGCGATCTCGTTGTCGGCGCGGGTGACCGCGTTCACGAACGACGACTTGCCGACGTTGGGGTAGCCGGCGACGACGATGGCCGGTTCGTCGGGGCGGACGTCCGGCAGGTCACGGAGCGCGTTCCGGGCGTCGCCCACCCGCCGGAGGTCGTCGGCCACCTCCTCGACCACGTCGGCCATCCGCGCGAACGCCTGCTTGCGGTGCTTGCGTGCCGTCTCCGGGTCCGTCTTCCGGAGCTTCGCGTTGTACTCCCGCTGGATCTCCTCGACCTGGCGACTCGCCCACGTCACCTCCGAGAGGCTGGCGCGGAGGGCGTCCAGTCCGACCTGTTCGGTGCCGTCCTCGGCCGTCCGCGACCCGATCTCCCGCCGCAGGACGGCGTCGGCGAGTTCCCGGTAGAAGGGGTCGACGACGCCGAAGTCCGGCCACTCCGTCACCACGTTCTCCAGGTTGTCCGAGAGGATGTTGCCCGCCGTCTGCAGCATCGACTGCTGGGCCTCCAGCCCCGACTTCGCACGCCCGGAGCGGGCGGCCCGCGAGAAGGCTTTGTCGACGAGTTCCTCCGACCGGGGCGTGGTCGGGAGGCCTTCGAAAATCATTGCCGGGCCTTCGGTACCCGCGGGTAAAAGGCCGTCCGTTCGCGGCGGCGACCGCCGCGGACCCTCACGTCCGGTCTCGGGACGACGGGGTGGGCGGGGCGTCGCCGTCGGTCGTCCCGTCCGCCGTCGCCCGCCAGCCGCGGACGGCGGCGACGACGAGCAACGCCCCGCCCGCGACGAGCAGGAACGGCTCGGCGCCGAGGACGAATCTTGTGGGGCCACCGGACGCAGAAACCTCCACGTAGAGGCCCGGATCGAGGGCGTAGGTCGCCACGGCCCGGAGCGCGTAACACAGGACGACGCCGCCCGTCGCCGCCGGCAGGACGGCGAGCCGTCGCCACCGGAGCGAGCCGACGGCACCGGCCACGCCGAGGGCGCCCAGCCACGCGAGCAGCCGCTCCTCGTGGTTGAGCGTCCGCCCCCAGCCGGTCACTATCGTCCCCTCGTAGCCGGGGGCGACGTGGACGAGTCCCTGGTGGACGCCGACGCCGATGGCCGCGGCGCCGGCGACGGCGGCGGCCACCGGGAGGAGTCGCTGGGACCGCACGTCCCTGTGCCCGGCGCGACCGGCCATCAATCCTTCGCCCGTCCGCGGCCCAGCCCGCCACCGTCGAGGGCGCCCCGGGCGCTACCCGTCGCCGCGGTCCAGATACTCGCCCTGGACCGCCACGACCTCCGCGGAGTCCGCACAGTCGGCGTAGCGCCGCAGGGGCTCGTCGTTGAGTTCGAGGAACGTCCCGCCCCACGTGAACTTCGCGAGGATCCGCTCGGCGTGCGGGCGGTCGCCGAGGATGACGAGCGCCGCCGCCAGCGCCTCCACCGTCGTCAACTCCATCGGCCGGCCGAAGTTGACGGGATTGGCGGCGACCAGGTAGGGGAGCGCCCGGTGGTCGCCGGGCAGGGAGAAGCGCGCCTCGCCCGCGGACTCCCACGAGCAATCGAGGGCGACGAGCCGCTCGGTCCCGGGCGCGTCGGCGGGCGAGAGCGCCCGCTCCGCGTGTGGGTTGAGCACCACCCCGTACGGCGTCGCCCGGTCCGAGCGGTGCAGGTCGGCCAGGTCGAACCGGGCGAGCTTGCGGGCCGTACACTTCTCGGGGTCGTCGTCGCCCGCGTAGCGCACGTGCAGGTCCACGGGCGGTGGCAGGCGGTCGCCGAATAAAGGGGTTGCCGTCGTCGGCTACGCCGGCCCCAGCAGCCGGTGGGCGTCGGGGTCGGCGAGGAAGTCGTCGGCCTGTCGCTCCCCGAGGGCGAGCAGGTCCTCGATGAAGCCCGACCGACGGTCGAGTTTGGACGCCGTCCGGAGGGGTCGCTCGCCGTCGAGGCGGTCCTCGTCCAGTTCGAGTTCGCGGACGGTGACGGGCTTGTAGCGCTCCCGGGGCAGGACGCCGTCGTCGATCCAGTCGTTGACCCGGTCGACGAAGTGGAGTTCCTGTGCCAGCGAGAGGCTGCCCGCCAGTTCGTTGCGCCGGTCGGCGATTTCGGCCAGCGTCGAGAGGCCGTCCCGCCGGACGCGGGGGTTGATGCGGATCAGCCAGATCTCGTCCGGCTTCCGGGCCGCGCGGTCCGGTCCGCCGAGGAGGTTCCGGATCGGGGGGTTCTGCGAGAACAGCCCGTCCCAGTACTCGTGGACCGGGCCGTCCGGTTCGTCCCGCATCCGCACCCCCTCGAACACCGTCGGCACCGACGCGGACGCGAGGACGGCGTCGACCGAGAGGGGTTTTGGCCGCTCCTCGATCCACGACGCGACCGGGTCGTCGGCCCCGTCCGGAGTCGGCTCCGACGGCCGGTCGGTGAAGATCTCGAACGTCCCGTCGGTCGCGTCGACGGCGCTCACGAGGAGTTTGGGCGGCGGCGCCCCGTCCCCGCCCTCGGCGACGAGGTCGGCGAGGACCGCCGGATCGACCTGCGCCTCGATGGCGCGCCGGAGGCGCCGCTTCGCCAGCCGAGCGCCCGGGTTGTACGCCGGGCCGACCTGCGGCATCGGGAACCCGGAGTCGAGGAGGCGGCCCGTGTTCACGACGCCGAAGTTGACGGCGGCGTCGAGCGGCCCGCGCACCTCGATGTCGGCCCAGAGGTCACGGAGGCCGGCCCGCGCGGCCGCGGCGTCCGCGGTTCGGAGCCCGTACCACGCCGTCAGTGCACAGAGCGCGCCGCCGGACGTGCCGGTGAAGGCGACGAAGTCGTACGCCGAGTCCGACGCCGCGAGATATCGTCGGAGGGCACCCGCCGTGAAGGCCGTGTGGCTGCCGCCGCCCTGACAGGCCACGGCCACCGTCGTCGGTTCGTCGCTCATGCCCGTGTCGACGCGTCGAGGGTGTTAAACTGTTGTCACTATCCGGTGCTTCGCCCGGACGGTCCCGTCCCTCGCGACCGGCAGTCGGTCGGGGGCGCACCGACAAAGGGTTACGGGGGTCCCGCCGAAGTGACGGTATGGACCGGCGCGACACGGTGACGGGGTACTACGACGCGATCGACGCTGGGGCGTACGACCGCCTCGCCGGCCTCCTCGATCCGGCGTTCGTCCACCGGCGACCGGACCGGACGCTCGACGGTCGGGAGCGGTTCGTGGCGTTCATGCGCGACGACCGGCCGCGCACCGACACCGAACACGTCCTCGACGAGGTGTGTGTCGGCCCGGAGACGGTGTTCGCGCGCGGACGCCTCCGGGCGGACGACGAGGACCTGTTCGGCTTCGTCGACGTCTTCCGAGTCGCGGACGAACGGATCGAGTCGCTGACCACGTACACCGACTAGCCGAGCGAGGGCGGGTCCTCGTCCCCGGCGACGCTCGTCAGTTCGAGTTCGATCTCCAGTTCCGGCTCCGACCCGCCGACGTACTCGATCTCCAGTTCGACCGGTTCGCGGTAGGCGAAGGGGAGTTCCCAGTCGTCGCCGTCGAGGGTCACGTCCTCGCCCGCCCGCAGGAGTTCGCCCAGGTCGATCAGGAACGCCCCCGCCTCGCTCGCGCTCACCGCGTACGTCTGCTCGAAGTAGTCGTCGGCGACGGTGCTGGTCGGGTCGTCGTCGGGGAGGTCCGGCATGGTGGCCGACGCTACTCGGCCGAGTGACATAATTATGGAGTCGATACCGGTCGGGACAACGCGAACTTCGGAGCCGTTCGCCGACGGTCAGTCCCGTTCGCCCGCGCCGACGGCGACCGCCGTCGACGCGGGCTGGACGCTCTCTCCACGTCCGCCGCGTTCAGTCCCGCTCGCCCGCGCCGACGGCGCTCTCCCCCACCTTCTCGTGTCCCTCGATGACCTCCCGGCCGCCCATGTACGGACGGAGCGCCTCGGGGACGGTGACGGTGCCGTCCTCGTTCTGGTAGTACTCGAGGATGGCGACCATCACGCGGCCCACCGCCGTCCCGGAGGCGTTGAGGGTGTGGAGGTACTCCGCCGACTCGTGGCGCTCCGGACGGTAGCGGATGCCGGCCCGCCGGGCCTGGAAGTCCTCGAAGTTCGAGGCGCTGGAGACTTCGAGCCACCGACCGCCCCGTTCGGGGCCGTCCTCGGCGTCGGTGCCCGGCGCCCACACCTCGATGTCGTAGGTCTTCGCGGACGCGAACGTCAGGTCGCCGGTACAGAGCGTCAGGACCCGGTAGGGGAGGCCGAGACGCCGGAGTACCTCCTCGGACTCGTCGACCAGTCCCTCCAGTCGCTCGTAGCTCTCCGACGGCTCGACGAAGTTGACGAGTTCCACCTTGTTGAACTGGTGGACGCGGACGATGCCACGGGTCTCGGTGCCGTGTTCGCCCGCCTCGCGCCGGAAGTTCGGGGTGTAGGCCTGATGCTTCAGCGGGAGGTCCTCCCGGAGGAGGATGTCGTCGGCGTACATGTTGGTGACGGGCACCTCCGCGGTGGGACAGAGCCAGAGGTCGTCCTCGTCGTAGTCCTCCGTCTCCGACCCGCCGAGGCGGTAGGCGTCGTCCGCGAACTTCGGCAACTGACCGGTCCCCTCCATCGACGTGGAGTTGACCGGAATCGGCGGGAACAGGTCGACGTAGTCCTGTTCGCGGTGGACGTCCATCATGAACTGGATCAGGGCGTGTTCGAGGCGCGCGCCGTCGCCCTTCAGGAAGTAGAAGCCGGCGCCGGTCGTCTTGGCGGCGCGGGCCTCGTCGATGACGTCGAGGTCCTCGCCCAGGTCGTAGTGGGGCGTGACCGTCTCGGGCAGGTCGCGGAGGTCGTCGAAGCCGTGGCGTCGGTCCTCGACGTTGTCGCTCTCGTCCTCGCCGACGGGCACGTCGTCGTGGGGGACGTTCGGAATCTCCATGAGCCCCGCCTCCAGTTCGGCCTCCAGGTCGTCGGCGCGGTCCTCGACGTCCTCCAGACGCGCCTTGAGTTCCTGGGAGCGCTCGATGGCCTCCTCGGCCTCCTCGTCTTTCCCCTCGGCTTTCAGGCGACCGATCCGGTCGCTCACCTGGTTGCGCTCGTGTCGCAGGTCGTCCCCTTCGCTCTTGAGCGAGCGCCACTCCTCGTCGATCTCCAGGAGTCGATCCAGGTCCACGTCGTCGGCCATCCCCCGGTCTTCGAGGGTCCGGCGCACCACGTCCGGGTGTTCCCGGAGGTACTGCCTGCTGAGCATTTGCCCGCACTTCTCGGGGACGAGACAAAACCGTGTCGGGACGCGCCGACAGAACGCTTTTCACCGCCGCCGACGGCCTTCGCCCATGGCCATCGGCGACCTCACCGCCGTCCCCAGTACCGACACCCACTACGTCGACGTCGGCGCCTACGACGTCCCCGGCTACGGGTCCGTCTACCTCGTCGACGCCGAGCGACCGGCCGTGATCGACCCCGGACTGGGGACGAACGTCGACCTCGTGATCGACGCCCTTGACGACCTCGGGATCGACGACCTCGCCTACGTGCTGACGACCCACGTCCACCTCGATCACGCCGGCGGCGCGGGCCTCCTGCTCGAGGAGTTCCCCGAGGCGACGGTGCTCACCCACGAGATCGGCGTCCGCCACCTGATCGATCCCTCCAGACTCGTCGCGGGGACGAAGGCCGCCGTCGGCGACCAGTGGCAGTACTACGTCGACCCGGAACCGGTGCCGGACGACCGGATCGAGGCGCTCGCGGACGGCGACGCCGTCGACCTGGGCGACCGGGTCGTCGACGTGATCCACGCACCCGGCCACGCCCCGCACCAGGTGGTCTTCCACGACCGGGACGACGACGTCCTCTTCTCCGGCGACGCCGGCGGCATCCGACCGGGCGGGACCGGCGACCTCTTTCCCACCTCGCCGCCCGTCAACTTCGACCTGGAGACCTGCCTCGACGACGCGGCGACCATCGCCGAGCGAAACCCCGGGCGGATCTGCTTCGGCCACTTCGGCGACGCCGCCTTCTCCCCCGAACTGATGGACGAGTACGCCGAGACCCTCTCGGCGTGGGTCGAGCGGGTCCGCGAGAAGCGGGCGGAACTCGACGACGACGAGGCCGTCGTCGAGTACTTCGCGGAGACGGCCGACCCGATAGCGCCCTGGGGCGCCCGCAAGACGCGGGCCGAGTACCGCCTCAACGCGCGGGGCGTCCTCGGCTACCTCGACCAGCGAGGCGAGTGACCGTTCGTCGGATTATCCACCGGAACGACGTCGGGTCGGGCGGTTTTTGACGGATAAACCGGCGCCGAAAGGACTGGTTTTATCGTTATCGCACACATCGACGGGGACACGATGGAGGTGTCCCCATGGCCGCTGGAGGCGGTGGACTGATCACGCTGATCGCGGCCCTCATCGGGGTCGGCGTCGTCGCACAGTTGCTCTCGGACCGGTTCCAGATCCCGAGCGTCGTCTTCCTGCTCGCCTCCGGGGTCATCCTCGGTCCGGAGGTGCTCGGCGTCGTCGGCCCCGACTCCTTCGGCAACGCGCTCCCGGCCATCGTCGGCCTCTCGGTGGCGATCATCGTCTTCGAGGGGGCCTTCCACCTGCGGATCGACCGCCTGCGCGAAGCGCCCGCGGCGACGTTCAAACTGGTGACGCTCGGGGCGGCCATCGCGCTCGTCGGGACCATGCTCGCCGTCCACTACGCGCTCGGAACGGGGTGGATGGTCGCCGCGCTGATCGGCGCGTTGCTGGTCGCCACCGGACCGACCGTCATCACCCCCATCCTCGAGGTGGTGCCGGTGCGGAACCGCGTCGGCGCCGCCCTCGAAACCGAGGGGATCGTCAACGACGTGACGGCCGCCATCCTCGCGGTCGTCATCTTCGAGGCGATCATGGAGGACGTACACGCCCCGAGCGAACTGTTCGTCCTCTTCACCCAGCGACTCGGGACCGGCATCGTCGTCGGCCTCGCCGTCGCGGCCGTCGTGTTCTACGCGCTCAAGTACGTCGACCTCTCGCCGGGCAACGCGCCACAGAACGCCCGACTGCTCGTCCTCGGCGGGGCGCTCGTCGCCTACGGGGCCGCCGACGCCGTCGCCACCGAGGCCGGCATCGCCGCCGTCGCCACCGCGGGCATCGTCCTCGGCAACGTGGACGTCCCCTACGAGGACGAGATCACGGACTTCAAGGGCGACGTGACGCTGATCGTCCTCTCCTTCGTCTTCATCGCGCTCGCGGCGCTGCTCCAGTTCGAGTACCTGCTCGGTCTTGGCGTGGGCGGCCTGGTCGTCGCGGCCTTGGTCGCACTCGTCATCCGTCCGCTGCTCGTGTTCCTCTGCACCCAGGGCGACCGGTTCACCCGCGAGGAGCGACTCTTCATGAGCTTCGTCGGTCCGCGGGGGATCATCCCCGCGTCGGTCGCGACGCTCTTTGCCGTCGAGTTCCGCACTCAGGGGATGCCCGAGGCCGCGAGCGTCCTCGTCGGCACCGTCTTCCTCGTCATCTTCCTGACGGTCGCCCTGGAGGCCGGACTCGCCAGACAGATCGCCGAATTCCTCGACGTCATACCCATGCGTGTAATCATCATCGGCGCCGGGAACGTGGGCCGGACCCTCGCCCGACGCCTCGAAGACCGCGGAGAGAACGTCGTCCTCATCGAAGAGGACGCGAACAACGTGGAGAAGTCCAGAAACGAGGGGTTGACCGTCCACCACGGCGACGGGACCGACACGGAGGTGTTGCGCGCCGCCGGGGCGGAGAACGCCAAAATCGTCGCCACGACCACCGGCAACGACGACGTGAACCTGCTGGTCGCCCAGTTGGCGGACTCGAAGTTCTCCCCGGAGACCATCCTCGCGCGGGTGAACAACCCCGACAACGTCGACGCGTTCGAGGACCTCGGAGTGCGGGCCATCTCCGCCGTCGACGCGACGGCGATGGCCTTCGACGACTACATCGAGCGGCCGTCGCTCGTCAACTGGATGAGCGAGATCGGTCACGAGGGCGAAGTGCAGGAGATCGAGGTGACCTCCGAGGAACTCGTCGACAAGACCATCGCGGAGATCGGCCCACAGCTCCCCCCGCGGTGTCTCATCGCGCTGGTGTCCCGCGACGGGCAGACCATCGTCCCGGACGGCGACTGCACGCTCGAACGCGGCGACCGCATCACGTTCATCGGCGACGCCGAGTCCGTCAGGAAGGCGCTCGCCTTCGCCCACCCCGACGACGAGGGCTCGTCCCCCGTGTCGGGATCGCCCGGCGACCCGACGGAGGCCGGCCGACCCCACCACGGCGACGGCGGCGTGGACGGCTAACCCTCGACCGCCCTGGGGGCACGACCGCGGTACCGTCGGGCGTCGCGATCCGCCACACCCCCGGACGGGCCGGCGCGCGCCCGTGCCACCGGGACCGGTGGCGAGCGCGCGAACCGCCGTCCCACGCCGCGTCGATGCCGTTGTGCGATCCGACGACCTTAAACGGCTGCCACGAGAACGGGATAGGGATGACCGACCCGGCTCTCGAAGTCGTGGAGTTTCTCCTGACTGCCCACGTCTATACGAACGACCGGAGCCTCGACGAGAACGACCTGCCGCCGCGGTACCGGCGGGTGTTCTGGGCCGACGAGGACGCGGACGACGACGAGGGCGACGACGAGGCGCCCGCCGGCGGGATCGAGCGACCGCTCGTCGTCACCGAGACCACCGCTCGACAGGCGACCGGGGTCGAACACCCCTGGGACGCCGTCGCCGACCTGCTCTTTACCGAACAGGAGAACTTCTCGGGGCGCATCTCGCTCACCCAACCGGAGATGGCCGTCGACTGGGTGGTCGAGCGCGCCGACCGCGAGCGACTGGCGACCAACCCGACGCTCGCGTCCGCCGTCGCCGACCGCGACGACGTGGACGTGACGCTCGCCGAGGCCCGCGAGCAGACCCGCCCGATCCACGCCGACCGGGTGTGGATCGACAGCCTCCTCGACGCCTACTTCGACGAGGACGAGGACGGCGAGATGCTGGATCTCGTGCAGGTGCGCGCGCCAGAGGAGATCGAGATGACCCTCGACGACCTCGTGCTCACCGAGGACCAGGAGGGCGAGATCCAGAAGATCGTCAAGGCCATCGAACACCGGGAGTATCTGGCCGAGATCGGCCTCCGCGAGATCGGCAAGCTCCTCTTCGTCGGCCCGCCGGGGACCGGCAAGACGACCGCCTCGCGGGCGCTGGCTCACGAACTCGGCCTCCCCTTCGTCGAGGTGAAGCTGTCGATGATCACCAGCCAGTACCTCGGCGAGACGGCGAAAAACGTCGAGAAGACCTTCGAGGTGGCCAAGCGGCTCTCGCCGTGTATCCTCTTCATCGACGAGTTCGACTCGGTGGCCAAGACCCGCCGCTCGGACGAACACGCCGCGCTCAAGCGGGCGGTCAACACGCTACTCAAGAGCATCGACGACATCAGCCTCATCCGGGACGAGGTGCTCCTGATCGGCGCGACGAACCATCCCGACCAACTCGACGCCGCGGCGTGGCGACGCTTCGACGAGATCGTCAACTTCCCCAAGCCCGACCGCGACATGCGCGCCGACATCCTCGACGTCATCACCCGGCGCATGGACATCGCCGAGTTCGACCCCGAGGCCGTCGCCGAGCGCACCGAGGGCCTCACCGGGAGCGACCTCCGGATGGTGCTCCGGGAGGCGGTGCTGGAGGCGCTCACCGAGGAGCGAACGACGCTCACCCAGGAGGACGTCCTCGACGCCGTCGAGGACTTCGAGGAGCGCGACAACCTCAAGAACATGGACATGATCGACGGCGACTCGGACGCCCTCGTCGCCGGCGACGGGGGGCACGCCAGCGACCACGACCACGACCACGATCACTGAACCTCGCTGGCGCGTCGCGTTCCGACCGCCGACGCTCACCCGCGCCGCGGGTGCCGGTCGAACCCGCGGGCGAGGTGTTCCGCCCCGATGGCGAGCACCGTCGGCCGGCCGTGCGGGCAGGCGAACGGCCGGTCGCAGGCGCCGAGGCGGGAGACGAGGGCCGCCGCCTCGTCGTCGCTCGCGTCGTCGCCCGCCTTCAGCGACGGGTGACAGGCCAGGTCCGCGAGGAGCGCGTCCCGGCCCTCGGCGTCGGCGCCGTCGCGGAGGGCGTCGAGCGCGTCCCGGAGCGACTCGGGGGCGGCCACCCGGCCGAACGGCGCCGGGACGGCGCGCACGCGGACGGTCCCGCCGCCGAACGGCGCGGCGTCGAACCCGAGTGCCGCGAGTTCGTCGGCGTGAGCCTCGACGGCGGCGGCCTCGTCGGGCGCGAGCGACAGCGTCGCCGGCGGATCGAGGGGCTTCGAGGGCACCGCCTCCGACTCGACCGCCTCGCGCAGGCGCTCGTAGTTGATCCGCTCGTGGGCGGCGTGCTGGTCGATCACCAGCAACTCGTCGTCGGCGGCACAGAGCAGGTAGCAGTCGCGGAACCGGCCGATGACGTCCACGTCGCCGAGCGCCGACGGCGCCGACTCGACCGGATCGAGCGCGGCGTCCAGGTCCATCGCCACCTCGGCCGACCGACGGAGGTCGGCCGTCGAGAGCGCGTCGGCCACCGCGTCCTCGACCGCGTCGGCCACGGCGTCGCCCCCGCGGAGCGCCACCCGCTCTTTCGTCGGGTGGACGTTCGGATCGACCGCCCGCGCCGGCAGCGACACCGACAGCGCGGCGACGGGGTGGCGGTCGCCGGCGAGGAGCGAGCCGTACCCCCGTTCGACCGCGCGGCGCAGGTCCGGCATCGCGACCGGGCGCCCGTTGACCGCGAGGCGGACGTGATCGGCCGACGCGCGGGTGATCGAGGGGTAGGCCAGCAGCCCCCGGACGCTCACCGTCGCGTCGTCCGCCCCGCCGACGTCGACGCCCGCCTCGGCGTCGAGGGTCGCGCTCTCGCGGGCCACTTCCCGCCCGTAGACCGACAGCGCGGCGTCCGCGAACGACCCCGACCCGGGCGTGGCGAAGGTCCGCCGGTCGTCGTGGTCGAGGCTCGTGGCCACCGCGGGCCTGAGGAGGGCGTACGCGGCGACGCGGTCGCTGATCCGCTCGAACTCGGTCGCCGGCGCGGCCAGCGACTCCCGGCGTGCCGGGCGGTTGTGGAACAGGTCCGTCACCTCGACGGTCGTCCCCCGGCCCCGGCCGGTGGCGTCGACGGTCACCTCGCCGTCCGCGACCCGCACCCGCGTCGCCCGCGGCCCGCCGTCGTTGGTCGTCAGCGAGAGCGTCGCCACGTCCGCGATGCTGGCGAGCGCCTCCCCCCGGAAGCCGAGCGTCTCGACCGCCTCCAACTCCCCCTCGGGGAGTTTGCTCGTCGTGTGCCGCTCGACGGCGAGTTCGGCCTCCTCTCGGCTCATCCCGCGGCCGTCGTCGGCGACGCGGATCCGCTCTGTCCCCCCGCCCGACACCTCGATTTCGATCCGCTCGGCGCCCGCGTCCAGCGCGTTCTCGACGAGTTCCTCGACGACGCGCGCCGGCCGCGTCACCACCTCGCCGGCGGCGATGCGGTCGACCGTCTCCCGGTCCAGTCGCCTCATGGCTCCCCGACCCGCTCTTTCAGGTCAGCGAGCAGGTTCAGCGCCTCGATGGGCGTCGTCGTGGCGAGGTCGGCGTCGCGGAGGGCGGCCGCGACGCTCGGATCGACCCCCGCGGCGTCGCGTGCCGCCCCGTCACGTTCGGCGGCCGTCGTGCCGGTCCCGTCGCCCGCCCGCGCGCCGGTCCCGTCGCCCGCCTGCGCACCGTTCTCGGCCACTCCGCCGACGCCCGACAGGGTCACCTGGGTTCCCCGTTCGTCGTCGTCCGCCCCGCCGTCGACGAGGGCACGCGCCCGCTCGACTACCGGGTCGGGGACGCCGGCCATCAGTGCCACCTCGACGCCGTAGGACGACGAGGCCGGGCCCTCGGCGACCCGGTGGAGGAAGGTGACGTCGTCGCCGTCGCGTTCGGCGGCGAAGTGCAGGTTCCGCACCCGGTCGCGCTCGTCGGCCAACTCCGTCAGGTCGTGATAATGCGTGGCAAAGAGCGTCGTCGCGCCCACCTCGTCGTGGACGAACTCGGCCGTGGCGCGGGCGATGGCCCGGCCGTCCGCGGTGCTGGTCCCGCGGCCCACCTCGTCGAGCAGGATCAGGGAGTCGTCGGTCGCCTCGTGCAGGATCTCGGTGAGTTCGACCATCTCGCGCATGAACGTCGACTGCCCGCCAGCGATGTCGTCGCTCGCGCCGACCCGGGTGAACACCCGGTCGATCACGGGCAGGCGGGCCTCGTCGGCCGGGACGAACCCGCCCGCCTGTGCCAGGACGACGATCAGCGCCACCTGCCGCATGTACGTCGACTTGCCGCTCATGTTCGGCCCCGTCACGAGCGTCACGCTCCCCGGCGGCAGGGCGGCGTCGTTGGGGACGAACCGCTCCTGGGTCGCCTCGACGACCGGGTGCCGGCCCGCCTCGATGTCGATTCCCCCGTCGTGGAAGGTCGGCCGCGCGTAGTCCCGCTCGACGGCGACGGTCGCCAGCGCCCCCAGCGCGTCGAGTTCCGCGAGCGCGTCCGCGAGCGCCTGGAGGCGGTCCGTCTCCGCGGCGACCGTCTCCCGAACCTCCCGGAAGCGCTCGTACTCCAGGGCGTCGGCCCGTTCGGCGGCGCCGATGATCTCGTCCTCGCGGCGCTTCAGCTCGGGCGTGTAGAACCGCTCGGCGTTCTTCAGGGTCTGGCGCCGGGTGTAGTTCTCGGGCACCCGGTCCAGGTTGGGGTCGGTCACCTCGATGTAGTAGCCGTGGACCTGGTTGTGTCCGACCGAAAGCGACTGGATCCCGGTTCGCTCCCGCTCTTTCGCCTCGAGGTCGGCCACCCACTCCCGTCCCTCCCGTTCGGTCGCCCGCAACTCGTCGAGTTCGTCGTCGAACCCCTCGCGAATCACGCCGCCCTCGGTCACCTCGACGGGCGGATCGGGACGGATCGCCCGCTCGATCAGATCCCGAGTGTCGTCGAGGGGGTCGATCCGCTCCCGGAGGTCCCGCAGGCGGGGCGCCTCGGCGCCGTCCAGGGCGTCGACGACGGCCGGCACGGCGTCGAGCGTCGTCGCGAGCGACCGGAGGTCGCGGGCGTTCGCCCGGCCGCGGGAGACGCGGCCGGCGAGGCGTTCGAGGTCGTACACCTCGTGCAGGGCCTCCCGGACGGTCTCGCGGGTGAGCGCCTCGTCGGCGAGTTCGGCCACCGCCTCGTGTCGCGCCTCGATCCGCTCGCGGTCGACGAGCGGTCGGCGGAGCCAGCCGTCGAGTTCGCGGCGGCCGAGCGCGCAGGCCGTCCCGTCGACGACGGAGAACAGCGTCTCGCTCGCGCCGGCGCCGCGGTTCTCGAACAGTTCGAGGCTGCGGATCGCCGTCGCGTCGAGGCCGAGGGCGTCCCGTGGGTCGTACCGCCGGATCCGGGTGACGTACTCCAGCGGTCCGTCGTCTCCCTGCGTCCACTCCGCGTAGCCGAGGACGGCACCGCAGGCCCGACGCTCGGCGGCGGACTCGACGGCCGCCTCCGGACGGGAGACGTACGGTTCCAGCCGGGCCGTCGCCGCCTCGACGTCCATCCCCGCGGCCTCGTGGTCGGTGACCATCGGGTCGACCGACAGCGCCTCGCGGTCGACCGACGCGTCGGGGCCGACGAGCAACTCGGCGGGCGCGAGGCGGTCGAGTTCCGCGGTCAGCCCCGTTTCGTCGTCGACGCTCGTCACCAGACAGTCGCCCGTCGAGGCGTCGACGGCGGCGACGGCCCGGGTCGCCCCCTCGCGCACCACCGCGGCGACGTAGTTCGTGGTCCCCGTCCCCAGGAGTTCGTCGTCGAGGACCGTCCCCGGCGTCACCACCTGCGTCACCGCGCGGTCGACGAGTCCCGACGCCTCCTCGGGCGTCTCCACCTGTTCCGCGACGGCGACCCGGTAGCCCGCGTCGAGCAACCGCTCGACGTAGGTGGCGGCGTTGTCGACGGGGATGCCAGCCATCGGGTAGGAGCCGGTGCTGTCCTCCCGGCGAGTGAGCGTGAGTTCGCACACGCGCGCCACCTCCTCCGCGGCGTCGCAGTAGGTCTGATAGAAGTCGCCGTTCTGGAAGAGGAGGAGGGCGTCCTCGTAGTCGGCACAGCACTCGAAGTACTGACGCAGCATGGGCGTCAGTTCCTCTCGGGCGTCGACCATGCCGTCCGGGGGGCCGGTGACGGCGCTGGCGTCCCCGTCGGCGTCCGTGTCGGCGGCCGCGTTCATACCCGCTACCGGGCGGCCGAGAAATAAAAACCGTCAGGTTGCCGCTAGCCGAACAGCCGTTCGAGCAGCCCCCGATCCCGTTTTCGCTCGGCCAGCAGGACCGAACAGTCCACGTCGTTCACCACGTCGAGGACGAGCGTCCCCCGCACCAGTCGGGAGAGCAGGCCGCGTTCGGTCGCGCCGATGATGAGCATGGTCGCGTCGTCGGTTTCGGCCTCGATGGCGGCCTCCACGTCGCCGGAGCGGACGACGAGTTCGGCGCCTTCCAGGCCGTGTTCGGCCGCCCAGCCCTCGAGGAACGCCTCGCCTTCGGCCACGTCGTCGGCGACGTGGAGGACCCGCACCTCGGCGTCGTTGGTGAGACGGAGGAGTGCCGCCACCTCCGCGGCGAGTTCGGAGTCGGGACCGCCCGCAGTGGGGACGACGATCCGCGAGGGATCGAACCCGCGGTCGTTCAACACCAGCATGTCGCAGGGCAGGGAGCGGACGAGTTCGTCCATCGTCCCCTCGACGCGGCCGGGGGCGCCGTGGGCGCCGGGACTCCAGCCCATCACCACGAGGTCGGCGTCGTGGGTGTGTGCCGCGTCGAAGATGGCTTCGTAGGAGCGATGCGAGAGGATGGTGTGGGTCTCCACCTCGACGCCGAAGGTCTCGGCGTCCTCGCGCGCCCGGTCGAGCAGGTGTTTCGAGGTTTCGTCGATTTCGTCGGAGCGGCCCTTCGCCCGCTCCAGCGCCGTCTGATCCGGCACCGTGATGATGTGGGTGGCGACGACCGTGCCCCCGCGTTCCTTGGCGACGGTGCTCGCGAGTTCGATCAGATCCCGCTCGTGTTCGGGGTTGGCGAGCGGCACCATCACCCGATACTCGCCGCCGTCGGGCTGGACGCTCGTCGCGGCGTCGACCGCGGCGTCGGGCATCCGATCCGCGCGGTCGAGGATGTACTCCGAGAGCACGCCCTGCTTGGTGGCGCGGGAGCGGGCGTAGCCGAAGTACCAGACGATGGCGCCGGCGACGAGGGCGGCACTCAGTGCGATCACGAGCGGCGCGATGAAGACGATCAGCCCGAGTGCCGTGAGCGCGCCGAGGATCGGGACGACCGGGTAGAGCGGAATCGTGTAGTCCGGATCGTAGTCCGAGGGGTCGGCTTCGCGCATCACGATCAAGGCGACGTTGAGGAGGGCGTAGATGACCAGGTGGAGGACGCTGCCCATCGCCGCCAGCGTCTCGACGGTCCCCGCGGCGATGAAGAGGACGATCAGGGCGCCGGTGATGGCGATGGCACGGTAGGGTGTCGCGAACCGGGGGTGGATCTCGTTCAGCGATTCGCTGACGATGCCGTCCCGTCCCATCGCGAAGTTGATGCGCGAGGACGCGAGGATGGAGGCGTTGGCGCTGGAGGCGGTGGCCAGCAGCCCCCCGAGCAGCATGGCGACGGCGCCCGCCGGGCCGAGGAGGAGGCGCGCCACCTCGACGACGGCGATCCGTTCGCTCGGTAGGGCGTTGATGAACCCCTGCTCCACCGCCGCGGCCATCGTCACCAGCACGAGCGCGTAGATGAGCGTCACGAGCAGGACGCTCCCGATGACCGCCCGCGGCAGGTTGACGCCCGGGTTCTTGATCTCCTCGGCGACGCTCGTGATCTGGACGAAGCCGAGATAGGAGACGAAGATGATGCCGGTCACGGCCATCGTGTCCGTGAACGTCGCCGGCGGCGGCAGGTTCGCCGGATCGGCTCGGAGCGCGCCGTAGGCGGTGAAGACGGCGAGGATGCCCACGAGGACGATGACGATGATGTTCTGGAGGCGCCCGGTCTCTTTCGCACCGACGTAGTTGATCGCGATGAACAACACGGCGCCGACGAGGGCGATGATCTTCACCGGATCGAGCGCTATCGGCCCGAACCCGACCGTCCCCGTGAGCCCGAATATCTGCTGGATGTACTGCCCGAAGCCGACCATGTAGAACGCGGAGGCGAAGGCGAGGCCGAGCCAGTTGGCCCACCCCGCGACGGAGCCGAACAGCGGCCCGAGCGCGTGGTTGACGTAGTAGTACGCGCCGCCGGATTTCGGCATCGCCGTCCCGAGTTCGCTCGCGGAGAACGCCGTCAGCAGCGCGATACCGCCGCCGAGGACGAACGCGACGACGGCGAACGAGCCCGCCTGACTGATCGCGGTCCGGGGCAACACGAAGATGCCCGCGCCGATCATCGTCCCGACGCCGATGGTCAGCGCCGCCAGCGGCCCGAGGTCCTTCGCGAGTTCCTCGTCGCTCACTGGTCGTCCTCCGCGTTCGCGTTCGCGTCCGCGTCCTCGGCGCCGGCTCCGGTCGCCGCCGCGTCCTCGGCGTCCGGCAACACCACGACCGGTCGGTCGGCCTTCGTGACCAGCGTCTCGCGCACGTCGCCGGTCAGGAGGTCCAGCCACCACGACCCGCCGCGGGGCTGGAAGACGACGGCGCTGGCGTCGACGGCGTTCGCCGCCTCGATGATCGCCTCGCCCACGTCGGTGCCGTAGATGACGTCGGTCTCGACCTCGAGGTCGTACTCGGCAGCGCAGTCGCGGGCGGCGGCGAAGGCCGCCTCGGCGACCGCCTCCCGCTGCTCGACGCTCGCCTTGTCCGGGGCGCCGCCGGCCTTCTCGACGACGTGGACGACCAGCGGGCGGCCGCCCGCGGCGGCGATGCGGGGAAACGCCGCCCGACAGGTCGCGCTCGCGTCGCCTTCGCTCGCGACCGGGATCAGGGGGCGAGCGAGGAGGGCGTCGCTCATAGCTCCGTCACCCACGCTCGGTAGTCGTCGTCCAGGTCGTAGGTGGCCTGTAGCGCGCGGTCGAGGAACTGGCCGAGACGGCTGGCGTCCGAGCGGGCGGTCACCCGAACGTTCGCGCCCTCGGCCTCGTCGGGGCGTTCGATCCGCTCGATGCGGAACTCCGGGAACTCCGAGAGGAGGTCCTTCAGGCGGCCGAGTTCCGCCTCGGTGCAGTCGAGGTTGAACGTCTCCTCCGCGAACTGGATCCAGGGGATCGGCGCCTCGCCCTCGTCCTCGTCCTCGTCGTCGTCGTCGTCGACACCGGGCGCGTCCGCCGGGTCGACCTCGACGGTGAGAAACGGGCTGCCGCGATTCCGGTGGGCGAGAACCGCCTCCGCGAACAGTTTGCGTCGCCCGGCGGCGTCGGCGGCGTCGAACCGTGTCATGCTCGACTCTTGGACCCCAGCGGCTAAAAGTCGGGCGGGTTTCGCCCAGGTATCCGAACGCCTTTCCCCGTCGGGACCCTCCCTCGGATCGATGAACACGCTGCTGTGGGTGCTCGTCGGCGTCCTCGTCTACTCCCTCGGTGCGAAGGCGCTCCAGATCCGGGGGTATCTCCCGGACGCGATCCGTCTCCAGGGACCCATCGCGACGATCCACACCCGCCGTGGCCGCGCCCTCCTCACCCGCCTCGCCCGCCCCAAGCGGTTCTGGCGCGCGTACAGCAACGTCGGCGTCGGCGTCGCCCTCGTCATCATGGCCGGAATGTTCGTCCTCCTGGTCTTTCAGGCGGTGACCATCCTCCGGAACCCGCCGGCGCCGTCGGCGGTCAACCAGCCACAGAACTTCCTCGTCGTCCCCGGCGTCAACGACTTCCTCCCCCTGGCCGTGGCGCCCGAAATCGTCTTCGGCCTCCTGCTCGGCCTCGTCGTCCACGAGGGCGGCCACGGCCTGCTCTGCCGGGTCGAGGACATCGACATCGAATCCATGGGCGTTGTCTTTCTCGCCGTCCTCCCCGTCGGCGCGTTCGTCGAACCCGACGAGGAGAGCCAGCGCGAGGCCGACCGCGGCGGCCGCACCCGGATGTTCGCGGCCGGCGTCACCAACAACTTCGTGCTGACGGCCGTCGCCTTCGCCCTCCTGTTCGGTCCCGTCATCGGCGCCGTCGGCGTCGCCCCCGGCGTCGCCGTCGACGGCGCCTACGAGGGGTCGCCCGCGGCGACGGCGGGCGTCGAAAACGGTGACCGCATCACGGGCGTCGCCGGGACCGCTGTCGGCAGCGAGGGCGACCTCGACGCCGCCCTCCTCGCCGCCGAGAACCGCACCGTCTCGGTCGAACTCGACGGCGAACGGACGGTTCGCGTCGAGCGCTCGCTCGTCGTCGTCGGGAGCGTCGCGGGCAACCCCGCGAACATCAGCGTCGAGCCAGGGAGCGACCCCATCCGGGTGACGGCCGTCAACGGCACGCCGGTCCACACCCGCGGCGAGTTCCGGGCGGCGACGGCGAACCGCACCTTCGCCCGCCTCGAAACCACCGCCGGCGACGCCGTCGTCCCCGTCGGCGCCTACGTCACGCGCGTCGCCCCCGACGGCCCCATGGCCAACACCAGCACCGCGCCGACCAACACCAGCCTGATCGTCACCGGGATCGACGGCCAGCGCGTCACCTCCTCGGACTCCCTGTCGCGCGTCCTCGACGAGTACGATCCGGGCGACCGGGTCCCCGTCCGGGCGTACGTCGACGGCGAGTTCCGGACGTACGACGTCCGCCTCGGAGAGAACCCCCGCGACGGCCGCGGGTTCCTCGGCGTCGACATCTTCCCCGGGACGAGCGGCCTGCTGATCACCGACTTCGGGGTGCGAAACTACCCGGCGGGCGCCTACCTCGAACTCCTCGGCGGCGACGGCGGTCCGGGGGCGGCCTCGCCGTTCGCCGGGCTGACCGACTCGCCGCTCAGCCTCGTCTACGTCGCGCTCGTCCTCCCGCTCGCCTCCGTCGTCCTCGGCATTCCCAACTTCCCGGGGTTCACCCCCGCGGTGACGAACTTCTACGTCGTCCAGGGGCCGCTCGCCCCGCTCGGCGACGGGGTGTTCATCCTCGCGAACGTCCTCTTCTGGGCCGCGTGGGTGAACCTCCAGCTCGGCCTGTTCAACTGCATCCCGGGCTACCCGCTCGACGGCGGCCGCATCCTGCAGACGTCCACCGAGGCGGTGGTGTCGCGGCTCCCCGTCGGCGACCCCGCGCGGGTCGTCCGGACCATCACCACCGGCGTCGGGCTGACGATGCTCGCGTCGCTCGTGTTGATGATCTTCGGCCCGCAACTGCTGTCCTGACCCGATTGTCGGCCGGCCCGCGGCCGACGCTCACCCGCCCTCGCCGTCGCCGAGCGGGTCGCCACAGTAGTCACACGTCGCCGCGTCGGCCGCCGTGCGGGCGCCACACGCGGGACAGGTGACGCGCTCGTCGCCGTCAGTCGCGTCGCCCCCGTACAGCGCCCGCACCTTCGCGAACTGGAGGGCGAGGGCGGCGACGACGAGGGCGCCGAAGGCGACCAGGAGCGCCAGTCGCTCGACGGCACCGCCGAGCGTGGGCGCGGCGGTCCCGGCGAGCGCCGCGACAGTCCCGTGGGTCATCGTCCCACCCGTCGGCCTCGCGCCCGGAAAACCCGGCGGTCGGGGTCCGCGCCGGGGCCGCCCACGTTCCCGGCGACCGCGAAGACACGCAACTCCCATACCCCAGCGGTCCCAACGGGCGGACATGCGAGAGCCTCCCCGGACGGACGAAGGCTGGTACGTACTGCACGACTTCCGTCGCATCGACTGGGCGGCGTGGCGCGACGCCCCCGAACGGGAGCGCGAGCGGGCCGTCGAGGAGGGCGTGGCGTACCTCCGGGCCCACGAGAACGTCGAGGACGCCGACGACGGCGCCTCCGCCGTCTTCGCCATGCTCGGCCACAAGGCGGACCTGCTGATCGTCCACCTGCGGCCGACGCTCGACGCCCTCTCGACGGCCGAACGGCGCTTCGACCGCACGGCCCTCGGCGCCGTCACCGAGCAGTCCACCTCCTACGTCTCCGTCACCGAGGTGAGCGGCTACGTCTCCGACGCCTACTTCGCCGACGAGGAGGAGGAGGTCGACACCGGCCTGAAACGCTACATCGAGGGGAAACTCGAACCCGAGATTCCGGAGGGACAGTACCTCAGCTTCTACCCGATGAGCCGGAAGCGCGGCGAGCAGGACAACTGGTACGACCTGCCGTTCGAGCGCCGCCGCGAGATGATGGAGGAACACGGCGAACACGGCCGCGAGTTCGGCGGTCGGGTGAAACAGATCGTCGCGTCGTCGGTCGGCCTCGACGACTGGGAGTGGGGCGTGACGCTCTTCTCCGAGGATCCGACGGATCTGAAGGACATCGTCTACGAGATGCGATACGACGAGGCGAGCGCCCGCTACAGCGAGTTCGGCCCCTTCTACGTCGGCCGGCGGTTCCCGCCCGCGGACCTGCCCGCCTTCCTCGACGGCGAGACGGTGCCGACGGGCGACGCGGACGCCGGGAGCGAGGCCGACGCCCACCACGGCTCTGACGCCCACCACGGCGGCGAGGACGAGGCGGGTGGCCACCACGGCTCTGACGCCCACCACGACGAGAGCGGCGGCGGGACCGACGAGAGCGACGACGACATCCGCGGCGAACTCGCGGATCTGGACGTCTACGCCGGCAAGCCCCACGGCGAGGACGTCTACGCGACGGTGCTCTACTCCGAGGCCGACGCGGACGACCTGTTCGAGGAGGTGGACGGCCTCCGCTCGAACTTCGATCACTACGACACGCACGTGAAGACGGCGGTGTACGACGCCCTCGAACGCGACCGGCGGGCGGTCGTGAGCATCTGGGACACCGCGAGCGCCGCCGACACCGCCGCCGGCTTCCTGTCGGACCTCCCCGACATCGTCAGCCGGGCCGGCGAGGAGTCCGGCTTCGGCACCATGGGGATGTTCTACACCGTCGAGCCGGAGCACCGCGAGGACTTCGTCGAGAAGTTCGAGACGGTGGGCGGCCTCCTCGCCGACATGGAGGGCCACGGCGAGACGGATCTGATGGTCAACCTCGAGGACGAGAACGACATGTTCATCGCCAGCCAGTGGCGCTCGAAGGACGACGCCATGGGCTTTTTCCGCTCCGACGAGTTCGCGGACACCGTCTCGTGGGGGCGTGACGTGCTCGCCGACCGGCCGCGACACGTCTTCCTCGCGTAGCCGTCACCGGTTCGCACCGCTCCGTCTCCTCGCCTCCGCCCGCCCAGTTTCCCGCCCGGCACGCACACCCGAACCCCTTTGGGAACCCCCGTCTTATCACGCCTGCAATGACGAAGCGACACGTCTCGCTCCCCATCGAGGCCGACGCCGGCCTCGAGGAGTTCATCGACCACGTCGACGAGCGACTGGCCTCCGACGAGGACACGTGCAACGTCGTACAGGACGTGCTGATCGACCTGTTCGGGGACCGCGAGGCGTACGAGCGCTGGCAGGACGGCGGGGACGTCTCGCCCGCGGAACGCGTCCGCCTGCAGGGGTACGACCCCTGTAACGCCACGCTCGAAAGCGAGTACTACGCCGAGAAGGACGAGGAGCGATTCACCGAATCGAAGTACCTCCAGTGGCTCTGGCGGCAGTTCGACGCGACGCCGATGGCCGACAACGTGGAGTTCGCGCTCCGGTTCCGGGCGATGCTCGCCGATCACCTCTTCGCGGAGTGTGGCGACGGCTGCCGCTTTTTCAAGGGCATCTCCTTCACCTACGGCCACAACATCTCCGTCGGCGACAACGTGGTCGTCCACGACGACGTCCACCTCGACGACCGGGGGCGACTGACCGTCGGCGACCGCGTCTCCCTCTCCGACGGCGTCCACGTCTACAGCCACGACCACGACGTCGTCGACCAGACCGAGGTCCGCAACTACCACACGATCATCGAGGACGACGCCCGCATCACCTACGACGCGATGGTCAGCGCGGGGTGCCGTGTCGGCGAGAACGCCGTCGTCGGCGCCCGGGCGGTGGTGCAGGGCGACGTTCCCGACCACCACATCGCGGTCGGCATGCCAGCCAAGAGCGTCCGCGTCAAGCCGGGCTGGGGGGACCGCGCCGACCCGCTGGAGACGGGTGGCGAGAACCGACAGGAGGACCGCCGCATCGCCTACGACCTGCCCGACGACCTCGACGTCTTCGACGAGTTCGAGCGGGACCTGGATCCCTCGACGTAGTTTTACGGCTCGCGCCCTCAGGGCGGATATGGACCGACGACGCTATCTGGCGACCCTCGGCGCAGCGGCGGCGCTCGGCGGGTGTGGGAGCCGGCCGCGTGATTCGGACGGCGCGTCACCTACCGCTACCGCTACCGCCACCGCCACCGCTACCACCGACGGCGACGCTAGCGACGACGCCCCGTCCGGGGACGCGGACGTCGCCGTCGAGACGCTCGCGACCGACCTCGAAGTGCCGTGGGGGACCGCGTTCCGCGACGGCACCCTCTATCTCACCGAGCGGCCGGGACGGATCGTCCGCCTCGTTGACGGGGCGGTCGAACCCGTGGTCGAGGACGTCCCGGTGAAGGCCGCGGGCGAGGGCGGTCTGCTCGGCCTGGCCTTCCACCCCGACCAGCCGTACGCCTACACCCACCAGACCTACGAACCCGCGGACGGCGGGACGGCGAACCGACTGGTGCGTCACGACCTCGACGACGACTGGGCGGGGGAGCCCCTGATCGAGGGGATTCCGGGGTCGTTCATCCACGACGGCGGTCGATTGCTCGTCCACGACGACGCCCTCTACATGACCTGTGGCGACGCCGCCGACGGCGCCCTGGCGAAGGATCCCGACGTCCTCGCGGGATCGGTGCTGCGGATCACCCTCGACGGCGACCCGCACCCGGACAACCCCTTCGACTCCCCCGTCTTCAGTTACGGGCACCGCAACCCGCAGGGGCTCACCGTCCGGCGTGGGGAGATCTACAGCACCGAACACGGCCCCGACGTCGGGGACGAGATCAACGTCCTCCGCGCGGGGGCCCACTACGGGTGGCCCGAGGTGACGGGGCCGAGCGACGACGACCGCTTCACCGATCCCGTCACGAGTTACTCGCCGACCATCGCCCCCGCCAGCGCGACCGTTTACGACGGCCCGATCGAGGCGTGGCGCGGCGACTTCCTCTTCGGGACGCTCAAGGCCGAACACGTCCACCGGGTTCGACTCGACGGCGGTGACGACCCCGACGTCGTCGCCGAGGACCGCCTGTTCGGCGGCGAGTTCGGCCGGATCCGCACCGTGTTCACCGGCCCCGAGGGCCACCTCCACGCGACGACGAGCAACCGCGACGGCCGGGGATCGCCCGTCGCGAGCGACGACCGCGTCCTCCGGTTCGTCCCCGCCTGAATGGCCCGCGCCGTCGCCATCAACGTCGGCGCCAACACCACCCTCCCGGGCTTTCGCGGTCCCGTCCTCCCCGACCGCCGGTTCGCGTACGTCCCCATCCCCGAGCGGGAGCCGACCGCCGAGCCGGTGCCGACCTACGGCGACCTCGCCGTCCCGCTCGGCGTGGACGTCTCGGACGTCGCCGACCGGCGCGTCCACCTCGACCCGGAGTTCGCGGGGATCTACGGCTCGACGGCCTACACCTACGGCGACGAACACGGCGTGAAGGCCGGCCCGCTCTCCGCGCTCGCCCCCGGCGACTCGCTCTTTTTCTACGCGACGCTCTCGCTGCGTGGCGACCCCGAGGCGGCGCCCGACCTCCCGCCGGAGTGGGGCGCCTACCTGATCGGCGAGTTCCGCGTCGAGCGCGCGGTGACGGGCGAGACGTACCGTGACCTGCCGCCGGCCGAGCGCGAGCGCTTCGCCAGCAACGCCCACTGCAAGCGCGCCGACTTCGACGCGAAGGTGCTGGTGGCCGGCGGCGACGACTCCCGCCTGTTCGAGCGGGCGGTGCCCCTCAGCGACCCCGAGGCGGGCGCCACGGCCGGGCCGCTCGTCACCGACCTCTCGGCCGACTCCGGGAAGGGGCCGTGGTGGCGGCGGGTGCTCCGGTACGACGCCGACGCGACCGGGCGACTGCGGGCCGCCGTCGACGACGCGGGGCCGTAGCTACCGCTCGCGCAGGCGGTCGATCCGGTCGCCGAGCGCGACGTTGATCGAGAGCGGGTTCGGGACGCGCCGCCGGGTCGGCTCCATCCCGTGGACGTCGGCGTAGCGTTCGAGCGCGTCCGCGACGGCGTCGGCACCGACCCGCGCGGCGGCGTGGTCGTCGGCCGCACGCACCCCCCGCCGGCAGAGCCCGAAGCCGACGCCGAGTGCGACGAACGCCGCGCCGAGCAGCACCCAGCGCGGCCCCCGTCCGGCGACCGACGCGACGAGGGGGACGGCGGCGGCGACGACGCTCCCCGCCCGCGCGGGGAGGACGTGGGCCTCGATCCGGCCGGCTTCCACCGCCAGCAGCGCCGCGGCGGTGTCGTCGTCGAAGCGATCCAGGAACGTCGTCGTGACGAACAGCCGCCGATAGCCGGGCGGACCGCGGACGTGGACCGTCGCCGTCTCCTCGTCGTCGGTGTCGAGCACCCGCACGTCCCGCACGTCGAGTCCCGCCCGCTCGCGGAGGGCGTCGACGCGCTCGCGGGTCGCCCCCGTCGGCGTCGCCGTCGACCGAACCGCGGCGACGATCCACGGCGATCCGACGAGCGTCGCCGCGACGACGAGGACGAAGACGCCGGCCAGTCCGAGCGGCGACGCGGTGCCCGTGAGCCGGAGTGGGGCGATGACGACGGCGACGACGGCGCTCAGGCCGACGACGTAGCGCGCCATCCGGGCGAGCGCCCGCCCGGTCGACAGGTCGATGTCGCGGACGGCCCGCACGCCACGAACCGTCGGCGCGTAGGCGGCCAGTCCGACGAGCCCCGCCCCGAGGAGGCCGACGAAGTCCGCGAGGAGTGTGGCGGCCACCCCGTCGGTTCCGCCGAGCGCCGTCGCGGCGACGGCCCCGCCGAACCCCAGGAGAGCGAGGACGCCGTACGCGAGCAGCGCGAAGGGCAACAGGACGCCGGCGTAGAGGACGCGGTACTTGGCGACTGGGTTCGACAGGCGGCGGGCCACGGCGCTCCCGACGGCGCCGACGACGGCGCCCAGGAGGGCGAAGACGACGAGCATCGCCACGGGCGGTGCCAGCGAGGGTGCGGTGGACTGGAGGGCGAACACGTCGGGTGGTCGCAACGCTCGACACATAAACGGTGGCGTGTTCGGCGGCGGCGGTCGAGCGACGGCGTGACCGGGCGACGCAAGCGGGCGCCGCGTGCCGTCCGGCGATCCCCCTCACTCCGTTCGGAACATGCGCCGTCCGGGAATTGAACCCGGGCTAGTGGCTTGGGAAGCCACTGTCCTACCACTGGACCAACGGCGCTCCTCGGCTCGCCCCGCGGTCCCCCTCGCCGAACTCACGGGACCGACGGCGCTCGTGTCACCGGCTTCCACGCCGTCCCACTTCAACGTAGCGTTTCGCGGAACGAACGCTTATGCCGTCACGGGTCGTAGCCGGGACTTGACATGACCGACACACAGTCCTTCGAGGTGTTCCTGACCGACGAGGCGAGCGCCGACTTCGGCGAGGCGTCGATTCGGGCCGATTCGGTCGAGTTCTACGACTCGGGGGTCTGGGTCACCCACGCCGACGGCCGGGACTTCTTCCCGTATCGCCGCGTGCTGCGGATCCGCGAGGGCGCCGAGACGGCGGCCGGTGCCGGGGCCGAGGGCTCGGCGGGCGAGCGCCGGGACGCCGCGAGCGGGACGGCCGGCGCCGTCGACGACACCGAACTCGACGTGGAGTAATTGTCGGTCCCGTCGGTTTGGGGGCCGTCGCACGAACGCGCGTCCACCGCGTCCCCTCAACGGGAGAGTATTTCAAACCGGATGCCGTACGAGGTGGTGATGAGCGACGAATCCGTCATTCTGGAAGCGTCGGCCCCGCTCGACCTCCGCCTCTCCGAGGCGGAACTGGAAGCGGTCCGGGACCACGTCACGGACTTCATCCGGCGCACGGTCGACAGCGCCGGGGCCGAGGGCGCGGTGCTCGGCCTCTCCGGCGGCATCGACAGCACGCTGACCGCCCACCTCGCCGTCGAGGCGCTCGGTGCGGAGCGCGTCCACGGGCTCGTGATGCCGAGCGAGGTGAACGCCGCCGACAACATGAGCGACGCCGAACGCGTCGCCCGCGACCTCGGCGTCGAGTACGACGTGATCGACATCGGTCCCATCTACGACGCCTTCGTCGAGGCGTTCCCCGGCGAGGCGACCGCCGAGCGGGTCGATACCGACCCGCTCCGCACCGCCGCCGGCAACGTTCGGGTGCGTATCCGTGCGGTCCTCGATTACTTCGTCGCCAACGCCGAGAACCGGATCGTCCTCGGGACGGGCAACCGGAGCGAGGCGCTCACCGGCTACTTCACCAAGTACGGCGACGGTGCGGTCGACTGCCACCCCATCGGCAACCTCTACAAACAGCAGGTGCGGCAGCTCGCCGCCCACGTCGGCGTCGACGACGACCTCGTGACCAAGACGCCCTCGGCGGAGATGTGGACGGGACAGACCGACGAGGCGGAGATGGGCCTCGGGTACGACACGCTGGACGCCATCCTCGCGCTCCACGTCGACGGCCCGCTCTCCCGGGCCGCGACCGTCCGTCACCTCGACGTGACCCCCGAGCAGGTCGACCGCGTGGTCGACCTCTACGAGACGAGCGCGCACAAGCGGTCGATGCCGCCGTCGCCCGACCCGCTCTACCTGTAGGCGTCCGTCCCGTCCGGGGCACGCTCCCGACGACTCGTCCGCCGAGGCGGGGCTCACACCCCCGACTCCCCGCCCGCGGCCGGCCGTTTCCAAAGGTCTTTGGCCATCGCACCGCAACCGTACGGCAATGGACGACGCCGTACGGGCCCGGCGTGCCGCCCGCGACGCGCTCGCCGACATCGAGCCCGAACGGCTCGGCGAGGCGCTTCGGGACCGCCTCGCGGACGCGTCGATGACCCCCAGCGTCCTGACGATGGTGAGCGCCCACGCCCTCGATGCGACCGTGGACGCCGAACACGTCGCCGAACGCGGTGCCGGCGTCCAGCTCATCTACGAGGGGTTGCGGCTCACGCGCTCGCTCGCCCACACCGAACCCTGGCTCGACGACGACGAGGCCGGCCGGCGGGCCGACCTCGACATCCTCGCGGCGGACGTCCTCGTCTCCCGTGGCTTCTACCTGCTCGCACGGACCGAAACCGCCGAGCGCGCCGTCGAGGTGGTTCGCGCGTTCGGCCGGGATCAGACGCGTCGCCGCGCGGCGGGGGCCGACGGTCCCGCCCTCGACCGCAACCTCGAAGCCGACGTGTTCGCCCTCGCCGTCGCCGCCGGCACGACCGCCGCCGGCGTCTCGCCCGGGGACGACCTCCTCGAATACGCCGCGGACCTCGCCCGCGAGTTCGACGGCGACCTTCCCCCGCCCGACGCCGCGCTCCCCGACGCCACGGCCGACCGAGTGCTCGCCCTCGCCGGCGGCGACGCCGCCCCGCCCGCCGACCCGTAAATCGAAACGCCTAAAGACGGCTCCGGCCAACCGGTGTACGCGTGCCTGGGTAGCTTAGCGGTAAAGCGCGTCCTTGGTAAGGACGAGACCCCGGGTTCAAATCCCGGCCTAGGCTCTTTCCGCCATAGACTCCTTGTGAGGGCACTTTTCTGACTACACTCGTCTGGATAAAATCCGTTCAAGATTCGCTTCTCTCGCTAAACGGGGCATCCTTCGCCGTAACGCGATTCGCTGAACTGTCAGGACACAAACTAATTCACAGACAGCGCCGGGATAGACCAGAAATCGATCGGGGGGCGCGTCCCCTCGAGCGACACCCCGGATTTCGCTAATCCACGCTCACGGAGAGAGGGATGAAACGTAGTCAAGAATGTGATAGAACACCCCCTCGATGCGGCTATCCACGTCGGTTACGCGGTACGCGAGGTTCCGGCGAAACGCTATTGGTAAGACCAACGTATTACGACTGTATGTCCGAAGCGGCCACAAACGACGACGGCGGGGACGACATCGTCACGGTGAACTTCAAGGTCACCGAGTCGTTCCTCGAACGGATAGACGATACGTGGCAAGGGCGCGGGTTCAACAGCCGAAGCGAGTTCATCCGGTACACGCTTCGGGACGCCGTCGAGTTCCCGACGTTCGACCGCGACGAACTCGTCGCCCTGCTCGAAGCCGAGGAAGACATCCGCGAGGGACGAACGACGAGCGCCGAGGAAGCCCGCGAGCGGTTCGGCACGGATGAGTGATGGGGAGTGGACGTGGGAATTCTCCTCGACGGCCGAAGACGACCTCGACGGACTGTCTCCCGCCGACCAAGACCGGATACGCGACAAGCTCGATGAAATCGTCTCCTCGCCGTGGCGTGACCCGCCGGACTACGGCGAGCCGCTCCGGAACAGTCCGTACAAGAAGATACGCGTCGGGGAGTTCCGGCTCTCCGTGAGCTTCCGACGGGACGCCAGCGGCTCGTCGTCGCACGTATCAAGCGCCGTGGCGGCGCGTACACCGCCGACGATGACTAAGTGACGAGAGGCCCTCGATGTGGCGAGTTGCTTCGGTAAGTAGAGGAGAAGAATCAAGCAAAAGCGATTTGTCACATCCCACATGAACCAGAGGCGAATCGGCGATATCTTTCTCGGGGTGACGATGATCTTGATCGGTATTGCCCCGCTGGGACTCGCCCTAACTGGACGGGAACACCTGATAGCAGGCTACGGAGTCGATGTTATCTCGGGTACTCTCAATACAGTACTTGTAGTTGTTTTCATAGTCTGTGGATTAGTTTTAGCCGTAGCAGGAGCCAACGTCGTCAAAAATGGTCGTTCCGAGTCGGAAAGTTCTTCACTTTACTAAGCGGAGCGTATTTTTGTGACCCCGCTAATATCTATTGGTGTCTTTCTCATCGGGATTGGAGTTATGATGTGACGGTCGGCAACACTCGAATCCGAATACTCGGTCCACAGTCGTCTATTTCCGGTGTCCACAGACGACATACGGGGCCGAATACCCAATACCCACTGACCCGTACGTTTCAGCCGGTGCCAATGGATATCGGACGGAACCAGATCCGGGATCGCTGTACTGAGGCAGTGTTCGAACGGGGGCAAACCTATCGTTCCGAGGGGCGTATCCAGCGACGGAACAGATTCGGAAGCCTCGTCACGGCGATTGTGCAGGGCTCACGACTCTACGAGGTTATGGTCGACCGTACTGAGGAGGTCGTCAGTACGACCTGCACGTGCCCATACACCGGCCCCGGGGACTGCAAGCACGTCGTGGCGGTACTGCTGGATGTCGCGGAGGAGCCGCCAGCGGACCAGCGCGAACACATGGAGGCGGTGGTCGACGACGTGTCGTTCGACGACCTTCGCTCGTTCGTCGTCGAGGAACTCGCCCGGAATCCCGAGATGCGCGAGCGATTTCTCGCGCGGTTCGGCGACACGGTCGAAAAATCCGTCGACGAGTACCGGGTTGACGTCGAGCAACTGTTCGACGAATATGCGAGGGACGACGGGATCGTCCTCAACGTGATCGACTTCTCGCGGTTCCTAGATGCAGCCGACCGATATCGGGAGCGGGGTCGCCATCGCGCGGCTGCGACGATCTATCGGGCGCTTTTCGAGGGTATCGAGCGAAACATGGACCGCGTCGACGCCCCGCACGACCACTACATGGAGACGTTCCAGACCGCCCTGGACCGCTACGTCGAATGCGTCCAGGCTGTCGATCTGAGCGACGACGAGTACCGGGCGCGCGTCGACGTGATCTCGGACCGAACTACTGCGGCAGTAGATTATCTGGCAGAGAGATACGTGGCCGCGCTCGAAACGTTGCGGGCCGAGTCCGACTGACTAGTCACTACCCTTCGTCGCCGAGGACCTCTGTCACGCTTTCGACGGGCGCGTAGTACCCGCGCCGCTCTCGCCACGTATCGAGCCACTCGTCTGCGGTGTCGCGGTCGAGATGAGCTAATTCGACACCGTGCACGAGCAGTCCGACCGATCCCGTCACGGGAACCTCTCTGTGCTCGGCGACTCGGCGGGCGGCCAGGTCGTCGGTCGCCACCGTTCCACCGTGGGCGAGTACGCCCAGTATCGATTCCGCTTCGCCGGCGTCGAGGTGGTCGCGGATGTCCGAATCGTCGGCTTCGGACGGTACCTCTCGAACAGGTAGCGACTCGCCGAGCGCAGCGACTGCCGCATCGAGATACTCGTATCCGGCACGCTCGCCGCGTTCGATCTCCTCGCGAACGGCAGGCACGACGACCGGCGAGTCGAGCACCGTCGTGAACAATCCGATTCCGTCCGTGCTGGCGAAGTTGCTGACGACGGTCGTGTCGAGAAACACCGGTTGCGGGGGCCGTTTCGCCATCTACTCGCCGGGATTCCGGGCGGTGTCGAGTTCCGCATCCAGTTGGTCGTCCGTCCGCGGCCCGTACAGCGCTTCGAAGCCGGCGTCTCGAAGCACTTCCTCGAACTCCCAGCGGGACATCCCTGCCGCTTCGGCGGCCTTCCCGAGGGAGATCTCGCCGAGGACGTACCGACCGACGGCAGTCGCCAACTCGTCGGCCGGTTCGGAACTGGTAGACGACGCCATTACATCGCTATGTCGGGCCTCCCGACGTAAGAATGTACCCTCGAGAGCGTTGGAGCCGAGACTGGACCTCGAGCAGCCACTTCTCACCTGCTAAACAGCCGCGTGTAACGCCGGAACGGCGACGAGCGCCCCGGTGCTCCACATCCCGGCCTAGGCTCTTTCCGCCGTACACTCCTTGTTCGCACACTTTTCTGGCGTTCGTCTGAACGACCCCCCATTCGAGATTCGCGTCTCTCGCTAAACGGGGCATCCCTCGCCGTGTTGCGATTCGCTAAACTAGCAGGACATACAAACAAATACACGGATGGCGGTGGGAGAGCCCCGAAATCGACCGGGGGCGCGTCCCCTCGAGGGACACCCCGGATTTCGCTAATCCACGCTCACGGAGGTGTGACTGAACCACAGTCAGGGATATGATGGAATACCCTCGATGCGGTGAGTCGCGTCGGTAAGTACAGCCGAACGCTTTATTGAAGGACAAATTTGTCGTTACGTGTGGGAGTAGTTCAACGGATACTGTTTCGTGAGCCGGATGGACGCCGAAAGGGCCTCGTCTTCTCGTTCTTCTCGCTCGGCTGTCTCCTCGGGTGGGTGTATTTCGGTATTGTACTCGACGGCCCTCACAACATGCTCTTTTTAGGCATCGCGTTTGCGTTCTCTGGGGTGGCCGAATCTCTTCCTCCGACCCGACAACGTTCAGCAGGAGCACTGCGAATACTCAGCCTCAGTGTCCTCGTTATCTTCTGTGTTCTCCTCATATCGAGGCCAGAATTAATCTGGGACTGGGGCTGAGCAATCGGATTTGAGGCCTTGTTGAAACACTCGGTCGATGATATGTTCCAGCAGTCCCGCTGAATCCAGCGCGCGTACCTCGTCCACGCTCCCATCGATTTACTACCGCACTTTTCGATGCACAGGTGGCGGACCGTGGCTAAGCACTCACGCGAAGTCTTTCCGCTCCGCGTCCGCGAATAGCGTGTCGAAAACCGTACAACAGCACGGCGAGCCAGCACCATAGCCCGTTCGACGAAACGGAGAAGACGCGACTTTGGCAGGGCGTCCATCCTCCTTCGGACTACTCGTCCATCATGTCAGCGAGGGTTTTCAACGAGGCCACGTCTTCCTATTAGGGAGACGGCGGCGGGCAGCGGCAGTGACACACGGCGACGCCTCTCAGTCGGTGTGAAGCACCGCCGTCGGGAACCGCTCGCGGCGCTCGACCGGGTCGGCCGGCAGGTCCCGGCGTTCGTCGAGGTCCGCGTCGGGGGCCGTCCACAGGAGCGTCGCCCCGTCGGCGCGGTCGGCGTACGAGTCGGCCGAGAGGGTCGTCACCCGCCCGACGGTGAGCGTCCGGTCGTCGAGCGCGAGTCGGTCGAGGTGTTCGAACGGCCCGGACGCCGCGTCCGGCGGCCGGATCGCCAGCAGGTGCGCGCCGGCACCGACCGGATCGTCGGCCACGGCGAGCCCGGACACGCCCGCCTCGCGCGCCCGTTCGACGAGTTCCGGCAGCGTCGCCTCGACCCGCGTCAGCGCCCGGCTGAGGCGCTCGACGCCGGCGTCGGGCGTCACCCCGTCGCCGTACAGGGTGAGCAGCGATCCCGTTCCGGCGTCGGGCGGGCGGGTCTCGACCCCGAAGGGGTACGGCGTCCCGTCGACGCGGACCGCGTCGGCCTCGACGTCCACGTCCGTCGACGGCGGGGCGTGGACCGACAGCGGGAGCTCCCGGTCCCAGCCGGGCTGAACGGTCCGGACGCCGACGTACGCCGCGCCGGCGTCGCGGAACCGCTCGACGAGGTCCGCGAGCGGGACGGCGTCGAGCGTCTCGTCGAGCAGGCGTTCGAGGGCGTCGCTGAACCCCTCCTCGGGGCCGAGTCGGCGGGCGAGCCGTTCGGCCACCTCGCCCTCGACCCACAGCATCGTCGGCTCCGCGAAGAGGTCGTCGGGGTACGGCGGCGGCTGGGTCCGCTTGACCGTCGCCTCCGCGGCGTCGATTTTCGCCGTCGCTCGCTCGTGGTACCCCGTGACGATGGTCCGGGAGAGGGGGTCGCCGTCGGCCGACCGGCCGATGGCCCAGACGTACAGCCCGATCGCCTCGAAGGAGAGGCGGTCGGCGCCCTCGTGGACGAGGTTCCGCAACACCCACGTCTGGGCCTCGCGGCTCGAGAGCGTCGTCTCGGCGACCAGTTCGTCGACGTAGGAGCCGTACAGCTGTTCGAGCGCGTAGCAGTACTCCTCGATCTCGTCGCGCGTGACGGTCTCGGGGAGCGGGTCGACGCTCGTGAAATCCAGTGCCGCGCCGACGACGTTCAGCTTCGTCGAGGGGTGCCACTCCGTCTCGAGCGTTACCATACGCGTGGTAGGTGGGTGGGGCCGTTAAGTTCGCCGGGAGGCGATCAGATCTTGCCCTCGAAGTACGACAGCGGCACCTCCTCGACGACCTGGGCCTCACCGCTCTGGACCTGCAGGATGCGGTAGGGGACGACCGGTTCGAGGTTCTCGTTCAGGTCGACCGACCCGGAGGCGCCGTCGTAGTTGATCGGGTCGCCGGCGCCGATGGCCTCCTTGCCGGCGCCGAACTCGGCGACCGAGACGGTCGTGTCGCCGTCGTTGGGACGGGAGACGCTGCGGATGTTCCGGGCGATACCCGTGCCGCTCGCCTCGCCGGCCTTCTCCATCGCGAAGCCCATGAGGTACGTCGCGTCGTAGGCGTGGGGGGCGAACTGCGTGATGTTGCCCTGGCCGCCCATGTTCTCTTGGAACGTCTCGCTGTTCGCGGTCTGCGGGGAGGTGATGTACATGCCCTCGACGATCTCCGAGAGGTCCGACAGCAGTTGCGGAGAGAGGATCGCCTCCGCGCCGACCCACTGCCCGCCGTAGCCGCCCTGGTTCCACTGCTGGAGGATGGTCCGGCCGTTGCCGGGGTACATGACGGCGCCGACGGCGTCGGGGTCGCCCTCGAACACCGAGTCGAGCGTCGAGGTGTAGTCGCTGGTCGCCTGCGAGTAAGCCACCATGTTCAGCGTCTCGCCCTCGAAGTTCTGGCTCGCGGCCTCCGCCAACCCCTGTCCGTAGGGGTTGTCGACGTAGAGGAACGAGGCCGACTCCGCCTCGATGGACTGGTTGAGGACGCGCGCCATCACGAGCGCCTGCTGGACGTCGTTGGGCGAGGTCCGGCCGTAGTACTTGACGCCGTTGCTCTCGTTGACGCCGGCCGTCGCCAGCGCGGGCGAGGTGTTGCCGTTCGAGACCTCCATCACCCGGTTGTCGCGGGCGATGGGGGCGAGCGTCGTCCCGATCCCGCTGGAGTAGGGACCGACGAGACCCACGATCCCCTCTTGGTTGATCATCGTCCGGAACTTCTGGGCGGAGCGCGAGGGGCTCCCCTCGGTGTCCCGGTTGATGGGGGTGATCTCCCGCCCGCCGAGGACGCCCCCGCTGTCGTTGATCTCCTCGACGGCGAGGTTGAACGCCTGCTGGTGACCGCCCCCGTAGGCGCTGTTGGTTCCGGTGATCGGGAAGATGGAGCCGAGCGCGATGGGCTCACCGCCGCCCATGTCGCCTTCCGTCTCCGTCGCCGTGTCGCCGCCGTCGCCGCCGTCGCCGCCGTCGTCGCCACCGCCGTCCATCTCCGTCGCCGTGGGGGTGCTCCCGCCGCCGTCGCCTTCCTGTTGTGAACATCCAGCGAGCGACACGATGCCGGCCGTTCCGGTCGCGCCGAGCCCTCTGAGGACGTCGCGTCGACTGTGATCTGACATTGCGTGTGCCGTGTTCTTTCTTGTCATAAATTAATCTATTGCTCGCTCGTACCAAATGTGTGAATTAGTTGGCGAAAAATATGTACGTGCGTGACTCAATCGGCTCAATAGTGTCTGTTCATACCACTGGAGGGGCGATATGGTAGACGTATCGTCATGCCAGCGACGAAAGATTGTGCGAACTAGTAACAAGGTCCGGCGGACCGCGAACGCCGTGGGCCAGCGAGTCACGGCACCACGGCGTCGTCGCGACCGGTCGGGCGGCACCAAAACGATATTAACCGTGGTATGTCATCACCAGTCATGGCCGCCGAGACGGGATTACTGAACGCAATCGTCACGGGCGTCGTCACCGGAAGCATCGTCGCCCTCGGCGCGACCGGTCTCGCGCTGGTGTACGACATCGCCGAGGTGCCCAACTTCGCACACGGAGACCTGTTGACGCTCGGAGCGTACACCGCACTCCTGGTCAACAAACCCGACACCGTGCCGCTGTTCGACCTGCTCGCGACCGGCCCCCAGCAGGTCGGCGTCGCCGGCGCAGCCGTGCTGTTCGTCCTCTCGGCGGCCGGCGTCCTCGGAACGATCTATCACCTCGGGGGCATGCGCGCGCTGAAGGGGAGCTGGTGGGGGGTCGACGTCCCCGACGGCCTCGCGCTCGCCGTCCACGGCCTCGTGGCGGCCGCCGTCGGCGCGGCCGTGGTGCTCGGGGCGCCGGCCTTCGAGGCGGCGCTGCTCTTCTCGTTCGTCCTGCTCGGCGCCATCGTTCCCCTGCTGGAGTCGCTGATATTCCGGAAGTTCCGCGAGAAGGACGTCGAACTCGCCTTGATGCTCATCGTCTCGCTCGCCGTGGCCTTCGTCGTCCGGTTCGGCATCCAGACGATATTCGGCGGCGAGATTCGATTTTACTCCGTCGAGACGACGGTCCCCTTCGTCGGCGGGCCGCTCGACTTCACGCTCGCGAAGTTCTTCGACTTCTTCGTGGTGACCGAGGGGCTGTTCGTCAGCATTCAGGAGACCCGCGGTGGCACCTCCAGACAGCTCCTCGTGATGAGCTACTCCTGGCTCGAACTGGCCGTCGTCGTCGCCGCGACTGCCGCCGTCGCGTACGCGGCCCACCGTCGGCGACGGGACACCGCCGGGGTCGTCGGGCCGCGGCTCGCCGCCGCGCTCTCCGGCGTCGTCACCCTCGGCCTCGGGGCGGCGGTCTTCTGGGGCGGCGCCGGCGGTACCGTCCCCGACGCCGCCATCGCCGCCACCCGCATCCGCACCTCGCCGCTGCGGGTCGGCATCGTCGCCCTCGCGCTGTTGATGATGTCCGCCCTCCACTACCTCCTGCAGGCGACGACGCTCGGCAAGGCGATGCGAGCGACCAGCGACAACCGCCAGCTCGCGATGGTCCGCGGGATCAACACCCGGCAGGTGATGTCCTCGGTCTGGATCATCTCCGGGCTCTTCGCCGCCATCGGCGGCGTCATGCTCGGGTTCCTGTTCAGCTCCATCACGATCAACCTCGGGTTCAACCTCCTGCTCGCCATGTTCGCCGGCGTCATCCTCGGGGGCATCAGCGTCTACGGCGCCATCCTCGGGAGCTACGTCGTCGGCCTCGCGATGGAGGTGGGCATCTTCGCCATCCCGGGACTCAGCGCCACCTACCGCATCCCCGTCGCGTTCGTCGTCCTCCTGATCGTGTTGCTCGTCAAGCCCGAGGGCATCGTGGGGGGGAGCTGAGATGGCGGCCTCCGACGTCGTCATCTCCTTTATGCTCCTGGTGTCGATTTACGGCATCCTCTCGCTGGGGCTGAACGTCAAGTACGGCCACACGGGACTCCTCGATTTCGGCCACGTGGGCTTCTACCTCGTCGGTGCGTACACCGCGGCGCTGTTCGTCCTCGGCCCGGACGACCCCACCGACTTCACCGCCTACGTCATCGGCCTCGGGGACGTGCCCGTGATCGGGACGTGGGCCGTCGCCATCCTCGCCGCGACGCTGCTGGCCGGCCTCGTCGGCGGGCTCGTCGCCCTGCCGACGATCAGGTTGCGCGAGGACTACCTCGCCATCACCGTCCTCGGCGTGTCGGTCATCTTCCAGCGGATCATCCAGTCCGAGACGTGGCTGGCCAACGGCCCCGACGCGTTGCGGGGGTACAGCCCGCCGCTCCAGTCGCTGTTCCCGCTGGCGATGGACACGGTGATCGGCCCCGCCATCTTCGGCCTCGTCGTCGCCGTCGTCTGGGCCATCGCCACCGGCGTCCTCGGCCGCTTCCGCGCGTCCGACGGCCGCCTCCCGCTCGGATCGGTCTACGCCGTGACGACGTTCGGCCTGGCGCGTCTCCACGGCCGGGACGGCGGCCTCGGATCGCCCTCGGCCGTCAGCGCCCTCGCCGGCGTCGCCGCGGGGGTCGTCGCCTTCGTCCTGCTGGTGGCCGTCGACCCGCTCCTGACCGTCGGCGTCCTCGTCTCGCTGTACACGTGGTTCGTGGCGCTGGTGGCCGTCGCGGGCCACTACGGCCACCTCGGACGCCGCGAGTGGCTGGTCGGGGTCGCGCTCGGCACCGGCCTGCTGGTTTCGCTCCTCCCGCTCCCGGTCGTCGACTCCGTCGGGCTGAAAAGCGCCCTCACCCTCTCCCTGCTCGGCGCCCTGGTGGCCGCGTACTACCTGGGGGTCACGCGGGTCGAGTGGCTCGCCGACGTGAAACTCACGGTCGTCGGCGTCGGCGCGCTGTGGTTCCTCTCGCTGTGGTACTTCCTCCTGCCCACCCTCGGGCCGCTCGGGGACGGTGACCTCGCCGGCGCGCTCAACGTGCTCTTCCAGAACGTCGTCTGGACCCTCCAGTTCGGCGGCGACGTGGGCATCGACTACGGGGTGGTGTTCATCGGCGACCTGACGACCAAGGTCGACTACTCGCGGTTCCAGCTCGCCGGCTTCGTCCTCTTTCTCGCCGGCCTGTACTACGCCCTGGAACTCGCGGTCAAGTCGCCGTTCGGCCGCGTCCTGCGGGCCGTCCGCAACGACGAGACGGTCGTGAAGTCGCTCGGCAAGGACCCCTTCGTCTACAAGGTCCAGACGATGGTCCTCGGCTCCGCGCTCGGCGGCTTCGCCGGCGCGCTGTGGGCCATGTACGCCCAGGGGTTGACCTTCACCACCTTCGCGCCGCGGATCACCTTCATCACCCTGTTGATCATGTTCCTCGGCGGCGCGGGCAACAACAAGGGGATGATCCTCGGCGCGGGCATCTTCTGGGCGTTCCAGCAGGCGACGACCCAGCTCGCCGCCTACTTCCCGCCCGCCGTCCGCGTCAACATCCAGGCGTTCCGGCTGGTGGTCGTCGGCGTCCTCTTCCTGCTCGTGCTCTACTACGTGCCGGAGGGACTGCTCGGCCGCGAGGAGGGCACGGCCTCGGAGGTGGACCGATGAGCGGGGATCCCATCGTCGAGGTCGAGGACCTCCGGAAGACCTTCGGGGGCATCGTCGCCGTCGACGGCGCCACCTTCGACATCGAGGAGGGGGCGATCACGGGGCTGATCGGTCCCAACGGCGCCGGCAAGACGACGACGTTCAACCTCGTCAGCGGGTTCTACGAACCCGACGGCGGGACCGTCCGGTACGACGGCCGGGACCTGCAGACGATCATGCGCCCCGACCGGGACGAGACGGTCATCTGGGGCGGTGCCAGCGGCATCACGGCCGGCGTCCTCGGCGGCGTCGTCGGCCTCGGCCCGGCGGGGCTGGGCGCCCTCCCCGCCCTCGGAACCACCGTCGCCGGGGCGGCCCTCGGCGCCGGCGGCTACCTCGCCAAACAGCGGGCCACGCAGCGCCGTCCCGGCCACACCAACAGCAGACCCTACATGCTCGCCCGCGAAGGGCTGGTCCGCACCTTCCAGCTCACGCGCGAACTCGGCGAGATGACCGCACTCGAGAATCTGATGCTGGCGCCGCAGGGACAGGCCGGCGAGAACCTGGCCAACGCTTGGTTCCGGCGCGACGCCGTCGCCGCGGAGGAGGACGCGGTCCGGGAGCAGGCCGAGGAGATGCTCGAACTGCTCGAAATCGACCACTTGCGCGACGAGCCCGCGGGCAACCTCTCGGGCGGGCAGCGCAAACTGCTGGAACTCGGGCGGGTGTTGATGCTCGAACCGCGGGTGATCCTGCTCGACGAACCCGTCGCGGGCGTCAACCCCGCCCTGACCGAGAAGCTGATGAGTCGCATCGAGGCGCTGCGCGACGAAGGGTACACCTTCTGCATCGTCGAACACGACATGGAAGTGATCATGGAACTCTCCGATACGATCATCGTGATGAACGAAGGGAAGAAACTGGTCGAGGGTCGGCCCGAGGCGGTCCGCAACGACGAAGCCGTCATCGACGCCTACCTCGGGGTGGGGTGACCGATGGCGCTGCTCGAAGCCCGCGACGTGGTGTCGGGATACGGCGACGCGGAGATCCTCCACGGCGTCGACCTCGACGTCGAGGACCGGGAGATCGTCACCATCATCGGCCCCAACGGCGCGGGCAAGTCGACGATGATGAAGGCCATCTACGGCCTCATCGACTGCTGGGAGGGGACGGTCACCTTCGACGGCGAGGAGATCACCCACCTCCGCGCGGACCAGGTGACCGAGCGCGGCATGTGTTATGTCCCACAGCGGGAGAACATCTTCCCAACCCTCACCGTCCGCGAGAACCTGGAGATGGGGGCGTACATCGACGACCCCTCGCCCGAGGACTTTCAGGCGGTGTGGGATCGATTCCCGTTCCTCGAGGAGCGGGAGAACATGCGCGCGAGCGCCATGTCCGGCGGCCAACAGCAGATGCTCGCGCTCTCCTCGGCGCTGATGATCGATCCCGACCTCCTGCTGGTCGACGAACCCTCCGCCGGCCTCGCGCCCGACCTCGTCGACGACATGTTCGACCGACTGGTGGGGATCCGCGACGAAACCGAGACGGCCATCCTGATGGTCGAACAGAACGCCCGGAAAGCCCTCTCGGTCTCCGATCGGGGCTACGTCCTCGACATGGGCGAGAACCGGTTCGAGGGGACCGGCGACGAACTCCTGGAGAGCGACGACGTGGCCGAACTCTACCTCGGCGGGGCCTGACCGGTCGGGAACGCCGCGGATCCGGAGCGCGCCGGCGGCGTCGCTCGCGCCGCCGACCCCCGCGACGATTCGCAGCGACGAGAATCGCCGGTCCGAGTCACCGCCGGGGACGACACGCCGTTCCTACGCACTGATAATCGCACCCGTGTCTTCATGTGGGGTGACGCTCCAGTGTCGGCCATGTTCAGGGAGCAGTATCGACGGGCGCTGTGGGGGACGATGGACGCCCTCGGGATCGACGAGTCCATCGAGCGAAAGATCGTCACGGCGGTGACCATCCAGTTCGCCGTCGCGGCCGTGCTGGCCGTCCTCCCTTTCGTCCTGAGCGGGACCGTCCGGACGGCGGTGACCGTCACCCTCCTCGCCGGCGCCGCCGTCGCGTTCGCGAACACGCTGTGGATCGCCCGCCGGGACTTCGTCGCGCCGGTGCGGGCGCTGGAGGACGCGGCGACGACGGTCGCCGCCGGCGAGGTCGACGAGGCCCACGTCGAGGCCCACGACCAGGACGACGAACTCGGCAGCCTCGTCGACGCCTTCGACGACATGCGGGCGTCGCTGGCGACGGTCTCCGCGCAGGCGGACGCCCTCGCGGGCCAGGAGTTCGACGCGCCCGTCCTCGAGGAGTCGGTCCCCGGATCGTTCGGCGACTCCCTCGACCGGATGGCCGATAACCTCCGGCGGAACACCCGCGAACTGGAGGCGCTGACCGACCACCTCGAACGGACCGCCGACCGGTACGGCGAGGTCATGGCCGCGGCCGCCGACAAGGACCTCTCGGTGCGGATGGACCCCGACGAGGAGAGCGAGGCCATGGCCACCATCGCCCGCTCGTTCAACCGCATGCTCGACGACTTGGAGGGGACCGTCGCGGAGGTGTACGCCTTCGCCGACACCGTCTCCGAGCGCACCGTCGACGCGTCCGCCGACCTCGACGAGGTGGCGCGGGCGAGCGAGGGGATCAGCGACGCCACGGGCGACATCGCCGACGACGCCGAGGAGCAACGCGACCAGCTCCAGCGGATCGTGAGCGAGATGAGCGACCTCTCGGCGACGATCGAGGAGATCGCCGCCTCGGCCGACAGCGTCGCCGAGGTGGCCACCCGCACCGCCGAGGCGGGCGACGAGGGACAGGAGGCCGCCGCCGCCGCGGTCGAACGGATGGACGCCATCGAGACGCGGACCGGCGAGACGATGGCCCAGCTCCGCGAACTCGACGACCGGATGACCCGGATGGGCGACATCGTCGCGACCATCTCCGACATCGCCGAACGGACCAACCTGCTCGCGCTGAACGCCTCCATCGAGGCCGCCCACTCCGGCGAGGGCGCCGAGGGCTTCGCCGTCGTCGCCGACGAGGTGAAGTCGCTGGCCGAGGAGGCACAGGCGGAAGCGACCGACGTCCAGGAGATCATCGACGGCGTCCAGACCCAGACCGAGACGACCGTCGAGGAAATGCGCCGGACGACCGAGGAGGTGGCCGACGCCGTCGAGACGGTCGAGGCCGCCATCGACGCCCTGGACACCATCGCGGAACTCGCCCACGAGACCGACGAGGGGATGCGAGAGATCACCGACGCGACCGACCAGCAGGCCGCCTCGACCGAGGAGACCGTCTCGATGGTCGAGCAGATCGAGTCGACGAGCGAGGAGACGGCCGCCGGTGCGACGAGCGTCGCCGAGGCCGCCCGCGAACAGACCGACTCGCTGTCCGACGTGGCGGCGCGCGTCGACGACCTCGCGACCGAGGCCGACGCCCTCCTGACGCTGCTCGACGAGTTCGACCTCGGGGAGCGGCCGGAGGCGACGGCCCCGTCGAACCCGGCGTCGCCGGGCACCGAAGCGGGCGCGGACTGAACCGGAACGGGGCACGCGACCCCCGTCCCGGCCCCACCCCGAGTATTATAACTGATAGCGAGGCACCAACGGCTATGTCGCCCCCCGCGGAGGTGTGACCCGACGGATGAGTGACGGATCGACGCTCGCCGCCGGCGGCGCGGCCACGGGAACCGACGACGGCCCGGTCCCCGCCCCGCGACCGCCCGACGACTCCGGAGCGTGGTACGCGCCCGACGTGGTCGCACAGTACGAGGTGTCGCCCGGCGTGGTGGCGACGATCCGCGAGACCGACGACGAGTTCGAGTACGGCGTCCGCGAACCCGGTCTCGGGCCCGAGGACCGGGCGGCGATGGAGCGGATCCGCGATCACTTCACGGTCGTCAACCGGCGGCGGCCGCTGACCCGCGAGGGGACCGCCGAGCGCGCCGAGGCGGGCTTCGAACCCAAGTACCGGCGCGCGCTCGACCGGCTGATCGACGCCTCGCCGGCCACGTGGCGCCGCCTCACCTACCACGCGCTGTGCGAACTGCGACTGCTGGAGGGATCGACGCCGCTCGCCCTCGACGACCGGATCGAGGTGGTGGACGTGGGCCGGGCGGACGAGCGGGTGGTCGTCCACACCGAGAACTACGCCCCCGCCCGCACCGCCTTCGACGCCGACGCCCGCTTTATCGACCGGGTCGCCGGCGAGCGCCTCCGCCGGTACACCGTCGACTTCGCCGGCTTCGACGTGGACGTGGTGATCTACCGCGAACACCTGCTCGGGAGCGACCAGTTCTCGACGAAGTACGCCGTCCTCGAACCCGACCTGCTCCCCGGCGACGAGCAACTCATCGAGGAGTGCAAGGAGCGGATCTGGGAGGCGAACGTCGAGGACGTGGTCGAGGACCGTCACGCGTTCGTCCGCGAGCGCGCCCGCCAGTTCCTCTCCCGTCGGCTCACCGCCCGCAACACCCGGGCGTGGGTCGCGGCGACGAGGTACCGCCTGACGACGGCGCTGGCCGAATACGGCCTCGCCGTCCCGCCGGTCGACAGCCGCTACGCCACCGACCGCCTCGACGACCTGGTCTACTACGTCCTCCGTGACTACGTGGGCCACGGCGTCCTCACCGTCCCCATCCGCGACCCCCATCTGGAGGACGTGGAGGCCAACCGCGTCGACGAACGGGTGAAGGTGATCCCCCGTGCGGACGAACTCCCCGTCGGCCGGGTGCCCACGAACCTCGCCTTCGACGACGAGACGGCCTTCGTCAACGTCGTCACCCAGCTCGCGGCGAGCGACGGGACGGAACTCAGCGCGAGTCGCCCCAGCGCGAAGGTGAACCTCGAACCCCCTGGCGTCGAGGAGACCATCCGGTGTGCCGTCGCGCTGCCCGTCATCTCCGAGGACGGCCCCCACGTCTCCATCCGGAAGCAGGCCGGCGACGCCATGACGCCCGTCGATCTGATCGAGCGCGACGCCCTCCCGACGGAACTGGTCACCCTGTTGTGGATGCTCTACGAGAGCCACGGGATCGTCCTCTTCTCGGGGCCGACCGGGGTCGGGAAGACGACGCTCATGAACGCCCACATGCCATTCGTCCCCTACGACGACCGCCCGGTCTCCATCGACGAGGGGAGCCGCGAGGTGCGGCTCCCCCACGAGACGGGCATCTCGCTGACCACCCGCGACCACGAGAACGAGTACAAGCGCGTGACGATGGCCCGCCTGATGACCGAAACCAACTACCTGAACCCGGACGTCGAGGTGATCGCGGAGATCAACACGCCGGCCTCCTTCGAGACGTTCGGCGAGACGCTCAACACGGGCCACGGCGTCGTCGGCACCACCCACGCCGAGGACGTACAGACGCTCATCAACCGGGTGATCGAGCAGGGACTCGCCCCGTATCTCCTGCGCGAGATCGATCTCGTCGTCTTCCCCCACCACGTCGACGGCGACCGCTACGTCGCCGAGGCGGTCGAACTCCTGAGCGAACGGGAGTACGAGGACCTCGGCGGCGGACAGCTCCCCTCGGGCGCCGTCGAGAAGGGCGGACGCACCCTCTACTGGAACGTCGTCGCGCGCCGGGACACCGACGGCCGCTTCCGGTTCGACTACGCCCACCCGCACCTCGACGACGGCCACCGGGCGCTTGGCTTCCGCCTCTTCCATCGCCTCGCCGACGCGAGCGACCGCGACGTCGAGGCGGTGGAGGCGGAGTTCCACCGGAAACACCGGTACGTGCAGTACATGGTCCAGGAGGGAATCGACGACTTCGACGACCTGTTCGGCTTCGTCTCGGACCTCCGCACCGACGAGGCGGCGACGGTCGAGCGCGCGCGGAGCGACGCCGGCGACGTGGGGGACTGACGCCCCCGCGGGTCAGCCCTCGGGCGGCGACCGCCCGTCGTCCGCGGACCGACCGAGTCGCTCCCGCGCCGTTTCGAGCGACCCCGTGGCGGGCACCAGGTCGCCCACCTCGCCCAGCCCCGTCGGGGGCATGTTGTTGTAGACGGCCTCGTACTCGCCGTCGCGGACGAGGAACGTCTCGTGCCAGATACCCACGTCGCCGCCCTCGCCCACCCGCCGGTTGAACGCCTTCCACGCCGGCAGGTGTTCGCCGTCCGCGTCCCGGGCGTACTCGTGGAGGGCGTCGAACGACTCCCAGTACTGGGTCATGACCTGGTTCCGGAGCCCGAAACTCGACTGCGTCGCGAGCAGGCCGCTCTCCGGGTCGGCTTCGAGTTCCCGCAACATCCGCGGCATCGCGAGAAAGACCGGCAGCCACTCGTGGACCTTCCACAGCGAGTTGATGCGCATGCCGATCCGGAAGACGACGAACTCGTCGTCGACGCGTGCGGTCACGCGCTTCGGGACGATCCTCGCCATGGCCAGTCGCTCGCCCGTCGGTACGGCCGGCGAGCGGATAGCTTTGGGGGTGCTTACGCCGCCTCGACCCAGAGCGGGCCGACCCACGCCATGCCGGGATACCGGTCGGCGCTCGCCTGCCGCACCCGCACCGTGTACACGTCGCCGTCGGTGCCGCGCGCCTCGTCCCACCGCATCCCCGTGATCGGATCGTCGTCGGTCCACTCGCCGGCGACGGCGTAGGCGTCGAGGTCGGCGTCGGGGTCGTCGGTGCCGTCGACGGTTCGCCAGACCGCGTCGTTCTTGACGACTTCGACGGTCTCGACGGGCGCCGTCCCCGCCACCTCGACGCGCACCTCGCGCGGCGTGTCGGCGTCCGCGACGACGACCGCGTCGTCCTGCTCGGCCACGTCCGTCCCGTTCACCCGGAAGTCGACGAGGATGCGGTGGGGCTGGGTCGTCGCGTACACGGACCGCGAGCGAAGCGCCGACAGGATCGACTCCCGCGTGAGGTCGGGCGCGAGGAAGGCGGTGAGGCCGCCGGGATAGCTTCGCTCGTTCCACACCCGCCAGACGTTCCCCCACCCCAGCCCCGCCTCGCGCCACTCGTCGAGCGACGGGAGGTGGGGGCGCGTGTGGATGATCGAGTGCCCGGGATAGGGGCCGTGGAAGTCCGCGCTGCCCATCATCCCGACCCGGTACCCCAGTCGGTGCGCGTCCCGGACGTAGTAGCCGGCCTCGTCCATCTCGCCTTGCCCCATCGCCAGCGGGAACCGGTTGCCCTCGCTGCCGGGGCGCTCGCTCGACCCCCACTGGGAGTACACCTCCACGAGGGGCGCGAGTTCGTCGTCGTAGTCGACGGCCGCGAAATCGAAGGGGTACATCGCCTCCGCGGGGTGGTGGGGAACCGTCACCACCCGCGAGTCGTGGGTCCGCTCCCACTCCCGCAGGCGCTCCCAGAGGCGTTCGTAGGTGTTCGACTCGGCCGCGAGGGAGTCGATCAGCGTCGCGTCCGCGCCGTCCTCGAAGTAGACGTTGAGGTGGCCGCCCGCGTTCGGCTGTTTCGTCCACTCGTAGGCCGGGAGCGCGACGAACTCGCCGGGGTCGTCGAACGCGTCGGCCAGCGAGCAGAGTTCCTCGAAGTACTCGCGGTGCATCCGCCGGCGCTGCCACCCCGGCGGGATGAAAAAGCCCATCGTGTCGTGATCGGTGTAGGCGGCCACGTCGAGGTCCATCACGTCGCGCCCGAACCGGTAGCCGTCCGCGGCGTCGCCCGTGCCGTCGGACCGGATGGAGTGCAGGTGGATGTCACCCCAGTACACCCGGCGGTCGTCGTCGGTGACGCGGACGGGATTGGAGACGAACCGCTCGCCGGTGCGGTCCTCCGTCAGCGTGAGGTAGTGAACCCCCGGCGACTCGAAGGCGACGCCCGCGACCCGTTCGACGCCGTCCGATGCGGGGTCGAACGTGACGGTGCGCGGGTGGGTCGCCTCGGAATCCGTCGCCGTCACCGTCACCGTGGCCTCGAAGTCGCGGTGGAGGCGCTCGCACTGATCCCACGCCTGCACGGTGAGGGTGAGCGACTCGCCCGGCGCCGCGGTCGAGGGGAGGATCGCGTGCAGGCGGTCGAAGCGCTGGGTCCGGTTCGCGAGCAGTTCCCGCGGCGAGGGGGCGTTGCGGACGAACACCCCGACCGTCTCCTTGAGTTTGACGAGCGGCCCCAGCGAGGCGCGGGTCATCGTCCGTCCAGTCGCCGAGGCGGAGTGTATATCTGTCGCCGGGGAGTGCCGGTCCGCGGGCGGGACCACGAATTTAGGGCCCGACCCCGTCACCGGACGTATGCGAAGCTACACGATCACCGAGATCTGGGACATCCCGATCCGAGTCAACACGTCCCTGTTGCTCTTCCTCCCGATCCTCGCGTGGCTGATCGGCAGCGGCCAGCAGATCGAACTCTACGCCGGCCTCGTCGAGGGGCTCACCGGCGTCGGCTTCGACCTGGCCCGCCTCCGTGCCGGATCGACTCCGTGGCTCGTCGGCATCGTCGCGGCAGTCGGCCTGTTCGTGAGCGTCACGATCCACGAACTCGGTCACTCGTGGGTCGCGTTGCGGTACGGGCTCGAAATCGAGTCGATCACGCTCTGGATCCTCGGCGGCCTCGCGTCGCTGAAGACGTTCCCGAAGGAGTGGGACCGGGAGTTCTGGATCGCCATCGCCGGCCCGGTTTCGAGCGTCCTCGTCGCCGTCGTCTGTTACGCGGGCGTCCTCGTCGCGCCGGCCTCCCTGCAGGTCCCGCGGTTCGTCCTCGGCTGGCTCGCCATCACGAACGTCACGCTGGCCGTCTTCAACCTCCTCCCGGCGTTCCCGATGGACGGCGGGCGCATCCTGCGTGCGCTGCTCGCCCGGTCGCGGCCGTACGGGGTCGCGACCCGCATCGCCGCCCGGATCGGCGTCGGCTTCGCGTTCCTGTTTGTCATCGTCGGCGTCCTCGACTTCCAGATCATCCTGCTCCTCCTCGCGTTCTTCATCTACGGGGCAGCGACGACGGAGTCGAAGGCGGTCCTCCTCGACGAACTCTTCGAGGGGCTCACCGTCGGCGACATCGTGACCCGTGATCCCGCGACGGTCACCACGACGACGACCGTCGAGGAACTGGGCGAGCAGTTGCTCCGGGACCGCAAGCCGATCCACCTGGTCCTCGACGCGGACGGGTCGCCCGTCGGCGTCGTTGCCCTCTCCGACCTGCGGACGGCCGGCCGACGGGACCACGCGACCACGACGGTCGCGGAGATCATGCGCGACGTTCCGCGCGTCGATCCCTCGGCCGACGCCTTCGACACGCTCGTGGAGCTACAGGGCTCGGGAGGCCTCGACGCCATCGTCCAGCGGAACGGCGACCTCGTCGGCGTCCTCTCCGAGGCCGACTACGCCCACGCCATGACGATCCAGCGTGGCTTCCGGAGCGGCGTCCCCGGGTAGCGGCCCCCGTCCCGAGGTCCCGCCGACGCCGGCCGCTCGGCGTCGACCGCGTCGCGCTCGACCGGAGGCCGCCCCGTCGACGACGGTGGGCTCCGACGCGCGGATACGCGTCGAGACGGATCCGTGACGGCGACAGGCTTAGGGAGAGTCACGCGGTACCACGACTCATGGATCGAGGGACCGCGTGTCAGCGCTGCAGCGAGCCGTTCGACTACGGCGAGGCGACCTGTCCGCACTGCGGGTGGAGCCGCGAGGAGTGGACCGCCGGCGGTCGCTACGGACTGGGGCGTCCCGGCCTCGGGACGCGTGAGTGACGATGGGCGCCGAAAACGAGTGTCTCGGCTGTGGCGTCGACTTCGATTACGACCTGGAGGCCTGCCCCGAGTGTGGTTGGAGCCCCCGGGACTTCGCCGCGCGTGGCCGGTACGGGCTGGCGAAACCCGGCCACGGTGAACCGGAGGACGACGGGGACGGCGAACGCGACGGCGGCGGTCCACCGCCGGGGCCGGGCGGGCTGCTCGGCAGCTAATCCGACCGCATCGACAGCGGGGGCCGGTCCTCGGCGCGGCGCGACTCGTGGAGGGCGTCACACACCGACCCTTGGCCGCTCATGTTGACCCCCGCCAGCCGGGTGCGGTGGCGCACCGTCTCGAACGCGTCGGGGTCGATGGGGTCGCCCTCCGGGGTCCGGAACAGTTCGGGGCGGTCGTCGTCGAGCAGCCCCGTCGCCTCGGCCTTCTCCAGGTATCGCTCCAGGGGGTCGGCGTCGACGCGCACCGCGAGGCCGCCGTCGCGGCACCAGACCCGAGCGCGGTCCCCGTCGAAATCGAGGTCGTCACGAGTCAACTCGGCGATCTGTGTCTCCGAGAGGCCGGCGTCGAGGAGGGCGCCCGTGGCGTCGTGCTGACGGGCGATCCGCGCCTTCTCGTCGAGTTCGGCGCGGACGGGGTCGACGCTCCCGTCGGCGTCGGGGAACGCCTCGCCGAACGACAGGCGTTCGTTGACGCCGCGGTTGATCTCCCGTTCGTGCATGTGCTCGCGGAGTTCGATCCGCGCGCGGGCGACGCCCGGAAGCGACTCCACCTCGTCGCGGGCGTCGGTCGTCATCATCCACGCGAAGGCGGGCGAACACCACGCCGTCGGGAGCGTCATGGCGACGGACACCTCGTCGCCGTCGATCCGAATCTCGTCGACGTACTCCAGGTCGACGATGGAGGTGTCGAGTTCGGGGTCGGTGACGCGGTCGAGGCGCTCCCGGACGGCCGCCTCGCTCACCTCGCCGTCGTCGCCGTCGAGCGAGTCCGCCGCCATCAGTCGTCCGCCGGCGTCGCGGACGTCTCGCCGGCGTAGTGGTCGCCGAGGCCGAACTCCTCGGTCACGTCGTCCGAGCGGAACTGTTCTTTCTTCTCCTCGATGTCGATGTCGTAGAGGCGAGCGGCGTTCTCGCCCATGATCTTCCGTTTCGTCTCCAGGTCGAGTTCGACGCCGTACTCGTCGCGTTGCTCGTCGGTCAACTCGGCGTTCATCACCACGTCGACCAGCCAGTCGGGGTTCCAGAGCGCGTAGTCGGAGCCGAAGAGCAACCGATCTTCGCCCAGCCAGAAGAGGAGTTCGCCCATGATCTCGCCGAACTTCCGGGGGCGGTGGACGGCCATCGGCGCCGCGACGGCGAGGCCGCCGTAGACGTTGGGCTCCTGGGCGGCGATCCAGCAGAAGTCGTCCAGTCGCGGCAGGCCCACGTGCTCGACGACGAAGTTGAGTTCGGGGAAGGAGGTGGCGGCGTCGTCGACGTCGGCGACGTCGAAGGCGTCGCGGTTGAGCGGCCGGATGGTCGGCCCCTTGTGCGGGTGGATGTTCCGAATTCCGAGTTCGGCGCACTTCTCCAGGAACCTGAAGGACTCCTCGCTGTCGAGGCGCCACCCCTTCGAGTCGCCGCGCCACTCCGCCGTGTAGAGTTTCACGCCCTGCAGGTCGTACTTCTCGTTCAGTTCCTCCAGATACGCCAGCCCCTCCTCGCCGTCCCGGGGGTCGAAGGTGCCGTTGAGGACGAACCGCTCGGGGTACTCCTCGGCGAGTTCGGCGTTCTGCTCGGTCGTGTTGAACCCCTCGTCGTAGAAGTCGGTGAGGTAGGTGGGCTGGAAGATGCCCATGTCCACCGCGGCCGATCCGAACAGGTCCTCCATCATCCGGTCGGCGCCGTACTTCCGGTACTCCTCCAGCGACCACTGCTTTTCCTCCGGGGTGAACGCGGTGTGGTAGTCGTAGAAACACTGGATGAACTGCTCCCCGCCCTCGTGGACGATGTTCTCCTCGGTGGCGTCCCACAGGTGGAGGTGGGAGTCGATGACGAACACGTCCTCGCCCTCGTACTCGTACATGGTACGACCGTCCGTGAGGAATGTTGACAAATAACTGTTGTGGTCGTTCGTGATTGTCGTCGGAGCAACGCTTTTGCCGTCGGGAGCGAACCACCCGCACATGCTCGCCGCACGACTGCACGAGTACACGGAGGACATGAGCGACGCGCTGTCCATCGACGAGGTGGCGCGCCCGGCCGCCGCCGACCCAGACGCCGTCGTCGTGGAGGTGGAGGGGGCCGGATGGTGTCAGACAGACAATCACATCATCGAGGGGATGTGGACCGACTACGCGCCACAGGACCTGCCGCTGACCCTCGGCCACGAGAACGCGGGGACCGTCGCGGAGGTGGGCGAGAACGTCGACATCGTCGACCCCGGCGACCGGGTGATCTGTCACCCCCACATGACCTGTGGCACCTGCCGCCCCTGCCGCCTCGGCGAGGACATGTACTGCGAGAACGCGCAGTTTCCCGGCCTGACGACCGACGGCGGGTTCGCGGAGTATCTCCACACGAACGAGCGAGCGGTCATCCCGCTACCCGGCGGCGTCGATCCGGCCGACATCGCCCCCCACGCCGACGCCGGCATCACCGCCTACCACGCCGCCAAGCGGGCGGTTCGCGAACTCGCCCCCGGCGATCACGCCGTCGTCATCGGCGTGGGCGGCCTCGGCCACATCGGCCTGCAGTGTCTCGACGCCATGAGCGCCGCCGAGATCACGGCGCTGGACCTCAAGCCGGCGGCTCGCGACCTCGCGACCGACCTCGGCGCGAGCCACACCGTCGACCCGTCGAGCGCGGACGTAGCCGCCGAGATCGAGGCGATCACCGACGGCGTCGGCGCCAAGCAGGTGCTCGATTTCGTCGGTGCCGACGAGACGACGGCGTACGCCCCCGACATCGTCGCCGCGGGCGGCGACCACCACGTCATCGGCTACGGCGGCCACATCCACGAACCCGCACAGGCGCTGGTCGACGGCGAGTTCGACTACCGGGGGACGCTCGTGGGCCGGTACACCGAACTGCAGGAACTGGTCGCACTCGTCGACCAGGGTGAGGTGGAACTCCGCACCTCGCGGTACGGCCTCGACGAGATCAACACCGTCGCCGAGCGCCTCGAACACGGCGACATCGAGGGGCGGGCGGTCATCGTCCCGTCCTGATCCGCGCCGGCCTCAGTCGGCGTCGTCGGCCGCGCTCCCGTCGCCCGGCGGTCGCTCCACGCGCTCGTCTTCCGCCGCGGGGATGCCGTTGAACTCGAAGCGGGCGCCGCCGGCCGCGCTCTCGGTCACGGTCACCTCCCAGCCGTGGGCCTCCGCGATGCTCCGGACGATGTTGAGGCCGAACCCGGTGCCGTCGGTGGCGGTGGAGTAGCCCGTCTCGAACACCGTCTCCCGCTCGGATTCGGGAATGCCGGGGCCGTCGTCGGCGACGTAGAAGCCGCTCTCCGTGCGACCGACGGTGACGGTGAGCCCGCCGTCGGCGTCGTCGTCCGGTTCGTCGGAGGCTCGTTCGTCGCCGTCCCGTTCGTCGGCGCTCGTCCCCCGAGTGAAGGCCTCGGCGGTCGGGGGCTCGTCGCCGGCGTCGTGAGCCACGCTCCCCCCGCGAGTCCCCGCGGGGGAGCCGGTCGAGCCGTGTTCGATCGCGTTCCGAAACAGGTTCTCGAACACGCGGACGAGCCGTCCCTCGTCGCCCTGGACGGTCCCCGGGTCGTCCGCGAAGACGAGCGTCGCGTCCGCCGTCGTCGTCGTCGCCCAGGCCGCGTCGGCGACCGACCGGAGGTCGACGGGGCGGAACTCGCTCACCGTCCGCCCGTCGCGCGCGAGCGTGAGCACGTCGTCGATCAGGTCGTCCATGCGGTCGAGGGCGCCCGCGATCCGCTCCAGATACTCCCGATCCGGGGTCTCCCGCGCGAGTTCGAGGTTACCCCGGGCGACGTTCAGCGGGTTGCGGAGGTCGTGAGAGACGACGCTCGCGAACTCGTCGAGGCGCTCGTTCTGCCGGGCGAGTTCGCGCTCGCGCCGGGCGAGCTGGTCCCGGGCCGTCATCGAGTCCAGCGCGTGCCCGATGCTCTCGCCGAGTTCCGAGAGCGCCTCCCGCTCGGCGGCGTCGAACGCGTTGGTCCGGTCGGCGTAGACGCTGAGGAAGCCGTAGACGCGGTCCCCGCCGACGAGCGGGACGACCGCCATCGACTCGACGCCCCGACTCGCCAGGAGGTCCCACCACGGTTCCAGGGTCGGCTCCGCGAACACGTCCTGGACCGGCTGGATCTCCCCCGTCCGGATCGCCTCGCCGCCCGGTCCCTGTCCGACCGGATCCGTCGGATCGACGGTGACTTCGAGCGATTCGATGTACTCCTCGTCGTGGCCGGCCCACGCCACCGGTCGCACCTCGGTCGTCCCCGGTGTGTACCGGCCGATCCACGCGCTGTCGTAGAGGTCGGACCGGGTGAGGCGGTCACACACCTCGGCTTCGAGTTCCTCCCGGTCGGCCGCGTGGACCATCTCCTGGGTCGCGATGCGGAGCGTGTCGTTGATCCGGGTGAGCTGTGCCATCCGCGACCGCCGCCATCGCCCGCGGGCGTCGTAGACGCCGACCACGAGGCCGCCGAGGCCCCCGAGGGTGACGGCGCCGAGTAGCGTCCGCGACGCCGGCGGGAGCGCCCCGGCGCGGAGTGCGGCGTCGGCGGACAGCCACCCCACCGCCACGGCCAGCGCCGCGATGCCGACCACCGACCACGCCAGGGTCCGCCCGGCGAACCGCTCCGGGACGAGTTCCCCCCGCCACATCAGCGTCCCCAGTGTCGCTATCGACAGCGATAGCAACAGCGGAACGAACGACTCCATGACCGCCAGTATCGGCCGCCCCCACAGCAGCACGCCGGTCCGGACGTGAAGCGCCGAGAGAACGAGGCCGCCGCCGACGACGGCCGCTCCACTCGTTCGTGCCGACAGTCCCCCCATGACGTGGTTGGTTCTCGCTCCCCGTATATATGCGCTCGCCGACAGTATCACCGCTGAGAATCGACGCCGGCAGCCACCGGACGCTCCAGGGGCGGGCCGGGAGGACTCACTTCATAAAACCTTCGACGGACTGCGCCCCCGCACAGTCCGTCACGGGGAGTAAGGTCCTCACGGGCCGAAGCGGGACGCGTACCGATGGTCTCCGACACGACGCGGCGTGACCTCCTCCGGCGGGGGTCGGGCCTGATCGCGACCGGGTTCGCGACGGCGCTCTCCGGATGCACCTCCGGCCTCCCGCCCCTCGGCTCCGCACAGCAGTTCGGTCGCATCGACGTGCCGCCCGCCGACCCGCCGGCGTACCGTGAGTGGCTCCCGGCGCCCGGCGCGGTCGACGGCGTCGACGGCGGCTACGGGTATCTGTTCCGGCGCCCCGGCGAACTCGGCTACCCCGCGCCCGTCCGGTTCACGACGCCCCGCAAGCGCCTGCTCACCGACCTCGATCACTTCGGCGTCGGCTACGCGAACTACGACCGCCTGCTCGCGACGGATCTGGGGACGGTGATCGAGGCCGACGTCGACCCCGACGCCGTCGCCCGGACGCTGACGGAGAGCGGCTACGACGCCGCCGGGTCCCACGGCGACGTCGATCTGTTCGCCCGCGACGACGTGCCCCGGCGCGCGGCGGTCGGCGACGGCGCCGTCGTCTGGTCGAGCGAGCGTGTCCACCGGGCGCCCGCGGTCACGGCGCTTCTGGACGCCCGCGACGGCCGGATCGACCGCTACCACGAGGTCGACGCCGGCCTCGTCGAGACGGTTGACACCCGATACTCGCCGAAGGGCCGGGAGATGGACGTCTCCGCGGCGGTTCCGGTCACGGTGGTCTGTGGCCCGGTCGATCGGGGCGATCCGAACTGAGCCTCGTCACCGGAACAGGACCGTCGGCCCCCGCTCGACCGCCTCGACGGCCTCGTCGGCACCGATCCCGGGGAGTCGGATCGTGGCCACCGAGCCCTCGGCGTCGCCCCGCGCTTCGATCTGGAAGGACCCGCCGTAGCGCGTCACGATCCAGTTGACGAGCCACAGCCCCAGTCCGGAGCCGTGGACCAGTTCCGTCTCCTGGCCCTCGGCGATGACCGCCGTCTCCATGTCGTCGATCCCCGGGCCGTCGTCGGTGACGGTGACGGTCACCCACTCCCCGTCGTCCGTCGCCGCGAGTTCGAGCCACGGCTCGGCGGCCGGGTTGTGTCCGATCCCGTTCCCCGCGAGTTCCGCGAGCGCCCGCTCCAGTTCCGGCCCGGCACAGAGGTCGCGGTCGGTGTCGACCCGGGTCTCGACCGCGGCGTCCGCGGGGAGGTCCTCGACGGTCGTCTCGAACAGCGCCGCCGGATCGATCCGGGTGGGCTCCCGCTCCCGGCGTGCGTTCCGCTCCAGTTCGCGCGCTTGCTCGCTGAGGCCGACCAGCCCGTCCGCGGTCCGCTCGATCCGTTCCCCGAGCGCGGTGGGGTCGTCCGGCCGGCCGTTCTGGAGGAACCGCCCCGTCCCCCGGATGACGTTCATGTCGTTGCGGAGGTTGTGCCTGAGCACCCGATTGAGCAGCCGAACCAGCTGTTCGGTGCGCTTGCGCTCGGTCACGTCCGTCTGGAAGCCCAGGTAGTGGCTGACCGTCCCCGCGTCGTCCTCGACGGGGCTGAGACGCACCTGGTTCCAGAACGGCGTCCCGTCGGCGCGGTAGTTGATGAGTTCGACCGACGCCGGCTCCTCGGCCGCGATGCGCTCGCCGAGCAGATCGATCGTCTCGGGGTCGGTCGCCTCGCCCTGCAGGAACCGGCAGTTTCGCCCCAGCAGGTCGGCGGTGTCGTAGCCGGTGACGCGTTCGAACCCCTCGTTCGCGTACACCAGCGGCAGGTCGCCGTCGCGGGCGTCGGCGATGGAGATGCCGACCTGGGCCTCGTCCATCGCCCGGGTCTTCCGGTGCAGTTCGCGCTCCCGCTCCTTGCGGGCGGTTACGTCCCGGCCGACGCCCTGGACGCCGACCACCCGCCCGTCCTCCTCGATGGGCGTGGCGTTCACCGCGACGACCACCCGGTCCCCGTCGGCGTCCCGGAAGTCGAGTTCGAGGTTCTCGACCGTCTCGCCGTCCATCGTCCGGTCGAAGGCCCGGATCGCGTCGTCGACCGCCGCGCCGTCGAGCCACGAGGCGAACGGCGTGCCGACCAGGTCCTCGGGATCGTGGCCGAGCACCCGCTCCGCCGCCGCGGAGACGTAGGTGAAGGTGGCGTCCCGACCGACCCGGAACAGCACGTCGAAGCTCGTCTCGGCGATGCCCTCGAAGCGCGCCTTCTCGCGCTCCAGGCGCTCGTTTCGCCGTTTCAGCTCCCGCTCGTGGACCCGCCGTTCGAGCGCGCCCCCGATCAGTTTCGCCAGCAGTTCGAGAAACACCTCCTCGGCCTCGCCGAACGGCGTCTCGCGCGTCGCCTCGGCCGCGAAACAGACCGTCCCGAAGGGGTCGCCGTCGACGGTCACCGTGGCGCCGAGGTAGGTTCCGAGGCCGAACGTCCGGACGGCCCGGTCGGCCACGGCCGACGACTCGGCGACGTTCTGGACGGCCAGCGCCCCGTCGGCCTCCAGCGTCCGGCGACAGTACGCCTCGTCAAGCGGGCAGCGCTCGCCCGGCCGGATCAGGTCGTGGTCGCCGGTCGCCGCGACGATCTCCTGGGTGCCGTCCTCGATGCGCGTGAGAAAGCCGATGGGCAGATCCAGATACGCCGTCCCGACTTCGAGCGCCCGTTCGACCCGAGGCTCCACCTCCTCACCCGACCCCGAAAAGACGTCGTAGATCTCCTCTCGATAGGCGCTGGCGTCCATGTCGTCGACGTTGGGTCACGACCGACTTACGTTCGTTGGCGGAAATTTCAGCGCTGATTCTCGCCGCCGTGTGGCGGTCGTCGGCACGGGGCGGAGCCGCCAGGCTCCCGGCTCCGGGGGGTCAGCTCCGCCGGTCCCAGTCGGCGGCGGCGTCGAGGGCCGGCAGGGCGGCGTCGAGGTCCATCCGAGCGGCGCCGTAGAACCGTTCGCGGCCGGTCGGGGTCCGGACCCGTACGGCCGCCGTCTCGCTCGCCACGTCGAACACCGACACCTCCCACGGCGACCCGGCGTGGGCCCACTCGCCGCGGAGCGCCGACGCCTCGTCGTCGACCACGCGGGCGCCGAGCTCCCAGCTCAACCGCGTCAGGTTGGCGAGGTCGAACGGCACGACGCCGGGGAGTTGCGCGCCCCCGATCCCCGACTCCCGGGTACCACGTGTTGCCATACCACCCGGGTCACGATCCACAGATAAAAAGGTGATCGTTCGGTCGTGACCGCGGTCGGCGACGGCTCACTCCGCGTGGCGGACGATGTGGACGTCGTAGCGCGCGTCCGTCGAGAGCGGGTCGCCGACGCTCGTCATCGGCGACGAGACGCGCCCGGCGTTCTCGCTGCCAACGAAGATGATCGAGACGTCGAGTTCGGCGGCGACCGTCCGGATCGTCCGGGTCACGTCGTCCGTCGCCGTCGCCGTCGCGTCCTCGCTCTCGGTCGGTCGCTCGCACCGGAACGCCACTCCGTCGTCGACGGCCTTCACCCGCTGCTCGAACCGCGTACAGAGTTCGTCCGGGCGGTAGGCCTCGCCGGCGTCGATCCAGCCGCGCTCCTCCGCGAACGACCGGTCGTCCGGAACCACCGTGAGGGCGACGACGGCCTCGTCGCGACACGCCCCGAACTCGCAGGCCCGTTTCAGCGCCGTCTCCGCGAGTGCCGAGTCGTCGAATGGAACCAGTAGGGTCACGCACGCCGCTTCGCCCGCCTCGGTCTTATACTGTCCCCCCGTCCAGCCACCGAGTATTTGCCGACGGGGGACGAAGCCGGAACGGGTCGGTCCCCGCATCGAGCCGTGAGCCGAGCGTCGCGCGGCGGCCGACGGAGGCGCGTGCCATGAACTCGGACACCCCTCGATCCGACAGCATCACCGAAGTCGAGTTCGCGCTCCAGGACCCCGCGTACCCGATGGTCCACGCGGCGCGGGAACTCGACTGCCGGGTCGACGTCCTCGAGGCGATTCCGGCGACGAACGGGCGGGAACACACGCTCGAGTTCCTCGGCGTCGACGCCGAGGGGTCCGCCCGCGTCGTCGACGCCACGGCGGACTGTCCCCGGGCGCGACACGCCACCCTGCTGGAGCGACGCGACGGGGAGACGCTCCTCGAAGTCGCGGTGGCCGACGCCGTCGTGCAGTCGGTGGCCGACGCCGGCGCCGTCCTCTCGGAGGCCCACGCCGACGACGAGGAGTCCCGGCTGACCGTCTCCCTGCCGCCCACGCGGTCGGCGGAGGCCGTCGTCGAGGGCGTCCGTGCGTCCCACCCCTCGGTGCGGGTCGTCGCCGTCACCGAACGGCCGGTGGCGCCGCCGTTCCTGACCCCGCAGTGCTTTCGGACGGCCCTCCGCGCGCGACTCACCGACCGGCAGTGGCAGACCCTCCGCCTCGCGCACGAGGAGGGCTACTTCGAGCGGCCGCGCGACGTGTCCCAGTCGGCGCTGGCGGAGGGGATGGGCATCTGCCAGGAGACGGTCAGCCAGCACCTGCGGGCGGCCCAGCGACACCTGCTGTCGGTCGTCTTCGAGAACGACCTCGGGGACGGGACGCCACGGAGCGACGACTGAGACGGATCGTCGTACCTGTCCGCCGGTGGTTCGCCGAAGCCGGGAGCCGCCGGTACTGACGGACCATCCCCCGTGCGAGTGGGTCGACGCCTACAGCGGCGAGCCGTTCAGGACCGTCGTGCCGTCGAGGGGGAGCGCCGCCGAGAGCGTGCCGTGGACGTAACAGCGGGACTCGGCGGCGTCGACCAGGTCGCGGACCCGCTCCTCGGACGCGTCGGTCCGGAGGGTGGTCGTGTATCCGATCCGCTCGAAGTCCGCGGGCGCCTCGCGGAGGCCGAGCCCACCCCGGCGGTCGATCTCGCCGTCGACGTCGACCGCGAGTTCGTCGAGGTCGATCCCCATGCGGACGGCGTTGCGGACGTACTGCGCCTGGAGGCAGAAGGCGAAGCCGGCGAGGAAGTACCGGAGCGGACGGGGGGCTCGGCCGGTGCCGCCGACCTTGGAGACGGGTTCGTCGGCGTCGAAGACGAAGCCGTCGGCCCGGGCCCGGGCGTGGTAGTTCCGGAGCGTCTCCGTCTCGACCGAGGGACGGCCGGGTTTGAGTTCGCCGGCGTTCCGGAGGCCCTCGATGCGTCGGGTCAGCCGCTCCTGTAGGGTCGTGTCGACGACGGACATGGGTGGGAAACGGGGGTCGGTCAGTTAGGGGTTCCGACGGGGGTGGCGGGTCGTGGGGGCGGCGAGTCGCGGGCGGCGGCCCGACCGCCGACCGCCGACTGCCGACCGACGACCGCGGACTGCCGACCGGCAAGCCCCGTGGACTCCGAGACAAGCGTGGCTTCGCTAGTGAACGCCAGGTTGTGGCTCCGGGGCGAACACGACAAGTCAGCCCGGACTACGGCAAAGATACTTGTGGAGTGCGGTCGGAGGGAGGACGATGGCAGAACACGGCGACGGCGAGTCGGGCGTCCTGCGGAGCAAGCGCTCGGCGACGCGGTATCAGATCCTCGTGGGGATCGCGGAGCGACAGCCGGCCGTCAGTCAGCGGGAGATCGCCGACGACATCGGCATCACCGCGCAGGCGGTGAGCGACTACCTGCAGGGGTTGATCGAGGAGGGCTACGTCCGGAGCCCCGGCCGCGGCCGATACGAGGTGACCAAGGAGGGGGTCGACTGGCTCATCACGCGGACCGACGAACTCCGCGAGTTCGTCGCCCACGTCTCCGAGGACGTGATCGGCCAGGTGGAGATCGAAACCGCCCTCGCCACCGCCCCCATCTCGGAGGGCGAGACCGTCTCGCTGTCGATGCGGGACGGCGTCCTCCGGGCGACCCCCGGCGCGGCCGGGAGTACAACCGCGGTTGCAGTCACGGACGCCGATCCGGAACGGGACGTGGGCATCACCGACTTCGAGGGCGTCCTCGACTACGACCTCGGTCGGGTGACCGCCGTCTCGGTCCCTCGGGTGCAGGACGGCGGGAGCGCCGCCGTCGACGCCGCGTCGACGGCCGATCACGCCGCCGACGCGGACCTGGTGGCGACGGCCGGAACCGAGGCGCTCGCGGCCGCCCGGGCGGCGGGACTGGAGCCCGACGTCCGCTTCGGCACCCCGCAGGCGGTCGGGGAGGCCGCCGCCAGGGGGCTCGACGTCCTCCTGCTCGCCGTCGCCGACGAACTCTCGACGCATCTGGATCGCCTCCGCGACGGCAACATCAACTACGAGGTGGTCGACCCCGCGGAGTAGCGGGGGCTCGAACGAAAGCGACGAACCCAAACGGCGCGTGCGGCTACTGGACGCCACATGGACGTTCGTTTCCTCGGCGGGGCGGGCGAGGTCGGCCGGAGCGCGATCCTCGTCAACGACCGCCTCCTCATCGATTTCGGGATGCAGACCGGCAACCCACCCCAGTTCCCGGTCGAGACGCCGGATCCCGAGGCAGTCGTCGTCAGCCACGGCCACCTCGACCACGTCGGCGCCGTGCCGTCCCTGCTCTCGGGCGACCGTCGCCCGCCGATCCACTGGACGCCGCCGACGCGGGAGCTCGCGCTGACGCTCGCGCGCGACACGCTGAAGCTCCACGGCGGTACCTACGACTGCCCGTTCACCGAGGAGGAGGTCCGGCGCGTCACGGAGGTCTCGGAGACCCACGGCTACCGCGAGACGTTCGAGGCCGCGGGCCACGAGGTGACCTTCTACAACGCGGGCCACATCCCCGGGAGCGCGCACGTCCTCGTGGAGGACGGCGGGGCGCAGCGCGCCTCGGGCGCTCGGACGGGGTCCGACGACGGCGGCACGCGCCTGTTCTACACCGCGGACTTCCACACCGACGACCAGCGGCTGGTGTCGGCCTCCACCGCCCGGCCCGACGCCGACGTCGTCGTCTGTGAGAGCACCTACTCCGACGTGGAGCACGACCCCCGCGAGCGGATCGAATCGCGGTTCGTCGACAGCGTCCGCACGACCGTCTGGGAGGGTGGCACCGTCGTCGTCCCCGCGTTCGCCATCGGGCGGACACAGGAGCTGCTGTTGATCTGTGACGCCCACGACGTCGACTGTTACGTCGACGGGATGGGCAAGCGGGTAACCGAGATGCTCCGCCGCCACCCCGCGTTCGTTCGGGACGCGGACGCGCTTCGGCGGGCGAAATCGAACGCCAGGTTCGTCACCGGTCGCGACGGACAGCGGCGACGAATCGCGGCGCAAAACACGGTGATCGTGACGACCAGCGGGATGCTCTCCGGCGGCCCGGCGATGACGTACGTCCCCGAGATCAGGTCGCATCCGACGAACAAGATCACGCTGACGGGCTACCAGGTCGAGGGAACGCCCGGGCGCGACCTGCTGGAGACGGGGCGTGCCGAGATCGACGGCCGGGTGATGCCGGTCAGCGCACAGGTCGAGTGGTACGACTTCTCCGCGCACGCCGACCGCGAGGGGCTCCTGTCGCTGCTCGACGAGTATCGCGGGAGCCGCGTGCTCGTGAACCACGGGGATCGGTGCGGGGCGTTCGCCGAGGAACTCGCCGCCGACGGCTACGACGCGTCGGCGCCGGCGCTCGGCGAGGAGATCACGGTGTGAGCGTCCGGCGACCGGCGAGGGGACCGGCATCGATCACCTGGACGCGGCAGTTCACGTCGTGACGCGGGCGATGCGCCCGTCGCGGCGCCACGCCTCGTAGGCCTCGCGCAGGCCGCGGGGGTCGCGGAGCCGGAGGAGCGTGTGGGGGAACCGCCCGGGGAGCATCACGTCGGCGGTGTACAGCGGGGCGTCTTCGAGGCCGCCGTCGTCGCGTCGCGGCCGGACGAGCGTCGGGAACTCGCGGCCGAACGCCGGGGCGTGACCGGCCTGGTGCACCCGGAGGACCCGCGGCGCGTTCGGACAGACGTACACCTCGTTGCCGAGCGTGTAGCCGCGCAGACAGCGCGTCGCGAGCCACGTTCGCATCCCCCGGAGGAACGAGCCGGAGCGGATCGCGCGGTCCGGACTGCCGCCCGGGCCGTGGTGGGCGTCGAACGCCTTCAGGTAGCGGTACCAGTCGAGTTCGTACTCGACGAGTCGGGGGTCGGTTTCGGCCGGCGTCCGGGGGGCGTCCGTCCCGGTCGGACGAACCGCGGCGAGGAGCCGGTGCCACAGCGAGAGCGCGAGGACGACGCCACCGCCGGCGACGAGGACGGCGAGCGTCCGGGCACCGTCGGCGAGGAGCGCGCGGCCGAGCGGCTGGTCCGCGGAGGGTGGAGGCTGCGGGGCCATACGGGAGTCGTCCGCGGCGAGCGGAATAGGGTTTGTGCCGGGGCGGAACGTCTATGTCTCCGCGGGAGCGGGGTGGGGACGTGCGGGTCGTCGTCGTCACGAGCGAGGAACCCCTGTACATGCCGAGGTATCTCCGCCGAATCGTCGCGGCACACGCGGGGACGATAGACCGGATCGTCTGCCTGCCCTTCCCCGCGTCCTCGACGCGACAGCTCCGCGAGTACCGGGGCATGTACGGCCCCCGGGCCGGCGCCTGGATGGGGTGTCGCTACCTCCGGGGTCGGGGGCTGGCCGCGCTCCCCGGCCGTCTCGGCTGGCGGCTGACGGGGCGGCCCCACTCGGTCCGTGCGGTCGGGCGGCGACACGGCGTCCCCGTCGAGCGCGTGCCTGACGCGTCGGCACCGGGCGCAGTCGAGTATCTCCGGGGGCTCGATCCGGACCTCCTCCTGTCGGTCGTCGCCGGGCAACGGCTCCCGGGGCCCGTCCTCGACGCGGCGGCGGACGCCGTCAACCTCCACGGATCGCTCCTCCCGCGCTACCGGGGTCGGGCGACGGCGTTCTGGCCACTGTTCTACGGCGACGACCGAACGGGCGTCACCGCCCACCGGATGACCGAGCGGTTCGACGCCGGGCCGATCCTCGCCCGGCGCGAGTTCGCTATCGGGCCGACGGACACGGTGGACTCCGTCTACCGGAGGCTGGCGTCGACGGGGGCGGCGCTGGCGACCGAGTTGCTCGCCGACTACCCGGACCTTCCCGACGAGCGGCCGAACGAGCCGTCGGCGGACCCGGCCGAGTCGTACCACGGCCTCCCGACGGCCGCGGAGCGACGCGAGTTCCTCGCCCGCGGGAACGCGTTCCTGTGACGGGACCTACCGCTCGGCGACGACGACCACGTGACGGAGGTCCGGGAGCGCCTCGTGGGCGCGGCGCACCTGTTCGGTGACGGCCGACGGATCGAGGCCGAACCGGCGGAGGAGCGCGGCGAGCGGTCGGCCGTCGAACGCCCCCGCCAGCCCCAGATACAGCGTCGTCCACCGTCGGAACCGCCCGACGCTGTTGGCGGTGAGGTCCTCGACGGATCGGACGGTGAGCCCCGCCCCGTCGACGGCCGCCCGGTACGCGTCGACGGTCGGGAGCGGCGGCATGTCCCACGCGTCGGCGAAGGCGTCGACGGCCGCGCGGTCGGCGTCGTCGAGGTCGGACCGGGCGACCAGATCCGAGCAGACGGCGACCCCGTCGGGTTCGAGGACGCGCGCCAGTTCCGCGAAGACGGCGGCCTTCTCGGGGACGTAGACGAGCGCATCGACCGCCGTGCAGGCCGGGAGGGCGTCCGACCGGACGGGGAGGCGAGTGGCGTCGCCGACGACGAACGCCGCGTCGGGCCGTCCCGCGGCGGTGTCGGCGGCCCGGCGCACGTTGTACGACACGAGGTCGACGCCGACCACGTCGAAGCCGAAGCGGTCGGCGAGGTGGACGGCCGGCCCGCCACGCCCACAGCCGACGTCGAGGAGGCGGACCCCCGCCGTCTCGGGGAGCGCGGCCGCGAGGCGGCGCCCGACCACCCGGGCGAGGCGGGACTGACTCGATCCGACGACGTGGGGCAGGTACCACGGGGAGTAGCCGAGGTTGAGAAAGGCGTCGGTGTCGAGCACCAGATCGAACCCCCGCCAGACGTCCGCTCGCTCGCCGCGATAGGAGAACTGGTCGGCGATCCGTTCGCGGAGGTCGTCCCGTCCCATCTACCGGCGCTCGGACACCTCCGAGTAGCAGTACGCCGAGTCGTCGCAGTACGCGAGGTCGGCACAGCCCCGGGGTCGCTGGTAGTCGATGTCCTTGTGCCGGCGGAGATACGTCACGTAGCCGTCGTCGACGCGGTCGAGGACGTCGTGACAGACCCACTTCTCGCCGACCCACGTCGCGGCGAGGTTCCGGTAGGGACACAGGAAGACCGTTCGCTCCGTGTCGTCGACGCGCGGCGTCTCGACGATCCTCACGCCGACGAGCCGGTAGGCCACCCGGAGGCGGCGGACCACGGCCGTCGGCGTGGACGCGCCGAGAAAGAGGACGTGGGCGATGGCGTAGCCGAGCGCGTGCAGGGTCGCTCTGAGCATACCGACCGCTACGGCACACGTCCCGAAATACGTGACCCCGCCCCGTCCGAGGGCGGTGGACGGATCACGGCCGACGCCCCGCCGGCGGCCGCGTCACCGGACGACACGGTCGCTGCGGGGCCGGCCAACCGGGCGATTCCACACCACCTCGCCGTCGGACGTGGCTCCCAAACAGGGTGTTCGAGGCATGTCGCGGCCTGCTTGGAAGCCGTTCGAACATAACAGCCGAGGAGCATAAATCTGTCTTGGCTGGGGGCGAGCGCCCGGCTCGGGACGCACGACCCAGACGGGACGGCGGTCGGGCGATCACGGCGTCAGGTCGTACTCGATCCGCTCGACGTCCGTTCCCTTCGCGGCGCGGTCCGTGATCCGGACGGTTCCCACCTCGCCGAGGCGGTCGACGTGCGTCCCGCCACAGGGACACAGGTCGAAGTCGCCGATTTCGACGACTCGAAGCGGATCGACGTCCCCGGGGATCAGGTCGAGTTGCGCCCGACCCTCGGGCACCGCGTCCTCGACGGCCCCGCGGAGGCGCTCCGACTTCTCGACGGGGAGGTCCCGGTCCAGCACCGCGTTCGTCCGGCGCTCGATGGCGGCCAGGTCCGCGTCGTCGAAGGCCGCCGGTTCGACGTCGACGCGGGCGCCGTCGACCGAGATTCGATTCCCCACCGTCGCCGCCCCGTAGTCGTCGAGGACGACCCGCGAGACGACGTGCTGGGCGGTGTGCATCCGGCGGAGTCGGTCGCGGCGGTCGGCGTCGATCCGCCCGGTGACGGTCGCCCCCGGCGCCGGGGGATCACCCTCGACGTCCCCGAGGTAGTGGCGCACGTCGCCGTGGTTCTTCTCGGCGTCGACGACGGCCGCCCGGCCGCCGTCCCACGAGAGCGTGCCCCGGTCGGGGGGTTGCCCGCCGCCGCCGGGGTAGAAGTGCGTCCCGTCGAGGACGAGGTAGTCGTCGGTCGCGCCGGTCACGGTCGCCTCGAACTCGGTGACGCCGTCGGCGTCGGGGAGGTAGCGGAGTTCGGTCACGGGTGCGGGGAGGCGCCGGACGGACAAAAGGGTACAGACCGGGGGGAATCCGCCGGACCGCACGGTTCCCAAGGTCCGGGAACGCGACGCGGGGTACTTTACGCGCCGTCGGCCACTCCGAGGGGAGGTGTGTGAGCTATGCACGATCCGTCCGATTGGTCCCGGCGCGAGTTCGTGGTCGCCTCCCTCGCCGGCACCGGCGCGCTGGCCGGGTGTACGGCACGAGGGCAACCCGCAGACGACACGTCCGCGGCCGCCGACGAGTCGAGCGGCTGTCTCGACGACTGGCTGGCCGACGCGAACGGCTACGAGGGGGTGATCGAGCGGTACGCGCCCGACCAGGAGGTCACGGTGACCGTCGGCGAGAGCCTCGGCGCGGGTCACACCGACGACGCGTTCGGTCCCGCGGCCGTCCGGGTCGTCCCCGGGACGACGGTCACGTGGGAGTGGAGCGGGCACGGTGACCCCGCCAACGTCGTCGCCGTCGACGGCGCCTTCGACAGCGGGGAGCCCGTCGGCGTCCACGGCTACACGTTCAGCCACACGTTCGACGAGACGGGCACGTACCGCTACGTCTCCGAGCCGACCCGCGAGGCTGGCATGGTCGGCGCCGTCGTCGTCGCCGACCCGCCGTCGAGCGGCTACCCGGCGGTGGACGAGTGGCTCGCGGGCGTGAACGTCTACGACGGCACGGTCGTCGACTGGCGCGACCACTCCTCGCCGCTCGTCACCGTCGGCTCCGCCGAGGGCGAGAGCGAGTTCACGTTCTCGCCGCCGGCGGTCCGGGTGTCGACGGGGACGACCGTCCGCTGGGTGTGGACCGGCGGCCCCCACGCCGTCGCCTTCGAGGACGTCGACGTCGAGAGCGACGTCCACACGGAGCCCGGGGTCCGGTTCGAACACACGTTCGCGGAGGCCGGGGTCTACCGCTACGCCTGTGCCCCCCACCACGCCCTGGGGGCGAAGGGCGCGGTCGTCGTCGAGTAGCTACTCCGGGGGCGCCAGCGGCCCGAACTCGTCGACCGGCATCGCGGAGTCGTCGACGCCGAGGGCGTGGCGGCGGCGCGGACCACCCCGCTCCGGCCGGTCGCCGTGTTCGTCCGCGAAGGCGTCGCTCCGGTCCACCGGTGTCTCGGGCATCGAGACGCCGACGACCGTCACGTATCACCTCGGCGCCGCTCGAACGAGACGCGTCGCTGTCCGCCGGTCAGCAGGTCGGCAGGAACTCGACGGCGTCGACGGTGGTCGTCTCGCCGAACAGCCAGTCGGCGTGATCGATGGCGTACTCGTGGTCCGACTCCTCGATGTAGCCGATGGCGTCCTCGACGAGGACGGGTCGGTAGTCCCGCAGCCCCGCGCTGCCCGCGGTGTGGAGGACGCAGACGTTGGCGAGGGTGCCACAGACGAGCAGGTCGTCGACCCCCCGCGCGGAGAGCCAGCCGTCGAGTTCCGTCCCGTGGAACGCGTCGTAGGTGTGTTTCTCGACGACGTGATCCGCCAGCCCGGCGAGTTCGTCGACGACCCGTGCCTCCCAGGACCCCTCGACGACGTGTTCGCCCCAGCGCTCGAACTCGTCGTAGTAGTGGGCATCGTCGAACTGCTCGGGCGGGTGGACGTCCCGCGTGTAGACGACCCGGGCGCCGGCCTCGCGGGCCGCATCGACCAGCGACGACACCTCGTCGACGACCGCCTCGCTCGGCGGCGCGTAGAGGCTGCCGTCGGGGTGACAGAAGCCGTTCTGCATGTCGACGACGACCACCGCCGTGGTGTCTGGATCGTACGGCATGGCCGCGGCTAGGGCGGCGGGGGTGGTAAACCGTCGGGTCGTCGCGTACCGACGGGTTTTCCCGCCTCGGCGTTCTGTTCCCGGCAACGAATGATCTCGAAGGGCTGTGAACAGTGCGCCAAGGGCGGGAAGATGGTGCTGTTCGTCTACGGCTACTGCGACCAGCGCGACTGTTTCTACTGCCCGCTCGGGGAGAATCGCAAGAACGTCGATACGGTCTACGCCAACGAGCGCGAGGTCGAGTCCGACGAGGACGTGTTGACCGAAGCGCGCCGGATGGACGCGCTCGGCACCTCCATCACCGGCGGGGAACCGCAGGAGGCGCTGGACCGCACCTGTCACTACCTCTCCCTGCTGAAAGAGGAGTTCGGCGAGGACCACCACACCCACCTCTACACCGGCATCACGGGCGGCCGGGAGAACATGCGCCGCCTCTCGGCGGCGGGGCTGGACGAGATTCGCTTCCACCCGCCGCTCGATCTGTGGGGTGACCTCCACGGCACCGAGTGGGAGGACATCCTCCACGTCGCCCGCGAGGAGGGTCTCACCCCGGCGTTCGAGATTCCCGGGATCCGCGCCGAACCCGAGTTTCTGGAGTTCCTGGACGAGGGCGCAGCCGAGTTCTGTAACGTCAACGAGTTCGAGATGTCCGACGGCAACTACCGGCGGATGCAGGAGAAAGGCTACGACCTCCGCGAGGGACACATGAGCGCCGTCGAGTCGCCGAAAGAGGAGATCCTCGACGTGATGGGGGATCACGACCGGGTCTACTTCTGCACCTCGGTGTTCAAGGACGCCGCCCAGCACCGCCGTCGGCTGAAGCGGATGGCCCGGCAGATCCGGCGGGAGTTCGACGAGGTGACGGACGACGGCACGCTGGTCTACGGCAAGACGTGGGTGACCGAGGAGCGCCTGCGCGACCTGGGCGTCCCCGAGGAGTTCTACACGGTCAAGTCGGACCACGTCGAACTGGCGTGGTGGCTGCTGGAGGAGATGGTCGACGAGGGCGACGTGGGCGAGGGCGAAATCGTCGAGCAGTACCCCACCGTCGACGGGACGGTGGTGGAGCGCACGCCGCTGGCGTGAGGGTCGACTCCGCGTTCGAGTGCGAGAGCGACGCCGAGCGAAACGAGATCCGGTCTCTACTCCGCCAGCCGCCGCTGGACCGCCGCCAGTTTCGGCCGGAACTTGTCGGTGCCCATGAGGTAGGCGAAGTAGAACGCCATCGCGCCCATGAACGCTAGCCACGCGCCGAGTTTGACCTGCCCGCTCTCGACGGTCGTCAGCGCGAAGCGCTCGATGTACAGGCCGGCGACCGACAGGCCGACGCTGCCGAGGGCGAAAGCGAGGAGTTCGACCAGTTGGGGGAGCAGTTCGAGCAGTGTCGAGTTCATAGTGGGTCGGAGAAGGCTCCCCGTCGTGGCTCTTTCGGTCGCGCGAAACCGAAGCTTCTTGCTCGGCAGGGCACGACTGCCGCCCATGACTGGACGGTACGGTGACCTCGACTATTCGGCGTGGACGAAACGGGGCACACTGCTCGGCCTGTGTCTGTTCGCGGCCGGCGCCCTCGGGGAACTCGCGGTGCACGCGATGGGACTGCAACTGCCGGCGTGGGAGGCGACGCTGCTGTTCGACGCCGAGGTGGTCGGCCTGCTCCTCTTCCTGCTGTCGCCGCTCGTGTTCGGCGTGTTGCTCCCCCTGACGGAGTAGCGGGGGGCTCGATTCGCCGGCGTCGGGGAGTAGCCGCCGCGAACGCCGGCGACGACGTTCCGCAAACACCTTATATCCGATCCCCGCAACGTTCCAACGATCAGTAGTATGCCGAGACCAGAGGTTCTCGAACGGATCAAGGAGGCCGAGGCCGAGGCCGAACAGATCGTCGAGGAGGCCGAGGCGGACCGGGAGGAACGGATCGCCGAGGCGCGGGAGCGGGCCGACGAGATCCGCGCCGAGGCCGAATCGGAGGCCGAGGAGATGGCCGAGCAGCGTCTCGAGGAGGCCGAATCGGAGATCGAGGCCCGGGCGGCCGAGATCCGGGAGGAAGGGGAGGCGGCCCGGGAGGAACTCATCGCCCAGGCGGAAGAACGGATGGACGAGGCGGTCGAATTCGCCATCACACAGTTCGAGGAGGCGGTGCATGCTCAGACCTGAACGGATGAGCAAAGTGTCGGTGACGGGGTCGAAAGCGGTCATGGACGACGTCGTCGAGGCGGTCCACGACTGCAACCTGCTTCACGTCACCGAGTACGACGGGTCCTGGGAGGGGTTCGAACCGGGGAACCCGATCGACGGCGCCGAGGAGGCCTCCGACAAACTGGTGACCGTCCGCTCCATCGAGAGCATCCTCGACGTCGACGGGGAGGACGCGGGGCCGACCCGGATCGTCACCGAGGACGCCCTCGAGGACGAACTCGAGGAGATCCGCGAGCGCGTCAACGAACTCGAGGACCGACGCGACGAGATCCGGAGCGACCTGAACGAGGTCGAGGAGCGGCTCTCGGCCGTCGAGCCCTTCGCGACGCTCGGCATCGACCTCGACTTGCTCTCGGGATACGACACGCTCGACGTGGTCGTCGGCGAGGGAAAGGCCGACGCCGTCGAGCGCGCGATGGCCGACGCGGACGGCGTCGACGACGTCCAGGTGTTCGCCGAGGACGGCGTCGTCGCCATCTTCGCCCGCCCGGTCGAGGGCGCCGACGACGTGATCACCGACGCCCTGGTGGGCGTCGACTTCACGGCGCTGGAGGTGCCCGACGCCGAGGGCTCCCCCGAGGAGTACGTCGCCGACCTCGAACACCGAAAGCAGCAACTCGAATCGAAGCGCCGGACCGTCGAGGACGAACTCGAGGAGGTGAAACTCGACGCCGCGGGCTTCCTGCTCGCCGCCGAGGAGAAACTCTCCATCGACGTCCAGAAGCGGGAGGCGCCGCTCTCCTTCGCGACGACGGACAACGCCTTCGTCGCCGAGGGGTGGATCCCGACCGACGAGTACACCGGCTTCGCCGCGGCGATCACCGACGCGGTGGGCGACCACGCCGAAGTCGAGGAACTGGAGCGCGCGGAGTTCGACTCCCACGGCGGCGAGGCACACCGCGAGGACGTCTCCGGGAGCGTCGAGGGCGGGGCCGCCGCCTCCACGTCAGCCGACGGCGGTGACGAGGAGGTGCGCGCCGACGGCGGCGGCGTCGTGATGAACGACGACGACCCGCCGGTCATCCAGAACAACCCCGGACTGGTCAAGCCGTTCGAGGTGCTCACCGGCGCGGTGAGCCGCCCGAAGTACGACGAGTTCGACCCGACGGTCATCCTGTTTCTGACCTTCCCGGCCTTCTTCGGGTTCATGATCGGTGACGTCGGCTACGGGGTGATCTACACCCTGATCGGCTACTACCTCTACACCAACTTCGACAGTCAGGCGTTCAAGAGCATGGGCGGGGTGACGATCTTCTGTGGCGCCTTCACGATACTCTTCGGCATCCTCTACGGCGAGATCTTCGGCACCCACCAGGTCTCGTACCTCCTCTGGGGCGGACACGCACCCCTCCACAAGGGCCTCCAGCCGGCCTACCTCACCTGGGCGCAGGCGTGGCTGGTCATCAGCGTCCTGGCCGGCGTCATGCATCTCAACGTCGGCTGGCTGTTCGACTTCGTGGAGAACTACCAGCTTCACGACGTCAAGCACGCGGTCCTCGAGAGCGGGTCGTGGCTCCTGATGCTCAACGGGCTGTGGGTGTGGGTGTTCTCGGAACACGCCCGGAACTCCAAGCCCGGCCTGCTGTACTCGGTGTGGGAGGCCTTCGGGCTCGGGACCGGCGGCTTGCCCCCGACGGTGGGGGTCGTCGGCGCCGTGCTCTTCGGCCTCGGCCTCGTGTTGCTGATCGTCGGCGAACCCGTCGAGGCAATCGAGTTCCTCAACGTGTTCGTGAACGCGCTGTCGTACACACGGATCGCCGCCGTGCTGCTCGCGAAGGCGGGGATGGCCTTCACGGTCAACCTGCTGTTCTTCGGGGCGTACGTCGACAGCGAGGGCGCGTACCACTTCATCTACGGCAGCCACGAGGGCGGCGCGATGTTCCCCGGACTCCTGCACATGGATCCAGCGGCGGTGATGCTCCCGCTCGGAATCCTGGTCCTCGTGCTCGGTCACCTGCTCGTCCTCGCGCTCGGCGTCACGAGCGCCGGCCTGCAGGCCGTGCGTCTCGAGTACGTCGAGTTCTTCGGGAAGTTCTACGAGGGCGGCGGCCGCGAGTACGAACCGTTCGGCTACGAGCGGACGTACACGACCGAGGACTGATCCTCGGGCCGTCCCCTCCGTCCTCCCGTCGCCAACCCGTCACCAGCGGCGTCACCGCGGTGTCGGGCGGATGCCACGGGGGCGGATGCTGACAACGCTTCCCATGGATTCGCCCGAAATCACCGGTTGCAACGGTCAGAGTGGCCGTCTGTTTTGGGAAGTTTTATGGCTGGCCTATACGGACGTGTGCCTGTTCGGAAACCCGAAGTGACCCCAATGCTCGAAGCTACTTCACAACTCGCGACGGTCGTACTGCAGAACAACGCCACGTCCTTCCCCGCGATCCCGGCCAACGCCGCCGCGGCGCTCGCGGTCGGTCTGGCCGCGCTCGGTGCGGGGTATGCCGAGCGCGGGATCGGTGCGGCCGCCGTCGGCGCCGTCGCCGAGGACGAGGACATGTTCGTTCGGGGCCTGATTTTCACAGTCCTGCCGGAGACGCTGGTGATCCTGGCGCTGGTTACCCTGTTCCTCACGACGGGGATCCCGTGGGACACGGCCGATCCGTTCCTCGACTCCGTCTTCGCCGCGGCTGGTAACTAACTCCCCCCGGTTCTCTCCACTATGAGTTTGGAAACAGTCGCCGAGGACATCCGGGACGAGGCCCGCGCGCGTGCGGAGGAGATCCGCGAGGAGGGCGAGGAACGCGCCGCGGACATCGTCGCGGATGCCGAGGCCGACGCCGAGGAGATCCTCGAGGAGCGCGAGGCCGAGGTCGAGCGCGAGATCGAACAACAGCGCGAGCAGGCCGTCTCCAGCGCGAAACTCGAGGCCAAGCAGGCCCGACTGGAGGCCCGCCGCGACGCACTCGAGGACGTCCGCGAGGAGGTCGAGGCCGCCATCGCCGACATCGATGGCGAGCGCCGACGGTCGCTCACGGCGTCGCTGCTCGACGCGGCCGCCGCGGAGTTCGACGAGGGCGAGTCGGTGTCGGTCTACGGCCGCGCGGACGACGAGGAACTGCTCGAAGACCTGACCGAGGGTTACGACGGCTTCAGCGTCGCCGGGGAGTACGACTGCCTGGGCGGCGTCGTCGTCGAGAGCGAGGAGTCACGGGTCCGCGTGAACAACACCTTCGACTCGATCCTCGAGACGGTCTGGGAGGACAACTTGAAGGAACTGAGTGACCGACTGTTCGAGCGATGAGCGCGAGCCCCGGCGGTTCGAATCCGGAGTACGTCACCACCCGCGTTCGGTCGCGCCGAGCGTCGCTGTTCAGCGACGACGACTACCGGAAGCTGATTCGCATGGGGCCGGCGGAGATCGCCCGCTTCATGGAGGAGTCGGAGTACGAGCGCGAGATCAACGCGCTCGGCGCGCGCCACTCGGGGGTCGACCTCATCGAGTACGCGCTCAACCGGAACCTCGCGAAACACTTCAACGACCTGCTGGACTGGGCCGACGGTCGGCTCTACGACCTGATCGCCCGGTACCTGCGGAAGTTCGACGCGTGGAACGTCAAGACGGTGCTCCGGGGCATTTACTCCAACGCCGACCGCGAGGAGGTCGAGACCGACCTCATCCGGGCGGGCGAACTCGACGACCGGCTGCTCGACCGTCTGCTCGACGCGGGCTCCATCGAGGAGGTCATCGACCTCCTCGACCGGACGATGTTCGCGGACCCGCTCCGGGAGGCGCTGGAGGCCTACGAGGAGAGCGGCGTCCTCGTGCCGCTGGAGAACGCGGTCGACCGCGTCTTCTACGAGCAACTGCTTTCGGAACTGGTCGTCGACGAGGCGACCGAGACCTACCGGGAGTTCCTCGAGGCGGAGATCGACTTCCGGAACGCGCGGAACGCGCTCCGGCTGGCCCGGAGCGGGGCCGACGTCGACCCCTCGGAGTATTACATCGAGGGCGGTCGACTGTTCTCCGCGGGCGAGTTGAGCGCGCTGGCGTCGAACGTGGACGAACTCGTCGCGACGATCCGCGAGAGCACGTACGGTGACGACCTCGACGAGGCGCTCGCGGAGTTCGAGCAGGCCGACAGCCTGATCGCGTTCGAGCGGGCGCTCGACGCCGCGTTGCTCGAATACTCGGAGCAGCTCGGCTTCGTCCACCCGCTGTCGGTGGCGCCGATCATCTCCTACATCCTCGCCAAGGAGCGCGAGGTGGACAACATCCGCGCCATCGCCCGCGGCCGCGAGGCCGGGCTGTCCGAGGACGAGATCGAGGAGGAACTGGTGATCCTATGAGCCAGGAAATCGCCGTCATCGGGAGCCCCGATTTCACGACGGGCTTCCGACTCGCGGGCGTGCGGAAGTTCGAGAACGTACCGGACGAGGAGAAAGACGACGCACTCGACGAGGCCGTCATGCGGACGCTCGACGACGACGACGTCGGCATCGTCGTGATGCACGACGACGACATGGCGCATCTCTCCCGGGAGGCCCGGGAGGCCGTCGAGGGCAGCATCGAACCGGTGCTGGTCACCCTGGGTGGCGGCGCCGGCAGCGGCGGCCTGCGCGAGCAGATCAAGCGAGCCATCGGTATCGACCTGATGGAGGAAGACTAACATGAGTCAGGCAGACACGACCGTCCGAGAGGACGGGATCATCGAAAGCGTGAGTGGTCCGGTCGTGACCGCCGTCGATCTCGACGCCCGAATGAACGACGTCGTCTACGTGGGCGACGAAGGGCTGATGGGCGAAGTCATCGAGATCGAGGGCGAGATCACGACCATTCAGGTGTACGAAGAGACCTCGGGCGTCGGCCCCGGCGAACCCGTCGAGAACACGGGCGACCCGCTGACGGTCGACCTGGGGCCGGGGCTGCTGGACACCATCTACGACGGCGTCCAGCGCCCCCTCGACGTCCTCGAGAGCAAGATGAACAGCGCGTTCCTCGACCGCGGGGTCGACGCGCCCGGGATCGACCTCGAGAAGGAGTGGGAGTTCACTCCCGAGGTCGAGGAGGGCGACGAGGTCGGCCGCGGCGACATCATCGGCACCGTCCCCGAGACGGTGACCATCGAGCACAAGGTGCTCGTCCCGCCGGATGCCCTCGACGAGGACGAAACGGCCGAGATCGTCGCCATCGAGTCCGGCGAGTTCACCGTCGACGAGACGGTGGCCGAACTCGACACCGGCGAGGAGATCCGGATGCGCCAGGAGTGGCCGGTGCGCGAGGCGCGCCCCGCCGGCGAGAAGCAGACGCCGACCGAGCCGCTCCTGACGGGCCAGCGGGTGCAGGACGGCCTGTTCCCCATCGCGAAAGGCGGGACGGCGGCGATTCCGGGACCCTTCGGGTCCGGGAAGACCGTCACCCAGCAGCAACTCGCCAAGTGGTCCGACGCGGACATCGTCGTCTACATCGGCTGTGGCGAGCGTGGCAACGAGATGACCGAGGTCATCGAGGACTTCCCGGAACTGCCCGACCCGCAGACCGGGAACCCGCTGATGGCCCGGACGACGCTCATCGCCAACACGTCGAACATGCCCGTCGCGGCCCGGGAGTCCTGCGTCTACACGGGCATCACCATCGCGGAGTACTACCGCGACATGGGCTACGACGTCGCGCTCATGGCCGACTCCACCTCGCGGTGGGCGGAGGCCATGCGCGAGATCAGTTCGCGCCTGGAGGAGATGCCCGGCGAGGAGGGGTATCCGGCGTACCTCGCCGCGCGGCTCTCCCAGTTCTACGAGCGCGCGGGCTACTTCGACAACATCAACGACACCGAGGGGTCCATCTCCGTGGTCGGGGCCGTCTCGCCGCCCGGCGGCGACTTCTCCGAACCGGTGACCCAGAACACCCTGCGCATCGTGAAGTGCTTCTGGGCGCTGGACGCCGACCTGGCCGAGCGCCGACACTTCCCCTCGATCAACTGGAACGAGTCGTACTCCCTGTACCGCGAACAGCTCGACCCGTGGTTCAAGGAGAACGTCGCCGAGGACTGGCCGGACGTGCGCCAGTGGGCGGTGGACGTGCTCGACGAGGAGGGCGAACTCCAGGAGATCGTCCAGCTCGTCGGCAAGGACGCCCTGCCGGAGGACCAGCAGCTCACCCTCGAGGTCGCGCGGTACATCCGCGAGGCGTGGCTCCAGCAGAACGCGTTCCACGACGTGGACACGTACTGCGAGCCCGACAAGACCTACCTGATCCTCACGACGATCAAGACGTTCAACGACGAGGCCTTCGACGCGCTCGAGGCCGGAGTGCCGGTCGAGGAGATCACGGACATCGAGGCGCTGCCGCGCATCAACCGCATCGGCGTCCAGGAGGACTACGAGGAGTACATGGACGAACTGAAAGACGACATCACCGAACAGCTCCGGGAGCTGTACTAACATGAAAGAGTACAAGACGATCACCGAGATCAGCGGCCCGCTGGTGTTCGCCGAGGTCGACAAACCCATCGGCTACGACGAGATGGTCGAAATCGAGACCGCCGATGGCGAGATCCGCCGCGGACAGGTGCTCGAATCCGAGGACGGCCTCGTCGCCATCCAGGTGTTCGAGGGGACCTCGGGCATCGACAAGAACGCGTTCGTCCGGTTCCAGGGCGAGACGCTGAAGATGAAGCTGACCGAGGACCTCCTCGGTCGCGTGCTCTCGGGGTCGGGCGAACCGATCGACGGCGGCCCGGCCATCGAACCCGAGGAGCGCCGCGACATCGTCGGCGCGGCGATCAACCCCTACGCCCGGGAGTACCCCGAGGAGTTCATCCAGACCGGCGTCTCCGCCATCGACGGCATGAACACCCTCGTCCGCGGGCAGAAGCTCCCCATCTTCTCCGGTTCGGGGCTGCCGCACAACGAACTCGCGCTCCAGATCGCGCGACAGGCGAGCGTGCCCGAGGAGGAGGAGGGCGGCGAAGGCTCCGAGTTCGCCGTCATCTTCGGCGCCATGGGCATCACCGCCGAGGAGGCAAACGAGTTCATGGACGACTTCGAGCGCACCGGCGCGCTGGAGCGCTCGGTCGTCTTCATGAACCTCGCGGACGACCCCGCCGTCGAGCGGACGGTCACGCCGCGGATGGCCCTGACGACCGCCGAGTATCTCGCGTTCGACAAGGATTACCACGTGCTGGTGATCCTGACGGACATGACCAACTACTGTGAGGCGCTCCGAGAGATCGGTGCCGCCCGCGAGGAGGTGCCGGGCCGCCGTGGCTACCCCGGCTACATGTACACCGACCTGGCGCAGCTGTACGAACGCGCCGGCCGGATCGAAGGGCGCGAGGGGTCGGTCACGCAGATCCCGATCCTGACGATGCCCGGCGACGACGACACCCACCCGATCCCCGACCTGACGGGCTACATCACGGAGGGGCAGATCTACGTCGACCGCGACCTCAACAGTCAGGGCGTCCAGCCCCCGGTCAACGTGCTCCCCTCGCTCTCCCGCCTCATGGACGACGGGATCGGCGAGGGCCTCACCCGCGCCGACCACGCCGACGTCTCCGACCAGATGTACGCCGCGTACGCGGAGGGCGAGGACCTGCGCGACCTGGTGAACATCGTCGGCCGCGAGGCGCTGTCGGATCGTGACAACAAGTACCTCGACTTCGCCGACGACTTCGAGAGCGAGTTCGTCGACCAGGGCTTCGACACGAACCGCGACATCGACGAGACCCTGAACATCGGCTGGGACCTCCTCTCGAACCTCCCGAAGGAGGAACTCAACCGGATCGACGAAGACCTCATCGAGCAGTACTACGAGGACGCGGCCGAGGACGCGGAAGAAGAGGTCACGGCGGACTGACTCCCCTACCGGTTCCGGGGGCCGCCCGGACCGCCGGATTTTGTTGACGTATCGACACCGCGACGACGCCCGTCCAAACCCATTTGTGCGCTACGTCCTGTGGGAGCGCATGACCGGGGGAGTGCGCTCCGGAGGGGAAGGGACGGTGACGTCGGCGAGCACCGACGGGGTCGACGAGTCGTTGAAGACCCGGGCGATGGACGAGGCACCGGTCGGGATCACCGTCGCCGACGCGTCGCGGCCGGACATGCCGCTGGTGTACGCGAACGCGGCCTTCGAGCGCATCACGGGCTACCCGCCGGCGTACGCCGTCGGGCGGAACTGTCGGTTCCTGCAGGGCGAGGCGACGAGGGACGCCCCGGTCGCCCGCATGCGCGCGGCGATCGAGAGCGACGAGGCGACGACCGTGGAGCTTCGCAACTACCGACGCGACGGGGAGCTGTTCTGGAACGAGGTGACCATCGCGCCGCTCCGCGACGAGGCGGGCGAGGTGACCCACTACGTCGGGTTCCAGCAGGACGTGACCCGGCGCAAGCGCGCGGAGCGGGCCGCCGCCAGACGGGCCGCGCGGATCGAACGGGAGCGGGCCGCACAGGAACTCCTGCTCGAGCGTCTCGACGGCGTCGTCGCCGACGTGACCGGCGCGGTGGCCGAGGCGCGCTCCCGGGAGCAACTCGAACGGGCCGTCGTCGAGGGGCTGGCCACGACCTACGACGGGGCCTGGATCGGCCCCTACGATCCCGCGGACGAGGCGGTCGTCCCCGGGGACGTCGCGGGCGTGGCCGACGACGCCGTTCCCGACCGGGTCCCGGTCGACGGGGACCACGGCGCCCAGGGGGCCGCGGACCTCGGGGGCGTCGCCACCGACGCGGTGGCGGCCGCCGTCGCCGGCGGCGGCGTCCGGATCCGGGCGCTCGACACGGTCGGGGGACCGGCGGCCGCGGTCGGGGTCCCGCTCCAGTACGGCGACGCGACCTACGGCGCCTTCTGTGTCTACGCCCGGACCAACTCCGAGTTCGACGACCACGAGCGTGCCGTGCTGACCGCGCTCGGCCGGACCGTCGCCACGGGCATCAACACCTTGGAGAGCCGGCTGACGCTCCGGGGGACGGCGGTGATCGAACTCCGGTTCACGGTCGTGAACCACCCGCTGGTCGACCTGGCCGAGCGGCTGGACTGCCGGCTGGCGTACGCCGGGAGCGTCGCGGACCGCGACCGGCCGGCCAGCCTGTTCGAACTGTCGGACGCGACGGGGGCGGCGGTGCGCGAGGCGGCCGCGACGACGGAAGTCGAGGTACACGCGGTGCTCACCGAGGGGGAAACGGGCTGTCTGATCGAGCTGTCGGTCGCCGGGGCGGAGCTGTGGACGCTCCTCGCGGACCACGGGGCCGATCTCCGCGACCTGGTCGTCGCCGACGGCACCGCGCGGATCACCGTCGGGGTGGCCCGCGAGTCCCTCGCGCGGTCGCTGGCCGAGGCGCTCACCGAGCGGTTCGCGGACGCGGACCTGGTCGGGTACAGCCACCGCGAGGAGCGGGACGAACCGCGGCAGGCGTTCGTCGCGCGCCTGCGTGAGGATCTGACGGAGCGGCAGTACGCGGCGCTGGTGCGTGCGTACAGCGGCGGCTTCTTCGAGTGGCCCCACGAGACGACCGGCGACGAACTCGCGGCGGGCATGGGCGTCTGCCGGTCGACGTTCCACGAACACCTGCGGGCGGCCCAGCGGAAGGTGTTCGGCGCGCTCCTCGACGAGCGGCCAAACTAGTTGTGGACGACGCTTACACCGATCGCCCCCCGATTTCGGGTGCATCATGCCACAACCCGGTAGCGAAGGAATCTGGCTCTGGATCGGCACGCTCGGCATGTTCCTGGGGATGCTGTACTTCATCGCCAGGGGCTGGGGCGAAACGGACCGACGGCGACAGGAGTTCTACATCGTCACCGTCTTCATCACCGCCATCGCGTTCGTGAACTACCTCGCCATGGCGCTGGGCTTCGGGTTGACGACGATCCAGCTGGGTGGCGAGGAGGTGCCCATCTACTGGGCGCGGTACACGGACTGGTTCTTCACGACGCCGCTCCTGCTGATCGACCTCGGCTTGCTGGCCGGGGCGGACCGGAACCAGCTCTCGGCGCTGGTCGGCCTCGACATGCTGATGATCGGGACTGGCGCCGTCGCGACGCTGTCGGCGGGGCCGGGCGTTCTCACCGCGGGGGCGCGCCGGCTGATCTGGTGGGGCGTCTCGACGGGCTTCCTGCTCGTGCTCCTCTACATGCTGTACGGCTCGCTCGACGAGAGGGCCAGCCGCCTCTCGGGGCCGGCGGCGTCGACGTTCGGCACGCTCCGGACGCTGATCGTCGTCGTCTGGCTGATCTACCCCGTGTGGTGGATCGTCGGCACCGAGGGGTTACAGGTGGTCTCGCTGTACGTCGAGACGGCGGGATTCATGGTGCTCGACCTGGTCGCGAAGGTCGGATTCGGCCTCATCCTCCTGTCGAGTCGAGAGGTGCTCGACGCCGCGGGGTCGGGGACGGCGGCCGCGGAACCGGCCGACTGACCCGGCGGCGTTCCCGCTCGTGATAGCGTGACCCAAGAAGCTATACGGGGCTCCACCCAACCCTCGGCCCGACCCGCTTCGGGTGACGCCGGCAGGCCACGATGACCGGACCAACGTACCTTCAGTTCCACCTCGCCTTCCTGCTCCCGGCCATGATGCTCATGGTCGCGACGGCGTTCGTGAGCCGGACGCGCATCGCCGTCCGGCCGCTCGGGAGCGGCCGACGGTACTGGGTCGGCGTCGCCATCGTCACCGTCGTCGCCCTCGTGTACACGACGCCGTGGGACAACTACCTCATCGCGACGGGCGTGTGGTCCTACGGCGAGGGGAGCACGCTCGCGACGCTCGGCCACGCTCCGGTCGAGGAGTACCTGTTCATCCTGATCCAGCCGTGGCTGACGGCGCTGTGGCTCTCGCATCTGTCGCTGCCGGCCGCGTGGCCGACCGGCGTGGGATCGATCCGCGGCCGACTGGGCGCCGTGGCTGTCGCCGCCGGCATCGGCGTCGGCGGGTGGCACCTGCTCGGGACGCCGTCGACGTTCTACCTCGGGGCGATCCTGGCCTGGGCGGCGCCGGTGCTCGCCCTCCAGTGGGCCGTCGGCGCGCCGCAGCTGTGGGCACACCGCCGACTCGTCGCGCTCGGCGTCCTCGTCCCGACGACGTACCTGTGTGTCGCCGACCGGGTCGCCATCGAGTACGGCATCTGGATCCTCTCGGATCGGTACACCACCGGCCTCGCGGTCGCTGGCCTCCCCGTCGAGGAGGCGCTCTTTTTCCTCGTGACCAACTGCTTCGTGGTACAGGGACTGGTGCTCTACCGGTGGGTGATGGATCGGTACGGGGCGGCGGAGTCGGAGCCTCGGGGAGCGGACGCCGGCGCCGGATCGTGAGACGATGGGGGGGACACACCGGACTCGCGACCGGGCGCCCGCGACGCTCATGCTCGCGGTCGGCTGTCGCCCCGCCTGGGTCGTCGTCTCGGCGCTGCTTCTGGGCACCGCCGTCGCGACAGCGGCGGGGGCGACGGCGACGCTCCCGCGGTGGCTTCGCTATCTCCCGCTGGCCGCGAGCCTCCTCGTGTTCGGGTTGCCACACGGCGCCGTCGACCACCTGGCGCCGGCGCGGGCCGCCGGCCGGCGTCCGACGCCCCGGACGATGGCGCTCGTCGGCCTCGCGTACCTCCTGCTCGGCGGCGTCTACGCCGCGCTGTGGGCCGTCGCGCCGGTCGTCGCGGCGGCGCTGTTCGTCGGCCTGACGTGGCTCCACTGGGGACAGGGCGACCTTTATGCCCTCGACGCGCTGGGGAGTCCGCACCTGGACGGCGTGGGCGTGCGCGCGGGGACGGTACTCGTCCGGGGCGGTCTGCCGATGCTGGTGCCGATGCTCCGCTTCCCGGAGCGGTACCGGGCGGTGATCGACGCGTGGGTGGCGCTGTTCGGCCGGGAACTCGGCGCGGCGTGGATGGTCGCGCCCGACGCGCGGGCGGGCCTGGGGGTCGGGTTCGCGACCCTGACCCTCGGGACTCTCATCGCGGGCTACCGTCGCGACGGCGGGCGAGCCTGGCGTCGCGACGCCGGCGAGACGCTGTTGCTGTGGGCGTACTTCCTCGTCGTCCCGCCGCTGGTCGCCGTGGGGGTGTACTTCTGCGTGTGGCACTCGCTACGGCACGTGGTTCGACTGGTGGGCGTCGACGAGGGCGCGCGAGGGGCGCTGGCGGCCGCCGGCCCGGTCGCGGCGCTCCTGTGGACGGGGCGCGAGGCGGTCCCGTTGACCGCCGTGTCGGTCCTCCTGCTCGTCGGCGTCTGGGTCGTCGCCGGGGTGGGGACCGCGCCCGCGACGCTGGCGGCGCTGTATCTGGTGTTCGTCGCCGTCCTGACGCTCCCGCACGTCGTCGTGGTGACCTGGATGGATCGGGTAGAGCGGATGGCGCTGGGCCGGCGGGCCGCCGAACAGTAAAAGGATAAGGGGCTCGGTCCACAACTCCCCGGCAATGGCCGAGGACGTCAAACCCACTCGCAAGAACCTCATGGCGATAGAGGACCGGATCGAACTCTCCGAGCGGGGGCACGACACGCTGGAGCAAAAGCGGGACGGCCTCATCATGGAGTTCATGGACATCCTGGATCAGGCCCAGGACATCCGTGCGGACCTCGACGAGAACTACGAGACCGCACAGCGAAAGATCAACATGGCGCGGGCGATGGAGGGGGACGTCGCGGTCCGCGGCGCCGCCGCCGCGCTCAAGGAACACCCGGAGATCACGACCCAGTCGAAGAACATCATGGGTGTGGTCGTGCCACAGATCGAGTCCTCGCGCGTGAGAAAGAGCCTCGACCAGCGGGGCTACGGCCTGCTGGGCTCCTCGGCCCGCATCGACGAGGCGGCCGACGCCTACGAGGAACTCCTCGAATCCATCATCCTCGCGGCCGAGGTAGAGACGGCGATGAAGAAGATGCTCACCGAAATCGAGACCACCAAGCGCCGCGTCAACGCCCTCGAGTTCAAACTCCTGCCCGACCTCCGCGAGAACAAGGAGTACATCGAGCAGAAACTGGAGGAACAGGAGCGCGAGGAGATTTTCCGACTGAAGAAGATCAAAGCGAAGAAGGAAGAAGAGGAGAAGGCCGAGGCGGCCGCCGAATCCGAGAGCGGCCTCGAAGTCGTCGAGGCCGACGACTGACGCCACCGTCGAACGCGAGTCTCGGACTCCCCCGAGACGGACGACCGGCGACGGACGCCACCACGAGGGCGCCCTTTTTCAGTCCGCACCGCGGAGCGTCGAGTCATGAGCAACGACCACGGGACGAACGACGCGGGCGGGCCGACGACGTGTCCGGCCTGTGGCGGCGACGTCGTCCGGTTTCCTGTCCCGCCGGCCCTGCGGCGGTACGCGCCCGACGCGGGCGCGGCGGCGGTCTGTGTCGTCTGTCTTCGCACCCACGCGGCGAGCGAGGCGCCGTCGGAGCCGACCTTCGAGTCGATCCACCCCGCGTTCCCGACCGGCGAGGCGGGCGCGGCGTTCGCACTGACGCTCGGCCTGCTGGACTCCCTGGCCCTCCGGCGCGACGCCGTCGACGACTGCTGTGCCCACGCCGAGCGGGCGGGCGCCGACGTGCTGTTGACGCTCGACCGACTGGCGGACGCCGAGGGGATCGAGCCCCACGTCGACCTCGACCGTCGCCGCCGCCAGTTGGCGGAACTGCTCCGCTAGTCCCCGCGCCGCCGCGCGGCCGACGCGAGCGACCGGACGGCGACGGGGCCGCCGGCGCGGGCGACGCGGACGGCCGCGAGGCCGACGAGGAGGAGGTTCCCCCAGAGGCCGGGCTGGATGAGGATGCCGGGCACCCACTCGGGCGCCAGCCGGCCGGCCGTCCGGAGGCCGTAAGAGTGGCCGTGGAGGAGCAGAAGGCCGACGAGCGGGAGCGCCGGGTAGCCGTCCGGGCGGTCGAGTTCGGCGGCCACGAGCAGGAGGACGGCCGGAATCGCGGCGACGAAGTAGTAGGCGTAGGTCAGCGGTGCGAGCAGGGGAACGGCGGCGAAGCCGAGCGCGGTGGTCTCCCGGACGGCTTCGGCCGGCGCCCGGAGGACGCCGACGGCGATGGCGAGGCTCCCGAGGACGCGAACCAGGAGCGCGTGGGGGACGTCGTACAGCGGGCGGTAGTAAGGCGGGAGCCAGACGCGGGGCGAGCGGGCGGTGCTGCCCTCCCGAACTCCCCACGCGAGGACGTCGAGGAAGGTTCGATGGGCGTCGACGCCGAAGGCGACCAGGGAGAGCGCGAGGAGGGCGAGGCCGCCGAGGACGGCGCCGACGAACCGGTCACGGTCGCCGAGCAGGTGGGCGCCGGCGGGGGCGTAGGGGAGTTTGACGACGCCGACGGCGGCGGTGAGGGCGCCGCTGAGAGACGGGCGACCGCGGAGCGACGCGGACGCCGCGAAGGTGAGAAGCGCACCCAGCGCGGCCGCGGTCTGGCCGAGTTTCATCGAGAGCAACACGGGCTGGAAGCCGACGACCAGCGGGAGGACGGCCAGGCGCTCCCACGGCCGCAGGGAGACGCCGAGGGCGGTGGCGAGCCGCTGGACGGCGACCCAGAGGAGTGCGACGGTGCAGGCCGTCCACAGGAGGACGGCGGGCCGGAAGGGGAGGGCGAGGAGGAAGGGGGCGAACGCGAGGAGGGCGACGGGCGGGTAGAGGTAGCTCCCGTGGTAGCCGCCGTTCTCGTTTTGCAGGTAGAGCGGCTCGCCGGCGGTCCAACGGTCGACGGCGCTGGAGTAGGCGCCGAAGTCCCAGAAGCCGAAGCGAGGGGCGACGTCGATCGATCGGAGATACCAGTCGGCCACGGGGTAGGTGGCGAGGGCGGCGATGACGAGGAGGGCGAGGGCGACGAACAGGGGGCGGTCGTCGCGACGCGCGAGCAGACGGCGGAGGAGGGACATTCGGTCGGACCTGGACCCGCACTCAGCAAAAAGGTGGCCGATTAGATGCCCGTCGAGTAACGCAGGATGCCGGCGATGCCGCCGAAGGCGTCGTAGAGCTGTTCCCCCTTCTCGAAGTCCGTGCTGATGAACTTCGTCTCGGTGCCGCGCTGTTCGGCGATGGCCATCAGGTGTTCGATGACGTCCTCGCGCTCTTTCACCTCGGCCTCGCTCCCGTCGGAACACTCGTGGTCGGGCGTCGAGTGGCGGCGGTCGATCACCTCGAACTCCTCGGTGCCGTCGCAGTCGTACACCACCACGTCCTTCCGGAGGTCCTCGCTGATGAGCAGGCGGTCGACGGCGCCCATCACGAGGTTGCGGCGGGTCTGCTCGAAGCCGTAGGTGGCCAGGTCGCCGGTGTGGAGGTTCTCGAAGAACTCCTCCATCTGCGTTTTGTCCTTCATCACCTCCTGATCGGCGAGGACGTCCTGCGCGGCGTCGACGAGGTCGTGGAGTCCCGACTCGTCGGTGTAGGCGACGTCGAACTTGCCGACCACGAGGTCCCCCAGTTCGTGGTGGAGGTAGTCGCCGTCGAGGAACTCGTCTTTCGTCGGCGAGGGGCCGCCGACGAGGATGCCGTCCAGGTCGTGGCGCTCGGGGACGAACAGGTCGTTGGCCATCTCGGCGACCTCCTGGTAGAAGTTGTCGATGGCCTCCAGACGCAGGCGGGCGAACCGCTGGGCCGACTGGCCACCCTTCCGCTGCTTGCCGGGGACGAGCGAGGAGGCGGACTTGACCGGTTCGACGCGCTTGCCCTTCAGCCAGCCGACGTTCGCCTCGCGCCGGTCGAGGACGATCAGGCCGAACAGACCCTTGTCCGTGAGCATCCCCTCCAGGGGTTCGGTGAGGAAATCGGAGTCGCAGTGGTAGCGGAACGACTGGATGGGGTCCGGCGGGCTCTCCAGGACCTTCGTCACCATCTCGGTCTGGCCGCCGCCGGAGTCGACGGCGCCGCTGAAGATCACCATGCCGTTGTCGGGCGGGTAGGTGTCGTAGTAGCGGAGGCGGTCCTTGATGCTCGTCAACGCGTCCTGGACGTTCGTCCGGGTCTGCTTGGACTTGATGTTGCTCGCCTCGCTGTGTTCCTGCGTGACGTGGGCGACGACGTCCGAGATCTGCTTGTCCGGCGGGATGTAGATAGTGACGAGTTGGGTGCCGGAGCCCTCGTACTCCCGCAGGTCCTCGATGACCTTCTGGAACTCGTATTTCCGACGGTCGTCGTCGGCATCCTGCGTGTCGGTACTCATTGGCGAATCTAGCGCCGGCCGCGGTGAAGTAACCTTTGACTGGAGCGTGACCGGCATCACGACCCGCCGATCACCGCCCGGGGGCCGGAGACCGCAACCGTTATGTTGTTTTAGGCTGGCCTAAAAACATGGCCGACGACACCGTGCGACACGACGGATCGGAGGGGACGGAGACGGCAGGCCGGGAAGCACCGATGCGGGCTCGTGCGTGGATCGTGGCGTCGAAGTTCTGCGAACCGGCGGACTACGGCGTTCCCGAACTGCCGACGTGGGCGGTCTCGCGTCCCGACGGGGGCGGCGTGGCGTTCGCGGAGACGGAAGGTGACGTGCCGTTCATCCGAGCCGACAGCCCGGCCCGAGTGCGGCGGTGAGCGTGTGGAGCGGGGAGTAAAGTTATATGCCAGTCGGCGGAGGTTCCTGACGACCTATGAGCCGGGTGTACGCGGTCGCCAGTGGGAAAGGCGGCGTCGGCAAGACCACCACGGTTGCCAACCTCGGTGCCGTCCTCGCCGAGGCGGGCCACGAGACGGTCGCCGTGGACGTCGACCTCGGGATGGGGAACCTGGCGGGCGTCCTCGGGGTGGACGTCGACGCCGGCCCGACCGTCAACGACGTCCTCGCGGGGACGGCGACGATCACGGCGGCCGTCCGCGAGGGCCCAGTCGGCCTGTCGGTACTCCCGGCGTCGACGGACCTCGACGACTTCGGGCGGGGCGACCCAGACGGCCTCTCGACGCTCCTCGACGGCCTCGACGCGGACGTCGTCCTGCTCGACACCTCCGCGGGGCTGAGTCACGACAGCGTCGAACCCCTCCGGGTGGCCGACGAGGTGATTCTGGTGTCGACGGCCGAACCCGGCGCGCTGGGCGACACGGCGAAGACGCGCGAGGTGGCCGACCGGTTCGGAACGCCCGTGTGGGGCGCGGTGGTGACGCGAGCGACGACGGACGGCGACGGGGAACGCGCCGCCGACCGCTCGCGGACCGACGGCGTGGCGGCCGTCGCCGACCGCCTCGGCGTCACCGTCCGCGGATCGATCCCCGAGGACCCGGCGGTGGCGGCCGCAGCAGCGGCCGGCGACCCCCTGGTCGTCGCCGCCCCCGACGCACCCGCGACCGGTGCCTACCGCCGACTCGCGGCCGAGTTGCTCGACGACGACGCGCTCGCGCCGACGGCCGACGAGCCGACGGCCGACGAGCCGACACACGACGCGGACGGCGTCGTCGTCGCCGACGCCGAGGAGACGGCCCGCGAGTCGGCGGAAGCAACCGAAACCGAGGAGGGAACGCCGGACGACGGCTCCGTCACGCTCGACGATGCGGACGACGGAACCGACGACGACACGGACGACGACACGGAGGCGGACCGCGAGGACGAAGCGGGGAGCGAGCGCTCCGGGTTCCTCCGCTGGCTCCTGGGCTGAAGGGGTTGTTTTTTGGGGACGCCACGACGACGGGTAGGTATGCAAGAGTCGAACGCGATTCCACTCTGGTGGGTACTGCTGTTTCTGTTGCTCGCTCTCGGTATCGGCGCGTTCGCGGTGTCGGCCGTCGGCGGGTCGCTGATCGCCGGCGTCGCCCTGCCGGCGTGACCGAGAACGGACCGCGTCGCCCGGAAGGCGAGCGACCGCCGTGACCCGCCCGACGACACTCCATCACGATTTCGAGATGCATACCGTATTCGGTATGCTTATACGCGGCGAGTAACAAGCCCGGGTATGGCAGAGAGCGCAGCGGCGTCGTCGGTCGGGCACGACGAACTCGCCGCCCTGAAGCGGATCGGACTCGACGGGGGCCTCTCGGGGCGGACGAAGGTCTCGTGTTCCGGCCTGGCCGATCGCCTCGGCACGTCGGCCCAGACGGCCTCTCGACGACTCCAGCGGCTGGACGACGCCGGCCTCCTCGACCGGGAGGTGCTGGCGGACGGGCAGTTCGTCGCCCTCACCGACGACGGGGCGGCGGCGCTCAGGCGCGAGTACGCCGACTACCGGCGGCTGTTCGAGGACGAGGCGGCACTCTCCCTCGACGGCACCGTCACGAGCGGCATGGGCGAGGGGCGTCACTACATCTCGCTGTCCGGCTACATGACGCAGTTCCGCGAGCGCCTGGGCTACGAGCCGTTCCCCGGGACGCTCAACGTCGAACTGACTCCCGAAAGCGTCCGGGCCCGCGGGGAGATGGACGCCCTCGAAACCGGCGCGACGCCCATCGACGGGTGGGAGGACGACGAGCGCACCTTCGGACCGGCGACGTGTTACGCGGCTCGGGTCGAGGTCGACGGCGAGTCGTACGACGGCGCCCACGTCATCGTCCCGGACCGCACCCACCACGACGCCACCCAGCTCGAACTCATCGCTCCGGACAAACTCCGGGACGCACTCGACCTCTCGGACGGGGACCGCCTGACGGTTCACCTGGGGGACGCGTGACGATGCGGGGCCGGAGCGAGGCGGTCGGCGCGCTCGACCGGGTCGTCGCCGCCTTCCGCGACGGCGACCCGGTGCTCGTTCACGACGCCGACGACCGCGAGGGAGAGACCGACCTCCTCTATCCCGCGAGCGCGGTGACGCCGGCGGCCGTCGGACGCCTGCGCAACGACGGCGGCGGCCTCGTCTTCGTCGCCCTCACCGACGCCGTCGCCGAGCGGTTCGACCTGCCCTTCCTCCACGAGGAACTCGACCACCCAGCGAACGACCACACCGACCTGGGGTACGACGCCCATCCGTCGTTCTCGCTGACGGTCAACCATCGCGACGGCTTCACCGGCGTGACCGACGACGACCGGGCGCTGACCATCCGCCGTCTCGGCGAGGTGAGCGGGGACGACGACTACGGCGTCGACGACTTCGCGGCGGAGTTCCGGACGCCGGGCCACGTCCACCTCCTCCGGGCGGCACCGGGACTCCTGAGCGAGCGCCGCGGCCATACGGAACTGGGGCTGGCGCTGGCCCGCGAGGCCGGCGTCGCCCCTGCGGTCGCCGGCTGTGAGATGCTCGACGACGACACCGGCGGGGCGCTCTCGACGGCCGACGCGCGGACGTACGCCCGACGACACGACGTGCCGTTCGTGGAGGGGGCGGCGCTGGTCGAGGCGCTGGCGTGAGGGCGGGGCGCTCGCGCCGAATCGGGCACCGCCGCCAACGCCCGCCCGAAACGTCGTATCTGGATCACCCGATCGTCGTTGTCGGAGGGCAACCTCACGAGGGTGCCGTCTGAAACCGGAGACATCGTCGACGAGGAGCGTCCCTCAGGTGCGCCGGGGGTCGTGGTCCGTCGCTGGTCTGTGACGGGGGCAGGTGGAACGATCCGGAGACGTTTCCCGATCACCGTCGGGGGACGTTTTCTCCGGTGGCGCAGGATCGAGAGCGCCAGAAAGTCGACTGGCCCGAAGCCCAACGACTAAGCCGTGTCAACGCCAACGTCAACGTAAGATGTCAACCGCTGACGAACAGATTCGAGTGAGCGACACGGTGAAGCGAGAACTGGACCGTCGGCGGAGGGAGGGGGAGAGCTACAACGACGTGCTACGGCGTATGCTCGAAGACGACCGCGACCTGCTCGCCGGGTTTGGTCGGTGGTCAGACGAACACGCCGACCGCGTCCGAGACGCCCGCGAGAAATCCACGCAGAAGTCGAAAGAGCGGACTCGTCGGCTGGCGGATGACGGATGAAAGTACTCGACGCGACGTTTCTCATCGACTACCTGAACGGTGTTGACGCCACCGCCGAGTACCTGCTTTCCAACGAAAACGACCGGTTCATCCTTCCAGCACCGGCCTACGCTGAAGTCCTCGTCGGAGAAGGGAACGACCCGGACGGCGATGTGGCTGAGGCGAAAGCCGACCTCTCTTGGGGAGAAGTCTACGAGACGGGGACGGAGACGTCGGAGGTTGCCGGGGTGATCGCCGACGAAATCGGGCCACAGGGACCGTTTCTCGCGGGGGCGGATGGCCTTATCGCCGCCGTCGGCCGAGAACTGAACGCGCCTGTCGTCTCGTCGGACCGCGACCTCACACATCCCAAGACGAAGCGGGTCGTCGACATCGACGAGTACCGAAACTAACCGCTTCAATCCCACAAGGGTCCATCTGAAACGCGCAACAGCGCGGGATCGAGAAAGTCGACTGGCTCTGACCACCGAAACCCATACACTCCTTCGTACACACTGTATACACATGAGCACGATACGAGTCACCGACGACGTGAAAGAGCGGCTTCGAGACCTGAAGCGGGACGACGAGAGTTTCAACGACCTACTGGACCGACTCAGCCGGAGCGAGAAAGACGTCGAAGCGATAGCCGAGTCACTTCCGCCTGTCGACGAGGAAGATATCGAGCAGATGGACGAAGACCGCGAACGACTGAACGAATCGCTGGAGAACCGCCGGTAGATGATCGTTCTTGACAGAGACGTTCTGGTGAAACTCCGAAACTCCGAGAAATCGGTGGTTCAGCATCTCAAGCAGTACCGAACCGACGAATGGACCATTCCATCTCACGTCGCTTGGGAATCGTTTCAGCGCCACGGCAGCCGGAGCGACATGCTCAGGGAACACCAACACCTCCGGTCGAGTCTCGACCGGATACTTCCGTTCACCGCTGACACCGCGCTCGAAGCCGCCTATCTCGACGAAAAACTTCAGTCCCAAGGCGTGAAGCTCGATCCCGTGGACCTCCTGAATCTGGCCACGGCACACGAGGCCGGCGGCACGTTCGTCACCCACAACAAGAACGACTTCGACAAAGCACCCCTCCGCGAGATCGCCGACGTGGACGTCGTTCTCACTTCCTGACGCTCATACGCTGTCCATCCCACGCCGAGAACGGCGTTTGCTTCAACCCCACAAGGGTCCATCTGAAACGGTTGCGCACCTGAAGGGCCACACCGTCCTCCGGCTGGCTTCAACCCCACAAGGGTCCATCTGAAACGATCGACGCGCTGGGGGACCTGTACGACCTGCGACGCGCTTCAACCCCACAAGGGTCCATCTGAAACGCTCGACCAGTTCCGAGACGTCGTCGGTAGTCCGTGGCTTCAATCCCACAAGGGTCCATCTGAAACGCGGTGACTCCGGTGATCGTTACTCCCGCGACTGCTGCTTCAACCCCACAAGGGTCCATCTGAAACAGCGTGAGCGGTTGTCAGGTGCGGGGCCATCTCCTTGCTTCAACCCCACAAGGGTCCATCTGAAACCGGATGGCGGCAGTCCGGACGGAAACCAGCCGGTCCAAGCTTCAACCCCACAAGGGTCCATCTGAAACCCGACGGACTTCGTCGGTCGCGTTAGCGGCGACGTAGCTTCAACCCCACAAGGGTCCATCTGAAACGCGGCCACGGAGCCGGTTGCGCTGGTGCTGAGGACGTTGCTTCAACCCCACAAGGGTCCATCTGAAACACGATCCTTGTCGGCGTCTTGGTCGTCTTTGAGTCCGCTTCAACCCCACAAGGGTCCATCTGAAACCATGCCCGAACCGGCGGGCTCACGCCCACCTCACACCCGATTCCACTTCACTATTTCCGTGGACCCGCAATCCACCCCGAACCCCCAGGGGTCGACGGAGCGGTCGGCGTCGAGGAACGCGGCACGGAAACTGTTAAGACCGGATTGGGCCAAATTACACCAACTCATGTCGCTCGATACGACGACTTCTCGCGACGCGATCCGGCCGAGAAGCGCACGCCTACGCTCGGAGGGTGCGTGAGATGGGTTTCGAAGAGATGCGCGAGGCCGGCGACGTCGACACGGTCTGGATGGACGGCGAGTTCGTCGACTGGGACGACGCCGAGGTGCACGTCCTCACCCACGGACTCCACTACGGGACGGGGATCTTCGAGGGCGTCCGCTGTTACGACACCGAGGAGGGTCCCGCAATCTTCCGCTGGGAGGAGCATCTGGACCGCTTCTACCAGTCGGGCAAGCCCTACAACCTCGACATCCCCTTCGAGCGCGAGGAACTCACCGAGGCGACGACCGAGCTCATCCGCCGGCAGGAGCTTCCGTCCTGTTACATCCGCCCCGTCGCGTACTACGGCTACGACATGCTGGGGTTGAGTCCGGAGACCTGCCCCGAACGGGTCGCCATCGCCGTCTGGCCCTGGGGCGCCTACCTCGGTGAGGACGCTCTGGAGGAGGGCGTCGAGGTCACCGTCTCCTCGTGGCGCAAGTACGCCTCCTCGCAGATCCCGACCAACGCCAAGACGACGGGGCCGTACGTCAACAGCGTGCTGGCGAGTCTGGAGGCGAAACGCGAGGGGTACACCGAGGCGCTCCTGCTCAACGAGGAGGGGAACGTCGCCGAGGGGCCGGGCGAGAACCTGTTTCTCGTCCGGGACGGCGAGATTTACACCCCCGGACTGGCCGAGGGGATCCTCGACGGCATCACCCGAAACACGGTCATCACGCTCGCACGCGAGCAGGGGTACACCGTCCACGACGACGCGACGATCAGCCGTGGCGAACTCAACACCGCCGACGAACTCTTCTTCTCCGGCACCGCGGCGGAGGTCACGCCGATCCGCAAGGTGGACAACGTCGTCGTCGGCGAGGGGACTCGCGGCCCGGTGACGACCGACATCCAGCAGGCCTTCTTCGACCTAGTTGAGCGGCGCACCGACGACCACGAGGACTGGTTCACGTACGTCGACGTCTAGTCGTTCGCGCCGCCGTCAGTTCCCGAGGAGCGTGACTCCTCGCCGTCAGTTCCCGAGGAGCGTGACTCCTCGCCGTCAGTTCCCGAGGAGCGTGACTCCTCGCCGTCGTTCACCGCGTCCTCGACGGCGATTTCGATGCCCTTCGCGTGTTCGTCCTCCGCGAACCCGGCGCTGAGGATGCGCGTCAGGGCTTCCTCGACGCTCTCGCCGGTCTCCTCGATGCGCTCGGGGGCCACCTCGATGACGAAGCCGGTGGTGATGTTGGGCGCGGTGGGCATGAACAGCACCTCCTTGCCGTCGGCCGTCGTCTGCCCAGTCTTGAAGGCGGTCATGTTGATGCCGGGCCACGTCTCCAGGCGCACCGGTTTCTGGAGGTCCTCGGTGCCGGTGAGCGCCGTCTCGACGGCGAGTTTCGAGGCGTTGTACAGCACCCGAATGAGGGGGACGTGGTTCATCGCGCTGTCGAGGCCGCGCTCGAACAGCCGACCGACCGTCGTCCGCATCAGGTAGCCGACCGACAGCACCAGCATGGCGAACACCACGATGGCGACGGGCACGCCGTAGTACGGGGGGAGCGTGTCGACGACGGGGAGGTCCGCCACCTTCGAGTACAGCCAGTTGAGGACGAACAGGATCACGAGGATGGGCACGAGAACCACGAGTCCGCTGGCCACGTCGCGTCTCCACGAGGACATTACCGGGACGATGGGGGCCGGGGGCCTTCAGCGTGTCCACGGGACGCGATCGGAACCGCCGGGGCTTTTCACCCGTCGGGGGCCTACGGTGGGTATGGTCGTCTCGCTCGTCGCCGGCGCGCTCTGGGCGATGTTGCCGGCGTACGTCCCGAACAACGCCGCGGTCCTCGCCGGCGGCGGACGCCCCATCGACGGCGGACGGACGCTCGGCGGTCGCCGGCTGCTCGGCGACGGCAAGACGTGGCGCGGTACCGCCGCCGGCACGCTCGCTGGCGTCGCGCTGGCGATGGCGCTCAACGCCGTCCGGCCGGGCGTCGTCGCGACGCTCGGTGCCGGCCTCCCCGTCTTCTCGCTCCGGGCCGCCGTCGGCCTGGCGCTCGGGGCGATGTGTGGCGACATCGGCGCCTCGTTCCTGAAGCGCCGGCTCGGCCGGGAGCGGGGCGCCGCCGTCCCCGGACTCGACCAGCTCGACTTCGTGGTCGGCGCGCTCGTCCTCGCCGCCCTCCTCGCGCCGTCGTGGACGCTGTCGACGTTCTCGCCCGCGCGGCTGGCGGTGATCCTCGTCGCCACGCCGCTCCTGCACGTCACCACGAACGCCGGGGCGTACGTCCTCGGCCTGAAGGCCGAACCGTGGTAACCGGTCCGGTTTCGGCGGTTCTCTCGTCGAACCGCCCCGTCATTCCGGCGGTTCTCTCGTCGAACCGCCCCGTCATTCCGGCGGTTCTCTCGTCGAACCGCCCCGTTTATGTCCGTTCGCGGTCCCCTCCAATCAAATGACGACCCAGGACCTCGTCGACGCGCTCCGTGACGCCGACGCGGTGAAGTTCGGCGAGTTCGAACTCTCCCACGGCGGGACCAGCGACTACTACGTCGACAAGTACCTCTTCGAGACGGACCCGGAGTGTCTGCGCCTGATCGCCGCGGCGTTCGCCGAGCGGATCGACGAGCCGAAACTCGCCGGCGTCGCCCTCGGCGCGGTGCCGCTGGTGGCGGTGACGAGCGCCGAAACCGGCCGACCCTACGTCATCGCCCGCAAGCAGGAAAAGGAGTACGGCACGGGCAACCGCATCGAGGGACGACTCGACGAGGGCGACCGCGTGGTCGTCCTGGAGGACATCGCCACGACGGGCAAGAGCGCCCTCGACGCCGTCGATGCGCTGCGCGAGGCGGGCGCCGTCGTCGACCGGGTGCTGGTGGTCGTCGACCGAGAGGAGGGCGCCCGGGAACTGCTCGCCGAACACGGGATCGAACTCGACGCCCTGCTGACCGCGAGCGACCTGCTGGCCGGGGAGTAGGTGGCCCCGTCACGGGAGTTCGTCCGTGTTTCCGGGCCGTCGCATGCCAACCGTTAAGTTCCACATCCCGGATACGCTCATCCGTGCATGGCGCTGAGTGACTCGCTGGCGAACTACTTCGGCTTCGAAGAGCACGGGACGGACCTCCGGACGGAGGTGCTCGCGGGGACCACCACCTTCCTGACGATGTCCTACATCGTCGTGGTGAACCCGAGCATCCTCGCCGGCATCCCCGGGGAGAAACCCGGGGTCACGATCCCGGGGTACAGTCTGCCGGAAGTACAGTCGATGCTCGCGGTGGTCACCATCATCGCGGCGGCGACGGCGACGCTGATCATGGCGCTGTACGCGAACCGGCCGTTCGGACAGGCGCCGGGACTCGGGCTGAACGCCTTCTTCGCGTTCACCGTCGTTGGCGCGCTCGGCATCCCCTGGCAGACCGCACTCGCGGCGGTCGTCGTCGAGGGCATCGTCTTCATCGCCCTCACCGCAGTCGGTGCCCGGGAGTACGTCATCCGGGCGTTCCCCGAACCGGTGAAGTTCGCGGTCGGCACCGGGATCGGCCTGTTCCTGGCTATCATCAGATTACAGGCGATGGGAATCGTCGTCGACGACCCCGCGACGCTGGTCCAGTTGGGGGCGGTCGCCTCCGATCCGGTCGCCATCGTCTCCGTCGTCGGCCTCTTTCTGACGTTCGCGCTCTACGCCCGCGGCATCAGGGGCTCGATCGTCATCGGCATCGCCGCCACCGCGCTGCTGGGGTGGGGCGTCGCCAACGCGGGGATCGTCGGGAGCGACGCCGCGGATGCCCTCGTCGCGAGCGGTCCGAGCGCCACCTACGACATCACCCCCCTCGCCGGCGCCTTCGTCTCCGGACTGGCGGACATCGAGGCGTTCACCTTCGCCTTGGTCGTCTTCACCTTCTTCTTCGTCGACTTCTTCGACACCGCGGGGACACTCACCGGCGTCGCCCAGATCGCCGGCTTCCTCGACGAGAACGGCAACCTGCCCGACATCGACAAGCCGCTGATGGCCGACGCCGTCGGGACCACCGTCGGCGGGATGCTCGGCACCTCGACGGTGACGACGTACATCGAGTCCGCATCGGGCGTCGAGGAGGGCGGCCGGACGGGCATGACCGCCCTCGTGGTCGCCCTGCTCTTTCTCGCGTCGCTGGCGGTCGTGCCGCTCGCCGCGGCCATCCCGCTGTACGCCTCCCACATCGCCCTCGTCGTCATCGGCGTCGTGATGCTCGGCAACGTCGTCGACATCGCGTGGGACGACCTCTCCTACGCGATTCCCGCGGGCATGACCATCCTCGTCATGCCGCTGACCTACTCCATCGCGACGGGCATCGCGGCCGGCATCGTCACCTACCCCGTGGTGAAGGCCGCCCGCGGCGAGTGGAGTGACGTCCGCCCCGGTCACTGGGCGCTCGCGGGCGCGTTCGTCGTGTACTACGTGGTGCGGACGAACACGCTGGCGTAGGCCCCGGCCGCGCACCCGCGGCGCACGCGTCCGTCGGCCTCAAGTTCGCGGAGCCTGTACGGTCACTCGATGCCGAACTTGGAACTCTACGAACTCCCCGGCTGTCCCTACTGCGCGAAGGTAAAGACCAAACTCGACGAACTCGGGCTGGAGTACGTCTCCCACGAGGTGCCGCGCTCGCACTCCGAGCGAACCGAGGTGGAGGAGGTGAGCGGGCAGACGGGCGTGCCCGTCCTCGTCGACCCCGACCACGGCGTGGAGGGGATGTCCGAGAGCGACGACATCGTCGCGTATCTGGAGAAGACGTACGGCGCCTAGGACTCCCGCTCCTCGACGACGTACGACCCGAAGTCCTCGACGGTGCCGACCGGCGGCGCGCCGAACGCCAGCCAGACGTGGGTCTCGTCGGTGTGGTTGACGAGATTGCGGACCGTCTCCGGGGCGACGCGGACGACGCCGCCGGCGGGCACGTCGTGGACCTCGCCGGCGAGCGAGATCTGGCCGCCGTCCATGGAGACGAACACCTCCTCCTGTCCCTCGTGGGTGTGTGGCGTCGTCACCTCGCCCGGCTCCACGACGACCTGATTCACCCGGAGTTCGGTCGCTCCGAGCGGCTCCGTCAGTTTCCGGACCGCCGTCTCACACGTGTTGAACTGGTCGGCCGGTACGTCGGCGGGGTGGACGATGCTGTAGCCGTCCATGGTCGATCCGTGACCGTCCGGCAAAATACGTCTTCGGTCCCCTACGCCTCGGATTCGAGCTGTTGCATCAGCGTCTCGCCGTCGCTGTAGGCCCACATCTCGGCCAGTCGGTCGCTCTCCATGCGCAGAAGCGCCGCGCTCGTCGTCTCGACGCGCTTTCCGGTCGGCGGAATCCCCGCGAACTCTCCCTCGTGCGTGCCGCTCCAGCGGTACCGGACCGCCGCGCGGTCGTCCTCGACGACGAGGAACACCTCCTCCTTCCGGAAGTCGGGGAACGCCGCACGCACGGCGTCGATGCGCTCCTTGTAGCCCGCCGGCCCGTGGACTTCGCCACCCCCGGTCAGGTGGCAGACGAAGTCGTCGGTGAACACGTCGTCGATCCGGTCCGGCTCGCCCCGGTTGTACGCCCGGACGATGGCGTCGCTGATCCGTTCGGCTCGCTCGTGCTGTCGCTGCTGGCTGGTCGTCATGCTGAACACCACGAACATATACGACACATAACACGATAACCGTATGTGTCGTCGTCGCGCGGCCGACGAAATCGGGGCGTTCAGCTCTCGGCCGGCGCCCGCGCGCGTTCGAGGATCAGGTCCCGCAAGTCGTCGGCGTCCCGAAGCGCCGCGAGTTCCTCCTGGCTCACCAGCGCCGTCCCCTCGACGGCGTCGCGCTTCTCGCGCTCCTCGGTGACGTACACCGACCGCGTCCGGGTCACCTCGCCGAGCGAGGACATGATCCGGGCGCGCTTCTCCGCGCTCCGGGTGAACGCCGAGTGGCCGGTGAGCAGGTTCTCGATCTCGCGGTCGCCGTCCTCGCTGACGGCGGTGAAGGGGGCGCGGTTCGTCGGGTGGACGGTGAAGCCGACGCGGGCGAGGACCGCGAGGACGTGATCCTCGTCGGGGTCGAGGGCCGGGTCCTCGGGCGTCGGGTCGGCCTCGCGGACGTCCTCGGCGCCGTCCATCACGTCCACGGGGTCGCTGAACGGCTGGTCGAACAGCTCCTCCAACTGGACCGCCACCTCGATGCTGGCGTTCATGCCGTCCTCGTACTTCGAGACGGTGCGCCGCGAGACGCCGAGTTCGGTCGCCAGCCGACCCAGACTCCAGCCGCGCTCCTCCCGCTCGTCGGAGAGCAGGTCGCCGTCGATGTTGACGTAGAGACCGCCGGGCGCCGCGTAGATGAGCGGCGAGACGTTCTCGACGAACAGGTCGAAGGCCGTGTCGGGGTTGATCGCCGGGATGCCGTGCCGGAAGTACACCACCTCCGGTTTCAGCTCCTCGTCGCGGGTTCGCAGGCCGATGACGAGCGGCGTCGCCGAGAGGTACGAGCCGAGCCGCCGCATCTCGGTGCCCGTCTCGGCGTCGAGGCCGTCCACGTTGGCGAGGATCTTCACCAGGAGCAGGTCGTCGCCGCGCCGCGCCGCCAGGTCGAAGCTCTTGGGACGAATCGAACACCGGTCGCTCACCACGAATCCCGCGTCCTGGAGCATCGCAGTGATGTTTCCGACCAGTGCTGACCGTGACATACCGGCAGGTAAGCGCTCCGTGACATATATAAGTTGTGTCGGCGATTCCGTCGGCGTCCGGCGATTGGCCGCCGAGCGGTCGGGCGGCGGGTCCGCGCGCCAGTCGACGCGAAACGGCTTTCAACGCCCCCCGGCGTAGCCCCCCCCAGTGACGCTCGTCGGCCTCGACGACACCGACTCCCGGGAACGGGGGATGTGCACGACGTACGTGGCGACCCGCGTCGCCGCGGCCATCGCGGCCGCCGGGGGCGACCTCAGGGAGCGACGGCTGGTCCGCCTCAACCCCGCCGTCGAGTGGAAGACCCGCGGCAACGCCGCGCTGTGTGTCGAGACCGACCTCGACCCCGACCGCGCGTTCGACGTCGCGGCCGCCGAAATCGAGGCGCTGGCTGCCGTCGAGGACCCGCGGACGAGTCCGGGGCTGGTCGTCGCCGCGGGGTCGGCGGCGTCGGTCCCCGACTCGGTCGCCGCGTTCGCCCGCCGCGCGCTCCGGGAGCGGATCGACCCCGGCGAGGCCGAACGCCTGCTCGACGACCTGAACTACCGCAACCGCGGCTGGGACGGCGGCCGGGGGCGGGTTGGCGCCCTCGCGGCCGTCGGCGCCGGGCGCGCCTTCGACGACTGGACCTACGAACACGTCGCGTACCGGGAACTGGAGCGGTGTGGCACGCCCCGGGAGGTCGACCGCGACTCGGTTCTGGCGGCGGCCCGGGACGCCTACCCCGACGCCTGGGACACCGTCGACCGGACGGAGGGGGAACTCGTCTGCGTCCCCGCGGCGCCGGGGCCGATCCTCTACGGCATCCGCGGGGACGACCCCGGGACGGTGCGGTCGGTCGCGCGAGCCATCGAGGGCGAACCGGTCGACCGCGAGGCGACGTTCGTGACGAATCAGGGGACCGACGCCCACCTGCGCCCGGGCCGTGTGGGGGGCGTCGAGGACGGACGGAGCTACCGCGTCGACGGCGTCGTCGACGACGCGCCCGAGACGCGCGCGGGCGGGCACGTCCACCTGACGCTCCGCGAGGACGGCGCGACGCTGCCCTGCGTCGCGTTCGAACCGACAAAGCGGTTCCGCGACCGGGTGCGGGCGCTCCGTCCCGGCGACCGCGTGACCGTCTGTGGCGAGGTGGGAGAGGGCACGCTCAAACTCGAGAAGTTCGCCCTCCGCGACCCCGTGACGACCGAACGCGTCGTGCCGACGTGCCCGGACTGCGGGCGGTCGATGGAGAGCGCCGGGCGGGATCAGGGCTACCGGTGCCGGGACTGCGGGACGGCGGCCCCCGGCAGGGTCGAGCGCGAACTCGACCGTCGCCTCGACCCGGGGTGGTACGAAGTGCCGCCGTGTGCCCGCCGACACGTCGCCAAGCCGCTGATCCGGGGCGGGTTCGACGCGCCGACCCACCCCGAGCGGTGACGGTAGGCCGGCGTTTCCGGGGTTCAATGAGTCGTTAACCCGCAGTAAGGGGTGAATAGGGAAGGGGCCGGGGCGCGACGGTCGACGTGATGTGTCAGCGAATCGCACGTCCGGGAGGCCGCCCGTGAGTTCGACCGGGGAGGGCGACCGACCGGTGGCCGTCGACAGTCCCGCGCTCGACCGGTGGCCCACGTTCGCGCTCGATCACGCCATCGAGGCCGTCGGCTGCGACGGCAGTCAGTGTACGATCTACCCGTCGGACGTGCCCGAAGACCGGCGGCTCACGGCCTGGATCACGGCGACCGACGACTCCTTCATCGCCGTCGACGAGATCCGGTGAGTCACTTCGCGCGGCCGGTGAGGGGGACGACCACGTCCGCGTCCGCCCCGACGACCCCTCGGTCGCGGTAGGCGCGGAGGCCCGCCGGGGCGACGGCGGCGGTGGGTTCGACGGCGAACCCCGACTCCCGCAGGTCGGCCAGCGCGTCCCGAACCGCCGCCTCCGGGACCGCGACGGCGTCGCCGTCGGTCGCGTCGAGGGCGTCCTCGATCCGGGCGCGTCGCACCGGCTCCCGGATCCTGATGCCGTCGGCGAGGTCGTTGGCGTCCGCGTCCGGATCGGCGCCGCCCCGCCCGTCAGCCACGGGGGCGTAGCCCGTCGCCTGCACGGCCAGGAGGCGGGGCAGTCCGTCGATCCACCCCGCATCGGCGAGGGCGCGGAAGCCGCGGTAGGCGCCGAGCAGGAGCGTCCCGTGGCCGAGGGGGACGACGACGGCGTCGGGGACCGACCAGTCCCGCTGGGCGGCGAGTTCGACCCCGAACGTGGCGGTGCCGGCGAAGAAGGCCGGGTTCCAGGCGTGGCTGGCGTACCACCCGCCACCGACGGCGTCGCCGTCTCCCCGGGGCGACGCTTCGCCCACCGCCTCCCGACACGCCTCGGCGACCGCCTCGCGGTCCCCCTCGATTTCGACGACGCGCGCGCCCGTCGCCTCGATGGCCCGCCGCTTCGCCGCCGCGACCGACGCGGGGACGTAGACGTCCGCGTCGAGGCCCGCGCGGGCGGCGTAGGCGGCGATGGCCGCACCGGCGTTGCCCGAGGAGTCCTCGATCACCCGGTCGGCGCCGACCTCGACCGCCCGGGAGACGACCGTCGCGGCGCCGCGGTCCTTGAAGCTCCCGGTCGGCGAGACGTACTCCAGTTTGACGGTCGCGTCCAGGGAGGGGGCGTCGACCAGCGGCGTGAACCCCTCGCCCAGCGTGACCGACGGCTCGACGGGGATGAAGTCGTCGAACGCCCACAGGCCGCGACGCGGGTCGAACGCCGAGCGGTCGGGGGCGGGACCCTCCGGACGCGGGCACGAGGCGAACTCGAGGGGGGCGCCGCAGGTACATCGCCAGCGGTCGGCGAACGTCTCCCCGCACGCCGGACAGACGAGGTCGACGGCCATCAGTAGGAGTCGACGTTCTTCCCGACGGAGCAGACGTACTCGCCGGTCGCCACCTGGGGGAGGCGCCGACTCCGCCAGAAGATGCCGTCGTTGTCGGCGGTGATCCGGGCCTTCAGGCCGCCGAAGGGGTCGGTCACTTCGAACAGCGTCTCGTCTTCGGTCACGCGGTCGCCGAGGTCGTGGCGGTAGCGGACGAGGCCGCCGACCGGCGAGCCGTACTGGTCGAACCCCTTGGCGCGGGTCTGGGCCTCCACGGACGCGTCGCCGTCGAGGAAGTCGTAGCCGCGGAGGACGTTGAAGACGCCCTCGACGCCCGTGGCGATGCTGTCCTCGTCCCAGCCGACGGCGCCGCCGAGTTCCGGGTCGACCGCGGGCACGCCGTCCGAGGGCGCGACGCGGGCCAGTTGCCCGTCGGGGCCCTTCTGGTCGAGGACGTAGCCACAGCCGAACGTCTTCGCGAGGTCGAGACACTCCGAGTGGAGGCGGTGGCGGCGCCCGCACCGGACCCGGACCTCGTCGATCATCCGACTCGTCGAGCCCTGGTGGAGGTCGAGGACGAGGTCGGCCTCCTTGGCGACCCCGTAGGTGACGGCGGCGATGCGCTCGCTCGACGTGCCGTTCTCGTCGCCGGGGTAGGCCCGGTTCATCTTCGTGTCGTCGATGGGGTTGCGGTGTTCGGCCACCTGGAAGGCGTGGTAGTTGACGATGCCGACGGCGATCACCGTCCCCGCGAGTTCGTCGGGGTCGAGTTGCGGAACGAGGCGCTGCACCACGCCCACGCCGTTGAGTTCGTCGCCGTCGCTGGCCGCCTGGATGTAGAGGGTCGGCCCGTCGCGGGCGCCCTCGACGACGGCCACGGGGAGGCCGAACGTGCTGCCGTCGCGCGTCTCGCCGGCTTCGAGGCGGCCGGTGTCGACCGTTCCCGGCGACGCGTCCGCGCTTCCCACCGAAGTCATTGTTCGACACAGGAACTCGTCCCCTTTGAGCGATTCGATCCCTGCGCGCGGCGGCCGGGGGACGGCGTCGGGGCGTGACGGGGCGACCGCCGCCGACACAACGACGGGGCTTTGATCGTGGAGGCCCGACGACGACCGTGAGCGACGACCGACCGGATCGGCCACGGACGACGGGACTGCTCGACGCCTTGGAGGTGCGGCGGAACGCCGCCGTCGGCGTCGCCGCCGGCGCCGTCCTCGCGGTGCTCGTCTACCTCGTTCGCGTCTTCGAGTTGCTCGGCCCGAACGCCGGCACCCAACGGTACCCGTTCGTCGGCCCCGAGGGGTGGTTTCTCCTCCTCGGGGTCGTCCTCGCCTCGGCGACGGCGCTCCTCGTGACGACGGCGCTGACGGCGGCGACCGCCGTCCGCCTCGCACGTCGCCTCTAGGCGTCGCCGGCCAGTTCCGACAGCCGCGCCGCGCCGTCGCGGGTCCCCTTCGCGATCAGCACGTCGTCGGCGTGGACGGTCGTCCCGGGCCCGGGCGAGATGACCCAGTCGCCGTCGCCGCGGCGGACGGCGATGACGCGCATCCCCGTCTCGGTTTTCACCTCCAGATCGCCGAGCGAGGCGTCGGCGAGCCGGCTCCCGGCGGCCACGCCCACCCTGACGATCACCTCGTCGGACTCCTCGACGGCGGCGGCGACGACGGGGTGGGTGTCGAGGCCCCGGAGGACCCCTTCGCTGATCTCCAGGGCGGCGTCGCTGATGACCTCCGTCGCGCTCGCGAGGTGGACGAGCCCCCGGAGGGTGATGGGGTCCTCGACCCGGCCGGCGGCGCGCAACACCCACGCCTCGAACCGCGATTTGAGGGCGTCGACCTCGGCTTCGAGTTCGACGACCTCCTCGGCGACGCCCTCGCTGTCGAAGAGGACGGCGCCGTAGGCCAGATCCACCGCGAGTTCGCTCATGTTCTTCATCAGGACGATGGAGTCGACCGCGCGGTCCAGGTCGTCGATGGTGGAGTCGACCGCCGACGGCGGCTCGTAGGCGTCGCCGGTGGCGGTTTCGTACACCGCCGACAGCGCCGTCTCGGTGCCCCGGAGGAGGGCGGCGTCGCCGGCCTCGAACGTCGTCTCGCGGTCCGGGTTGACGATCCACTCGCCGGCGCGCCGGAGGGCGATCACCCGGACGCCCGTCTCCGTCTCGAGGTTGAGGCCGCCGAGCGAGGCGCCGACGTAGTCGGAGTCGGGGGCGACCTGGGCGCGGACGACCGACTCGACGGCCTCCGGAATCGCGGCCCGCATCGCCTCGGGGACGCCGATGTCCTCCAGCACCACCTTGGCGATGTCGCCCGCGGCGTCGCTGATCTTCTCGGCGGCGCCGACGACGCCGAGGACGGGCGCCAGCTTCTCGGCGTCCTCCGGGCTCCGGGCGGCCATCAGGAGGCTCATCCGCGCCTGCATCTGCAACACGTCCATCCGCTCTTCGAGTTCCAGCACCTCGGCGGCCACCTCGTCGCTCCCGTGGAGGACCGCCGAGTACGACAGGTCGATGAGGAGTTCGGCCGTGTCCTTCATCTCGACGAGCACGGCCTTCACGCTGACCGGTTCGTACTCGACGTCCCCCGGGTCCATACCCCAACCCAGTCGCCGGGGCAGTAAAAAGCCTCGCGGCGGGATGCACCGCGAACCCAAGAACGAAGCGGGTCGGGGGTGACCGCCCGACGATGGACCGAACCAGCGGCTGGGATCTGCTCGGCGTGACGACCGCGGCGTTTTTCGTGACGATGGTCGCGCGGCTGGCACCCAGCCCGCTCGTCCCCGGCATCATCGACGCGTTCGGCGTCACGACCGGGACGGTCGGGATCGCCCTCTCGGGGATGTGGGCCGCCTACGCCCTCTTTCAGTTCCCGGGCGGGATCGTCGCCGACCGGATCGGGGAGCGGCGCGTGATCCTGCTCGCGATGGGCGGCATCGCCGCGACGAGCCTCGCGCTCGCGAACGCCCGGAGCTTCGCCGTCTTCGCCGTCGCGGCCGTCGCGCTCGGGGCGTCCGCGGGGCTGTATTTCACCGCCGGCACCTCGTTTCTCACGACGCAGTTCGACGACACGGGGCGCGCGCTCGGCATCCACGAGATCGGAGCGTCGACGGCGGGGTTGATCGCGCCCGTCGCGAGCGCCGCCGTCGCCGCCCGGTTCGACTGGCGGGCGGGGCTGCTCGTCCCCGCGGCCGTCGCGCCGGTGGTGCTCGTCCTGTTCGCGTGGCGGGTCCCCGAGACGCCGCCGCGCGGCGGCGACGCGTCGGCCGTCGGGGTCTCCCCCCGCCGGCTGATCGCGCTTCTGACCCGACCGAGCATCGGGTTCACGACCCTGCTGGCCACGGTGGCCTTCTTCACCTGGCAGTCGTTCGCCTCCTTCTTCCCGACGTTCCTCACGGCTCACGTGGGGCTCACGACCGGGCGCGCGAGCCTCGTGTTCGGCGCGGTGTTCGCGCTTACGATCGTCACCGCCCCCGGACTGGGGTGGGTGTCGGACACGACGGGCCGGGACCCGGCGCTCGTCGGCTCCTTCCTCGCGGGCGTCGGCGGCTACGCCTGCTTCCTGTTCGGCGGCGGCGGGACCGTCGCGGTGGTCGCGGGCGCGGGGCTCGTCGGCCTCGGCCTCTCGTGGCCGGGCGTGCTCAACTCCCGGTTCATGGACCACCTCGGGGCGGACGAGCGCGGGACGGGGTTCGGCCTCGTGCGGACGATCCTGCTGCTCGGCAGTTCGCTCGGCAGCGGCGTGACGGGGACGGTCGCGGGGTCCGTCGGCTGGTTCGCGGCCTACGGCCTCGTCGCCGGGCTCCTGGCCCTCCTCGTCGCCGCGTTGCTCCTGAACCGGGCGCTCGGCGTCGGCGTGTGAGGCCGCCCGGTCGCGTCCGCCCGGATCCGTGGCCGTCCGACCCCTGGGCTCACCCGCCCCAGCGCCGACCGAACAGGACCATCGGCGCGGTGCGCCGGAGGAGGAGGGCGACGGCCACCAGCCCCCCCGCGACGATCAGGCCGTCAGCCCACCACGGCTCCGCGACGGCGAGGCCGACGCCGACCCCGGTGCCCACGGGGAGCAGCGGGAGGAGCGTCGCGAGGACGCCGACCAGTCGCCGCCACCACGCGGTCGTCGACGGGTCGAGGACGCCCGCGCCGGTGGCGAGGGCGACGGCGCCGAGCGAGAGCGGGAAGAGCGCGAGGCCGAGGGGGAGCAGGAGGGACAGCGGCCCCGGTCGCCGCGGACGCAGAAACGCCACCGATGGATCGCCGGCGACGACGTGGGCGGTCACGACGTCGCCCGCGTCGTAGGCGGCGGTGACGTTCTCGGCTTCCGCCCGCGTGTCCGCGACGACGGCGCCGGCACCACCCGCGCCCGGCGGAACGACGTTCCGACTCGTGTACGTCTCCCCGTCGACGGCGTAGCGGTAGGTGACCCGCACCGTGTAGCGGACCTCCCGGACGCGCAGGTCGTCGTCGACCCGCCGCGAGATCGAGGTGTCGACCACCGTCGCGTTCACCGGTCGGGCCGTCTCGACCTGCTGGTACTTCTGGTACTCGTTGAACAGCGGTATCCCGCCGAAGACGGCGCCGACCGAGAGCAAGGCGACGCCGAGCACGACACCGAGCACGCGGAGCGCGACGCGGGACGGCATCGAGCGTATCCCACGAGAGCGGCAGGATAAGGATTTCGCCCGGTCGAGGGGCGGTCGGCCCGCGCGGCGTCGGACGCGCGGCTGACTGTCGGGAAGGTTTAATTCGCCGGCAGCCGTACCCCCCGCCGTTCGAATGGCCATCGATCCGCGGAACTACGACCTCGACGAACTCCGGGCGGCCAGCGGCGCGTCGCCCCGTAGCGCGTCGCCCCGTAGCGAGGCGAGGTGGCCGGGCGACGACGCGGCCCCGGAGGCCGACGACGCCGCGGAAGGGGAGCGGTCGACGGACCGCCCGCCGGCGGACGCCGCCTTCGAGGCGTCGGTGGCTCGCGACCTGGTCACGATGGAGGGGCGGGAGGGACCGCGCGAGCGCCCGTACCTCCCTGCGCTCCCGGCGTCGCTGACGGCCGAGGCGCTGATCTTCGAGTGGCTGGAGTTCCTCGTGTTGCAGGCGGGTCGCGAGTCGGTGGCCGACGCCCTGGACTTCTACGCGTCCGTCGGGTGGCTCGGCGGCGACGCGGCCGAGGCGCTCCACGCCTACCTCCCGGGCATCGACGACGCGCGGGCGAACGCGGCCAACGACCTCGACGCGGACGACCACCGGGTGAGCCTGCACTACGTCGCCCGCCTGGCCACGCTGGCCGGCCGATGACCCCGGGAGTGCTTATTTACCACACCCGCGTGTAGCCGCGGCCGCATGAGCGACTCCGACGAAAACGCGGGCGACGAGACGACCGCAGGCGACGACGAGCCGACGGCAATCGGCGTGAAACTCGGGAGCACCCGGACGGTCATCGCCATCCCCGACGGCGACGGGTTGCGAACGGTCAAGACGCTCACCTGCCTCGCCACCTACGAGGACGTCATCACGGGCGAGGAGCGCGTCCTCTACGGCGAGGAGGCGGCGACGGAGTACCCCGACCGCGTGCAGTACACCCTCCGCTCCGGGCTCCCGGAGGACGAGGACCGCGCGGCGTTGACCGCGACGTTCTTCGAGGAGGTCATCGAGGCGAACGACGTCCCGACGGACAGCGCGGTGGTGTACGCCATCCCGACCATCGACAACGAGCGAGGGCTGGAGAACCTGCAGGCGGTCATCGAGGGGAGCGCGGTCGGCGAGGCGCTGATCCGCAGTTACCCCGAATCGCTCTGCGGGTCGGTCCCGGCCCTCGGCGACGGCCTGGAGGCCGTCGAGGACATCTTCGTCACCGTGAACCTGGGGTCGACGAACCTCGAAGCCTCGGCGTACCGCCGCGGCGAGCAGCTCGTCCCCTTCACCACGGGCGCGGTGACGGGCAACGAGGTCGACCGCCGCATCGCCAACTACGTCGAGGAGGAGACCCAGGGGCGGGTCAACGTCGACACCACGACCGCCCGGGAGTACAAGGAGGAACACGCCGACTTCGTCGACTTCGAGCCGTTCACGGACGTGATCCAGCAGCCCGGCGGCGGCTCCCACGAGTTCACCATCGAGCGCAGCGTCATGGACGCGGTCGACGAGTACGTCGACGAGGCCGTCGACGAGGTGGCGAACGCCTTCCTGCCGGAACTCGCCAACGACCACATCAAGGTCTACCAGCTGGCGCTGGACCGCCCCATCGTCCTCACGGGCGGGATGGCCTGCATCCCGGGCATCGTCGAGGAGTTCGAGGAGCGCCTGAGCGACGAACTCCAGCGCGAGGTGGAGGCGGTGGCGCCGGAGCGGCCGGAGCTCTCCGCGGCGGTCGGCGCCCAGCGCATCGCGGCGCGACTGGTCGACGCCGACGCGTACTGAGGCCGAACGCGACGTTTCGGGTCGAGCGAGGAGCGAGGGCCGACCGACGACGCTTTGGCCCGCCCGCGTGGACGGTGAGCCATGAAACAGGCCATCGTCGCGCGAACCGACATCGGGATGGGTCAGGGGAAGCTCGCCGCACAGGTCGCCCACGCCGCGCTCTCGGCGTACGAGGACGCAGACGAGCGGACGAGGCGGGCGTGGAAGGGCGAGGGACAGAAGAAGGTCGTCCTGAAGGCGAGCGGCGAGTCGCAGCTGTTCGAACTGGCCGACGCAGCCGAGCGGGCGGGCCTCCCGAACGCCATCGTTCGCGACGCCGGCCACACGCAACTGGACCCGGGGACGGTGACGGCGCTCGCGGTGGGGCCGGGCGACGACGAGGACGTGGACCGGGTGACGGGCGACCTCTCGCTGTACTGACGGACGGCAACCCCTAAGTGACGGGTCGACGAGTGTGCGGTATGTCACTCGCCACCGCCCTCGTCGCCGGCGGTGCCCTGGGCGCCCGCCACGCACTGGAGACGGATCACCTCGCCGCGGTGGCGACGCTGGTCGACGGGGACGGTGAGGGGGAGTCCCGGACGGGGACCGGTCGCGCGCATCCGGGTCTCGTCGGCGCCTCGTGGGGCGTCGGCCACACCCTCCCCATCGCGATCCTGGGGCTCGCGGCCGTCCGCCTGGGCGTGAGTCTCCCCGAGTCGGTCGTCCGCCCGGTCGAGGCGGTCGTCGGCGTCGTCCTCGTCTACCTCGGCGTGCGGATGCTCGCCGGGGTTGTCGACCGCCGGAAACACGCCCACGGGACCCATCCACTCCACCGCCACCTCGACGTGGGGAGCCTGTCCCTGGGGCGTCACGTCCACCTGCACGGCGATTCGCTGTTCGTCGGCGCGCTCCACGGCGTCGCCGGGAGCGGGGCGCTCGTGGTCGCGCTGGTGTCGACGGCGCCCGACCTCCCGACCGCCACCTCGTTCCTCGCAGCCTTCGCCGTCGGGTCGGTGCTGACGATGGCGGCGGTGTCCGCCCTGTGGGGCCGGGCGCTCGGGACGGGCGTCGAGCGGGCGCTCCGGGCGTTCGCGGGCGTCCTCGGCGTCGGCGTCGGCCTCCTCCTGATCGCCGAGGTGGCGGGGGTCGTCGGCTGACGGGGCGGGGGAACCGACACCCTCACCCGTCGGCGACGCGAACGGCCGGGGCGACGACGAGATGCGCGAGGCACACCCGCTGGAACGGCAGGTCGGCATCGACTACTACGTGAGCGACGGCGACGGCGTCGGCGGCCGCCTCCGGGGGACGCCCGCGGACTTCCGGGTGCGGGAACTCGAAGCCGTCGACCCGGAACCGCTCGACGCCGACCCGTCGGCGTACCCCCACCTGCTCGTCCGGGCGACGCTCACCGACTGGGACACCAACGACTTCGCGGGCGCGCTCTCGGACGCCCTCGGCGTGAGCCGCGAGCGGGTGTCGTGGGCCGGCACCAAGGACAAGCGCGCGGTCACGACGCAACTGTTCTCGATCCGTGGCATCGAGGCCCCCGACCTGCCCGCCCTCGACGGGGCCGACCTGGAGGCGCTCGGGCGGACGGGACGCAACCTCGAATTCGGGGACCTGGCGGGCAACGCCTTCGAGATCCGGGTGAGCGAGCCGGAGCGACCCGACGCCGTCGGCGACGTCCGCGACGCGCTCCGGGCGTTCGGCGGCGGTCGGCCCGCGGTGCCGAACTGGTTCGGCCACCAGCGGTTCGGCAGTCGGCGACCCGTCACCCACGAGGTGGGCCTGCACGTCGTCCGCGAGGAGTGGCGCGAGGCCGTCCTGGCGTACGTCGGCAATCCCGCCGAGACGGAGCCGGAACGGACGCGGGAGGCCAGGGCGACGGTCGAGGCGGTGGCGGCGAGCGACGACCCCGACTGGCGGGCCGCGCTGGAGGCGACGCCAGGCCACCTCGGCTACGAGCGGTCGATGCTCCACCGGCTGGTCGAGAACGGCGGCCGGGACCCGGCGGACTTCCGTGCCGCGCTGGAGGCGGTGCCCTGGAACCTGCAGCGACTGTTCGTCAACGCGGCGCAGTCCGTCGCCTTCAACCGCATCTGCTCGGAGCGCCTGCGTCGCGGCCTCCCCTTCGACCGGCCCGTCGCCGGGGACGTGGTCTGTTTCGCCGACGCGGACGCCCCGGCGGACCTGCGCCTCCCCGACACCGACCGCGTCCAGCGGGTGACCGAAGACCGGGTGGACGTGGTGGCCCGCCACTGCGAGCGGGGGCGGGCGTTCGTCACCGCGCCGCTCGTGGGTACCGAGACGACCCTCGGCGAGGGAGACCCCGGCGACGTCGAGCGCTCGGTGCTCGACGACTTGGGGCTCTCGCCGGCCGACTTCGACCTCCCCGGCAACTTCGACTCGTCGGGCACCCGGCGGGCGATACTCGTGGACACGGAGTTGACCGTCGAGCGCGACCCCCTCACCCTCTCCTTCTCGCTCCCGCGGGGGTCGTACGCCACCGCCGTCCTCCGTGAGTTCCTGAAGGCCGACCCGCGGGACCTCTAGGCCGTCGCGCCGGCGTTCCGTCGGTCCCCGCGGCCGTCCGGACCGGGCAGCCCGTAGCCGAGCAGGAAGAAGGGGACGCCGAGGACGACGCCCGCGACGGCGCCGAGGACGGCGAGGACGACGCCGAGGAAGTAGAGCGTCCCGCCCTGCGACGCGATGGAGAACGTCGTCGCCAGGACGAGCGCGAGGGCGGCGACGGCGGCGGCCAGCGCGCGGCGCAGCGACGTGTGGGCGGCCGCGTAGCCGACGAGCGTGACGGCGTAGAGGGGGAGCGCCGGCAGGACGAGCGTCAGGACGTTCGCGTCGTCGCGGATCGAGAGGTCGCCGAGGGGGAGCGCCCGGAGGAGGAGCGCGGCGACGACGGCGAGGGCGAACGCGCCGACGACGACGGCTGCGAGACGGGACGGCGAGAGGCGGTCGCGGACGGTCGGCAGCGCGAGGGCGCCGCCGAGGGCGACGGCGCCGACGCCGACGGCGAGCAGCGGGGGCGTCGACCCGGCGACGACGGCGCCGGCGTAGAGGGGGTGGGCGAGCGCGAGGGCGCCGAGGCCGAGGACGGCGAGCGCGCGGCGGTCGGGGGTGGTCGTCGACCCGAGGTCGGTGCGGCCGACGGTCCACGCGACGAGCGCGAGGCCGCCCGCGAACACCGCGGACGGGAGGGCGACCAGCAAGAGGAGGTTGCGGCCGACGACGCCGGCGAGGGCGGCGGCGACGGCGACGAGACTCCACAGCGGCGCGAGGAGCGATCCCTCGGGAGCGAGCGTCACGAACGGCCCGTCGCCCGACCCCTCGAAGGACGTGACCGTCATCCGGCGGTCGGAGACGTCGGCGCCGGGGAGGCCGCGCTCGACGACCATCCCCTCGGGGGCGACGAGCGTCAGGCGGTCGGCGCCGAGGCCGGCACGGACCATCGCGCCGGGGTCGTCGCGGAAGTAGCCGACGCGGAGGACGCCGCCGGGCGCGTCCGTGGCGACGGTCGGCGTCCGGTAGCGCAGCCGGACGGTGTCGCCGTCGACGCCCGTCGAGAGGAGGCGGGCGTCGTGGATCGAGACGGCGTCCTCGGCGACCGACCGGCGGAGCGTGGCGTTCTCGCGGAACGCCGCGGCGGCGGAGTCGTTCAGCCGGTTCTCGACGGTCCACGTCGCGGAGCCGTTCCGGTGGACCCGCATCGTGGCGGTGCTGCGTTCGATCCGAACGGGGTGGTCGTGGGTCTGTGCCGCGGAGACGAACCCGCGTTCGCAGGGCGAACAGACCGGAACGGGGCGGGGACTGGCGGTCGCCGCCCCCGTGGCGAGGGGGGCGAAGACGGCCCCGACGACGAGGGCGGCGAGGAGGACTCGCTGGCGGGACGAGGGGACCATGCGCGGGCGTGTGTCGCCGACACGGATGGGTTTTGTGCCCTCCGTCGGCGGCGAAGGACGGACTTATCCGGCGCGCGCGCCTGCGGCCGGCATGGAGTGTCGGCGGTGCGGGTCCCCGCTGGATCGCCCGGGTGATTACTGTCTGGTCTGTCACACGGGCAACTGCGACGCCGTCGTGCTCGACGTGGCCGAGGACCGCGCCCGGCTGACCATGCTCGACGGGGAGGAGGTGCTGGGGGAGACGGCCATCACCACCCGCCCGGAGGAGGAAGGTCGGAGTCGGGTGGTCGAGCGCCGCAACTTCGCGGGACGGATCGCCGACGAGATCCGTCGCAAGCGCCCGGAGACGGTGTTCGCGGCGGGCGATCGCGAGGTCATCCGTGCGGTGCGGGCCGAGACCCACTACGAGTTCTACCGCGTCGCGGGCGAGGACCCCGTGGCCGCGGTGCTGGATCGGCGGGGCGAGCGCGCGCTGGAGGTGGTCGAGACGCCGCCGAGGGAGAAACTCGGCGGGCGACACACGACGCTGATCGGCGGCCGGAGCGGCCGGCAGGCGATCTCGACGGTCGCGGAACACCCACACGTGAAGAAGATCGTCCCCGGCCCCATCGACGCCGGCGGGACGGGGTCGCAGTCGGGGCTGCGGGCGAAGGTGACGCGGGCCGACGACAACGGCAACGTCCGCCTCCTCCTGCGGGACGGGTCGAGCGTGCAGGAAAACCGGATCGTCACGACGGCGATGGACCGCGAGACGGGCGAGCGGGTCCGGGACGACCTGAACGAGGAACTCGCGGCGGTGGGCCTGCAGTAGGCCGGACTCGCAGGGTTTATCCGTTCGCTGCCGGTATCGATCAGTACTATGGCCGAGAACAAGGCACGCAGTACCGGGAGCGCGGGCCGGTTCGGCGCGCGATACGGGCGCGTCGCCCGCCGACGGGTCAAGGAGATCGAGAGCGACATGCAGAACGCGACGCTGGACGGCGACAGCGTGACCCGTATCGGGACGGGCGTCTGGAAGAACGAGGAGACGGGCGAGGTCTTCACCGGCGGCGCGTACCGGCCGGAGACGCCCGGCGGCCGCACCGTCCGACGGTCGATCCGCGCCGCGCTCTCGACCGACGACGAGGAATGAGCTACAAGTGTTCCCGGTGTAAGCGCGACGTCGAACTCGACGAGTACGGCGGGGTCCGGTGTCCGTACTGCGGGCACCGCGTGCTCCTGAAGGAGCGCGCCCCGACGATCAAGGAAGTCGACGTCGAGTAGCGTCGTGGCCGACGCCGCCCGAGACGACGCGCCACACCACCTCTGCCTCAGTTTCGAGTACGACACGGAGCGACGCGCGACGGTCGTCGAGCGGAGCGTCCGCGTCGAGGTCGGCGAAATCGACGACGCGCGGTCGGCGGCGCGGGTCGACCGTGACGGGCGGACGGTCCGAGTGCGGATCGGTGCGGCCGACCTCGTCGCACTCCGGGCGGGGACGAACACCTGGATTCGGCTGCTCGACGTGGCGGAGCGCGTGGCCGAAACCGCCGGCCGACGAGACGGGGCGCCCTGACGCGGGGGTCTCGGCGGTCGACGACGAGTCGGGAATACGGGGCTTTTTCACTCCGGGACTCGACGGTTCGCCCATGCAAGGAAATCTGCCGCCGGAGGCCCAGGAGAAACTCGAAGAACTGCAGGATCTCCAGGAGACGGCCCAGCAGGTCGCGGCCCAGAAACAGCAGGCCGAGACCCAACTCAACGAGTCCGAGACGGCGCTGGAGGCCCTCGACGACATCGAGGAGGACACCGTCATGTACCGAGAGGTCGGCGAACTCCTCGTCGAGACGGAGTACGACGAGGCCTACGACGACCTGGAGGAGAAGGTCGACAGCCTGGAGGTCCGCGTCGAACAGCTGAGCAAGCAGGAGGAGCGCGTCCGCGAGCAGTTCGAGTCGCTCCAGCAGGAACTCCAGCAGATGCTGCAGGGCGGCGCGGGCGGCGGCGGTGGCCCGATGGGCCCGGGCGGCGCCGGCGGCGCGTAAGGCAGTGGCCGACGACGACCCGGACGACGAGACGGTCGTCCGGACGGCGGCCGAGGCCGCCGAGGGAGTGGTGTTCGCGAACTACCGACAGTCCGCGGTCCGCGACCTGGACGTGACGGTGACGTTCGAGGAGGGGGTCCTCGACGTCGACGTCTACCTGAACGCGCCGGACGACGAGGCGGACCCGGAGGCGGTCGCGGACGAGGCCGCGCGGGCGGCGCGGGCCGCGGTCGACGACCTGTTCGGGGTCGGGGGCGACGGCACGGCCGACGCCCCGGAGTAAATTCGGTTAAATTCTCGTTAAACGCCGGTAAAATGGCGTTAACCGCCACCCGGCATTAACATGCGACGGTCCCCAGAGCCGGGTGGAGTGTTCGACACGATGCACGAGACGACCCGCAGAACGTTCCTTCGGAGTAGCGCAGCGGCCGCCGCGCTGGCGGTCGTGCCGACCATCGGCGCCGCGGACCGGGTGTGGCTGGACGTGGAGACGCCCGTCGGGTCGACCCTGTACGACGTGGAGACGACGGTCGGCGGCGAGTTCGCCGTCGGCGGCAGTGGCTACGTCCTCAAGCGCGCGGACGACGGGTGGCGGATCGCCGCGAGCGGCGGCCCCACCGGCAACGGCAACAACCTCTACGGCTCGGACGTGACCGACGACGGCGAGCGGCTCTGGTTCGTCGGCTCCAGCGGTGCCATCGGCGAGTACGACGTGCGGACCCGGGGGCTGAACGACCACTCGGCGCCGAACGACGTGACCAACAACTTCAACGACGTGGCCGTGACCGGCGAGGCGGGCGACGCGAACGTCTACGTCGCCGGCGACTCCGGGAAGATCTACTACAGCTTCGAGAACGGCGAAACCGGGACGTGGAACTCGGTGACGCCGGGAAGCGGGTCGAACATCAACGGGGTAGACTTCCACGGCCCCCGGTCGGGGCACGCCGTCGACGGCAACAAGACGGTGTTCGTCACCGACGACGGCTCGACGTGGGAGAAGGTCGGCATCGCCGACGCCAACAACAACTTCTACGGCGTCGACTCCGACGCCCCGGACGACCTGACGGTCGTCGGCGGCGGCGGCACCGTCTACCACTGGGACGGGGCCGAGTGGGTCCGCGAGGACACCGGCGACGCCTCGCTCCGCGACGTGGAGATGGACGGCGAGACGGGACTGGCCGTCGGCGGCGGCGGGGTCGTCTTCCGGCGCGACGCCGAGGGCTGGACTCAAGAGGCGACGCCCAGCGGGTCGAACCTGAAGGCGGTCGTCGACACCGACGGCCTCGAAGTCGCCGTCGGCGCGAGCGCGACGGTGCTCGAACGGTAGCCGATCCCCGGCGGGCAAGGTACTTCCGTACCGGTTCCCAACGGGGGGTATGCGAAAGCGGGTCTCCGTCGGTCTCGCGGTACTGATCGTGTTGGCGTCGGTCGCGCCCGCGGTGGGGGCGGCCGAACGGCCGGCCGCCGTCGACGCCGAGGCGGCCGGGGACGACGTGACACCCCAGCGGGCCGACCCCGAGAGCGACACCGTCGGCTGGGAGGACGGTTACTGGCACGACGAGCGGATCAGCGTCGACCAGTCCGACGGGCTCTCGGACGCGGAGATGGACGCGATGGTGAGTCGGGCGATGGCGCGCGTCGAGTACCTCCGCGACACCGAGTTCAGTTCCGACGTGCCGGTCGAGGTCATCTCCCGGGAGGAGTTCCAGCGACGGTCCAGCGAGAACCGGACGAGCAACGCCTCCTACGACGCCTGGAACGACCAGGTGTGGGAGGCGCTGTTCATCGTGGGCGAGGACCGGAGCGCGAACGAGGCGCTCCGGAGCGCGTCGGGGCAGTCGACCGCCGGCTTCTACGCCCCCGGCGACGACCGCATCCGGATCATCACCGACTCGACGGGCGCCCCGACCATCGACAACGCGACGCTGGTCCACGAACTCGTCCACGCGATGCAGGACCAGAACGGCAATCTGGGCGAGCGGATCGGTAGCTCGGAGACCCAGGACGGCAGCCTCGCGGTCGACGGCGTCGTCGAGGGTGAGGCCAACTACATCGAGACGCAGTACACCCAGCGCTGTGGCGTCGAGTGGCGCTGCGTCGAGACGCCGAGCGACGGCGGCAGCGGCACGGGGTCGCCCCCGAACCTCGGCATCCTCCTGACGCTGCTCCAGCCGTACTCCGACGGCCCGGTGTACATCGACTGGCTCCTCGAACGCGGCGGCTGGGACGCCGTCGACGCGGCCTTCGCCGACCCGCCGAACTCCACCGAGCAGGTGATCCACCGGACCGACGAGGCGCCGACGCCCGTCGAGTACGAGGACCGCGCCCGAAACGGCTGGGAGACGTTCCCGAACCAGGGTGAGAACGGCTCCGACACCGTCGGCGAGGCGTCGATGTACGTGATGTTCTGGTACCAGGCGCGGACCGCCCGGGCCGACACGATTCCGGTCCAGTCGGTGGCCCGGACCTCCGGCCCGCTGGACACGTACAACTACGACGCGCCGCCGTCGGCGGGATGGGGGAACGACCGGGTGTTCCCGTACTACAAGGGGAGCGTCTCCGACGGGGAGTACGGCTACGTCTGGGTGACCGAGTGGGACAGCGAGGAGGACGCCTCGGAGTTCGCCCGGGCCTACGGGGCCATCCTCGAAGCCCAGGGCGCACCCGGTGTCGGTGACGAGGTCGAGGGTGAGTACGTGATCCCCGAGGGTCGGTTCGCGGACGCCTTCCGCATCGACCGTGACGGCACGCGCGTCACCGTCGTCAACGGGCCGACGCCCGACGCGGTGGCGAACATCCGACCGCCCGAGTCGGACGGTGCGGCCGGGAGCGGGAGCGAGAGCGGCGCGGCGAGCGGGACGACGGCGAGCGCCGACGAGGCGGGCGGCTCGACGGGGCTGGAGGCGCCCGGCTTCGGACCCCTGACGGCCGTCCTCGCGGTGCTGGCGGCCGTCGCGCTCGCGGTGGCTCGGCGGCGCGACTGACGGCCCGACGGCACCCTTTTCACGCGGCGACGCCGAGAGCCCCCGAGATGCGCGCGCGTCCAGCCCTCGCGGTCGCGTTGCTCGTCGTCCTCGCGGGGTGTGGGGGGACGGTGGGTGGTCCCGAACCGGCGGGAGCGACGCCGACCGGGACGCCGACCGGGACGCCGATCGGGACGCCGACCGCGACGCCGACGGCGGAGCCACGCGAGCCCTTCGCCGACCCCGCCACGGATCGGCTGGGGTGGGAGGCGGGGCGCTGGCACGACGAACCGCTGGCCGTGAACGCCTCGGACGGCCTGAACCGGAGCGAGCGGTCGGCGGTCGTCGCGCGGACGATGGCTCGCGTCGAGCGCCTGCGGGGCCTCGAGTTCGAGTCGACGGTACCGGTCGAGGTGGTCGACCGGGAGACGTACCTCGCGCGGGAGACGGTGACCGCGACGGCGTTCGACGAGACGGTGTGGGAGGCGCTGCTCCTGATCGGCGAGGACCGGTCGGTCGCGTCGGTCTTCGAGTCGTTCTACGGCGCGTCGGTGCAGGGGTCGTACGTGCCGAGCGAGGACCGTATCGTGCTCGTGAGCGACGGCGAGGGAGCGAGGATCGACCGCCGGACGCTCGCGCACGAACTCGTCCACGCCCTGCAGGACCAGCACTTCGGCGTCGACCGCGGGACCCTGACGCGGGACGAGCGACTGGCGCGTCAGGGGTTGATCGAGGGCGACGCCGGCTACGTCGAGGACCTGTACGAGCGGCGGTGCCGGGGCGGGAACTGGACCTGCGTGCCGCGGCCGGACGCCGGGCCGGGGGCGAGCCTCGGCGGGGACATGGGCGTCTACGTCGCCGCCTACCAGCCGTACAGCGACGGCCCGGCGTTCGTCCACCGCCTGCGCCAGCGCGGCGGGTGGGCGGCGGTGAACGCCGCGTACGCGAACCCGCCGACGAGTTCGGCGCAGGTGATCCACCCCGAGCGGTATCCGAACTGGTCGGCCGAGCGGGTGCGGATCCCGGACCGCTCGGCGTCGAACTGGTCGCGGCTGAACCACACGCCGACGGGGACGACGGTGGGCGAGGCGTCGCTGTTCGCGACGATGTGGGCGAACGGCGGCGTCGAGACGTTCCACCTGCAGCGGCCGAGTCGCCCCCACCGGGCGTACAACTACACCCACCCCACGACGGCGGGGTGGGTCGGTGATCGGCTCGTCCCCTACCGGAACGCCGAGGGAGAGCGGGGCTACGTCCTCCGGATCCGGTGGGCGACGGACGGCGACGCCGCCGCGTTCGCCGTCGCCTACCGCCGTCTGCTCCGGGAGCGCCGGGGGGCCGAGCGCCGCGCCGGCGACGTGCTGGTCGTGCCGGCGGGGCCGTACGCCGACGCGTTCCGCGTTCGGCGCGAGGGGCGGACGGTCACGGTGGTGAACGCGCCGACGGTCGGGGCGCTGGCGTCGGTCCACGCGGGCTGAAGAGGAATCCTCTTCGACCGCGGCGACCGAACGAACGGATTTTTCACTGGGGGGGTCGAAGCCGCGGGGTATGGAACCGTTCGACATCGTCGGCCCGGAGGCCATCCGCGACGGGACGGCGACCGACGCCTACTTCCTGCGGACGGAGACGACGCTGCGACACGGCGACCGGAACCCGACGGTCGTCGCGGAGGTGACGGCCGATCAGTTCCCCGACGGCGAGTTCGAACTGCTCGCGGGAGTGAAGGACGCGGCCGCGCTGCTGGAGGGGTTGCGCGTCGACGTCGACGCGATGCGGGAGGGCCGCCTGTTCGACGGCGGGCCGGTCCTCCGGATCGAGGGGCCGTATCTGGAGTTCGCGCGGTTCGAGACGTCGCTGCTGGGCTTTCTCTCTCACGCCAGCGGCATCGCGACGGCGGCGCTGGAGGCGCGGCGGGCGGCGCCGGAGTCGACGGTCCTCTCCTTCGGCGCGCGGCACGTCCACCCGTCGCTCGCGGCCGTCGTCGAGCGGAGCGCGTTGCTCGCCGGCCTCGACGGCTTCTCCCACGTCGCCGCGGGCGAGGTGCTGGGTCGGGACGCCGGCGGGACGATGCCCCACGCCCTCCTGATCTGTTTCGGCCGCGGGAACCAGGAGGCCGGGTGGCGCGCGTTCGACGAGGCGGTCGGGCCCGAGGTGCCGCGGGTGGCGCTCTGTGACACTTACGGCGACGAGGTGGACGAGGTGCTCCGGGCGGCGGAGACGCTCGGCGAGGATCTGGACAGCGTCCGCATCGACACCACGGGGTCGCGGCGCGGCGACTTCCGGCACATCCTCCGGGAGATACGGTGGGAACTCGACGCCCGCGGCGTCGACGACGTGGGACTGTTCGCGAGCGGCGGCCTCGACCCCGCCCGACTCCGCGAGTTGCGGGACGTGGTCGACGGCTTCGGCGTCGGCGGTTACGTCTCCAACGCCGACCCCGTGGACTTCGCGCTTGACATCGTGGAAGTCGACGGGGAGCCGGCGGCAAAGCGTGGGAAGCTCTCGGGGGCGAAACAGGTCTACCGGACGTCCGGGGGTGGCCACCACGTCGGCCTGGCCGAGCGGTCGGGGCCGGCTGACGGCGAGGCGCTGCTCGAACCGCTGATCCGCGACGGCGACGTCGTCAGGGAGTTCGATCTGGACGCGGCTGCTGAGCGGGCGCTCGCGGACGCGGAGACGGTCGGGTTCGACTAGAGCTGTTCGACGCTACCGCCCTCGGGGCGCTCGCGGAAGACCTGGCCCTCGAAGAGCGTGATCATGGTGTCGTCGTCCTGCCAGGCGAGCGGCGAGATGCCGGCCTTCCGACAGGCGTGGGTGAGGAACTGCTCCTCGTTCCAGTCGTTCTCGACGGGGAGTGTGGGGTACATCCAGGCGTGCTGACCGTCGGCGTCGATGGCGATGCCGTGGGTGCCGAGTTCGAGGTCCGAGAGCGGGTCGTTGGTGAGGACGTGATTGCAGACGACACAGATGGAGATGTTGAGGCTCTCCAGTTCCGGGGGTTCGATTTCGGAGCCACAGGAGTCGTCCGAGGCGGCGGTGATGGCCGCGTCGACGATGGCGTGACCGAGCTGGTCGTTCCCGCGATAGGCGCCGGCACAGCCCCGGAGTCGGCCCCTGCCGCGGGTGGAGGTGATGCGGACGAACGCGCCGGTGCGTGCGTAGAACGCGTCGCGCATGCTGCCCGGCTGTTCGCGTTGCCCCTGGAGTACGTACGCTTCGACGGCCTCGCGAGCCAGTTCGACCGCCCGGGCGCCGTCTTCGTAAGAAAGGCTGACCGTCTGCGCCTCTGACATAGGGGATACGTTGCCCCGAATCGACTTGAACCCTTCCTTTCCACCGGGGAAGACCGTGATGAATTTCGGCCGACGGGTCGACCGAACGGCTTATTCGGCCGCCCCAGTTATCGGAAGGTGGCAGAGAGAGCCCGGCCCCCGTGCCCGTCGGGACCGACGGTCCCCCGGGCATGAGGAAAGTCCCCCCACCGTCCGGACGGGTGACCGGGCGCAAGCCCGGAGTCGGAGACGGCTGGCTCTGGAACAGAAACGAGACCACTCGGCCCGACCGATGAGGTGTGCGAACCCGAGCGCGAGCGAGGGGAGTTGACCCACCGAGGGCAGGAGATGCTACGCATCTCCGAACGGTGAACGGCGCGAGCCGTGAACTGCGGGATGCCACGCATCTCCGAACGGTGAACGGCGCGAGCCGTGAACTGCGGGATGCCACGCATCTCCGGGAACGCGAGCGGCGTTCGCCGCTCGCCGACGGTCGAGAACGGATGGAACGGCGAATCCTCACCGGTGCAAGTCCGCCTCGTCAAGGTAGTCCGGACGCGGAGGTGGACGCTCAGCCGAATGCCGGGAGAACAGAAGGGGGCTTACTCCTCTCAGCCGCTCACCCCGCCGAGCCACCGCGTTAGCTCGGGGTAGTCGGCGATCAGGCCGTCGGCGCCCGCCCGGACCGCCGCCCGCGCCTCGCCCCACGTTCGGATCGTCCAGACGTTCACCGCTCGTCCGGCGTCGTGGACGGCGGCGACCGTCCCGGCGTCGGCGTCCCGGATCGCCGCGAGCGACGGGTGGACGGCGTTGGCGTCGTACCGGGCCGCGAGTTCGCGGCCGGTCGCGAGGTCACGGCAGAGCGGCGCGAGCGAGGCGTCCGGGTCGCGCGCCCGCAGCGCGGCGAGGGCCCCCTCACGGAACGAGGAGTAGCGGATCTCGCGGCCGTCGAGGGCGTCGAGCACCCGGTCGACGAGGGGTTGCCAGCGCTCCCGCGACGCCTCGCGGTCGGCGGGCGGGAGCGCCCCCCGTCGGACGGTCGCCGCGCCGTGGCGCTTCAGTTCGACGTTCAGCGGGGCGTCGGTCCCGTCGACCAGTCGGGCGAGCGTCGGGACCGTCTCGCCGCTGTCCAGCACCTCGGCGGCCGTCACCGTCTCCGGGGACAGGTCGCGAACCGCGCCGGCGGCGTCGGTGACGCCCCGGGACCCCGCCGCCGCGTCGAGGCGAGCGTCGTGGAAGACGACGGGCGTGCCGTCCGCGCAGGCGACGACGTCGACTTCGACGGCGTCGGCCCGGTGGGCGGCCGCGCGGACGGCGCCGACGGTGTTCTCGGGGTTGACGCCCGCGAACCCCCGGTGGGCGAACACGGTCGGCTCGGTCATCCCTCGAATCCCGCCTCCCAGCGGAAGTGCCCGTCGCGCTGGATCACCTCGCCGTCGACGAGCAGTTTCGACCCCTCGTCCATGCGGGTGATGAGGTCGACGTGGACGGCGCTGGAGTTGCCCGCCTCGCCCGCGGGCAGGCAGGCGTCGTACGCGCGACCGAGCGCGAGGTGGACGGTGCCGGCCATCTTCTCGTCGAACAGCACGTTGTCGGTGGGGCGGGTGATGCCGCGGTTCATGCCGACGCCGAGTTCGCCGAGGCGCCTCGCGCCGTCGTCGGTGTCGAGGACGTCCGCGAGGGCGGCCTCGCCGACCGCCGCCGAGAAGTCGACCACCTCGCCGTCCTCGAAGACGAGGCGGGCGTCGCGGAGGTCGGTCCCCCGGACCGTGATGGGCACGTCGAAGGTCACCTCGCCGTCGGCGCCGGCCGGCGCGGTGAACACCTCGCCGCTGGGGAGGTTGTGGGAGTCGTAGGCGACGGAGGCGGCGCTGTTCACGGCGGTCCGGCCCGCGATGGGGAGGGTCACGTCGGTGCCGTCCGCGACGATCCGGACCTCGCTCCCGGCGTCGAGCAGGTCCGTGAGCCGGGCCATCTCCGCGGCCAGCGACTCCCAGTCCCGGAGGACGGCGTCGTAGACGAAGTCGCGGTACGCCTCGTAGGACATGCCGGCGGCCTGCGCGAGCGAGCGGGTGGGGTGAACCGTCGACACCCAGTCCGTCGCCATGCGGGCCTCGCGGACGCCCTCTCGGGCGCGGGCGTGAGCGCCGCGGACGTCGCCGGGCACGTCGGCCGTCGCCGCGGTGTTCCGACCGCCGCGGAGCGAGAGGAAGACGTCGGCGCGGTCGTAGAGGGCGCGTTCGGCGTCGGGGGGTGCGAAGTCGCCGTCGTGGGCGCGGAGGTACGCGCGGGTCACCTCGTCGGAGCCGTAGGTGGCGAGCAGGTTCGCCCCCCGGTCGCCGAGCGCCGCGGCGACGGCGACGGCGAGGTCGTGGGCGCCCTCGGCGACGCGCACCACCACGTCGTCGCCGGGATCGACCCGGGCGCTCCAGTCGACGAGCGTCTCGGCGTGGGCGCGGATGCGGTCGTCCATGCGGGAGGATGACCCCGGGGGCGCAAAAGGACGGGGGGCCCGACCGCAACCGCAACCACTACCTCCCGGCGCGCGGGAGTCGGAGACATGCAACTGGGCGTCGTCGGCCTGGGGCGGATGGGACGGATCGTGGTCGAGCGAACGCTCGCGGCCGGACACGACGTCGTGGCGTTCGACGTCGACGAGGAGGCGACCGCGGCGGCGGCGGACGCCGGCGCGGCGCCGGCGGACTCGCTGTCCGACCTCGCGGACCGCCTCGGCGACGGGAAGCGGATCTGGCTGATGGTGCCGGCGGGCGAGGCGGTGGACGCCGCGCTGGCGGACCTCGAACCGCACCTCGACGGCGGGGACGTGGTCGTCGACGGGGGCAACTCCCACTTCGAGGACTCGGTCCGGCGGGCCGACGGGACCGAAGCCGCCTACCTCGACTGCGGGACCAGCGGCGGCCCCGCGGGGGCGGAACTCGGCTTCTCGCTGATGGTCGGCGGGCCGGCGTGGGCCTACGAGGAACTCGTGCCCGTCTTCGACGCGGTGGCGACGGGGCCCGAGGGCCACGACCGGATGGGGCCGTCCGGGGCGGGCCACTACGTGAAGATGATCCACAACGGCGTCGAGTACGCGCTGATGCAGGCCTACGGCGAGGGGTTCGAACTGCTCCACGAGGGGCGGTACGACCTGGATCTGGAGGCCGTCGCGCGGACCTGGAACAACGGCGCGGTGATCCGCTCGTGGCTGCTCGAACTCTGCGAGGAGGCGTTCCGCGAGGAGGGGAGCGACCTGGGCGACGTGGCCGATCACGTCGCCGGCGGGTCGACGGGGACGTGGACGGTCCAGGAGGCGCTGGAACGGGAGGTGCCGGTGCCGCTGATCCATCAGGCGCTCGCGGAGCGGTTCGCCTCGCGCCGGGATCGGTTCTCGCGACGCCTCGCCAACCGCCTGCGCTACGGATTCGGACGGCACGAGGTCGCACGACGGGAGTAGAAACCCCGATCCGGCGCGGCAATCACAATTCCCTTAACCCCCGCATCCATACCGCCAGTCATGGTCGAGGTAAATCTGGTGGGGCTGAGTATCGGCGCAGCCCTCACGCTCACGGCCGTCGTCCTCCACCTCTCGAAGGGCACGGGGTGGACGGCCACCACCGACATCAGTCAGGAGGTACTCGAACGCCGGGCGGAGACGGTTCCCGAGACGGACTTCCCGGAACCGATGAACCGGGCCATCGGCGCCGGCGGCGGCGGGGCCGTCGCCGCGGGCGCCGTGGCCGGCGACGAGGAGGGAGCCGAACTCGAAGGCGGTGCCGAGGCGAGCGAGGAGTCCGGCCCCTGGGACGTGCCGGACGACGAGGCCGAGAGCTTCGAGATCGAGTTCGTCAAGGAGGGCGACACCATCGAGGTGGCCGAGAACGAGACGGTCCTGGAGGCCGGCGAGGACGAGGGCTGGGACCTGCCCTACGCCTGCCGGCAGGGCCAGTGTGTCTCGTGTGCCGGGCAGATCACCTCCGGCGGGAACTCCGAGGAGTACGTCGTCCACGACGACCAGCAGATGCTCGACGACAACGAACTCGACGACGGCTACACCCTGACCTGCGTGGCCTACCCGAAGGCCGACTTCACCATCGAAACCGGCGAGGCGCCCTAGCCGACGCCCCGAACTTCGAACCGCGCTCCGTTCTCCCCGTCGACGGCGTCGACGGTCCACCCGTGTGCGTCCGCGATGCGTTCGACGATGGCGAGCCCCAGCCCCGTCCCCCCGTCGTCGGTGTACCCCACGTCGAACACCGCCTCGTGGGCGTCGGCGGGGACGCCGGGACCGTCGTCGGCGACGTAGAAGCCCGCCCCGTCGTCGAGGGGACCGACGGTGACGGTCACGCCGTCCCCGTCGGGCGTGGCGCCGTGCTCCACGCAGTTGCCGAGCAGGTTCTCGAACAGTCGGCGGAGCGCGGCCTCGTCGGCCCTGATCGTCTCGTCGCCGTCGACGACGAGCGTCGCGTCGTCGGTGGCGACGGTCCGCCAGCACGCCTCGACCGTCGACCGCAGGGAGAGGGGTTCGGGTGAGAGCGAGTCCACGCCACGAGCGAGCGCCAGCAGTTCCTCGATCAGGCCGAACGCCCGGTCGAGCGACCGCGCGGCGCGGTCGAGGTCCTCGTCGTCGTACCGCTCCCTGGCGAGTTCGAGCGAGCCCTCGACGACCGACAGCGGGGTCCGGAGGTCGTGGGAGACGACGCTCGCGAAGTCGGAGAGCCGGTCGTTCTGCCGTTCGAGCGTCCGGGTCCGGTCCAGAAGCGTCAGCGCCGTGGCCGCGTTGGCCGCGAACACCTCCGCGAGGTGGACGTCGGCGTCGTCGAACGCGCCAGCCTCGGCGGCGCCGACGCTCAACACGCCGTGGTCGCCGACGGGGACGAACATCGACGCCCGGACCCCGGACCGGTCGTAGCCGTCGTCGACGGTGCGGACGTCGTCGTACACCAGCGTCTCGCCGGCGTCGTAGGCGCGGCCCGCCGTCCCCTCGCCGACCCGGTAGACGGGGCGCTCGCCGAGCGCCGCCTCGGCCTCGTCGGTGACGGCGACGGGGCGGAGTTCGGTCCCGTCGTCGTCGACGAGGCGGACGAGGTTCCGAGGGTAGCCGAGGACGTCGCTCACGGCGTCGGTGATCAGCCCGGCCACCGCCTCCCGGTCCTCCGCGCGGATCAGGGCGCGGGTCACGTCGTGCAGGCGTTCGAGGGTCCGTTCCCGTCGCTTCGCCTCCGTGATGTCGACGTAGAGCCCGAGCGTTCCGATCACCTCGCCGCGGTCGTTCAGCCGGGGGCTAGCGCGGAACAGGGTCTCGACGTGGGTGCCGTCCGCCGCGATCAGCGTGCGCTCCTGGTGGCCGAAGGTGCCCTCGCGTCCGCGGTCGAACCCCTCGATGGCCTCGGGCATCGACTCCTCGGCGTACAGCTCCCAGACCGAGCGGCCGAACACCTCGTCGGGGTCGTAGCCGAGGCGGTCGAGAAACCGCTCGTTGCAGTCCTCGACGATCGGTTCGTCGCCGACGTCGCGGAAGACGACGTACATCACCGGGGCGTCCTCGAAGAGCTGTCGGTACTGGGAGCGCCGGCGGCGTCGAGTCCGGTAGCCGTCGACGGCGTCGAGAACCCGCTCGGCGAGGCGGTCGGGGGGGACCGTCTTCGGGACGTAGTCGGTGACGCCGGCGGCGACGGCGTCGCTGGCGACGGATTCGCTCCCTCCGTCGGTGTAGATGACGACGGGCAGATCGGGATGCGCATCCCGGATGGCTTCGAGCAGGCCGAGGCCGTCCGTGCCGGGCGGGTCGTACTCGCTCACCACGCCGTCGACCGGCGGGGGGGACGCGGCCTCGAGGGCGTCGAGCGCCGCGTCGGCGTCGGGGACCGTGCGAACCGACAGTCGGTCGTCGGCGCGTTCCAGACCGGCGGCTACCGTCTCCGCAGCCGTCCCGTCGTCGACGTAGAGGAGCGGAATCGGCGGCTCGGCGGTCACGTCGGTCATGCTGTGGGGTGGGGGAGTGTAACGCTGCCGGTCGAGGGGATCAGTCGGCGGTCCCCGGCTCCGCGTCGGAGCCACGATCGGCCGTGGCGGCGCCCGCGTCCCGCCGGTCGGCGTCGGCCAGCGCGTCCATGCCGTCGACCGCGATGGCGACGAACGCCGCCTTGCTGATCAGGTCGAGGTAGGCGATCACCAGCATCGTCATGTCGCGGGTGAGCAGGCCGAGTCCGGAGGGGGCCAGCACCCAGACGACGGGGTAGAGCGTCCAGAGCGCGATCGTCAGGTTCCGGAGCGTGATAAAGAGGATGCGCGCCCGCTCGGTCTCGAAGGAGGCCAGCCGGGGGATGCGGCCGTACAGGTCGTACACCAGCACGCCGAAGGCGGCGAGGCCGCCGGCGAAGGCCAGCCAGCGGACGGTGCCGGGGACGGCGACGGCCACGCCGCCGAGGACGAGCAGCGTCACGTCGGCGACGACGAGGCGGACGAGCGAGCCGCGGCCGGTGTTCCCGAGCAGGGAGAGAAAGAGGAGGATGAGCGGCGTCGTGATCAACCAGTCCACGTAGCGCGGGACGGCGACGACCCGCCCGGAGACGGAGACCGTCCCGACGTCGAGGGCCATCAGCGCGTAGGCGACGGCTGCGACGCCCGTGACGCCCGCGAGCACGAGGTAGTGGGTGCGCCGCTCGGGGTCCCGCCGCAACCCCCAGAGCGGCGGCAGCGTGCCGAGCGTCATCCCGACGGCGCCGATGGCCGCCCACGTCGTCGACGTGCCGATCATCGTCCGCCCTCCTCGTAGCCGCCGTCACCGAGCGCACCGGCCGGGGTGGCGCCGGACGTCGTGCCCGGCCCCGACGCGTCCACGTCGAAGTCGGCGAGTTGCTCGCGCAGGCGAGCGGCCCGGCGGGTCAGTTCGTCCGCCGCGTCGTCCACCTCGGCGAGGGTCCGCTCCTGGCGGCTGGCGGTGTCGGTCACGCCGGTGGCCTCCTCGGCGGTCTGCTCGCTGATCGCGGCCACCTCGTCGAGGCTCTCGACCACCCGCTCGGTGGAGTCGGCCTGGCCGTCGGTGGCGTCGGCGATGTCCTGGATGCTGGTGTCGATCTCCTCGACGTAGTCGGCGATCCGCTCCAGCGCCTCGATGGCGCCCTCGACGGTCTCGACCCCCTCCGCGACGCGCTGGCCCGTCTCCTGGGTGCCCTCGACGACCTGCTCGGTCCGCTCGCGCACCGACTCGATGCGGGATTCGATCTCGCCCGCGGACTCCTTGGTCTCCTCGGCGAGGTCCTTCACCTCGTCGGCGACGACGGCGAAGCCGTCGGCGTCGCCGGCGTCGCCGCTGGCGTGGGCGGCCTCGATGGAGGCGTTCAGGGCGAGCAGGTTCGTCTGCTCCGCGATGTCGGAGATGACGTCGACGATCTCGCCGATCTCCGCCATCTCCTCTCTGAGCGCCTCGACCTCCGTCTGGGTGTGCTCGGTCGTCTGCTGGATCCCGTCGAGTTCCTCGACGGCCGCCTCGGCGGCGGCGCGGCCGTCAGCCCCCGCCTCCGCGGCGCGTTCCGAGGTGTCCGCGACCGTGTCGACGGTGGCGGCGATCTCCTCGGCACTGGCCGAGAGGTCGTTCACCTCGCCGGTCATCTCCTGGAGGTTCTCGGTCTGGGTGCGCGCCCCGTCGGCGATCTCCGCGACCGACTCGTTGACCGCCTCGCTCGCGGCCGTGGCCTCCGCCGCGTTCCGGTCGACCGCCTCCGCGGCGTTGGCCACCTCGGTGCCGAAGGTCTTGACCTCGCGGATCGTCGACTCGATGGCGGAGACCATGTCGTTGAACGCGGTCCCGATGGTGGCCATCGCCTCGTTCTCGTCGTTCACGTCGATCCGGCGGGTGAGGTCGCCGTCCGCGACGTCCCGCATCACCTCGCCGTAGGCCTCGGCGGTGCGTTCGAGGCGCTCGTTGGTCCGGGTCGCCTCGGCGCGGGCCGCCTCCGCTTCGGCGCGGGCCGCCTCCGCCTCGTCGAGGGCCTCCTCGACCTCGGCGATCCGTTCACGGAGCGAGGCGCGCATCCGGTCGAACGACCAGTAGAGCTGTCCGATCTCGTCGGTGCGACCGGTCGTCAGGTCGACGTCGAGGTCGCCGGTCGCCATCGCCTCGGCTTTCCCGGAGAGACGGCGCAGGGAGAGGGAGGTCCGGCTGCCGACGGTGACGCCGATCAACGAGAGGGAGATGACGGCCACGAGGATGAGACCGAGGATGCCGGAGATGATCTGTCGCTGGAGCGCGAAGGCCTCGGCCGCGGGCTGGGAGACGACGACCGCCCAGTCGGTCGTCTCCATCGGCGCGGCCGCGAGGGCATCGCTCCCCTCGCGTGTGAACGTCGCCCCCTCGAACGCCGCGGCGGGGACGGGCGTCGAGAGCGTCGTCGCCGCGGAGCCGATCAGGTCCGCGTTCGGGTGAGCGATGATCGTCCCGTCCTCGCTCACGACGACCGTCTCGCCGTGTTCGGTTCGGGGGGCGAACTCGCTCACCTGCCGCTCGAAGTTGACCATGTAGACCAGCAGCCGGTCCGACCGACCCTCGACCGGCGTCGCGACGGCGACGGTCGTGAAGTCCACCACGTCGGGGCGGAAGGGGTCGGTGACGAGGACGTCCTCCGAACCGGAGAAGGAGACGTCCTCCCGGGCGAACGGCGCCCCCTGAGCGCGCGCATCCACGCCGACGAGTTCGTCGTTCGAACTCGTCACGAGTTCGCCGCTGGTGGCGTCCACGTAGTGGACGGCGACGACGCCGGCGGGCGACCGCTCCTCGCTCGCGAGTTCGTCGAGATACGACCGGACCGTCGCCCGGTCGTCGCTCCGGAGGGCCGGGTGGTCGGAGGCGACCCGGGCCTGCGTCCGGATCCCGGCGAGCCAGGCGTCGAGCCGGTCCGCCCGCTGTTCGGACGTGTCGATCATGGTCCGTTCGACGTCCGCCCGCAACTGCGCGGACGCGTCGGCGCTCACCACACCGCCGACCGCGACCGTCAACAGCAACGCGGCCACGAGCGCGGCCGCCAACTTCAACCCGTAGCGCTCTCGCACGCGATCCAGAAGCGGAATGGCCATGCCTGTCGCGTCGTAACGGATCGCTTATAATAACCGCACCCCTCAAAGTACAACATCTGATAATCGGTCGCCGGTTGCGGATCAGCCCGCCGTCGTCCCGTCGTCCCGTGACCGGGGGCGTCCGAAGCGCGCACGGAGCGCGGGGACGACCGAGCGATCCAGCGCGACCGGTCCGCTCCCGGTTATCAGGAGCGCCGAGGTGAGGCCGAAGAGGGTGACGTGGGCGAGCACCGGGTCGTCGGGGAGGCCGAAGAGCGTGGTCGTGAGGATGAGAAAGCCCGCGCCGGCGGCGCTCCGGGTGAAGGTGCCGGTCAGGATGCAGAGCCCGACGACGAGTTCGCCGAGGCCCGCACCGAACACCCACATCTCGGGCGCGACGGGGACGACCCGGGTGAGCCCGTACTTCTCGACGACCTGGAGCGCCCGGCCCGGGTTCAGCCACTTCTCGGTCACGCCGAGATACGCGAAGTTGAACCCGAGAAAGAGGCGGATCAGCAGGGGCGCGACGGGCTTCTCGACGCCGACACCGGCGAGGAGGTCGCTCGGCGTCGTCACGTCGCGAAACCGGCTGGCCATCGTCCCGTCGGTGAGGACGAGTCGCCGGAAGAGCAGGTCCGCGCTGGGCTGCCCGGGGCCGACGACGAGGATGCCGAGGAAGCCGGCGACGTACTCGGAACTCAGGAGGAGCGTGGGGAACTGCGTCGCCAGGCTGACGGCGTAGACCACGAGTCCCGCGGCCGCCGCCAGTCGGGTCGCCAGGCCGAACAGGAGGAGGAAGGCGAGCGTGACCTGGACGAGCCGCGCCTCGACGGGAACGGCGGGGGAGAAGAGGTAGCCGCCGAAGCCGGCGCCCATGAGCGGGAGCCCCGTCGCGAGGCGCAACAGCCAGCCGAGATACGGGCTGTACGACCGCAGCGTCTGCCGCGTCACGGTCACGTCCCGCAGGTGGTCGCCGTACCGGAGCCATCCCGCCGTCGCGACGGCCACGGCCACCCCGCCGGCGCCGAGGAGCGCGAGGTTGAGCGGAGTCGTGAACACGGCGGTCAGGAACTCGACGACGCCCGGTCCGCCGTCGCCACCCTCGGTGACGTAGTCGACGTGTGCCGCGACGGGTCGCGCGGCGACGAACGCCGCCGCGATCCCCGCCGTCGCGACGCGGCGTAACCGGTGTCGCTTCATTGCGTCGACTGACGGAACCGTCGAGGATAAAAACTCGGCTCGGTGCGAAATCGGCGACGGGAGCACGAAATGTTTACGTATCTATAATTATAATAGAGCAACATTACAGCGCATGCTCCCCCCCCACCCATCTCCTGCAGGGGCCCTTGCAGTCGTCGCTGATCCCGAGAGGAGCGCGCTCGGAGATCTTCCGGGAGATCTACGTCGTCTTCCTCGTGCTCGGGACGGCCGTCGGGGTCGTCGTCATCGCGTACATGCTGTTCAAGGCGTACAAGTACCGGGCGTCGGCGGGTCACGGCGCGGACGATCTGGACCGGCCGCAGGTCGGTGAGCTACCGACGGGCGGCGGCGGCGGCCGGAAGCTGTTCGTGTCGTTCGCCCTCAGCGCCGTCATCGTCGTCTCGCTGATCACGTGGACGTACTTCACGCTGCTCTACGTCGAGGAGCCGACGACGGTCGAGGGCGAGGAGCCACTGGAGATCAGGGTCGTCGGCCACCAGTTCTACTGGGAGTTCGTCTACCCCGACGGTCGATCGGTGACGAACACGCTCCGCGTCCCCGAGGACCGGCGGGTGCGGTTGACGGTCACCTCCGGGGACGTGTTCCACAACTTCGGGATCCCGGAACTTCGCGCGAAGGCGGACGCCATCCCCGGCCAGCGGACCAGCACGTGGTTCGTAGCGGAGGAGACGGGCACGTATCAGGCCCACTGCTACGAACTCTGTGGCGCCGCACACTCCTACATGGACGCCAGAGTCGAGGTGATGGAGCCGGCGGCCTACCGGGCGTGGTACGCGAACGGGAGCACCGGCGGGAACGCGAGCGCGACGGCGGCCGTGAACGGGAGCACCGGCGGGAACGCGAGCGCGACGGCGGCCGTGAACGGGAGCACCGGCGGGAACGCGAGCGCGACGGCGGCCGTGAACGGGAGCACCGGCGGGAACACGAGCGCGACGGCGCCGGTCGGGGGCGAGGGATGAACCGATGACGGGAGCCGACTCGCCCACCGACGATCCGACCGGCGCGCGAGCGGACGGCGGCGTCGCCCACGAGGACACGAGCGAGGGCCACGCCTTCCCGCCGACGTCGTCGCTCAAGCGCTGGTTCGTCACGACCAACCACAAGGACATCGGGATCCTCTATCTCGTCACCTCGCTGCTCTTTCTGGTGATGGGCGGGGTGCTCGCCCTCCTGATGCGGGCACAGCTCTGGGTGCCGCGTGCGCCCGGCACCGGTCCACTCTCGGCGCTCGCGTACAACCAGGCCGTCTCCGTCCACGGGCTGGTGATGGTGTTCTGGTTCCTCTCGCCCTTTGCCTTCGGGTTCGCGAACTACGTCGTGCCGCTCCAGATCGGCGCGAAGGACCTCGCCTTCCCCCGGCTGAACGCGCTGAGTTACTGGCTCTACCTGGCCTCCGGGCTCCTCCTCGGCGTCTCGTTCTTCCAGGGCGCGTCGTTCGCCGGCGGGTGGACGATGTACGCGCCGCTGAACCTGCCGACCTACACCCCGAGCGTCGGGGGGAGTTCGGCCATCCTCGCGCTCGCGCTGTTCGTCGTCTCCGTGACCGTCGGCTCCGTGAACTTCCTGACCACCATCCATCGCATGCGCGCGGAGGGGCTGACGCTCCGGCGCCTCCCGCTTTTCACGTGGACCATCCTGCTGACGGTCTGGATGATGCTCTTTGCCTTCGCCGCGTTGCTCGCGGCCCTCATGATCCTCTCGGCCGACCGCCTGCTCGGGACGACCTACTTCGCGACGGAGGCCGCGAACGGCTCCCTGCTGTGGACGCACCTGTTCTGGTTTTTCGGCCATCCGGAGGTCTACATCGTCTTCTTCCCGGCGGTGGGAGTGATGGCCGAGACGTTCCAGACGTTCACCGGGCGGCGGATCGTCGGCCGCAAGTGGTTCATCGCCGCGATGGTGCTGGTCGCGCTCCAGAGCTTCATCGTCTGGATGCATCACATGTTCCTGACGAGCATCAACCTCCAGATCAAGACGCTGTTCATGGCGACCACCATCGGCATCTCGCTGCCCTTCGACCTCATGGTGTTCGCGCTCATCTACACGATGGTCAAGGGCCGGATCCGGTTCAAGACGCCCTTCCTCTTCTCCTTTGGCGGCCTGCTCCTGTTCATCGTCGGGGGCATCACCGGCGTCTTCCTCGGCGCCGTCGTCCTCGATTACGAGTTCCGGGGCACCTACTGGGTGGTCGCACATTTCCACTACGTGATGGTCGGCGGCGTGACGGCGCTCGTCGGCGGGCTCTACTACTGGTATCCGAAGATCACCGGGCGGATGTACGACGAGTTCCTCGGCAAGCTCCACTTCGCGACGTACTTCGTGGGGTTCAACCTGCTGTACTTCCCGATGTTCGTCGCCTGGGAGACGCCCCGGCGGGTCTTCGAGTACGAGGCCGCGATGACGCCGTGGCACCAGCTCGCGACGGTCGGTGCCGTCGTCTTCGGCGCCTCCTTCCTGATCATGTTCTACAACATGATCGTCTCGGCGTACGCCGGCGAGCGGGCGGGGGACAACCCCTGGGAGTACTCCTCGACGGCGGAGTGGGCGGTGGCGTCGCCGCCGCCGCTGGAGAACTTCCCCGGGATCCCGAGCTACGGCGACGGCTCCCTGCGGTTCCGGGGCGCGTCGGCGACGAGCGCCGACGGCGGGACGGGGGAGGTGACCGACGGCGGCGTCGCAGCCGACGCCCACGCGGCCGACGCCCACGCGGCCGACGACCATCCGAGCCACGCGAGCGTCTGGCCCCTCGGCGTGGGCGTCGCCGCCTTCCTCCTCTTCTTCGGGCTCTCGGGGCTCCAGGGTGGGGCGTTCGCGGCCGGCACCGTGGGCACCGTCTACGCCGTCGCGACGGGACTCGGTCTCGTCGGGACGCTCGCCGCGCTGGTCGGGATGGCCCGCGAGCGGTTCCGCGGGCCGAGCGGCCCGTTCGGGGAGAGCTGGCCGTTCGCGGGCGTCGACAACCTCAAGACGGGCGTGTGGATCTTCCTCGCGTCGGACGTGGTGCTGTTCGGCGCGTTCGTCGGCGCGTACGTCTTCCTCCGGTACTCCATGGGCTGGACGGGGTGGGAACCGATCCCGGACAACGTCACGCCGGGGCTGATCAACACGTACCTCCTCCTGACGAGCAGTTTCGCGGTGGTGCTCGCCCTGGAGGCCGCGGAGCGGCGGAGTCGTCTCGGAGTCGTCGCCAGCCTGGTGACGACGCTGATCCTCGGGGTCGGCTTCCTCGGCAACAAGGCCATCGAGTGGAGTCACCTCTTCGGGGAAGGGATCGGCCTCTCCACGAACCTCCGGGCGTCGACGTTCTTCCTGACCACGGGGTTGCACGCCGCCCACGTCATCACCGGACTGGTGATCGTGGCGTACATGGTCCCGCGGGCGTGGCGGGGGGCGTACCTCGACGACGACGGCGGGGAGTCGATAGAGCTGTTCGGGCTGTACTGGCACTTCGTGGACATCGTGTGGCTGTTCCTGTTCCCCCTGTTTTACATCCTATGACCAGGCTCAAACTCTACACCGCGATATACGGCGTCCTGTTCGTCTCGGCGACGGTCCAGGTGCTCGTCGAGGGGGCGGGGCTGGCCTACGGGCGGGCGCTGGCGATCATCCTGGCGCTGTCGTTCCTGAAGGCCGCCATCGTCGCCGCCTACTACCAGCATCTCCGGTGGGAGCCGCGGTCGATCACGTATCTCGTCGGGATGGGCCTGCTCGCGGCGCTCGCGTTGACCGTCGCGGCGACGTACTCGATCACATGACCGCTCCGCTCGCCGTCGCCGCGCTCGTCGGCATCCCGCTCGTCCAGTTGCCGCTGGTGGTGTTTCTCTCGCGGTACGTCGAACTCGACGGCGACGAGCCCCGGCCGCCGCCGGGCCGGGGGTACGTGACCTACGGCACCGAGTCCGCGCGCCCCGGGAGCCGGGAGCCCGCACTGTCCTGTCCGCACTGCGGGACCCTCGTGGCCGACGGGTACGACTACTGCGGCGCCTGCGTCGGCCGACTCCCGCCGCGGCGCGCCCGCCGATGACGGCCACGCGAGCGCGGGTCGGGTGGGCGCTGCTGTTCGGCCTGCCGATGGGGGCTGGCATCGCGCTGGCGACCGCACGGACCGCGGGAACCGGCGTGGCCGATCCGCTCGTCGTCGCGGCCGGCGGGACGGCCGCGGCCCTCGTGACCGCCTTCGTGTTCGGGGCGACCCGGGAGGGGGAACGGTCCCGGCCGAGGGGGTAACGCCGCGCACGCACCTTTATTCCGTCCGACCGCGTATCGTGATATCATGGCACGATCGGGGCTCGTGTACGGGGGCGTGCTCCTCGCGTTGACCGCCGGCGTCGCGGCGTTGCTCGCTGGCGAGTTCTTCCACGGCGTCGCGTATCTGGTGCCCGTCGGTGGCGTCCTCGCGCTCCTCGCGGTGGGGGGCCTCACGGCCGCCATCGCGCGGGCGGACCCGCCGGCGACGGCGGAGGAAGGGTGAGCGTCACAGGAACCCGCCGCCCAGCGCGACCATGTAGAGCAGCACGGTGACCGCATAGAGGACGCCGAGCGCAGCAACCACGCGCAGGTGGTAGTAGAAGAGGGCGTCGCGCTCGGCCTCGCGAGCGGCGTCGTAGGCGTCGCGCTCGGCGGCCGAACACGCGTCGGCGTGGCGTTCCCCGAGGTGCAGGTCGTGGGCCTCGCGCTCGGCGAAGGGGCGCCGACAGTATGGACAGACGGCGGCCACCGTCTCGTCGTCGCGGACCGCCGTCTCGGGGGCCGCGTGGGCGTCCCGTCGGTCGGCGTCCGGAAACACGGGGGGACGTAGGGGCGGCCGTCACAAGAATGCGGGGGTGACGGTCGGCTGGCCGACGACCCACGCCGCCACCATCGTGTAGGCGACCATCACGACGACGAAGGGGTACTGGCTCCGGATGGGACGGAGGACGCCCGGAAACAGGTCCAGCGCGAGCGCGTGGGCCACCCAGACCGCGAGCAGGTGACCGAGGACGACGAAGCCGAGCTGGAGCGGGCCGAACCACCCGGGCAACACGACGACCCGAGCCGTCCCGCCGCCGAACGGGTCGACGACGACCGCGAGCAGCGCGGGCGACAGCGTGAGGAGGTAGCCGAGGGAGTGCGCGAGGTGATAGCCGGCGGCGATGGGGAGCAGCGAGGGCGCGAACCGGCGTTCGACGGCCGCGGGCGCCAGCAGACTCCCGACGACCGACCGGGAGCGGGCGGCGGCGAGGCGGTAGGTCCCGAGGAAGACGCCGAAACCGACGACGAGGGCCAGCAGGTAGAACAGCCACGCGAGAACCCGACCCGCGGGGCCCGCGGGCACGACGGGGGCGAGCGCGCCCCGGGCGAACGCGTTCCACGCGGGCGTCGCCACGAGGCCGTCGAAGGTCGTGGCCCAGAGGAGGGCGACGACGAAGGCCGCCGACCCGGGCTCCGGCGCGGTGCGGTCGGTGAGGGCGGCGCCGGGGAGCCGAAGCCGGGGACCGTCGTCCGGGGATCCGGCTCGCTCGGGCGTGCGGCGGCGGGCGCGCTGGACGGGGGCGACCCGGCCGTAGAGTCGGAACGCGCGCGACACCGGATCGACGCGTCGGAACCACGTGTCGGCGCCGTATCGGCGCGCGCCCGCCAGCGTGACGGCGGTGTAGGCGACCAGGAGGGCGACGAGCGCCCGCGGGGCCGCCGCCAGCGGGCTGACGACCTCGATCCACACCAGGGCGAGCAGGCCGGCCACGCTCGGCCACGCCCCGTACCGCCGCGGCAGGCGACGACCCCCAGTCGCGGGGAGGACGTGGGCGAGCGTCCGCCACGGGTTCACCGCCGGCCACGTGTTCCCGAGCAGGTACGTCGACATCGCGTAGCCCGCCCACCAGCCGACCCAGACCAGGAGGACGGCGAGGTTCGCCGTCGGCGTCGCGGGGCCGACGGTTCCGGCCACGAGGACGGCGGTGAGGGCGACGACGCCGGCCGCCGAGAGCGAGGCGGCGGCGCCGCGACGGAGCGGGAGCGGGACGGGGAGCCGCACGCTCCACCCGTTGACGGCGCGGATGGCCGCGTGATCGGTCAGCAGGCTCGTGAACAGGAAGGAGGCGGCGACGAGCGCCCCGCCCGTCAGGACTGTGAGCCACGACGGAACGGGGGTCGCGACGACGGCGTCGCTCAGCCCGCCGATGTGACGGAGCGTCCCGGCCGGAACGGGGGTCGCGGTCGGCATGTGACCGACGCCTCACCCGAACAGGAGTTTCACCGCGAGGACGCCGATCAGAACGAGAGCGAACAGCCACGCGCTCAATCCGACGGCGTGGGCCCGCGGGAGGCCGCGGGCGCGCGCCAGGCTGTACATCCCCCACGCGAAGTAGCCGACGACGGTCGCCGACAGGGCGACGATCACCGCCAGGACGGCGTCGACGACGGCCGCGACGCCGAGGAAGGCGGCGAGGGCCGCGACGGCGCCGAGGGCGGCGGCGTCCGAGCGCCGCCCAGCCGACCCCGCGGCGAGCGCCGGCGCGCGGCGACCCGGGAGCGACGGACGGGCCGGCGTCTCGCGCCGCCGGGAGCGGGCGACGACGACGGCGGCGCCGACCGAGAGCAGCCCCATCACGACGGAGACGACCAGGAATCCTCGGGACGCCATAGTGGCCGCAAAATTTGTTAGCTATTGACAAGAAGGTTCGGGTCGGGTCAGACGCTGTGCTCCGGGATTCCGGTGAGTCGCTGCATCACGAGGCCGAGGACGGCGCCGTAGATCCAGTGCGAGACGAGGGTGACGAGGAGGAACGTCGCGTTGACGAAGGCGGTCGATCCGGGCCAGAAGATGTAGACGAACCCGATCCAGAAGAAAGAGCTGATGGTGGCGCCGCGCAGGTACCGGGGCTCGTGGGGCGGCAGGAAGGTCGCCGTGACGACGAAAAAGAGCGGCAGCACCACGACGCCGCCGGCGACGAAGAAGACGAGCCCGAGGACGGCGTCCGCCTGCGAGATGACGAGGTCGGCGAAGCGGGCGAGCGACTCCAGCCGAAAGACCCCGAGCAGGATCGGCACCCCGGCGATCAGGGGCGACATCACGACGAGGCCGGCGAGCCCGCCGGCGAAGGCGCTCGCGATGCTCCGGGCGGTGAGTGGTTCCTCGCTCTCCCCGAGTGCCGGTTCCTCGATGGCCGTCTCCACCCGTGGTTCGTCCCCCATGCATTCATCATGGTTTTTCACGGGTATAATTGTTACTACAATAACACTATCGTGCCTGGAGACGCCCGAAGACGGTCGCTACGGCGACCAGGCGCGGCCTCACCCGATCACAGTCGGGTCGCGTCCGTTCGCGGGGTCGCCGATCAGAGGCCGACGTTGACCGCGAGCGGCCACGTGGCGCCGGCGAGCGCGAGGAAGGCGAGCGACGCGCCCAGGAGGCCGACGTTCTTCAGGAAGTCGTTGAACTCGTTCTGGTACTCCTCCTCGGGGGCGTTCCAGAAGTCGTGCATCGTCGGCGTCGCGACGAGGAAGAAGACGGCGAGGGCGCCGGCCGCGAGCGTCGGGAAGACGCCGAGGACGATGCCCAGACCGCCGGCCAGGAGGAGGCCGCCCGAGGCGGGCACGGCGAGGGAGGCCATCGGAATGCCCTTCGCCTGCGCGTAGCCGACCATCCCCTCCGCGTTCAGGAAGTGGTTCAGACCGGTGAACGCGAGGACGGCGCCGAAGAGAACGCGCGCGAGCAGGAAGGCGACGCCCGCACCGGCGGTGTCGAAGGCCATCAGGCCGACACCTCCGGAGCGGTCGTCGGAAGCGATACGTCGGTGGTGGATGCGTCGATCATCGTGTTCACCACCAGGGCCTCCGCGAATATATACGTTATCTGACATTGGTGTCACCGGGTGACGCCGGTGTCACCGGGGCGGGGGCTACCACGATAACATTCCGACACCTGATTCGGATCGGAACCCCTAACCGTCCGAGCGGCGATGGGGAGGTATGGCGATACAAGCGGGCGAGGGCAACGACGAGGAGACCTGTTACGTCATCGACTCGCTCGAACAGATCGGGTCGCAGTGGCGACTCGCGGTCCTGCACGACCTGCAGGGCGGCGAGAAGCGGTTCAACGAACTCAAGCGCTCGACCGGCGCGAGTTCCCGGACGCTCTCGCGGGTCGTCGACGACCTGCAGGAGATGGGGTTCGTCGACCGGCGGCTGGAGGAGGACGCGCCGGTGGCGACGTACTACTCGCTGACCGAGAAAGGGGAGTCGCTCTGTCCGGTGTTCGACGCCATCGGCGACTGGGCGAAGGAGTGGGTCGCGGAGGAGGGGCCGGAGGGTAATCGCAGCGATTGAAACGGGTCACACGTCCGATCGGACGCCGTCCTGCGATCGGAGGTGCATGGCCTTCAATCGCTACGACCGTCGCCGCGGTTCTTCCAGGCGATGGCCGGGCCGGCGACCAGGAGTAGCAAGCCGACGGCGGCGACGAGCGTCCAGAGGCCGTAGAGCGAGCCGCCGCCGGCGGTCGCCTGCCGTGTCGCCTCGCCGGCCGCGGGGTCGTTCAACAGGAGCAGCGCCTTGTCCTGTGGCATCACCCCTGGGTACGTCCGATCCGGCGACACCGAAAAGAATCGAATGAGGTGGGGTGACGTGTCGGGCGGGACCGAGATGTTGCGACCGTATCCACCGACGATGGTGGCGATGAGGCCGAGCAGGGTGACGTCGAGCCCGGAGGAACGTTCACGATTAATTGCGGTAGATGTCATGGGCGCGGTACGGGGCGCAGACACATATACTGTCGGCCGGGCCGATGCGACATCCTTAGCCCACTCCGGTCCAACCGTCGGACATGAGCCACCTCCTCGTCCGCGCGGCACGCGGCGAACGGACCGAGCGGCCGCCGGTCTGGCTGATGCGGCAGGCCGGGCGGCACATCCCCGAATATCGCGAGATCCGCGCGGACTACGGGTTTCGCGAGGCCATCGAGACCCCAGAGGTCGCCACGCGCATCACCCTCCTGCCGTGGGACCTCTACGAGCCCGACGGGGTGGTGATGTTCTCGGACATTTTGACGGTGCTCGAACCGCTGGGGTTCGACTACCACCTCGAGAGCGGCGTCGGGCCGGTCGTCGAGAACCCGGTCGAGGGGCCCGCCGACGCCGAGCGACCCCGCGGGTCGGTGGCCGAGGACCTCGATTTCGTCGGGTCGCTCCTCGACAACCTGGTCGAGCGGGTCGGCGACGAAACCGCGATCATCGGCTTCGCCGGCGGCCCCTTCACGCTCGCCTCCTACGCCGTCGCCGGCGGCACCTCGCGCAACCACGGCCCCGTGCGCCGGTTCCGCGCCCGCCACCCCGAGGCCTTCCGAACCCTCCTCTCGGCCTTCGCGGACGTGGTGCGGGAGTATCTGGAGTATCAGGCCGCCCACGGCGCCGACGTGGTGCAACTGTTCGACACCTACGCCGGCGTGCTCTCCCCCGCCGATTACCGGGAGTTCGTCCTGCCGCTCCACCGCGAGATCCTCTCGGACCTCTCGGTGCCCTCCATCGTCTTCGTCCGCAACATGGCCGGCCGCCTCGACAGCCTCGACGCGACGGGGGCCGACGTGGTCGGCCTCGACTGGACCGTCGACATGGCCGAAGCCCGGGCGGCACTCGGTGACCGGCCGGTGCAGGGCAACCTCGACCCGCAGCATCTCTTCGGCTCGCCCGAGTTCGTCCGCGAGCGAACCGAGGCGGTCATCGACGCCGCGGGGCCGCGGGGGCACATCCTCAACCTCGGCCACGGCGTCGACCGCGACACCCCCGTCGAGTCCGTGCGGGCGTTCGTCGAGACGGCGAAGTCGGTGGAGCGCGATAGTAGCGATTGAAACGGATTACACATCCAATCGCAGTACAGCGTCCGATTTGCTGTGCAATGACTTTCAATCGCTACGATGGGCGACGGGTTCGGCGGCGTCGCGGTCGGCCGCGAACGACTCCGCCAGTCGCTTCGCCTCCCGGATCCGCGCCGGGACGCCCATCCGCCCCGTGTAGTTCGTCGCCAGCGTGATGCCCTCGGGCGTGTCGACGTCTTCCATCGCCGTCCACGATCCGTCGTAGGCGGGGATGCCGCGCGGGTGGCGCGTGACGTTCACCACCTCGGCGGACGCGCCAAGCACCGCCTCGAACTCCTCGCGAGCGATCCGCCCGAGTTCGTCCGCCGGGCGGTCGACCAGCCCGGGGTTCTCCATGCCGCCGAGGAAGCAGGTGTAGACGCCGTCGCGGTCGAAGAGGCTCGCGTTCCAGGTCACCCCCAGCGTGTGGAGCGGTTCGTCGTGGCGCACCTGGTAGCCGTAGCCGTCGGGCTCGGCGTCGGAGACGAGGTGGACGTACGCGAGCGGGTTGTAGTAGAGGCGGCGGAGCGCCCGGGCGCTCCCCGGGTCGACGTCCGCCAGGAGTCCCGCGGCGACGTCGGACCGCGTCGTGAGGACCACGCGCTCGACGCGCCGACTCCCGTCCGCGGTGTCGAGGCGGTAGCCCGATCCGTCGGCCGACACCCGCTCGACCGGCGTCTCCAGTTCCACCCGATCCGCGTTGCGTTCGTAGAGCGCGCGCGGCAACTGGGCCATGCCCTCGACGAAGGAGACGGGGGGTTGGCGCTCCTTGCCCTCCAGCCGTCGGTTGACGGCGGCCCGGACGAGGCTGCCCGAGCGCTCCATCTTGCGGATCGTCCGCAGGGCGTACTTCCCGGGCATCTCGGCGGGGTCGGAGCCGTAGATGCCGCCGAACAGGGGTTCGACGAGGTTGTGGTACGCCTCGCGGCCGAACTTCCGGACGAAGTAGTCGGCGGCCGTCTCGTCGTCGCGGGCGCCGTCGGTCAACGGCTCCGCGAGCATCCGGAGTTTCCCCCGCGCCGAGAGCAGGTCGGTCGACAGGAACGCCCGCGGCGAGAACGGCACCCGCCGGAGGCGGCCGTCGGCGTAGACGTACAGCGGGAGGTCGGTGTCGGCGGTCAGGAGGGCGTCGTCGAGGTCACAGTCCGCGACCAGTCCCTCGATCTCGGGCGTCAGGCGGGTGCGCTGGGGACCGTGTTCGAGGACGCGCCCGTCGACCCGCGTCGACCGGATCACGCCGCCCGGTTCCGCCGACGCCTCGAAGGCCACCGCGTCGACGCCGCGCTCGCGACAGTAGTGTGCGAGGGCGAGCCCCGTGATGCCGGCGCCGACGATGCCGACGGTCATGCCTCGTGGGGGGCGTTGAGACACATCGTCCCCGGTTCGTCACGGCACTCACACGGGTGGAGGCCGGCGTACTCCGGATCGTAGCCGGCGACGAACGGCTCGACCAGGTCCGCGAGCGCGCCGACGAACCGCTCGTCGTCGTAGGGGATGGGGACGCGGTGGAACTCCAGGCCGCGCTCCTCGGCCTCCTCGCGGAGTTCGATGTCGAGTTCCGACAGCGTCTCGCTCTGTTCGTGCATGAAGCTCACCGGTTCGACGACGATCCGGTCGGCGTCCACCGTCTCGACGACTTCCTCCACGTCGGGGGCGGTCCACTCGACGTCGCGGTTCTCGTGGTTCTGGTAGCCGAGTTCGTAGTCGGGCGCGTCGAGCGCGGTCGCCACCACCGAACAGAACTCCTCGACGTACTCCTCGTACCGGCTCCCCTCGTCGAGGTAGTACTGGGGCGTGCCGTGTGCGGAGAAGACGAGGCGGGTGCCGTCCCCGAGCGAGAGGTCGTTGCCGTCGAGGTAGCGACGGAGGTTGTCGACGCGGGCCCGGGTGTAGCCGGGGTGTCTGTGCCAGCCGGTCAGGGCGTCGACGGGGACGTCCCACCCCACCTCGGCGAGCGCCTCGTCGAGTTCGTCGAGCGACTGGACGGTCGTCGAGGGGCCACAGAGCGGGTAGATCGGGAGCCCGATCAGGTGATCAACGCCGTCCTCGCGGGCCGCCTCCACCGCGTCGGTGATGAAGGGAGCCGTGTACTGCATCCCGTGATAGGTCTCGACGTCGTACCCCCGGCGGGCCAGTTCCTCGTCGAGCAGCGTCGCCTGCGTGGTGGCGTGATCGATCAGCGGGGAGCCGCCGATGTCGTCGTACTCGGCCATGAGGCCGGGCGCGCGCCGCTCGGCGAGTTCCCGGGCGCGCTCCCGGGCCGCCGCCTCGGTCGTCTCCCCCTCGATGGACATGTTCGCCAGGAAGATGCGCTCCAGATAGTCGAGCACCTCGTCCCTACGCCCCTCTGACGGCTCACCGAAGTTGAGTAACACGATCCCGGAGGTCATACGACCGGTCTAGGGATAGGTCGATACAAAACCTGTCGGTCGTCACGAGGTGGCGAGGGGCGGCCCGACGATTTAAGTGACGGTCCGGTCTCGGTTCGGACGCTGGCCCATGAGATGCGTCGAGTGTGGAGCGGAGTCGAAGTACCACCGGGCCGTGGTCGAACTCGTCACCGGAACCGTCCTCGGGAGTTACTGCGTGACCTGCGAGCGGCGGCGCTTCGACGACGGCCTCGACGCGCCCGCCGTCGACGACAGCTGTGTCTCCTGTGACCGCCCGGGCCACTACCTGCTCCCCGTCCACGAAGTCGACATCGACCTCACGGCCGACGAGGAGTCGGTCGAGATGGGGTGGCGAAACGGCGGCGCGCCACGCCTCTGTTTCGACCACCTGCTGGAACTGGCCACCCCCTCGGACCTCGCCCGGCGCCGCCGACGCGGGGTGGCGTGGCCCCGCCGCTAGTCGACCAGCCGATAGCACGCCCCGGTCGACCCCGAGACGCCGGCGCGCTCGCTCGTCAGGACGTAGAGGTCCCCCGCCGGCCCCCGGCCGAAGGCGCGGACGAACGGGGCCGAGGCGTCCCGGAGGGCGACCGTCGAGAGCGGCCAGCGATCCGCCCCGCGCGGGTCGGCGAGGAACAGGCGGCCCTCGGCCCGCCAGTCGGCGAAGACGTACCGGCCGTCGAGGGCGTCGACGCCGCCGCGGTACCGATACCCGCCGACGACGGCGACGCCGGTCGGTCCGTCGCCGTCCCCGACGCCGGGGTGGGGGTACTCGACGACCGGGTCGTGGAGTTGCGCCCCCGAGAGCGTGTGGCCCGGGCAGCCGGCGGGGGGCTCGCTCGGCGCCGACGGATCGAAACAGCCAGTCCCCTCGCGGACGTTCCAGCCGTAGTTGCCGCCGCGTTCGACGCGGTTCACCTCCTCGTAGCGACCCTCGCCGACGTCCGCCACGAGGAGGGCGTCCCCGTCGACGGAGAACCGCCACGGGTTGCGAAAGCCCCACGCCCACTGCTCGTCGAGGCCGTCGCGGCCGACGAGCGGGTTGCCCTCGGGGACGGCGTAGGGCGCGTCGCCGTCGACGTCGATGCGGAGGACGCTCCCGAGCAGGTTCGACGTGACGTCCTGCCCGTTGCCGCCGCGGGTCCGCTCGTACCAGTCCGCCGCGTGGCCGCGCCCCACGTCGCCGCCCCCACCCCCGTCGCCGACGCCGACGTAGAGGTAGCCGTCGGGACCGAAGCCGACGGCGCCGGCGTTGTGGTTCGGCTGGGGCTGGTCGATCTCGAGGACGACCCGTTCGCTCCCGACCGACCCGCGGTCGAGGTCCACCGGAAACGCCGAGAGGACGAACGTGTGGGAGTAGCCCGGCGGCGCCGACTCGCGAGGCGGGGCGCTGTAGCGGACGAACAGCCGACGGTCGGCCGGGAAGTCGGGGTGAAGCGCCAGGCCGAGCAGTCCCCGCTCGTCCGGACCGCTCCGGAGGGCGACCAGCCGATCCGAGAGGTCCAGCAGGGGGGTGGTCGCGTCGCCCGGATACACCTGCCCGGGTTGGTCGGCGACGAGGAGGCGATCGGTGCCGGCCGGAGCGACGACGTCCGTCGGCGCGGTGAAGCCCTCGGCCACGAGTTCGGTGCCGACGCCCGGTCGGTCCGGGTCGGCGGTCGGTGCCCGCCCGGTCGTCACGGCCGTCGACGAGGGGGACGCCCCGTCCGACGCCCCACGGCCGCCACACCCGGCGAGGCCGCCGAGGAGGGCGAGGCCGGCGCGGCGCAGGAACCGACGGCGGTCGGCGGCCATACTCACCCGTGCGCCGACGGGTAGGGGTCGTCGGAACGTGACTGACCGGGCGCGGACAACAGGTTCATGACCGCCGGTACGGCCGGGCGCAAGGTGAGCGTTTCCCCGAGCGGGGTCCCGAACCCGGATAACGAGGGGTTTTGCCGGTTTGAACCGGGTGAACCACGATTCGTTCGGAGTTTCGGAGGAGCCTGCGACCCGGGTCATCGAATCTTAGAACACCGGTATGGTACGGATACCTATGGCGGATGGGAGCGAATGGCAGCCTATGAGTTCCGGATCAACGACCGAGCGGGGGGGAGAGGGAACGACCGAAACCATGCAGTCGACGGACGAGGCGCTCGAGCGTCAGTTGCGGGCGGCCCTCGACGCCGCGGAGGGGGAGGAGACGCGGTTCCACCTCCGGCAGGCGCTGCAACTGGTCGAGGCGCTCGGCGAACTCCGGTAGCGGGCGTCGTCAGTTAGTAATCGTTATACGCGGGGTGGACTAGCCCCCACGTATGCAACGACGCGCTGCCGCCATCTACGTCGCGTTCTTTATCGTCCTCGGCGCGGCGTCGTACTCGGTGATCGCAACGGCCACTGCGCCGACGGTGGAGTTCGACAACCCCGATCACAGGCTCTCGCAAGGCGACCAGTTCTCGGTCGAGAACCGACAGTACGCCGTCACGACCATCTCGGCCGAGACGTCGGGTGGTGGCGGACACGGCGGCGCGGCGAGCGTCACGCGCTCCGGACAGCTCTCCTGGACCAACGACTCCGCGCGCTACACGCAGACGTGGGAACACAACTCCACGGTCACGTACCAGGGCGAGCAGTACCGCGTCCTCGTCGTGCAGGGGGAAAGCCCCACCACGTTCAACCTGGAGGAGGAGCTCAACCGGACCGCAATCCTGCAGAACGACTCGTCGGTCCGCAACGAACTCGTCACGGTGAACGGCACCGAGTACGTGGTTCGCGAGCAGGGCGACAACCGCACGCTGGTCCCGGCCAGCGAGTACTTCCCGACGCCCGCCTCGACCCAGTACAGCGAGGGCGACTCCCTCGCGTACCAGGGCAACACGACGACGGTCGCCAGCGTCTCGAACGACAGCGCGACGCTGGCGTGGACGGCCCCCCGGACCAACACCGTCGACGTGGGCAACGAGGGTAACGTCACGCTGAACGGCCAGCAGTACTTCGCGTACTTCCCCGACAACAGCACGCTCGTCCTGGAGAGCGACTACGGCGTGTACGAGCGACAGACCGCCGAAATCGACCGCTATCACGACCACGTCAGCGGTCTCTGGGGCGTCTCCATCGTGAGTTTCGCCACGGCGATCATGCTGCTCGGCATGGCCTACATGCCCTCGCGGTACTGACGGCGGACCGCCGGAATCGTTTTCTCTCGCGCCCCTGTACCGTCGACGATGAAGGTCTGGGTCGACCCGAAGGAGACGGCGGCCGGCGCGTGGGGCGGCGCGGCCGCGGACGGACCGCCGGACGCCGCGCCGGCGCCGGTCAGATCCGTCCCGGAGCGGGCGGTGCGGACCCGGTATCCGATCCAGTACGCCGACGGCGCCTTCCTGACGCCGACGACGGTTACCAACAGCAGTACCTCGACGCCGACGAATGGACCGTCACGGAAAGCACCCTCACCGCCCGTGACGGCGACTACTTCTTGCATATTGGATTCCGCCGCCACAAGACCGACACCGAGCGGAACACCGCCGAGGACGGAACGGTCCTGGGGGTTGACCTCGGTATCGAAAACCTCGCTGTCACCAGCACCGCCTACCTCTTCAGCGGGCGAGAGTTAACACACGACCTCCATGAGTTCGAGAAGGTGCGTGCCGGACTCCAACGGACCGGGACGCGAAGCGCCCACCGAACGCTCGAACAGTCGAGTGGCCGTGAACTTTCGAGGAGGGCAACGAGTACATCGACTTCGAGCCCACCGACGGGGGCATCGATGAGGGCCGGTGCCGGTGTGAGTGGGCGGAGCTCCGGTGGGCGATCCGGTTGCGACTGGCCGAACTCGAACTCGTCAGGAACCGGGCGTTCGCCCGCTACCGCCTGCAGGAGCGCGACGAGTGGGAGGCGATCAGGGGAACGCTCCGCTGGAAGCCGACGGCCTTCGGGGACGCCGAGTCCGAGGCGTGATCAGCCGCCCCGAACCGGCACCTTCGCCAGTTCGACGCGCCGTTCGACCGTCTCGACGGACCCCCCGCCGTAGACGAGGGCGACGGCCTCGACGGCCCGAGGGGTCGACCCCGCCGGAATCGACCACTCGGCGGTGACGGTCCGGTGCTCGCCGGGCGCCAGGCGGTCGGTGCTCGCCCGCCCGGCGACGGTCCGCCCGTCGTCGAGGTGGACCGCGAGCAACTGGAACTCGTAGTCGGTCTCGCCGGTGTTGCGCACGTCGACGGTGAGCGAGAGCGGCCAGCGGTCGCCGTCGACCTCCCGGAGGACCGCCGACGCGAGCCGTTCCGTCCGGTCGGTCTCGGGGAGTACGTCGTCGCCGACGCCCACCGGATCGACCGCCCCGGGGGTGTCCGTCGCGGTGCCGCCGTCGGTCGAGCCGCCGTCACCGTCCGCGCCCCCGAACTGGTTCCGGAGGAGGCCGAGAAAGGTGAGCCCCTCGACGAGTATCGGGATGCCGATGCCGAACCCGACGAGCAGGCGGATCAGCGTCCGCTTCGAGATGCCGCCGGGCGTTCCGTCGTCCGAACCGGTCGGCCGACTGTTCGTCCCGTCGGTCTCGTCGCCTGGTGTGGTGGAGTCGTCGGTCACGGGTGGAGAGGGGCAGCGGAGATTAGACCGGAATCGGCGGGCTGCCCGGCGCGAACAGGCCGTCGCCGACCAGCGCCCACAGCGGCAGGCCGTAGGCCAGCGCGATCAGCACGATGGCGACCGCCGTCCAGAGCTTCAGGTTGTCGAGGATCCGCGGGCTGTGTTCCGGCCCCGAGAGCGGCGTCGGGATCGAACTGTTGACCCGGAGGGTGTCGGTGCCGTCGCCACCGAGCCAGGTCGCGAAGACGACGAGCAGGAACAGGACGAGCGCGACGAACAGGAGGGTGCCGCCGATGGCGATCTGGAGGCGCATCTCGCTCACGCCGCCGACGACGCCCTCGAAGGCGACGCTTCCGTACTGCGGTTCGGCGGTGCGCCGCGGGATCCCCGCGAGGCCGGCGCGGTGCATCGCGTTCGACATCAGGGTCATGCCGACGAACCAGAGGTACGGCTGGACCGTCGCCAGCGTGCGGAACCGCAGGCGGTTGCCGGTGATCTGCGGGAACAGCCAGTAGCCCGCCGCCATGAACGTGAGCGCGGAGGCGGTGCCGACGGTGAGGTGGAAGTGGCCCGGCACCCACAGCGTGTTGTGGATGAGGTAGTTGATGTTCATGCCCGCGTTGATCATGCCGGAGAAGCCGCCGGCGGCGAACATGAGGCCGGCGAGCGCACAGCCGGCGAAGGCGGGTTCGTCCCAGGGGAGTTTCCGCAGCCAGGACAGCCGCCCCTCACCGCCACGCTGTCTCGCACCGTGTTCCATGCTGGCGACGACGGTGAAGGCGGTGAGCAGGCTCGGCAGCAGGAGGAACATGGTGTTCGTCATCGCGATGAACTTGAACCCCTCCGGAATCCCGGGGTCGACGTACTGGTGGTGGAAGCCGACCGGCGTCGACAGCAGGAGAAAGAGGACGAACACCACCCGCGCGAGCGGGTCGCTGAACAGGCGTCCCCCCGACAGTTTCGGCAACACGGTGTACCAGATGAAGTAGGCCGGCATGAGCCAGAAGTAGACGACCGGGTGGCCGAAGTACCAGAACAGCGTCCGGGTGAGGAGCGGGTCGACCTCCTGGATCAGGCCGAGCGACCACGGCAGGAGGAAAAAGAGGACCTCGACGGCGACGCCGGCCGACGAGATGTACCACATCAGCATGGTCGTCAACACCATGAACGTCTGCAGGGGAATGCGCGCGTCGGGGTTGTCGCCCCGCCAGCGCCAGTAGGTGCGGAACCAGTCGACGCCCGCCAGCCACGAGCCGACGATGAAGAGCGTCAGCCCGAGGTAGAAGAGCGGGTGTGCCTCCATCGGCGCGTAGAACGTGTAGAGCACGTCCGCGCTCAGGGGCATCGAGGGGACGAGGCCACCGAGGATGGTGACCGCCGCCATGAGGGAGCCAACGAGCATCAGCCCGAACCAGGTCATCGCGAACCGCGCGCTCGGCAGCGAGCGGTCGAGACTGCGGGTGACGCCCCACGTGAACAGCCCACAGAGGGCGAAGGTGGTGAACACCAGCGCGAGGAGGACGCCGTGGCCCGTGAGCACCGTGTAGTAGTCGGCGGAACTCACGAAGCCGCGGAAGTAGCCCGTCCGGTGGAGCGCCTGCACCATGCCGAACAGGCCGCCGACGCCGAGCGCCAGGAAGGCCACGGCCATGTTCCAGCGAACGATGCGCGCGTCGGTCGGGAAGTCGTCGACGTATGCCATGTTAGCTCTCCTCCGATCGGTACTCGTCCTCCGGAACGACGACGAGTTGTCCGGCCATCGTGTGGTGGCCGGCACCGCAGTACTCGTGACAGACGATGCCGTACTCCGCCGGTTCGTCGAACCGGACGGTGACCTCCGAGACCTGTCCGGGGATCACCATGAGGTTGACGTTGGTGCCCGCGAGTTCGAAGCCGTGGGTCACGTCCGGAGTGGTGATGTAGAAGGTCACCGTGGAGTCGGCCGGCACCCGGATCGGCTCGGTGGTGCCCGGCTGGAAGAGGAACTGCCGGGCCACCACGTGAACCTCGTACTCGTCCTCGGCGACCCGGGTCACGCCGGGGTCGCCGAACTCGGTGTCGCCGAGCGACCCGGGATCGACCGTCCCGCCCGAGTCGTCGATCATCTTCACGCCCGGGCCGACCGCACCGTAGGTCACCGTCGCGATGAGCCCGACGATCAACAGCAGCGCGCCAGCGGTCCAGATCTTCTCGTATCGATGAATTTCCATGCGTGTGCCCTCCAGTTACCCGATCACCGTCGGTCCGCCGCCGAGGAACTCGACGAAGTACATGAACACCCACAGCAGGCTGATGATGCCGAGGTAGACGACGATCAGCGTCGCCGTCCCGTACGGGTCGAACTCGTCGTGGCCGAGTTCGCGGACGACCCCCGACTCGAAGACCGACTCCGCGGGCGTCCGCTCGGCCGCCGTGGGCGCGGCGTCCGTCCCGCCGGTCGTCGTGACCTCGTCGTAGTTGAGGAACACCCAGGCGGTGACCCCGAGGACGAGCGCGAGCGTCGCCGCGACGGCGCCGCCGATCAGTCGGAAGGCGAAGATGAGCGTGGGCGAGGTTGCGGTGCCGCCGGCCCCGCCGGTCTCGCCGGCCTCGCCGGCCTCACCGCCCTCGCCGCCCTCGCCGCCACCGCCACCGCCACCCGTGCCCCCGCCCCCGCCGACGACGACGGCCCCCTTCATCCCGAGCGCGAGGTGTGGCTGGCAGTAGTACGTGTAGATCCCCTCGGTCTCGAAGGTGTGTTCGTGGGAGTAGCCGGTGTTCTCGATGGCGCTGACGCCCTCCCAGCCGGCGCCGGAGGGCTGGTCCTCGATCAGGATGTTGTGCGTGTCCGACACCCACTCGAAGGTGACCGTCGTGCCGGGGTCGACCCGGACGGCGGCCGGGCCGAAGGCGTAGGGGCCGCCGTTGCCCTCGGACCCCACCTCGACCGTCACGGAGTCCTGCCCGGTGCGGTCGACGGTGCCGTCGAAGTTCTGGGTCTCGGCACCGCGGCCGGAGCCGAACCAGCCGCCGTAGTCGACGCCGTTCTGCGCGGCGACGGTGCGGGCGCCGAGGCCCGCCGCGGCCGCCCCGACGGCCGTCCGGAGCGCCGTCCGCCGGGTCATGCGCTCCGTCATGCCCGTCGCCCCCCGTGGTCGTCGGTACCCGTCTCGTCGGTGAACGTCTCACTCGTCGGCCGCGAGCGACCGGTCGGAGGCCGTCCCCGTGTCTCCGTCCCGCGACGACGGGGACCGTACCCCCGCCGTCGTCCGGTCTCACCCCCGTGCCGCCCGTCGGTGAGCCGTTCGCTACCGTCGGATGCCACCATACGTGCGACCACGGCACCTGTATCACATAATACGGATTCCCGATTTTCGCCTCGTTGGAATCGCGGCGGCAGTTATTAGGCGGACACGCCGAGATATCCGGTATGGTTTCCATTCGCCGAATACCGTTCGTGGCGCTGCTCGCGCTGCTTCCGGTCGCGCTGTACGCGCTGTCGGTCGACGCCGTCGTGGTCGTGGCGCTCGTCAACGTCGTCCTCATCGCCGCGAGCGTGTACGCGATGTTCCTGCCGAGCGAGTCGACGCTCAAGACCGCCTCGGCGTAGGCGATGATCGAACTCGCCGGCGCCGTCGGGGGCGACGTCTCCCTCCTCGTCTTCCTCGCCATCGGCGTCCTCGGCGGCGCCCACTGCCTCGGGATGTGTGGCCCCCTCGTCACGCTGTACGCCGACCGGCTCGGTGCCGCGGAGTCGTCGCGTGGGGACGGCGGTACCACCCGGGTCCGCCCGGTCGACGTCCGACAGCACCTCCTGTTCAACGCCGGCCGCACGCTCAGTTACGCGACCATCGGCGCCCTGATGGGGGCGCTCGGGGCGCTCCTCTTCGACGTCGCGGCCGTCGCCGCGCTCGCGACCGACGTCCGCGCGGTCACGGGCGTCCTCGCCGGCGGCGTCATCGTCGCCACCGGCGCCGGCTACCTCCTCCGTGGCACGGCCCGCGGGCACTCCCTCCCGCTCGTCGGCGGCGCCTTCTCGCGCGTGTACGGCGCCGTCACCGCCCGCGTCGACGAGTGGGTCCGCGGCCCCCGGATCGTCGCGCTCGGCGCGATCCACGGACTCCTGCCCTGTCCCCTGCTCTACCCCGCCTTCCTCTATGCCTTCGCCGTCGGCTCGCCGACCCGCGGGGCGCTCTCGCTCGCGGTCCTCGGTGCGGGCACCGTGCCGACGCTGCTGGCCTACGGCACCGTCTTCCAGTCGCTCGGGACGGACACCCGGGTGGGACTCCACCGCGCCCTCGGCGTCGCCTTCGTCGCCCTCGGCTACCTGCCGCTGGCACACGGGCTGGGCCTCCTCGGGGTCCACCTCCCCCACCCGTCGATCCCCGTCTACCAACCCCTCGGATGACCTGCACGCTCTGTGACCTGCCGACGCCCGACCCGCCCGTCACCGAGGAGGGCGTCGAGGGGACGTTCTGCTGTCGGGGCTGTCTCGAAGTGGCGCGGTCGCTCGACGAGGCCGAGGGCGCGTCGGCCGCGGACGTGGACGGGGCGGACGGCGTCCGCGAGACGCTCGGGGACGACGACGGGAGCGGCGACCCGGCCGCCGAAGCCGACGCGGACGTCGCCTTCGTCGCCGTCGACGGCATGCACTGTGCGACCTGCGAGGCGTTCCTGGAGTCGCGGGCGACCGACCACGAGGGCGTCGTCGCCGCGGAGGCGTCCTACCCCTCGGATCTGGTGCGGCTCGTCTACGACGGGGAGCGACTCGCCGAGGACGACCTGCCCGCCCTCTTGGACGGTGCGGGCTACCGCGCCCGCGGGGTCGACGAGGACGGCGAGGACGACACCACCGAGACGGTCGGTCGCCTCGTCATCGGCGGCTTCTTCGGCATGATGACGATGGCGTGGTACGTCCTCTTTCTCTACCCCACGTACCTCGGCCTCGGCGCCGACCTCCTGTTGCTCGACGTGACGGGCACGGCCGGCGACTACCTGCTCTGGAACGTCTGGGTGATGACGAGCGTCGTCCTCGGTTACACCGGCTACCCCATCCTTCGGGGCGCCTACGTCAGCCTCCGGGCCGGCCGGCCGAACATGGACCTGCTGGTGGCGCTCGCGGCCGGCACCGCCTACGTCTACAGCACCGCGACGCTCCTCCGGGGTGGCACGGAGGTGTACTTCGACATCACGACCGTGGTCGTCCTCGTGGTCACCCTGGGGGGCTACTACGAGACGCGGCTGAAGGAGCGGGCGGCCGGCCAGCTGACGGAACTCACGGAGAGCCGGGTCGACGAGGCGCGCCGGCGCACGGACGGGGGCGCGGAGACGGTCTCCGTCGACGACCTGCGCCCGGGCGACGAGGTGATCGTCGGGACGGGCGACCGCGTCCCGGTCGACGGCGAGGTGATCGAGGGGACCGCCGCCGTCGACGAGTCGCTCGTCACCGGCGAGTCCGTGCCCGTCCGCCGGACGGTGGGCGAGGAAGTGATCGGCGGCGGCCTCGTGACCGAGGGCGGCGTCGTGATCGAGGCGGCCGACGGGGCGACGAGCACGCTCGACCGCCTGGTGACCCACCTCTGGCGCGTCCGGAGTTCGCGCTCGGGCGTCCAGCGTCTCGCCGACCGGATCGCCGCGGTGTTCGTCCCCGTGGTCGTCCTGCTGGCGGCCGCGGCGTTCGTGGGCCACATCGCCCTCGGCGCGGCGCCGACCGACGCCTTCCTGACCGGGCTGACGGTGCTGGTGGTGTCGTGTCCCTGCGCGCTGGGGCTGGCGACGCCGCTGGCCGTCGCCACGGGCGTCCGCGAGGCGCTCGACCGGGGCGTCGTCATCGTGGAGGGCGACACCTTCGAGCGGGCGAGCGAGGCGGAGATCGTCGCCGTCGACAAGACGGGGACGCTGACGACGGGCGAGATGCGCCTGCACGACGCCGTCGGGAGCGAGGCGGCCGTCGCCCGCGCGGCCGCCGTCGAGACGTTCGCGGAGCACCCCATGGGACGGGCGATCGGCGAGGCGGTCGACCCGGTCGACGCGGCCGTCGAGGGGTTCGAGCGCCACCCTGGCCGGGGGGTGAGCGGCGTCGTCGACGGCACGCGGGTGACCGTCGGCCGCGCCGACCTGTTCGCTGACGCGACGGTGCCCGACCCCTACCGCGAGCGCTACGACCGGGCCGTCGAGGCCGGGCGAATCCCCGCGTACGTGGGCTGGGACGGCGAGGTGCGGGCGGTGCTGGTCGCCGGCGACGAACCGCGACCGGAGTGGGCGGCGGTCGTCGCCGACCTCGCCGAGACGGTCGACCGGGTGGTCGTCCTCACGGGCGACGGCGAGGCGGCGGCCGCGCGCTTCCGCGACCACCCCGCCGTCGACGACGTCCTCGCGGACGTGCCGCCGGAGGGGAAGGCGGCGGTGATCGAGCGCCTGCGGGCGGAGGGCACGACGGTGATGGTCGGCGACGGCAGCAACGACGCGCCGGCGCTGGCGGCGGCGGACCTCGGCGTCTCGCTCGAGAGCGGCACGCGCCTGGCGGCCGACGCCGCCGACGCCGTCGTCACCACCGACGACCTGACGACGGTGCCCGCGGTGTTCGACCTGACCGCGGCGACGAAGCGGCGCATCCGGGGGAACCTGGCCTGGGCCTTTCTCTACAACGCCGTCGCGGTGCCCGCGGCCGCCCTCGGCGCGTTGAACCCGCTCGTCGCCGCCGTGGCGATGGGGGCGAGCAGCCTGCTCGTCGTCGCCAACTCCGCGCGGGGATTCGACGTCGACGCGGCCGACCCGAGCGGACGCCACGACGCCGGCGGCGACCACCCCGCGGCGACGCCGGCGGCGACCGACGGCGGTGCGTGACCGGATCGCTCAAACGCGCGCTTGTGCTTTACACAGCCTTTTGGCTCCCGGGGACGAGGGACCGACCATGCCCTCCGTCCGTTCCGTCCGCGCCCGGGGTGCCGCCGAACGCGCCGGGGTCGCCGTCCGCGCCGCCGCGTTCTGGGCCGCCGTCGCGCTCCCCTTCTCCGCCATCGCCCTCCTCGCACTCGGGTGGGACCTGTCGCTCGTCGCCGTCGTCCTCGCGGTCAACGCCGCGGCGCTGTACCTCGGCCACGGCTACCGGGACCGGTCGGATCGCTAACCGGCAGCATAAGGCCGTCCCCCGGCAACCGTCGAGCGAATGCGGGTGACGCTACTCGGAACCGGCGACACGACCGGCACCCCGACCGTCGGCTGTGACTGTGCCACCTGCGAGCGGGCGCGGGAACTGGGCGTCGAGCGCTCGCGCTTCTCGGTCCACGTCGAGAACGAGCGAACCGGCGAGTCGCTGCTGATCGACTGCAGCCCCGACTTCCGCCACCAGTTCCTCACGCAGGACGTCCCCCTGCCGGACGCCGCGCTGGTGACGCACATCCACTTCGACCACCTCGACGGCCTCGGCAACGCCTACCGCCTGTTCGACGACCTGCCCGTCCACGCGACGGACGTCGTCGATCCGGCCACCGACGAGAGCGTCGCGGAGACGATCCGCCGGAAGTACGACTACCTCGACCGGGTGACCGTCCACGGCCACGACCCCCACGAGCGGGTCCGGGTCTGTGGGCTCGACGTCCGGTTCGTCCCCGTCGATCACCCCCCGCTGCTCTGTTACGGCGTCGTCGTCGAGGACCCCGAAACGGGCGCCAAGTGCTCGCTCACCGGGGACACGAGCTTCGGGATTCCCGTGGACTCCCGGGCGGCGCTGGCGGATCCCGACCTCCTGCTCGCGGACGCCATCGTCCCCGCGTCGGCCGCCGAAGCCCACCCGCTCGGCGGGAAACACCGGACCGACGAGGGCGTTCCCCGGACCTTCGGGACGAAACACATGACCCGCGAGGGGGCGCTGGATCTGGCGGTGGAACTCGACGCCGACCGGACGCGACTGGTCCACCTCGCGCACTTCTACCCCGCCGACGAGGCGTTCGCGGATCCGCTGGCGGTCGACGGGGAGACCTACGATCTTTAAGGGACGAGCCAACGCAGTCGCGCCCATGACCGTCGTCTCGACGCTCGGCCGCGGCGCCGCGAGCGGCCTCGCGGGCGCGCTCGTCTGGATCGGCGTCTCGCTGCTCTTTCTCGGCACCCCGGACCCGCGGCGCGCGGCGGCGGCCGGCCTCGCCCTCGGCGTCGCCGTCGCCCTCGCCACCGGGATCGCGAGGCGGCTCTGAGGCCTCGCCCTCGGGCGCGCCCGCCTCAGCCGAACCGGTCGAGGCCCGCCTGCCGCCGGGCGACGCCCTCCGGGTCCGCGACCCACGGCGTCCGGGCGTCTCGCAGGCGCTCGCGGTCCACCGCGGGCGGGTCGGCCGCCTCGAAGGCCGGACACGACTCGCCGCAGTCGTGCCCGGGGTCGACGACGCGGTCGAAGGCGGTGCAGTGGGGGCGGCCGTCGTCGGTCGGCCGCATCGACGCACACCCCGGATACTCGCGGGGTCGCCACCCCTTGCCGTAGGCGCGTTCGGCGACGGCGCGGCGCTTGCGGGCCTTCGCCGCTGCGGGGACGATTGCCACGTCCGTCCGGAGCGGGTGGTCCGCGAGGGGTTCGACGCCCGGCGAGTCGGGATCGAGCGGCGTCGGCTCGCGTATCACGGTCAGGTCGCCGCCGGAGAACCGCCAGACCCCGACCGCCTCTGGCACCCGGTTCAGGTGCGCGCCGGTGACGTAGCTCTCGGTGGCGAGGACGACGGCATCGAAGAGGCCCAGGGCGACGTCCCGGCGCAACTGCCGTTCCAGGTCGCCGGGGCGCCCGAGGTCGGGTTTGTTCTCGACGCCGACCAACCGGCCGACCCAGTCGGGGTAGCGGGTCGTCGCCCGGACGTGCCGGCGGCTTCCACGCCGCTCCGCCTCGAAGTACCCCACCTCGACCGCGCGGTCGGCCGCCCGGCGGGCGACGTCGGGCGCGCAGTCGAAGGCCGCGGCGGGGTCGACCGCCCGACCGGGACCCACGTCGCTCTCGACGGCGCGGGGCGGGATGGTCTCGCTCGTGACCGCCGCCCGGCGGTCGAACTCGGGACCGGGGACGAGGGCACAAATATCGACGACGCGGGCGCCGGGGTCGGCGACCGAGGCGCCGAGCTGGCGGCCGAGTACCCACTCACGGGTATCTTCGAGATGCGCGCACAGCGCCAGTTCGAACGCGTACTCCGAGTCCACGCCCTAGTCGTCGACGACGACTTCCACGGGGTCGTCGTCGCCGTCGTCGTCGGCCGCCAGGTCGCTGTCGTTCTCCTGCCAGAGGAGGACGGCGGCGACGAGGACGACGATCCAGGACCGCCAGTTCGCCAGGTTCAGGGTGTAGCCGATGCCGAAGGGCTTCTCGACGACCATCCCCTCGCCGGGCTTCCAGTGAGCGGAGAGCAGGCGCCCGAGGCTCGGGCGCTCGAAGTTGTACGGAATGCCGAGGATCGAGCCGGACTGCGGTTTGTCGACCATGGGAGAGTCGTACGGCTCCCCGGGATAAATCGTTTCGGCTCCGGATGCGACCGGGAACAGGGTTATTGCCCGTCGCCGCGCATCGTCTACCGACTCTGTCATGAGCGATTCCGGGGGGGATCCGGCGGACGGGGCGTCGGGGGGGACCGACGCCGGGGGCGTCGAGTACGGCGAGGTGGCGGTCACGCTCGCGGCCGTCCTCGCGCTGGTCGTCGCCGCCGCGCTCCTCCCCGCGGCCGGCCTCGGGAGCGGCGGTGGCGGCGGGGACGGAGCGGCCGGAACGGCCGGAACGGCGACCACGACGCCCGGCGGGACGCCGGGAGACGCGGCGACGGGGACGCCGGAGGGCGGATCGAGCGGTGACTCCACGACCGCCGCCCCCCTCGGTGGCGGGTCGCCGAGCGGCGTCTCCCTCTCGAACCCGCCGGAGCGGACGGCGATCGGATCACCCCGGCCCTCGGGCGCCCCGCTGGCACAGACGCCGCAGTTCGTCGTCGAGGCGCCCCGGAACGCCTACTGGCGACAGACCGCCTACAGCCGGTACACGGGGTCGGCGTGGGAGCGGTCGCCCCGGTGGCAGCCGATGAGCGAGGGGGTGCCCGACGACGGGCGAACCGCCACGGGTGGACGGATGGATTACGAGGTCACGCTGCTCGTCCCCTCGTCGTCGCTGCCGACGGCGTGGCGACCGGAGCGGGTGACGGTGCCGAACCGGAGCGTCGGCGTCGAGGCGTCGACGCTCGGCGGCGTCCGCACCGACGGATCGCTGCCGGCGGGGACCACCTACCGGGCGCGGAGCGCGACCCCACCACGGTCGCCGGCGGCGTTGCGGGCGGCGGGCACCGACTACCCGCCCGAACTCGAACGGCGCTACACGCAGGTGCCCGCGGCGACGCCCCGGCGGGTCGGGGCGTTCACGGCCGACCTGACCGCCGGCGCCGAGACGCCGTACGACACGGCGGTGATCGTCAGGGACTGGCTCCGGACGAAGCCGTACTCGCTGAACGCCAGCCACGAACCGGGCGAACCCATCGCCGACCAGTTCGTCTTCGAGATGGAGCGCGGCTACTGCCAGTACTACGCCACCTCGATGGTCGTCATGCTGCGGACGCAGGGCGTCCCGGCGCGGTACGTCGTCGGCTACGCACCCGGCGAGCGGGTGGGCGAGAACCGCTACCTCGTCACCGCCGACCGGGGCCACGCGTGGGTGGAGGTGTACTTCCCGGAGGTGGGGTGGGTGCGCTTCGATCCGACCGGCACCGGCCGACTCCCGGTACGGAACCCCCAGCCTCCCTACGACATCTCGCTGAACCGCTCGGCCGTCGCCGGCGCCCGCGTCGCCGTGAGCGTCGAGAAGAACGGCACCCCGGTGGTCGGCGCGCCGGTGTTCGTCGACGACGAACGGGTCGGCTGGACCGACGCGCGGGGGCGGGTGACGACGACCCTGCCGTACGACGCGACGGTCACCGTCACGGCGCGACCGCCCGACGGCGTGACGAAGTACGACGACGGGACGACGGCCGCGTCGCGGACGACGGGGGGGACCGCGCCCGTCGACGCGGCGCGACGCCCCGGATCGACCGGACGCCTCGCCGCCGCGCGACCGCCGGCCGGCCTCGGACAGCGGGAGACGCCCGCGAACGCCTCCTCGCGGACCTACCGGAGCGACACGAACGTGACGCTGTCGGTGCGGGGCCGCCCCGTCGCGGGCGGCGGCGTCACCGTCGTCGCGGCGATCCGGGACGTGCCCTTCAGGGGCGCGACGGTGACGGTGGACGGCGAGCGCGTCGGGGAGACGGGGGCGAACGGCACGGCGGGCGTCTCGCTGTCGGGCGTGGCGCCGGGGACCCACACCCTCCGCGTGCGCCGCGACGCGGTGAGCGCGAGGACGACGCTTCGGGTCCTGGAACCGGGCGAGGGGGATTCGGCGGAGCGGGCGGGTCCCGACCCGATCGCCGTCGCGGTGGACGCGCCGCTCGGCCTGCCGCTCCCGGGTGGGCCGGCGACGGTGACGACGACGCGGAACGGGTCACCGGTGCGGTCGACGGTGCGCGTCGACGGGCGCACGGCGGGGCGGACCGACGCGAACGGAAGCCTGAGCGTGACCCTGCCGGTCGCGGGATCGGCGGCCGTCGTCGCGCGGGGGCCGGCGGGGACGACGGACCGGGCGACCGTGGCGGGGCTCTACCGCAACGCGGCGCTCCTCGGCGGCGTCCTCGCCGCCCTCGGCGCGGTCGGGTGGTGGCTCCGGCGGCGGGGCGTCACCCCACGGGGGGGCGCCCGGACGCTCGCGACGGCGCTGTCGACGCTCTCGGCGCGGGCGGTGGCGGCGTGCATCCGCGCCGCCGAACTCCTCGGGGCGGCCGGTCGGGCGCTCCGCCGCGGCCTGCGGTGGCTCGCGGGGCTGCCGGCGCGGGTGGCGACCCGGGGGCTCGCCGCCCTCGCGGCGCTCGACCCGCGGCGACTGTGGCGGTGGCTCGCCGGCCTGCTGGCGCGCCGCGGCTCCGGCGCGACCGGCGGGAGCGACGGGGCGAGGGGTGGCGGGGAGCCGTCGGCGACCGCGGCCGGCGACGGCGCCCCGTCGACGCTCCGGTCGTCCTGGCGGGAGTTCGTCGCGCTCGTCGCGCCGCCGGGGGCGCGCACCCGGACGCCCGGCGAGATCGCGCGCTACGCGGTCGATCGGGGGTTGCCCGAGAGGCCGGTTCGGATCTTGACCGAGGCGTACCGCGACGCCGAGTACGGTCGCCTCGCCCCCGACGAGGAGCGACTGGCTCGCGTCCGCGAGGCGGTCGCGGCGCTCCGCGCCGCGGCGCGGGGTGAGGAGCCGTGACCCGCCGGACGCGCCGGCGGGTCGCCGTCGGCCTCGCCCTCGCGGGGGTCGGCTTCGCCGCGAGTTACGGCTACGCGCCCGGCCTCGTCCCCGCGTCGATCCGGCGGGGCGCGGCGACGCTCGGCGGGCGACTCGACCCCGGGCTGGCGCTCCTGATCGTCGGCGCGACGACGGGCGTACTCGGCCTGCTCTACGCGTGGATCGGCCAGCGCGACGACGCGGGGTCGCTGTCGACGCCCGCGGACGCCGCCCCGAAGCGTCGGACGGCCGTCGCGGGAGGGGACCTGACGGCCCACTACGACCGGATGGCGACGGGCGACGGCGCCGCCGACGCCGACCCGCTCCGCGAACGACTGCGCGACGCCGTCGTCGAGGCGTACCGACGCGAGCGAGGGGTCGAGGGCGCGTCGGCGGTCGTCGACGAGGGGGCGTGGACCGACGACCGGTACGCGGCGGCCTTCCTCTCGACGACCGCCGCGGTCGACTACCCCTGGTATCACCGCCTCTACGCCTGGCTCTACCCGGCGCGGGCGTACGAGCGTCGGGTGAACCGCACGCTCCGCGCCGTCGAGCGGACGTGCGAGCGGCGGGTGACGGGCTACGACGCGCCGACGCGGGCGGCGGGCGGGTGGCGGCGTCGACTCCGGGCGGCGCTGGAGGGGTCGTCGTGACCCGACGCGTCCACCGATACCGGGGGCTCGTGGCGGCGACGGTGGGGCTCGTGGCGGCTGGCGTCGCCACGGGGACGGGGACGCTCCTGCTCGCGGGACTGATCCCCCTCGCGTTCGTCGCCCAGGGTGCGCTCTCGACGCTGTCCCCCCTCGACGGTCGAGTGCGGGTGGAGCGCGAGGTACGCCCGGAGACGCCGCTGCCGGGACAGCCGGTCGAGGTTCGGCTCCGGGTGACGAACGTCGGCGAGTCGGCGATGCCCGACCTCCGGGTGGCGGACGGCGTGCCCGAGGAACTCGCGGTGAGCGAGGGCGACGCCCGGGCGGGGGGTGCCCTCCGGAGCGGCGAGACGCTGACCGCCGCGTACACGCTGACCGCGAACCGGGGGAGCTACGCGTTCGACCCCGTGACGCTCCGCGCGGCCTCCGTGAGCGGGACGGCCGTGACCGAGACGACCGTCGAGGCCGAGGGGGTCGAGGCGTTCGACTGCCGGGTGGCGGTCGAGGACGTGCCGCTCCGGCGGCGGACGTCGGCGTTCGCGGGGGCGCGGTCGTCCGACACCGGCGGTGTGGGCGTCGAGTTCTACGCGACCCGCGACTACCGCGCCGGCGACCCGGCCAGCCGAATCGACTGGCGACGCTACGCGAAGACGGGGGAGCTCTCGACGGTGGAGTACCGCGAACAGCGCGCCGCACGGGTGGCGGTGCTGATCGACGGCCGCGAGCCCGCACACGTCGCCGCCGGCGACGCTCGCCCTACGGGCGCGACGCTGTCGGCCTACGCGGCCACGCTCGCGGTGAGCGTCCTCCGCGACGCCGGCCACCACGTCGGCGTCGGTGCGCTCGGCACCGCGCATCCGATCACCGGGGATCGGCCGGCGTGGGTGCCGGCGGACGCCGACGGCTTCCCGACCCACGCCGCCGCCGTCTGCAACGCGGCCGCGACGGGGACGGACGACGCGGTGCCGGCGACGGCGGCGCTGGCCGACGGCGGTGGCGGGGGTCTGGAGCGACTCCTCGGTCGCCTCCCCGCGACGGCGCAGGTGCTCCTCTGTACCCCGGCCGTCGACGACGGCGTCGCGGCGGCGGTGGAGTCGATCCGGGTTCGCGGCCACGAGACGACGGTCCTCTCGCCGGACGTGACGGGGGAGTCGGTCGGGGGGCGGGTCGTCGCGCTCGAACGGGGCCTGCGGCTGGACCGACTTCGCCGCCTGGGCGCGACGGTCGTCGACTGGGACCGCGACGAGCGGTTGCCGGCCGCGCTGGCCCGGACGCTCCGGGCGGAGGTGCGGTGATGGCGGCCGCCGACGGGGCGACCCTCGGGGCGGGCGCCTCCCGGCCCGCGAGCCTCGTGGTCGGCGGTGCCGTCGCGGGAGGGCTGACGCTGGTGGCGGCCACCGGCGGCGGCGCCGCCGTGGGACTGACCGCGGCGTCGGGGGGGTTGCTGGGCGTCGCCGTCCTGTGTCGCGCCCGCGAGGGGCCGGCGGCGGCGGCCGCGGCGTCGGCGCTCGTCCCCGTCGTCGCCCTCGCCGGCCTCGGGGGAACCGGCCTCCTCGTGGCCGCCAGGGTCGACCCCGCGGCGCTCGGGCGGCCGCTCGCGCTCCTCCCCGCCCTCGCCCTCGCCCTCGGGACGGGGCTGGCGGCCTTCGGCGCCGCGGGGACGCTCGGCGACGGCATCGGCGACGGTGCCGTCGCGCGGACCTGGCGCTCGGCGACGGCGTCGGCGTCGGTCGTCGGCGTGGCCCTCCTCGCCCGCCTCGCGTCCGGCCCCGGCGCGCTCCCGGCCCCGGCCGTCGACGTCGGGGGGCTCCTCGCCCCCCTGCTGGCGCCGGTGGGGCCGACGCTCGGGCTGGCGACGTTCGCGACGCTGGTCGGCGCCGCCGCCCTCGCCGGGCGGGCGGCGGTGTCGGCGCTCCCCGTCGTGGAACTGACGCCCCGGCGGCGCCGCGATGACGTGCGCGCGGCTGTCGAACGGGTCGCCGCCGCACTCCTGACGGCCGCGAAGTACGGCGCTCTGGCGGCGCTCGCGAGCGTCCTGACGGTCCTCCCGCCCGTCCGGGCGGCGATCCCGGTGGCGGCCCTCGCCGCACTCGTCGCGTCGTCCGCGCTCCGGAGTGGGCTCCTCGCGCTGGCCGTCGCCGCCGGCGGCGTCGCCCTCGCCAGCCGCCTCCTGCGGGCCGCCGCGGGCGAGACGGCGGCGACGCTCGGCCGCCTCCTGCCCGCGACGGCCGGTGGCGTCGGCGTCGTCCTCCTCGCCGCGGCCGGCGGCGGCGTCGTCCGCCCGCTGGTCGGTGGCCTGCCGGCCGGCGTCCGGCCGGTCGCCGCGTCCCTGCTGGCGGCGCTGTCGCCGGCGGGGCTGGTGCTCGGCGTCGCGCTGGTCGCGCTCGTCGCGCTGACGGCGCTCCTGACGGCGCTCGTCGCCGCCGGCGGCGCCGGACTGCTGCCGACGCGGGGGAGCGGCGGGGCGCTCGCGGGGGTGGGCCTCGGCGCCGTCGCGACGGTCCTGGGCGTCGGCGGCGCCGACCCGCTCGTCACCTTCGCGCTCGTCGGCCTCGCCGTCGTCGCGTGGGACGCGAGCGACCGGGGCGTGAGCGCGCGGGCGGATCTGGGTCCCCGGTCGGCCGCCCGGATCGAGGCGGTCCACGCCGTCGCGAGCGTCGGCGTCGCCACCGTCGGCGTCGCCGCCGCGTGGGCGGTGACGGGGCTCGTCGGCGCGGTGCCGCCCCCCGACGGCGCGCTCGTCGGCGCCGTGGTCGCCGTGGCGGGAGCGGTGGTCCTGATCGGCCTCCTCCGGGGTTAGTCGGCCGTCGCCGCCGGCACCTCGACGGCGTCGAGGACGCTCTCGACGACCGCCCGGGGGTCGGTCCCGCGGACGGTCGCCTCCGAGGTCAACACCAGCCGGTGGGTCAACACCGCGGGCGCGATCGCCTTCACGTCGTCCGGGGCGACGTACGACCGGCCGGCGACCACCGCCCGGGCGCGGGCGGCCTCGAAGAACCGCTGGATGCCGCGCGGCGAGACGCCCACCTCGACCCGGGAGTCCTCGCGCGTCGCCCGAGCCACGTCGACGAGGTACCCCCTGACCGCGGCGCTCACCGTCACGCGCTCGGGGACCTCCCGGAGGGCGGTCACCCGATCGGCGTCGACGGCGGCCGAGACGCTCGGCTTCGTCGTCGTGCGGTTGCTCCGGCGGTCGAGGAGTTCGAGTTCGCCCGCGCGGTCGGGATACCCCATCGACGCCTTGACGACGAAGCGGTCGCGCTGTGCCTCCGGCAGGGAGAAGGTCCCCTCCTGTTCGACGGGGTTCTGGGTGGCGACGACGAAGAAGGGGTCGGGGAGCGAGTGGGTGTCCCCGTCGACGGACACCTGTCCCTCGTCCATCGCCTCCAGGAGCGCCGACTGGGTCTTCGGCGGGGCGCGGTTGATCTCGTCAGCGAGGACGACGTTCGCGAACACGGGGCCGCGCTGGAACCGAAACGCGCCCTCGTGTTCGTCGTAGACGTTCGTGCCCGTGATGTCGCCGGGCAGGAGGTCGGGCGTGAACTGGATGCGCTTGAATCCGAGCCCCAGGGCGTCGGCCAGAGCGATGGCCGTGAGCGTCTTGCCCGTCCCCGGGACGTCCTCGACGAGGACGTGCCCGCGGGCGAGCATCCCGGTCAGTACCGTCTCCAGGAACCCGCGGTCGGCGACGACGGCCTCGCCGACCCGGTCGACGATGTCCTCACAGACCGCGGCCGCCGCGCCGACGTCCATCCCGGTCACAGGTGTCGAGGACGGGATCGTTCCACAAAGCTCTGACGCCGTTCCGATCGACCGAATCGTTCACTATCGTCCGTTCTGGACGCTGAGGCGCCAGAATTATGCCTCTCGGACGCCAAGGTTGAACCGATGGAACACACCCCCGCGCGGTCGCCCTCCACCGGCGAGGACCGCAAGGCGACGCTCTTCTGTCCCGAGTGCGGACACGCGAGTCCGCTCGACGGCGACTGGGACGTCCGGACGGTCGGCGGCCACCGGCGCGTCCGCTGCCCCGAGTGTCGAACCGTCGTCGACGAGCGCCGTGGCACGGATCGGCGGCCGGTCCGGGCGGGCGCCCTCGACCGCTGTGTCGACGCCTGGGAGCGCTACTGGTCGGCGTGGACGGCGCTGTTCACCGGCGGGGCGGCCGAATCCGACTGCTGATCGCCGGTCACTGGTACCGGCCGCGCCCCTCGACGTCCCGAAGGCGCGAGATGACGGCCGCCTCGCCCGTCTCCGCGTACCCCGCCTCGAACGCCGACAGCGCCGCCTCCGCGGCGTCCGCCGTCGCCGTCCCCCGGACGCTCCCCTCGAAGACGTGACAGTCCATCGCGTGATCCTCGACGTGGCCGCTGTGGTAGCCGAGACCGAAGTCGATCAGGTAGCACCGTTCCCCGTCGACGCGGACGTTCCGGACCGTCGGGTCGCCGTGGACGACGCCGGCGCCGTGGAGCGTCGCGAGATGCTCGCCGACGACGCGGGCGCGGGCTGGCGTGAGGGCGGCCGCGAGGTCGGACTCGCCGACCCGGTCGAACGTCAGCGTCGCCTCGGCCACGTCCACGTCGCGGACGACGGGCGTCGGGACGCCCCGCCGCCGGGCCTCGCTCGTCAGGCGCGCCTCCGCGACCGTCCGCTCCCGGCGGAGGCGCTCGTCGAGGGTCGGATGGCGGTACGACTTCGACAGGCGGCGCTTGGTGACGCGGTCCGCCGCCACCGTGACGACGGCCTCGGCACCCTGCCGCTCGGCGGACTCCTCGGGAGCGACGGCGACCGACTCGTCGCGCCGCCAGGTGACCGGCACCTCGTCGGGCCGGAAGTTCGGATCGACCGCCGACTCCTCGACGGCCAGCGTCTCGTCGGCGGCGTACATCTTCGCGCCGAGAACGGCGATCATGCCGGCGTTGTCCCGTAGGTAGCGGGGGTCGGGCGCGTAGAACTCGGCGCCGCGGTCGGCACACATCGTCGACAGCATCTCCCGTAAGCGGTCGTTCTGCCCGACGCCGCCGCCGAGGACGAGTTCGTCCGATCCCGTCAGCGACAGGGCGCGTTCGGCCACCTCGGTCAGCATGGCGAAGATCGTCTCCTGCAACGAGAAGCAGACGTCCTCGACGGGCGTCCCCTCGTCGTAGGCGTCCTTGGCGGCGCTCATCAGCCCCGAGAACGAGAAGTCCATCCCCTTGACGACGTAGGGCAGGTCGACGTACTCGCCGTCCCTGGCCGCGTCCTCAACCTTCGGGCCGCCGGGGTGTGACCAGCCGACGTGTCGCGTGAACTTATCGAGGGCGTTCCCGACGCCGGTGTCCATGGTTTCGCCGAGGACGCGATACCGACCGTCGTGGTAGCCCAGCAGGTGGGCGTTGGCGCCGCTGGCGTTCAGGCAGACGGGCGAGTCGAAGCCGGAGCCGTGGCGCCCGATTTCGAGGTGGGCGACCATGTGGTTGACGCCGACGAGGGGCACGTCGAGGGTGCCGGCGAGGGCGCGGGCGGCGGTGCCGACGACGCGGAGACAGGGACCCAGACCCGGCCCCCGTGAGAAGGCCACGGCGTCGATCGGACCGTCGGCGGCGTCGAGGGCCGCCTCGACGACGGCGGGGATGGCCTCGCCCATGTGTTCGGCGGCCTCGCGCGGGTGAATGCCGCCGCTGTCGGGCTGGTAGGCGTCGGTTTCGATGAACGGCGGGTCGGCGTCGAGGGGAGCGTCCGGGTCGAACCGGTAGACGGCGGCGCTGGCCGCCCACGCCGTCCCCTCGATGCCGAGGATCCGCATCGGTGTCCGCTATGCCTCTTCGGCGTCGGCGTCCTCGGCGTCCTCGGCGTCGGCGCTGATCTTGTTCCGGTCGAGCATGTGGTCCTGCTCGACGTCGCGGGCGTGGTCCGGGCTCTCGTACACCTTGGCGTAGCCGATGGTCTTGCGCATCCCGAACTTCGTGTCGAGTTCGTGGACGACGACCTCGTCGGAGTCCTTGTTGAGTTTGGCCGCGAGACTGTCTCGAACGGAGAGTCGCGAGGGGGTGGCGTCCTCGTGAGTGATCCGGAAACGCACGTCGGTGCGGTGCAACATGGGGTTCTCGTCTTCCTCGATGATATCGATATCCATCGTTCAGTTACCCATACGTGGTCTCGAACCGGACAAAAGGATTACGAAGCGCCCGAATCGGCCGAATCGCCGAGTATCGCGAGCGCGGCGTCCACCTCGCCGGCCATCCGGGAGAGCAGGTCGCGGGCGGTCGCCCGCGACTCCTCGGTGACGGGTACGAGCACCATCCCCTCCCCCGGTTGGCCGTAGACGACCGCGCCCCCGAGCGGCGCCGCGAGGAGGGCCGGGAGCGTCGCCAGGTCCTCCTCGCCGTCGACGCCGACGACGGTGGGGCCGTCGTCGAGGGCAGCCACGAGCGCCTCCAGCAGTTCTTCGGAGAGCGTCGCTGGCGGGTTCGTCACCTCGACGTCCGGGGCCGGCAGGGAGCGAGCCACCTCGTCGGCGACGGCGTGGCGTTCGGTCTTGCCGTCGATCACCGCGACGTCGGGCGGGCGGCCGGCCTCCACGAGGTGGGCGGTGACCACGTCGCCGACGGCGATCAGCGGCCGGCCGGCGCCGTCGGCAGCGAGGAGGGCCGCGGGATCGGTGAAGACCGGGCCCAGTGGCTCCTTGAAGGCTCCCCGGAGGTCGTCGGGGAGTTCGAGCACGGTCAGCGGACCTTCAGCGCGTAGCCGCCGGGTTCGGAGACGTTCATCTCCTCGGCCACTTCGGAACGCTCGGGGTGGGTGATGATGACGTAGCCCGCCCAGTCCTCCGTGAGGCTCGACGACCCGCAGTTCGCGCAGGTCTGCGTGTCGGGGTCGTTGATGAAGTGACACTCACGGCAGGCGAGGCGGTCCTCGGCCATCAGTTACCCTCCATCTGCGCCTCGCGTTTCTGTCGTTCCTCTTCGAGCCAGCCGTGCTTGCCCAGTCCCGGCTGTTTCGCCGTCAGTCCGATCTTGCTGTCCCGGGGATTGCGCTCGTCGACGCTCTTGGTGACGATCCGCACCCGGACCTCGTCGTCGACGCCGAGCGTTCGGTTCGTCTCCGTCGAGGCGAGTTGCTGGTTCTCGCCGTCGTAGGCGAGGTATTCGTCGGAGATCTGTGAGACGTGGAGCAGGCCGTCGACGGGGCCGATCCCGACGAAGGCGCCGAACTCCACCACCTCGACGACGGTGCCGTCGACGACCTCCTGCATCTGTGGATCGAAGGTGATGGCGTCGAAGTCGGCCTCGTAGTAGACGCCGGGGCGGTTGGGCAACACCGCACCGTCGCCGATGTCGTGAACCTCGACGACGCTCACGACGCTCCCCACCTCCTCGTCCATCCGGCCTTCGAGTTTGTCTTGGAGCAGGCGCTTGACCCGCTCGGGCGTCACGTCGGCGAGGTGCCGCGGCGGCACCTCGACCGTGTCCTTGAGTCGTACCCGTTTGTACATGCTAAGGTTGTGTTATGTTCAGTGTGTTCCGACCCCTTAAACCGATCACCCGAACGCCGCGTTCGAGCAGGCGGTCTTTCAGTGGGCCGTCGTTCGTCACGACGTACTCGCACTCGCCGCGTTCGGCGAGTTCGACGAGGGCGTCGTCTGCGTACGATGCGTCCGTCTCCACCACGCGACAGCGGTCGGCCAGGTCCCGGCCGACACTGGCGGCGGTGGCCTCCTCGCCCGCACCCGTGGCCAGGGTCTCCAGTTCCGCGATCACCGCGGCCGGCGTCACGAACTCGACGTCGCCCAGCAGGCGGTCGAGTTCGTCGAAGACACGCACGTCGCATTCGACCGGCATCATGAGCGCGCTGGTGTCCATGGCGACGGGTGGCCCTGTCACTTGAGCGTGCCGATGCCGATGAGCCGCCAGCGGGCCCCGACCCGGCGGTTGATGGCGATTTTCGACCCCGACTCCGCACAGACGGGGCGTTTCAGCGATACCTCACACTCGCCGGACCGCGCGCTGGTCACCGCACCGACGGTCGTCGCGGTGCCGACGGTGAGCATCAGCGGTTCGCCCGTGGAGATCTCCTCGATCTCGTCGCCCTCCTCGCCGACGACGCGATCCAGCAGTTCCACGTCCATCTCGAAGGCCTCGTGGGTCGGCGGGAGCGTCCCGGGGTCGCCCGCGACCTGCCCCGCCAGCGCGTCGCCTTTCGTCAGCGACGGGTCGAGGCCGGTTCCGACGCCGAGGAGGCCGCCGGGGCGAGCCACCTCGACCGACTGGCTCCCCGCCTGGAGCGAGCGCACCTCGGTCGTGATGGGGCGCCACTCGGTCTGTCCCCCCTCGTCGACCTCGCGACCCGGACGGAGTTCGATCTCCTCGCCCGCCTCCAGGGTGCCGTCGACGAGGCTGCCGCCGACGACGCCGCCCTTGAGGTCCGCCCAGGTCGTCCCCGGCCGGTTGATGTCGAAGCTCCGGGCGACGAACATGCGGGCGGCGTCGCTCTCGTCGCGCTCCGGCGTGGGGATCTCCCGCTCGATCGCGTCGATGAGGAGGTCCATGTTGACCTCCTGCTGGGCGCTGATCGGGACGATGGGGGCGTCCTCGGCGACGGTCCCCTCGACGAACTCCTCGATCTCCTGGTGGTTCCGGACCGCCTGCTCGCGGTCGACCAGGTCGATCTTGTTCTGTGCGATGACGATGTTCTCGACGCCGATGATGTCCAGCGCCATCAGGTGCTCCTCGGTCTGGGCCTGCGGGACGGGATCGGTCGCGCTCACGACCAGCACCGCGCCGTCCATGAGCGCGGCCCCCGAGAGCATGGTCGCCATCAGCGTCTCGTGCCCCGGCGCGTCGACGAACGACACCGTCCGCAGCACCTCGCTCTCCGAGCCGTCCGGACAGGTCTCGTCGACGGTGTAACACTCCGGTTCGTCGACGCCCGGACAGCGGCGGAACGTCGCGTCCGCGTACCCGAGCCGGATGGAGATACCGCGTTTCATCTCCTCGGAGTGCTGGTCCGTCCACGAGCCGCTGAGGGCCTGGACCAACGTCGTCTTGCCGTGATCGACGTGGCCCACGAGACCGATGTTCACCTCCGGTTGCTGGTGTGTTTCCGTCGCCATTGAGAGTAATCTTGGAGGAATTTCGCTCCCTGCCGGTGATAAAGTTGCTGTTCTCCGACGGGTAGCGGCCGAGCGGGCGAGACGGCCGAGCGGCACCGCCTCGGTGGCACCGCCGCCCCGCAACACGGGGCCGGACGGCCGATTCGGGACCGACGCCTCTTTCCCCCGACCGGTCCCACGGCCGGTATGCTTCGGTACGTCACGACCAACCCCGGGAAGGTCCGGGAGGTCCGCGAGTATCTCGACGACGGCTCGGTCTCCCAGCTCGACTTCGACTACCCCGAGATTCAGGCGCCGACGCTGGAGCCCATCGCGGCCCGCGGCGCCCGCGAGGCCTACCGACACGCCGGTGATCCCGTCCTCGTCGACGACGCCGGCCTGTTCGTCGACGCCCTCGACGGCTTCCCCGGCCCCTACACCGCGTACGTCGAGGAGAAACTCGGCATCGAGCGGGTGAGCGCCCTCGCGCGCGACGCCGCGGACCCGGCCCGCGCCGCCTTCCGTTGCGTCCTCGCGTACTGCGACGGCGAACCCTTCGACGCGAGCCCCGACCCCATCGACCGCGGGGACCGCGCCGCGGCCGCCGCGGCCGACGGCGAGGACGACGCCGACGCCGGCCCTCCGGTCAAACTCTTCGAGGGCGCCGTCCGCGGCCGCCTCGTCGAACCCCGGGGCGACGAGGGCTTCGGCTACGACCCCGTGTTCGAACACGAGGGGACGACCTTCGCGGAGATGGGGCCGGCGAAGAAAAACGCCGTCTCGCACCGCGGCCGCGCCCTGTCGAAGTTCGCGGAGTGGTACGCGACGCGGTGACGACCACGGGGGGCCGTCGGCGGCGGTCACTCACGCGGATCCCGATCAGGCCCCGGATAGTCGCCGCCGACGGCCGCCCGATAGAGGCTCTCGGCGTCGAACAGCGTCGCGAAGGCCCGAGGGTGTCTGACGCTCGTCTCGATCCGCCCGCCGATGGCCGCCCCCGCCGACGCCGACAGCAGCGACTCGTCGAGGGTCAGCAGGTGCATGGCGCCGCCGCGGTAGGCGCTCGCGAGCGCCGGGTGGTCACCGGCCGGGTGGTCGACGCGCTCGCTCGCCCCCTCGATCCGGTCGCGCCAGTCCTGCGCCAGCGACGCGTCGCCGAGGTCGGTGAGCACGGCCTCGGCGTCGTCGAGGAGCGGGTCGCTGGCGACGAGGGTCAGCCACGAGTGTTCGCGGACGCGATCCAGTGCCGCCCGCGAGTGGCCGCCGACGAGGACGTCCGCCGCGAGCACGTCCGCGTCGGCGACGATCCGCGTCGGCGCGGGCTCAGTCATCGCCGTCGCGGCGGCGACGGAGCGCGTCGATCACGTCCGCCTCGGTCCGGTCGTAGCGCTCGGCGCGCGCGAAGATGTCCGCCCAGGTCACGGTCACGCCGAACCCTCCGCCGCGGCGAGCAAAAGCCTTCCTCCCGACCGCTCATCGCACGACGGGGCGACGGATGTCTGACGTATATTTAAGTCGGGGGACGGTAACTGTTGGACCGGGCGCGCACTACCGGCTTCAGTTCCCATCCTCCCCACCCCGCGCGCCCGGCACACCCCACTGGCACCTCGGTGCTCGGCGCCGTTCCCCCACGGCGCCGTCTTCGCGACGCTCCGGAGCGGCAGCCCGTACACGCTCACGGGGCCGGGCATCGGGTGCCGGGGTGGCGAGTAGACGGACCGTCGCGACCGTTCGGGGGCCGTCAGTGCTCGATTTCGATCCGCGTCCCCCGAGTCGTGGCGCCCTCGAGTACCGGGAGCCGAATCTCGAGGATGCCGTTCCGGTACTGCGCCGAGATGTCCTCGTCGGCGACGGTCTTCGGGAACCGGAACCGGCGGTGGTACGTCCGGCGTCGGTTCCGCGACTCGTCGGTCCGCTCCGCGGCGACGTTGAGGACGCCGTCGTTCCACGTCACGTCGATGTCCTCGGGGTCGAACCCTGGCATCTCGACGCTCAGGACGAACTCGTCGTCTTCCTCGTACAGTTCGTAGTCGTCACGACCGGTTTCGAAGAACTGACTGGGGAAGTCCATACCGCTCGTCCAGGAACTGGGTGGACTCGGTCGCAGCGCCATGGCTGGTCACCTCGAATCCACCAAGATGGTTGTTCGCGGTTCTATAAAAATATTTCTTCATTTTTCTGTCATCGTTCGGGGTGCGGAACTCGCCGTGATGGACGGCCGGGTTCGAGAGGGGGGCAGGGGAACCGAATCGGGGACGCAGAGCGTCGCTGGGTGGGTTCCGGGTGTCGTCCGGGTCACCGGCACGGGCCTCCGGATCAGAGCCCGGCGGGTCGCGGCCGTCTCGAGGACTCGCTTCACCGAGGAGGCCTTCGGGCCTGAAAGCGGCTACCGTCGTCGGTCGACCACGTCGTGTGCTTCTATCGACCCGGAGGCTTATTCGGCTCCACGCCCCTTGGCCGGGTATGGACGCGGAGATCACGCCCGAAGACGTCGAGACGTTGCTGGAGAGCGACGACCGGCCGCGGATCGTCGACATCCGCTCGCCGGGCGAGTTCGACCGGGGGCACATCCCGGGCAGCGAGAACGTCCCCTTCGGGGAACTGCCGGACCGTGTCGAGGATTTCGCCGGCGCCGACCACATCGTCACCGTCTGTCCGCACGGCAAGGCCAGCGTGCAGGCCGCACGGCTCATCGGTTCCTACGAGGGGACGACGGACGCCCGCGTCGAGAGCATGGCCGGCGGGCTGGAGGCGTGGGACGGACCGCTCGAAACGGGCGACGGCGAGACCGAGACCCCCGACTCGCCGTTCTAGCACGCGGGTCCCGGAGAAACTGGCTCGACGGGCGGGCAACGCGCTCCCCTCCCTGCACGCCCGCGGGGCGGCAGCGCCGTTCGAACGGATACCTAGGTGACGATCACGCGACGTTGAACCCTTTGTCGCGGAGGAAGTCCTCCACGCGGCCGAGATGGTTCCCCTGGAGTTCGATGGAGCCGTCCTCGACGGTCCCGCCGCAGGCGAACTTCGACTTCAGGTCCGACGACAGGCTGTCCATGTCGACGTCTTTCGGATCGAACCCCTCGATGATCGTTACCTCCTTTCCGTAGCGGCGCTCGTCGATGCGGATGTTGATCTCCTGAGACTCCTTGGCCACGTCCTCGCAGACGCAGAGTTCCTCAGGGAGCCCGCACGTCGAGCAGACTTCCGACATTACAGGGTAAAGCTACTGGATGGGGCTATTAAACAGTGTCGGGACGAGCGGCGACGGCGCTCCCGACGGTCGATCAGCGGACGAACGGTCGGGTCGGGAGCGTCCGCTCCCGGACCAGTTCACCGACGGCGTCGACCGCCGCGTCCGCCTCCCGGCGATCCACCCCGTTCCCGTATCGCGCGCGTTCGTACGCCCGCAGGACCCGACGGGCGCGGTCGTCGGTCGTCACGCGCTCGACGTACGCCCGCGGCGTCTCGCCCGGGCGCCGGGGTCCCTCCTGGCGTTCGAGCAGGTAGACCAGTCGCTCGAACGCCCGGGTCGCGTCGGCGTCGGGGTCGCGACGCGGGCCGCGCCGCCGGAGCCACACCGCCCGAACCGCCCGGGCGCCCGCGCCGGTCCGCCTGACCGCCGCCCCGACGCCGACGAGGATCACCCCCCACAGCGCGAGCGTCTCGGTCGACGGGAGTTCCGGCCCGCCGTCGGTGGTCGTCCCCGCGTCCGTGCCCGTGTCGTCGACGGGGCCGGACTGCGTCCCCACGGCGTCCTGGCCGCCGGTGGGCGTCGGCGTCGGCGTGGCGTCCGTGCCGCCGTCGGGGGCGGTAGCGGGCGCCACGGGCGTCGATTCGAGCGTCTCGTTGGTGTCCACCCCCGTCTCGCCGCTCTCGCGGGCGTCCATCAGGCGCTCGAACTCCGCCGACTCCCGGGGCGCGACCGGCGTCGGATCGAACCGGACCCACCCCGCGTCGGGGACGTACACCTGCACCCACGCGTGGGAGTCGAGGCCGCGCACCACCCACTCCCCCCGCCCGACGCGCTCGCCCGTCGTGTACCCGGTGACGAACCGCGCGGGCACGCCCTCCGCCCGCAGCATCGCCACCATCGCCGTCGCGTAGTAGGTGCAGTAGCCGGCGTCCATCTCGAACAGGAAGGCGTCGGCGATGCTGCCCTCGGGGCGGTCGACGGTCAGCGAGTAGCGCTTGGTCGACTCCAGATGCGACTCGATGGCGACCGCCTTCTCGTAGGGCGAGTCGGCGCCGGCGGCCACCGCCCGGGCGCGCTCGCGGACGCGGTCCGGCGTCGAGGCCGGGAGCTGCGTGTAGCGCTCGACCACCTCGTCGGGGTAGTCGTCGACGGTGGCCCGAACGTCGGAGGGGTCCGGCCTGACCAGCCGGCTGGTGACCGTGTACGTCTCGTCGGGCTCGATCGTCGTCGCCGGCCGGAGGGATCCCTGTGGCGTCACCCGGACGCGGTCCGAAGGGATGCCCTCGACTTCCGTCGGCCGCCACGCCGCCGGCATCGCCCCCAGTTCCGTCTTGGCGGTCACCGTCTGTCGGATCTCGGTCCCGTCGTCGGGCGGCCCCCGAAGCCGGCCCGTGTACGGTTCGGTGTCGCCGGACCGCACCCACCCCGAGCCGGTGTACCGGTCGTACGTGCCCGTCGTCCAGTAGGCGTCGGCGCGGCTCTCGACGCGGAACTGGATCTGTGGCGAGAGTCGGATGGAGCCGACCACCTCCACCCGGTCCTGGGCGTCGACGAGGCTGGTCACGCCCGAGGGCGAGTCGCGGTCGGGGAGGACGGGACTCGCCTCCGTCGCCGGCACCGCGGACAGCGTCGCCGCCGCGACCACCGCGACGGCGAGCAGGATCACCAGCGTGTCGACCTGCGTGGCCGTGCCGCCGTAGCGATCCAGCGTCCCGAAGCCGACGACGGCCGCCGCGCCGACCACCCCGGCGAGCGTCGTGAGCGCCCCCGCGTCGCCGGTCAGGACGACCAGGGCGAGCGCCGCCCCGCCGACGACGACGCTCGAGACGTACTGGCGCCGGGCGGCGAGATACCACGAGAGGAAGACCGGCGTCGGCGCGACGGACAGCGCCCAGACGTTCGCCTGCGTCAGCCGCAGGACCGACAGCCCGGTGAGCAGGGCGACGGTGTCCGAGACCAACCGGTCGACCGAGATGAGCGCCCGCTGGCTCTCCGGCACGGAGAGGAAGTACACCGCGAACCCGCCGACGAGAAAGAGCGCCGTCAACAGGAGCGCGGTCCGCACCCGGAGGACCCGCCCCGTGGCGACGGCCAGCGTGGCCGTCCCCACGAGCGTCGCGAGCATGAGCCGCGAGCCCCCGACCACGTCCGTCACGTGATAGAGGACGCTCCCGTACGAGGCGGTCAGGACGGCGAGCGAGCAGAGGGCGGCGACCCGGAAGTTCGGGTCGAGGCTGCCCGGCAGGAGGCCGGGCGAACGGGCGTCGGTACTCACGCCCGCACCTCCCGGCGGTCGGCCGGCGGCGCGTCGTCCGTGCCGGCGCCCTCGTCGCCCCCGCTCGCTCCCTCGACGCCGATTCGGCGCCGGTCACCGGGGTCGAACGGCCGCGACGCGCCGTCGACGCGGACCGTCACCCCGTCGGCGTCCGCGCGGACGACCACGTCGGCGCTCTCGCCCACGTCGCCGTCGCCGACGCGGGCGAGGTGGTCGAGCAGCCGCCCGGCGTCGCCCGGCGTCAGGAGGAGCCCCCCGTCCGGGGTGGTGAGCGACACGGCCATCCCCTCGTCGAGGAGGGCGTAGCCGACGGTGGCGGCCGCCTCGGCCATCGCGTCGGCGCGCCCGGGCGCCGCGCTCGCCGCCATCGTCACCCGCTGGCGGTCGCCGTCGTCGGCGAACTCCTGGACGACGAGTTCCTCGCGCTTGGCGCTCGACTTCCAGTGGACGTCCCGGAGCGAGTCGCCGCGGGCGTACTCCCGGAGGTGGTCGAACGCGCCGCGCTCGGCGCCTTGATCCGGCGCGGCCAGCCCCCGCAGTCGCTCGCCCACGGCCGGCGAGGGATGGAACACCCGGGGATACACGAGCACCGCGTCCCGCCCCTCGGTGACGACGGTGCGCCGCGCGAGACCGAGGACGTCCCGGGCGCTGACGGTCGCCGGCCCGAGCGCGTGCTCGCCCCGCTCCCGGTAGGTCACCTCGTAGGCGAACGGCTCCCCCCCGATCAGGGTCGTCGCCTCGGCGTCGCCGTCGACGCCGTCGGGGAGGCGGTCGCGGACGACGCCGGTGACCGGGGTGTCGGTGTCGAAGGCGAGGCGGACGGTGGCCGTCGTTCCCGGATCGCCGGGCGGGGGCGTCGTCCGGTCGACGCGTGGCGGATCGAGGAGGTAGAGCTGGACGCCCGCGGCCGCGAGGACGACGGCGGCCGGCAGGACGACGGCGTCGAGCGCCCGCGGGCCGAACTCGACGCCCATGGCGACGGCGGCGGCGGCGACGGCGGCGACGGCGAGGCCGCGCCGGGTCGGGAGGACGCGCGGCATCTCACTCGACCGCGACGGCCGTCAGCGCGGCGTCGACGACGTCGCGCCCCGGTCCGTCGGCGTCGATGCGGTGGCTCCAGACGCTCGGTGCCTCGGTCTGCACGTCGTCCGGGACGACGTAGTCGCGGCCGTTCAGCACTGCCCGGGCCTGGGCGGCGCGGACGAGCGCGATGGCCCCCCGCGGACTCACGCCGAGGGTGGCGTTCTCGCGGGTGTGGGTCGCCAGCCGCGAGACGTAGCGCCGGACGGGCTCGCTCAGCGTGACGTTCGCGACGGTCCGCCGGGCGCCACGGAGGTCGTCCAGGCTCGCGACGGGGTCGAGCGACTCGATGGGGTGGTCGCCCGCGACCCGTTCCAACAGCGCGGTCTCCTCGTCCTCGCTCGGATACCCCAGGCGGAGTTTCTTCATGAAGCGGTCGATTTCGGCCATCGGCAGGTCGTAGGTCCGCCCCGGTTCGACGTCGTTCTGCGTCGCGATGACGATGAAGGGATCGGGCAGCGAGCGGGTCTCCCCGTCGACGGTCACCTGCTCTTCGGCCATCGCCTCCAGCAGGGCGGCCTGCGTCTTCGGCGGCGCGCGGTTGATCTCGTCGCCGAGGACGACGTTCGCGAACACCGGCCCGGGTCGGAACTCGAACTCCCGGGTCTTCTGGTTGAACACGTTGACGCCGGTGACGTCGGAGGGCAGGAGGTCGGGCGTGAACTGGACGCGCTTGAACGAGCAGTCGACGGAGGTGGCGACCGCGCGCCCGAGGACCGTCTTGCCGACGCCCGGCACGTCCTCCAGGAGGAGGTGGCCGCGTGCGAGCGCCGCGACGAGGATGTGCTCGATGGCGTCGTGCTGGCCGACGATCACCTCCTCGACGTTGTCGATGATTCGGTCGGTGAGCGTCGCGGCGGCGGACACCGACAGCGGCGGTACGTGATCCGCGTGCTCCGATTCCGGGATGCCTGCGTCCGTCATGGATGTGAAGCGAGCCGACGACCTCGCCCGGGCGTCCGGGCCACCGACCGACGGCGAGTGGGCGTGTGTAACGCCCCGACACACCTATACCTTCGGCTGGTGTCCGCGGTTGGCGCGCGCCCGCTGTCGAGGCACCACCCCGTCGGAGAGAGCGCGAGCGAAGCGTCTCAGACGCGTCGCGACGCGATCAGCGCCGCGCCGAGGAGGGCCGCGAGCGCGGCGCCCGCGCCGAAGCCGGGCCCGTTCCCGCCGGTCGACTCCGCGTCCCCGGCGTCGCCGTCGCCACTGCTATCGTCGCTACTGCTTCCGTCGTCGCTCCCGCCGGCGGCGTCACCGCCGTCGCCGCCGTCCGACTGCATCGCGATCCGTCGCTCGGAGAAGTGGTTCACGGCGACGAGCACGTCCGCGTTGGCCTGCGCGCTCGCCCGCTCCTCGACGAGGAACGCCGAGGAGTCACCGCCGTCGACGGTGCTCCGGAGTTCGCTGTACGACGAGGCGCGGGCCGCCGCCTCGCCGTCGACGGTCACCTGCAGGTCCTCGACGGAGCCCATCGCCCGCTCGGAGACGGTGGTGATGACGACCGTCCCCTGGTTCGACGACCGCTCGGCGGTCATCTCGACGGTGCCCTCGGTCCGCTGGGTCACCTCGACGGTCGTCTCCTCGCCGTACTGCACGACGTCGACGGCGAGGTCACCGCCCGACTCGGTCTTCGGGACCAGGTACACCTCCGCGGCGGCCTGGCCCTCGGTGATGAGTCGCTCCTGGTTCCGGTCCGCGTCGTCGCGACCCTGGGGGTACGACCGGAAGACGAGTTTGCCGTCGCTCCCCAGGTTCGCGGCGACGTCCCCGCGCTCGTTCACGGTCACCGACCCGTCGCCGACGACGAGGAACGTCCCCGTCGTCCCGTCCTCGGACGTGACGACCACGCGACTGTCGCTTTTCGCGTCGGCCTGCGAGGCGGCCGAGACGTTCGCGGTGACGTACTGCGACGAGCCCCCGGATCGGACGACGAGGACGCCCTTCGAGTTGTCGTGGGCCCGCATCGTCGCCCCGCTCTCGACGGACACCGTCGCCCCGACCTGGGTGTTCGATTCGAGCGCCACCGCGGCGGCCGTGAGTTCGGTCACCGCCGAGAGCCCGGCGTCGACGCCGACGGTACCCTGACTCTCGGCCGCACTCTCCGACTGCACTTTCACCGACTCGATGACGGTGTCGCCGTTCACCGAGTAGTCGACGATCGCGTCGCTGGTCGTCTCGAACTCGACGTGCGTTCCGGCGTAGGCGTCACCCTGCTGTGCCGCGGCGCCCCCGACAGGGACGACCACGCTCGCCACGAGCAGGACGGCTACGAAGACGGTTCGGACATCGAACATTCCGTCGGGAGCCTTGCCGAGTCCCGGGGATATGCTTTCTGGCCTTCGGAAGACGACTAAATTCGCCGCGCGCCGCAGACCCCCGGTCACCCGGCCATCACTTTTTGTCGTGTGTCCACGAGGGGTTCCCATGGACCGGGACTCGGCGGGGGGAGGGACGTGACCGACGACGCGGACGCCGACGGGCCGCTCGAACCGAGGGGGCGGGACACGCCGCTCGCGTCGAGTCGGGTGGCCGCCGCGACCAACCGGTTCATCCACGCGGTCGAACTCGTCGCCGCCGCCGTCTTCGCCCTGCTCTTTGCCATCGGCGTCGTCGACCTCATGATCCAGATCGGGCAGGCGACCGTCCGCGGCCGGATCACCGATCCGCTCGTCGTCATCGGCTTCATCGACACCGGTCTGCTCCTCCTCATCATCGTCGAGGTGTACGAGACGGTCATCGCCTACACCCAGGAGAGCGAGACGCGCCGGATCGTCCGCCTGGTCATCTACACCGGCGTCATCGCGATGGTGCGCAAGGCCATCATCTTCCGCACCGGCGAGTACGCGACGTCCCAGGACGCGCTCTTCGCCGCCGTCGCCTACGCCCTCCTCATTCTCGGACTGGTCGCCTTGCTCCTCGTCGAACGGGGGCAGGGACAGCGGGTCCTCGGGTAGGGGCGCGCTTTTGTGACTGCGGCCGTACTCCCGGACGTGACCGACCCCGCCCGTCCCCGGCCGTCCGAAGGCGAGTCGACCGCCGTCGAGGCCAACGGCGTCCGCCTCCACGTCGTCCGCGCGGGTCCGGACGACGGGCCGCCGGTCCTCCTGTTGCACGGCTTCCCCGAGTGCTGGTACGGCTGGCAGCCGGTCGCCGGGCGGCTGGCCGACGCGGGCTATCGCGTCCTCGTCCCCGACCAGCGGGGGTACAACGGGAGCGAGAAACCCGCGGGCGTGGGCGCCTACCGCCTCCCGACGCTCGCCGCCGACGCCGCGGGGCTGCTCGACGCCGTCGGCGCCGAGTCGGCCCACGTCGTCGGCCACGACTGGGGGGCCGCGGTGGCCTGGTGGTTGGCGCTCGACCGCCCCGACCGCGTCCGGACGCTCGCGGCGCTGAACGTCCCCCACCCGACGGTGATGCGTCGGACCCTGCGGCGGTCGTGGGACCAGCGCCGCCGGAGTTGGTACTTCGGTGCCGTCCAGGTGCCGCGCCTGCCCGAACTGGTCGCTGCGGCCGGGAACTACCGCCTCTTCGAGCGGACGATGCGCGAGTCGAGTCGGCCCGGCACCTTCGACGACGCCGACTTCGAGCGCTACCGGGCGGCGTGGCGGACGCCCGGCGCGCTGCGGGCGATGCTGAACTGGTACCGGGCGGTCGTGCGCCGTCCGCCCCCGGAGCGAACCGACCCGGTCGACCCCCCGACGCTCGTCCTCTGGGGCGCCCGCGACCGCTTCCTCCGCGCCTCGATGGCGAGGGAGAGCGCCGCCTACTGCCGGGACGGCCGGACCGTCCTGCTTCCCGACGCGACCCACTGGCTCCACCGCGAGTTCCCCGGACGGGTGACCGACCACCTGCGGGAGGGGTTCGCGGCGGCCGACTGAAACGGGAAGGCTCAACACCGCCCGCCGACAGCGACCACCGTGGAACTCGCGACGCGGCTCGTCGGCGAGGACGCCGACGTGGTGGCCGACCCGCGGTTCAGGGTGCTCCTCCTCGGCAGCGTCGTCTCGCCGATGGGCGCCTCGCTGGTCTCCCCGATCCTCGACTCCCTGCTCCCCGTCTACGGCGTCTCCGCGGCGCGGATCGGCCTCCTGATGGCTGCCTTCACCGCGCCGGCCGTCGTCGCCATCCCCCTCGTCGGCATGGCCTCGGACCGCGTGGGGCGAAAGCCCGTGCTGACGGCGGGGCTCGCCCTGTTCGGCGCCGCCGGCCTCGGGCTGGCGTTCACCGACGACTTCCGGGTCGCCGTCGGCCTGCGACTCGTGCAGGGCGTCGGCTTCACCGGCATCGCGCCCGTCCTCATCGCCGCCACGGGCGACCTCTTCTCGGGCGAGCGGGAGGCGACCGCGCAGGGCCTTCGCTTCACCGCGGTCGGCCTCTCGCTCGCCACCGTCCCCCTGCTCGCCGGCCTCCTGGTCACCGTGGCGTGGCAGTATCCCTTCTCCCTGTTCGCGCTCGGCCTGCCGGCGGCGCTCGTCGTCCACCTGTACTTCGAGGACCCCGCGGCCGACCGGGACGGGAGCGCCCTCGACGCGCGCCGCCTGGCCGCCCTCGTCCGCCGGCCGCGGATCGCCCTCGTCCTCGTCGGCCGGACCGTCCCCTCCGTCGTCTGGTTCGGCTTCCTGACCTACAACTCCATCGTGGTGGTGCAGTTACTCGACGGCACGCCCGGCGTCGCGGGGGCGCTGGTCGCCCTCGCCAGCGTCGCGAGCTCCGTCGGCGGGACGCAGGTCGGGCGGCTGACCGCCGCCTTCGACACTCGGCGGGCGCCCCTGCTCGTCGGGACGGCGGCCGCGGGGGCGGGGCTGGCGGGCGTCGCGCTCGCCCCCTCGCTCCCCGTCGCCGGCGTCGGGGCCGTCGTCGTCGGCGCGGGCTTCGGCGTCGTGTTGACGCTCTACCGGAGCACCATCTCGACGCTCGCCCCCGGCGACCTCCGCGGGTCGCTCGTCAGCCTCGGCGAGTCCGCCGGCCGGATCGGCAGCACCGTCGCACCGATCCTCACGAGCGGCGCCGTCGCCCTGACCACGCCCCGGTACGGCTTCGCCGCCGCCGTCCGCGGGACGCTGGTGTCCCTCGCCGCCGGGAGCCTCGTCCTCGGGACGGCGTGTGTCCTGTTCGCGGATCGGGCGCTCGGCGACGAATAGTTCGGACGTCGACAGGTCTTTGGTGGCTCGCTTCTCGGCTTCGAACGGGCATGTTGATCGAGAACCGGGACGAACTCGTCGCCGACCTGCGGGCGACGGCGGACGGTGGCCTCAGGGTCGTCGCCGAGTACGACAGCGAGGGGTACGACGCGTTCTACGTCCGCGACGACGTGGCGCCCCGGCTCGCGGACCGGGCCGACGAGATCCACGACGACCTGGTGCTCCAGGGCATCGGCCGGGAGCATCTGGAACGGCTCTTCGACGCCGGGTCGCTCCACTGCTCGATGCACCGCTTCGACGAGGTGACGGCCTTCCACTTCGTCGCCGCGGCGCACACCGGGCTGTTCGTGAGCGTCGACTCCGACGCCGACGTTCCCCTCTCGTCGTTCGCCGGGCTGTGCAAGGCACGACTGCCGTAGCGGCACGCCTTTACTCCCCGCGCGGCGAGGCCCGGTATGCCCGACCCCGGAAAGATCGACCGCGAGTTCTTCGAGACCCACGTCCGCCCGCGACTGGGCGCCGACCGCGACGACGTGCGCCTCGGGCCGACGCCGGGCGTCGACTTCGGCCTGCTGGACGTCGGCGACCGGGTCCTCGCCCTCGCCACCGACCCCGTCTCGATCCTCCCGGACCTCGGGTTCGAACGCGCCGGGCGCTTCGCGCTCGACGTCGTCCTCGCGGACGTGGCGGTCAGCGGCCTGCCGCCCACCCACCTCGCCGTCTCCTTCTCGCTCCCGCCGACGATGAGCGACGACGACTTCGCGGCGGTCTGGGAGGGGATCCACGCGGAGGCGTCGGCCCTCGGCGTGAGCGTCGTGACCGGTCACACCGCCCGCTACGAGGGGTGTTCGTTCCCCTGGGTCGGCGGCGCGACGGCGCTGGCCGTCGGCGACGCCGCCGACGTGGTGCGCCCGGACGGCGCCCGCCCCGGCGACGACCTGCTGGTCACGAGGGGGCCGGCCGTCGAGACGACCGGGCTGTTGACGACGCTGTTCCCCGACCGCATCGACCTCCCGCCGGAGACGCTGGCGACGGCACGGGCGCGACTCGACGAGGCCAGTTGCGTCCGCGACGCCCTGACCGCCGCGGCCGCGGGGCCGGTGACCGCGATGCACGACGCCACCGAGGGCGGCCTCCACGGCGCGTTCGTCGAGATGGCCGAGAGCGCCGGCGTCCGGTTCGAAATCGAGCGGGATCGCGTCCCGGTCCGTCCCGGCGTGGTCGAGACGTGTGCCGCCCTCGACGTCGACCCCTGGACCGCGACGTCGTCGGGGTCGCTCGTGTTGACCGTCGATCCCGCCGGCACCGACGACGTGCTGGCGGCGCTGGCCGAGCGGGGCACGCCGGCCGCGCGGGTCGGCCGGGTCGCCGAGAGCGAGGAGGGCGGGAGCGCCCACGTCGACGGCGAGCGGATCGCGGCGCCGGCGGTCGACTCCTCGTGGGCCGCCTACTCCCGGCTCTCGACCTGAACCGGGAGTTCGTCGAACCCCTCGCCGGTGAAGCGGTAGGCGCGGATCGTCTCGGGCGGCGAGACGATGGCGTAGACGTAGCCGGTCCAGGTCGCCCGCGCCCGGTCGGTCGCGCTCGGCCTCGCGGGGCTCTCGGGGTGGGAGTGATAGAAGCCGACGGCCTCCTCGCCCGCGGCTTCGAGGCGGTCCATCGTCGCCACCGTCGCCTCGGGGTCGAGTTCGTACTCGCTGCGGGGGTGGGCGGCGACGTTGTCGACGCGGTGGGCGTCGGTCACCCGGTCGGGCGGCCCGCGCGTCCCCGAGAGGACGCCACAGACCTCCGCGGGCGGGTCGCGGGCGGCGCCCTCCCCGGCGTGGTCGAGGAGGGCGTCCCGGACGGCCGCGGTGAGGGCGAGCGGCTCAGTCGAAGTCACGGCGCATCGCGATCTCGAACCACGGACAGAGGCGGAGCTGTCGGTACCAGGCGGGGTTGTCGTGGAGGTGGTCGTACTCCACCCACAGTCGGCCGGCGACCTCCGACTCGTCGGGGTCGAGGGTCGTGTCGTCGAGGGTACACTGCAGCACGGAGCAGACCTCCCACTCCAGGCCGGCGTTCTCGTAGTAGCGTTTGTACTCGAACTTGTCCGTCACCCGGAGGTCGCTGTACTGGTCGGAGGTGACGCCGAGTTCGTCGACGAGGCGCTTCCGGGTGGCCTCCTTCTGGCTCTCCCCCGGTCGGGGGTGGGAGGCGACGGTGCCGTCCCAGTGGGTGTCCCAGAGGCGCTTGCCCGGCGCGCGCTGGGCCAGCAGGATCCGCCCCTCGCCGTCGAAGACGAGGGCGGTGAAGGCGCGGTGGCGGACGCCGTCGCCGGTGTGGGCGTCGAGGCGGTTGACCGTCCCCTGCTCCTGATCGTCGGCGTCGACGGCGATGACCTCCTGTTCGGCGTTGGGGTGTCGCCCCGCCGTCCCGGCGTCGCCGCCCTCGTTCGCACTCATGCCCGACGTTGCGGGAGCGAGGGTAATGGCGTCTTCGGTGCCGGGTCGCCACGGGCCGTGTCGGCGCGCCTCGAATCACCTAACTGTGGGGCTCACGAAACCCGACCGATGAGTGACGAGCGAGATGGTGGCGTCGCCGTCTCGGCCGTCCGCGAACGGGTCGCGGCGGACGACGGCGACGACGTCACCGAGGGCGTGCTGGCGGGTATCGAGGAGCGCGCGGCTGACGGCCGGGACGCGACCGACGCGATCACGGTCTGGCACGAGGAGTGCCGCCGGAAGTGTCGCGCCGTCGCCGAGGACGTCGACGACGTCGAGGAACGGCTCCGCGAGGTGCTGGCGCCACTCGATCCGGCGGTTCGCGACACCACCCAGGTCCAGGGCCGGATCGACGAGTACGAGGACGAGTTCGAGACGTTCCGGTCGGACCTCGACGCCGTCCTCGACCGGCTGGCGGAGACGGAGCGGGCGCCGTCGACGGCCGCAGCCTGCTGTGAGGCCGCGGATTGGGTGTGGCGGTGCGAGCGGACCGTGGGGATGGTCGCGCACAACTGCCACCACCTCGAGGAGGAGATCGAGGAGTTCGAGACGTGGCTCCACGACCCGGAGACCCGACTCGACTCCTTCGCGGAGGAACTCGACGGCTTCGAGGAGTACCTCGACAACACGGAGGGGCTCCTCGACCTGCTCGAAGCGGGCGGCGGGCGTGGGGTCGACCCGTTCGACGCGTGGCTGGCGGCCTACCACCTCCAGCGGGTCATGGGGGTCGTCTTCGAGGAACTCCGGACGGAACTCGCGGAACTCGACTCGTGGCTGGCCGAGCAGGACGGCGCGTACGGCGACGAACTGGCGACGTTGCGGAGCCGGCTGGACTCGCTGGCGGAGCGCCACGAGGCGTGTTCGACCCGCCTCGACGCCGCCGAGTCGGCGGTCGACGACTTCGCGGAGCGACGCGCGGACGTCGCGGCGTCGCTCGATCGGTTCGAGGCGGCCATCGCCGACCTCGAACCGCCGGTCGACTGGGGCGAGGTCGAGCGGTTGGTGTCCGAGCAGTTCGAGGACCTGGGGATCGAGCTGAGTTAAACCGCCCCCGTCGCGACGAGGTACTGGGCGCCGAACAGGACGGTGTTGTAGAGGCCGTGGACGACCGCGGGGACGACGAGGTTCCGCGTCCGCTCGTAGAGGTAGCCGAGGACGAGCCCGAGGGTGGCCGCGACGGTGACGTAGGGGACCCGGGAGCCACCGCCGCCCGTGAGCGCGATCCAGTGGACGAGGCCGAACAGGACGCTGGAGAGGGCGATGGCGACCGAGGGACCCCAGGTGCGCCGGAGGATGCCCTGCACGCCGCCGCGGAAGACGAGTTCCTCGAACGGCCCGACCAGCAGGATGGCGACGGGGATCATATAGAGGAAGTAGCGGGGGTCCTGCTGCCCGGTGACGACGACCTGGTTCTGTGCCACCTCGACGCTGAGCGCCGCCAGCAGGCGCGCGATGAGGAGCTGGGCGCCCACGAGGACGACGACGCCGACGACGATCAGCCCCAGGTGCCGGAGCGTGGGGGATCGGATCTGCAGGAGGTCCCGCTCTCCGGTGATCGCGAGGTAGCCGCCGACGGCGACGCCGAAGCCCACGAACTGGAGGACGGCCCCGACGACCCGGTATTCGAGCGTCCCCTGGGCGACGAGGCCGGCCGCGACCAGCGCGTTCGCCCCGAGGCCGACCACCGCCGTCGCCGTGAGGAAGGCCGCGACGATCAGGAGGAGGCTCCGGAGCAGGCCCCACGCCCGTTCGACCGCGGACGCGCGCCGGGCCGCGGCGTCGGACGGCAGGTCGCCCACGCGCTCGCGACGGAGGTAGTACCCCACGGCGAAAACCAGGCCGAAGACGAGCGCCGCGAGGCCGAAGGCCGTCGCACGGTCGCTCCCCCGGAGCGACGCGTCCTGGTGGACGAGCGTCGCGAGCACCAGCCCGCCGAGCAGGTGGAGCATCGCCCCGGTCACGAGGAGTTCGTTGACCATACGGGGGGCAGTCGGCCCGGGAGTAAGTATCAGTCGATGACGAGACGGCGCTTCTCGCCCACCGCGTCGGCCTCGTCGACGTCGCCGCCGCCGAGCAGGCCCCGCGCGGCGCGTTTCCCCCACTCCACCGCCGGCTGGGTGAACGTCTCGACGCCGGCGAGTTCGCCGTACAACACGCAGGCCGCCTCCAGCCCGTAGACGAGTTCGCCCACGCCGCGCTCGTCGAGTCGGTCCACCTCGATCCGGACGTTCGGGCAGTTCGCGGCCGCGAGGCTCGCCTCCGTCGCCCGGAACTCCGCGTCGAGCAGGTCGCCGAGGCTCCCGCCGCCGAGGTAGGCGAGGCCGTCGAGTTCCGTCTCGGGGATGGGCACGTCGGGGCGCTCCCGCGGCCGGACGAGCGTGACGAGCTTGTCGCGGGGGCCGGCGCGGTAGAGCTGCAACTGGGAGTGCTGGTCGGTGGCGCCGAGCGCCCGGGCGGGCGTCTGGCCGACGGCGTCCTTGCCCAGGCTCTCGGCCCACAGCTGGGCGAACCACTCGGCGAAGCACTCCAGGGACTCGGCGTAGGGCATCACGCAGTTGATCCCCGCGCCCCGGCGCTCCAGCGCGTAGCAGGCGGCGCCGTAGGCGTAGGCGGGCGACTCGAACAGCGACCCCGCGAGCCGGTCGGCCTCGGCGCGGGCACCGGCGAGCAGGGCCTCCAGGTCGGCGCCCGCGATGGCCGCGACCGGGAGCGCGACCGTCGAGAGCGCCGAGAAGCGGCCGGGGACGCCCGCGGGCACGTCGAGGGCGGGCAGGTCGTGCCGGTCGGCCAGGTCGCGGAGGTTGCCCTCGGCGCCCGTCGTGACGAGCGTCCGCTCGGTCCAGTCGACGCCCGCGCGGTCCATCGCCTCGCGGACGACCAGGAAGTTCGCCAGCGTCTCCGCAGTGGTGCCGGACCGCGAGACGACGTGGACCACCGTGTCCGCGAGCGGCAGGGTATCGAGGAGCGCGCGGACGGCGGCGGGGTCGACGTTGTCGAGGACGTGGTGATCGAGGCCCGCCCCGAGCGCCTCGGCGAGCGTCGCGGCGCCGAGGGCGCTCCCGCCGATGCCGACGGTCAGGACCGCCGCGGGGTCGTCGAAGCGGGAGACGGCCTCCCGGACGGCGTCCGGGTCGGCGGTGTCGGGCAGGTTCAGGGCCGCGTAGCCGTGTTCGGCGTCGGTGCGGCCGCGTTCGATCCGGCCGTGGGCGTCGGCGACGCGCTCGTCCAGGCGGTCCAGCGCCGGCCGCGTCAGCCGGGGTTCGGCGTCGAGCGCGTTGCCGATGTCGACGTACATGGGGAGCACGGGGACGCGATGGGGCAAAACGGTTTCCCGTTCGTCGCGAGCCTCCGAGCGGGAAGCACCGGACCGGGATTTAAGCGGCGCGCCGCCGCGCCCTCGACCATGCAGATCAACGGTCCGACGAGCCGGATCGGAATCGCCCTGACCCTGCTGATCGGACTCGCCTCGATGGGGTACGGCGCGTACAGCTACACCACGCAGTCGGCGGCGCTCGACTCCACCGTCGAGGTGACGGCGACGGTCACCGACACGTCCGTCGAGCGAAACAGCGGCAGGCGGAGCGTCTCGTACGTCCCGCAGGTGACCTTCCAGTACCGCTACGAGGGGGAGCAGTACGCCTCCTCGAACGTGTATCCGGGGACGCTCGGCAAGGACTTCGACACCGAGGCGGCCGCGAGGGACGTCCTGGAGCCGTACGAGCCGGGGGAGACGACGACGGCGTACGTGCCGACCGACGACCCCGGTGACGCCTTCCTCGAACACGAGCGGAGCAACAAGCCCTTCCTGCTGATCGGCGTGGGGGTCCTGTTCGTCCTGAGTGCGGCCTACTCGGCGATCAGGAACTAGAACCCGCCCCAGCGAAGGTAGACCATCACGACGACGATGGCGAGCTGGAAGAGCCCCTGCAGGCCGCTGAGTCGCGCGTTTCGCATCCCGATCCGGCTGACCACCTCGGGGTCGGGGTCGCCCGACGCCAGCTGGCGGTAGATGCGCACCTCGCCGGGGAGGAGGACGCCGAAGCCGAGGACGGTGAGGACGGTGACGATGGCGAGCGCGAGGAGGATGGTGGGCGAGGTCATGCCGAACGCGGAGGCGGTGACGGCGAGGTAGGCGCCGCCGCCGAGGAGGGCCACGGCGAAGGCGGCGAGCCACCGCGGGTCGTCGAGGGCGTCGAACTGCCAGCCGATCAGGAGGAGCGCGGGGACGGTCGACGCCAGCGTCAACAGGGCGATCCACGGGTCGGCGTGGGGGAACACCCCCATGCGCTCGGCGAGCGTGACGCCGCCGCCGATGGTGACGAGCGCGAGCGACGGCATCAGGAACGCCATCTTGGGCGTGAACCGCTGGAAGACGCTGGCGCGTTCCTCGACGGGGAGGCCGCCGAGGACCGGGCCGAGGACGATGGCCATGAAGAGGTCGATACCGGTCCACAACACCCCCGCCATGACGTGGACGTAGATGTGCTGGACGACGGGCGCGAACACGAGCGCGTAGGCGAGGGCGGCGACGGGGACGGCGACGGCGCCGACGGCGAAGGCCGGATTCGCTCGCCGTCCCATGCCCCGAATCGTTCCCCGAACGGTCGCTGCCATGTGGGGACCGAGCGAGCGAGCGGGCAAAAGCGTTGGCCGATCAGAGCAGGACGCCGTCCCGGAGCAGCGTGATCAAGAGCGTCAGGACCGGGACGCTGGCGATGGTCGTCACGAAGATGGTCATGGTGAGGTACTCGGAGGCCGAGAGCCCCTCGCGCTCCGCCACGTCGCTGTACGAGAGGGTGAGCGCGAGGGGGATGAGCGCGACGGGCGTCGCACACAGCAGGACGAACACCCGGGCGACGGCGACGTCGCCGAACTCCCCGAGCGCGAGGGCGACGCCGAGGCCGGCCACCGGGGCGACGACGAGTTTGATGATCGACGGTCGGATCACCCGGCGGACGTTGCCGTACTCGAGGCCGTAGAGCTGGACGCCGACGATGACGAGCATCAGCGGGATGGAGGCGTCGCCGACGAGCTGGGTGGTGGACATGAACGTGCCGTCGGCGGGGGGTGCGATCCCCAGGAACCGGACGACGCCCGCGGCGGCGATGGCGTAGACGAGCGGGAGGCGGAAGATCTCCTTGATCGCGCCGATGCCCGCCTCGCCGCCGCCGCGGGAGGCGACGTAGACGCCGAGGGTGTACATCAGGAACGACTGCGCGGTGATGTAGAGGACGGCGGTCGTCCGGCCGATGTCGCCGAAGGCGAACTCGGCGAGCGGGATGCCGTAGAAGCCGGCGTTGGGGAGCGCTCCCGCCAGCACGTCCGCGCTCCGGTAGGGTTCGGGGACGCCCAGCAGCCGGTCGGCGAGTTCCGCGAGCGCCATCATGGCGGCGACGAAGAGGCCGACGCCGACGAAGATGCGGACGACGGTGCCGCCCGAGAGCGTCGTCGTGACGATGCTGTAGAAGATGAGCGCGGGGAGGAAGAGATAGAGCGCCACGTCGTTCAGGGGGTCGACGTCGACGTCGAGCGCGGCGGCGAGCACGTAGCCGAGACCCATGACCGACACGATGGGGAGGATGGCCGACGTGAACGCGGAGACGAGGGACATGGAGGGCCGGTCGCCGTCGGGGCGTCTCAACCTCCGTGTGGGAGCAAGGGCTTCCGCTTCCGAAAGGGCAGGTTTCAAGCGCGGCCGGCGCCGACGACGCGACATGTACGACCGACTCAAGGGGTTCCGCGACTTCTACCCCGAGGAGATGGCCGCCAGGCGGGCGGTGGCCGACGTGCTGGAGGGGACGGCCCGGCGGTACGGGTTCCGCGAGATCGGAACGCCGGCGCTGGAGGCCGTCGACCTCTACACCGACAAGAGCGGCGACGAGATCGTCGAGGAACTGTACGCCTTCGAGGACAGGGGCGGCCGCCACGTCGCCCTGACGCCGGAACTGACGCCGACGGTGGCGCGGATGGTCGTCGCGAAGGGGCAGGAACTCCAGAAGCCGATCAAGTGGATGTCGACCCGGCCGTTCTGGCGGTACGAGCAGGTCCAGCAGGGCCGCTTCCGCGAGTTCTACCAGACCAACGTCGACGTCTTCGGGTCGGCGGAGCCGACCGCCGACGCCGAGATCCTGGCGTACGCGGCCGACGCCCTCACGGCGCTCGGACTCGAGGCCGCGGACTTCGAGTTCCGGGTCTCCCATCGCGACATCCTCGGCGGCCTCCTCCGGGCGTTCGACGCCGACGTGGACGTCCGCGAGGCGATCCGCGCGGTCGACAAGTCGGCGAAGATCGACCCCGCGGAGTACTACGACCTGCTGCACGAGGCGGGGCTCTCCTACGGGCAGGCCGAGCAGTTCGACGAGTTGCTGGCGAGCGAGGACCTCGACGAACTCACGGACTTCGCGGGCACGGACGACGTGGCCGACGCGGTGGGGAACTTACGGGAGGTGCTGGACGCCGCCGCCGACTTCGGCGTCCGCGAGTACTGTTCCGTCTCGCTGGAGACGGCCCGCGGCCTCGATTACTACACCGGGACCGTCTTCGAGTGCTTCGACACGCAGGGCGAGGTGTCCCGGGCCGTCTTCGGCGGCGGCCGGTACGACGACCTGATCGAGAGCTACGGCGGCCAGCCCACGCCCGCGGTGGGCGTCGCGCCCGGCCACGCCACCCTCTCCTTGCTCCTCCAGCGCGCGGGCGAGTGGCCCGAGGAGGCGCTCTCGACGGACTACTACGTCCTCTCGGTTGGCGACACGCGGGGGACGGCCGCGCGGGTGGCCCGCGACCTCAGGGATCGGGGCCACGTCGTCGAGACGGACCTCGCGGGTCGGAGCTTCGGCGCGCAGATGTCCTACGCCGACGGCGTCAACGCCGAGACGGTCGTCATCGTCGGCGAGCGTGACCTGGAGAACGGCGAGGTGACGATCAAGGAGATGGAGAGCGGCGACCAGACGACCGCACCCGTCGACGACTTCCCCGGCGACCGCGACCGGCCGACCTACGACGACTTCGAGTAATAAAGGGACTCGCTCTCTCTTTCCATCCGTCCGTTTCCGATGCGCTAACGGCCGTTCGGTTGCCACAGTTCCCCACTATTCCCAATATTTTTGTAGAATCGCAACCAATCGATCGGTGGAGCCATGAAGGGGCTCGTCATCGCCACGGACGGCTTCGAGGACAGCGAGTTCAACTATCCGTACCGCCGCCTCCAGGAGGAGGCGTGGGACGTCGACGTCGCGACGCCAGACGGCGACGCCATCGACGGCAAACACGGGTACACCTTCGAAGCGGACTGGGCCATCGACGAGCACGACGCCGACTGGTGGGCCGACGAGTACGACCTCCTCGTGATTCCCGGCGGCGGTTCGCCGGAGAGCCTGCGAACCGAGGCGCCGGAGGCGGCCGACGTCGTGGCGGCGTTCGACGAGCGGAACAAGCCCATCGCCGCCATCTGTCACGGCGCTCAGTTGCTCATCAGCGCCGACGTCCTCGAGGGCCGCGAGGCGACGGGGTACTGGCCGCTCGAAGTCGACATCGAGAACGCGGGGGCGACGTACGTCGACGAGTCCGTCGTCGTCGACGGCAACCTCGTCACCTCGCGCGTCCCCGACGACCTGCCGGACTTCATGAGCGAGACGCTCTCGGCCGTCGAGTCGGCCGCCGTCCCGGCCTGATTCCCGTCGCCGATCCTCGCGCCGAACTCAATCTGATTTGTTCTATCTAAAGTCCGTTGGTAAGATTTAAGTAGCGACCGTCGGTCACCAGATGTTGCGGTTGGACACCGACGACCCCAACATATGGGGTTAACCGTCCGGAGGCACGAACAGTGACGACTATGGACTGTCCCGACTGCGGCCACGGCCGAACCAACGTCGTCGACACGGGCGCGACCGATTCGATGACCGTGCGGCGGCGACGGGAGTGTCAGCGCTGTTCGTTCCGGTTCACGACGTACGAGCGCCCCGAGTGGGAGACGTTGCAGGTGAAAAAGCGGGACGGGAGCATCGAGCCCTACGACCGGGACAAACTGCGTGCGGGGATCGAGCGGGCGGTCGAGAAGCGCCCGGTCGACGACGACACCGTGACGGCCCTCGTCGACCGCGTCGAGGACGCGCTCCGCGAGCGCGACACGCGCATCGTCTCGACGACGCTCGTCGGGGACGTCGTCTCCGAGGAACTGCGCGCGGTCGACAAGGTGGCCTACATCCGCTTCGTCTCGGTCTACGAGGCCTTCTCCGATCCCGAGGAGTTCCTCCGCGAACTCGACGCCGTCCTCGACGGCGACGACGCCTCCGACGCCAGCGGGTCCGCCGCGACCACACCGAATCATGAGTCATCCCGAACCGACGACGATCAGTGACGCCGTTCGAACCGTACTGAACCGCGCACGCACCGCCGACGCCGAGGTCGTCGACGACGAGACGGTCGACGAACTCGTCGCCGAGGCCGAGCGCAACCTCTACGAGGGCGCCGACGAGGCGGAACTCTTCGAGGGCATCCTCCAGGTCCTGACCGCGCGCATCGAGCGCGAACCGGCGTACAAGCACATTGCCGCCGACGTCTTCCGCCAGCGGTACTACCGGGAGGTCATCGGCGAGGATCTGACGGGCTTCGAACTCGACCGCGCCTACCGGGAGACGTTCGTCGAGAACGTCGAGCGCGGCGTCGAACGCGACATCCTCGACGACCGGCTGACCGAACTGTTCGACCTCGACGCCCTGGCCGCGTATCTCGTCCCCGAGCGGGACGAGCGCTTCGAGTACATGGCGCTGGACACGCTCTACCAGCGCTACTTCCTCAAGACGACCGACGGCGAGCGGCTCGAACTCCCGCAGGCGTTCTGGATGCGGGTCGCGATGGGGCTGGCCCTCGACGAGGACGACCCGCAGGCGCGCGCCGAGGAGTTCTACGACGTCCTCTCGACGCTCGAGTTCACCCCCTCCTCGCCGACCCTGTTCCACAGCGGGACGCGGCACCCACAGCTCTCCTCGTGTTACCTGACGACGATCCCCGACGATCTGGAGGGGATCTTCGAGGCCTACAAGTCCCACGCGAAGCTCTCGAAGTGGAGCGGCGGCCTCGGCAACGACTGGACGAACGTCCGCGCTGCGGGGTCGCTCATCTCCTCGACGGGCGTCGAGTCGACGGGGACGGTCCCCTTCCTCCGCATCTCCAACGACGTGACGGCCGCGATCAACCGCTCGGGGAAGCGACGCGGGGCGGCCTGTGCGTATCTGGAGTGCTGGCACCTCGATTTCCCCGAGTTCCTCGATCTGAAGCGCAACACCGGCGACGAGCGCCGGCGCACGCCCGACATGAACACGGCGGCGTGGATCCCCGACCTCTTCATGAAGCGCGTCCGCGAGGGCGGCGAGTGGACGCTCTTCTCGCCCGACGAGGTGCCGGACCTCCACGAGACCTACGGCGAGGAGTTCGAGGCGACCTACCGCGAGTACGAACGGCGGGCCGAGGCGGGCGACCTCCGCCAGTACGAGACGGTCGACGCCGAGGAACTCTGGCGGAAGACCCTCACCCGCCTGTTCGAGACCGGACACCCCTGGATCACGTTCAAGGATCCCTGTAACGTCCGGTCGCCGCAGGACCACGAGGGGGTCGTTCACTCCTCGAACCTCTGTACGGAGATCACGCTCAACACGAGCGAGGACGAACACGCGGTCTGTAACCTCGGCAGCGTGAACCTCGCGACCCACGTCGCCGACGGCGAACTCGACCGCGAACACCTGGCCGACACCATCGGGACGGCGATGCGGATGCTCGACAACGTCGTCGACCTCTGTTTCTACCCCACCGAGGAGGCCGAACGCTCGAACCTGCGTCACCGGCCGATCGGCCTCGGGACGATGGGCTTTCACGAGGCGCTCATGGAGGCGGGGATCCCGATGGCGAGCGACCGCGCCGTCGAGGCGGCCAACCGCTGGCAGGAGTTCGTCTCGTATCACGCGATCCTGCACTCCTCGAAACTCGCGAAGGAGCGTGGCGCCTACCCCTCCTACGAGGGGTCGAAGTGGGACCGGGGACTGCTCCCGCAGGACACCGTCGACCTGCTGGAAGCGGAACGCGGCGTCGAGGTCCCGACCGACCGGGCGGAGACCCTGGATTGGTTCGCCGTCCGGGAACACGTCGCGGACCACGGGATGCGCAACTCCAACACGATGGCAATCGCGCCGACGGCGACCATCTCCACCATCAACGGGACGACCCCATCCATCGAGCCGCTGTACTCGAACCTCTACGTCAAGTCGAACATGAGCGGCGACTTCACGGTCGTCAACGACCACCTCGTCGACGCCCTCCGCGAGCGCGACCTCTGGGACGAGGAGATGGTCGACCGCATCAAGTACCACGACGGCTCGATTCAGGACGTCGAGGCGATCCCCGAGGACGTCCGGGAACTGTACCGGAGCGCCTTCGAGATCGATCCGCGCCACCAACTGCGGCTGACCGCCGCGCGCGGGACGTGGATCGACCAGTCCGTCTCGCACAACGTGTTCTTCCCGAGTACGGACGGCTCGCTCCTTGACGACGTCTACCGGACGGCGTGGGAACTCGGGCTCAAGACCACCTACTACCTGCGCACCCTCGGCGCCTCACAGATCGAGAAGTCGACCCTCGACATGGCGGAGTACGGCAAGACTCAGCACCGGGACGGCGGCACCGGGACTGGGCCGGCGACCGACGCCGAGACGACCGACGCCGAGACGACCGACGCCGAGTCCGACGACCTCTGTCGGGTCGAGGATCCGACCTGCGACGCCTGCCAGTGACCGCTCGCCGACCGACCCACACCACACACCCATGCCAGTAATCGCCAACGACGATCAGCACGACCCGAACAAGATCCTGCCCATCGACTACGACTGGGCGCGCGAGTACTACGAATCCGGCGTCGCGAACAACTGGGTTCCCCAAGAGATCCCGATGCAGGACGACGTCCGGCAGTGGAACGGCGACGCGCTCACCGAGGGGGAGCGACGGCTCGTCGAGTGGAACCTCGGCTTCTTCTCCACCGCGGAGTCGCTGACCGCGAACAACGTCGTCCTCGCGCTCTACGAGTACGTGACCGCGCCGGAGTGCCGACAGTACCTCCTCCGGCAGGCCTACGAGGAGGCCATCCACACGGACACGTTCATCTACTGCTGTGACTCCCTCGGGTTCGACCCCGAGTACATGTACGGGATGTACGACCGCATCCCGTCGATCAGCGAGAAAGACGAGTTCGTGGTCGACCTGACGCGGGCCATCGACCGCGACGAGTTCACCATCGAGACGGACGCTGACCTCCGCGAGTTCCTCCGCGATCTGGTCGGGTTCTACGTCATCATGGAGGGCGTGTTCTTCTATGCGGGCTTCGCCATGATGCTCGGCCTGAAGCGGCGGAACAAGATGGTCGGCATCGGCCAGCAGTTCGAGTACATCATGCGCGACGAGTCGCTCCACGTCGGGTTCGGCGTCGACCTGATCAACCAGATCCGCTCCGAGAACCCCGGCGTCTGGACGGAGGAGTTCGGTCGGGAAGTGACCGACCTCGTCACCGAGGCGGTCGAACTCGAACGGATCTACGCCCACGAGGCGTGTCCCGACGACGTGCTGGGGATGAGCGGCGAGGGGTTCGCGGACTACGTCGAACACGTCGCGGATCGACGGCTCGAACAGTTGGATCTCCCCGCTCAGTACGGCACCGACAACCCGTTCCCGTGGATGTCCGAACAGGTCGACCTGAACAAGGAGAAGAACTTCTTCGAGACGCAGGTGACGGAGTACCGGAGCGGCGGGTCGCTGGACTGGTGAGGGCGGCCGACTGCCGTCGTCCCCCGGCCGTCGTCTCGGCCCCGCCGTCGATCCGCGACCTATAACTTCGCGGCGCCCGGACCCCCGCCGATGCCGACCCGTGCCTTCCGCATCGCCTACGACGGTCGGCCGTACGCGGGCTTCCAGCGCCAGCCCGACCGGCCGACCGTCGAGGACGCCCTCCTCGACGCGCTCCGTGCCCTCGGCGTCCTCGACGGCGACGTGCCGCGGGGGTACGCCGCCGCGGGGCGCACGGACGCCGGCGTCTCGGCGCTGGCCCAGACCGTCGCCTTCGAGGCGCCCGAGTGGCTCTCGCCCGCCGCGCTGAACGGGGAGCTCCCGGGGACGGTCCGGGCGTGGGCGAGCGCCGACGTTCCCGCGGACTTCCACGCCACCCACGACGCGACCCGGCGCACCTACCGCTATCACCTGTACGCGCCCGACGTCGACGACGACCGCGCCCGCGCGGCGCTCGACCGACTCTCGGGCGAGGCGGACTTCCACAACCTCACGACCGACGACGAGGGGACCGTCCGGCGCCTCGACGCGGCCGGCGAACGGGACGGGGCGTTCCTCGTCCTGACGCTCTCGGCGGGCGGGTTCGCCCGGCACATGGTCCGTCGGATCGCGTCGCTGGTCCGGGCGGTCGGTACCGGCGAGAGCGACCCCGAGCGCGTGGATCGGGTCCTCGGTCCCGAGTCCCTCGACGGGCCGGCGGGCGTGCCCACCGCGCCGGCGACGCCGCTCGTCCTCGCGGACGTGACCTATCCGGGCGTCGCGTTCGCCGTCGACCCCGACGCGGCCGAGAGCGCGCGCGACGTCTTCGGGGAGCGTCGGGTGGCGGCGCTGACCGCCGAACGGGTCGTCGGCGACCTGTGTGACGGAATCGAGTGAGTGGCGTTGCGGGGCGGTGCGGGACGGAGCGGTGCGGGGCGGTACGGTGCGGAGGAGTGCTGTGCGGTGCGGAGCGGTCCAGCACGACCGACCGCGACTCGCTCCCGAGGGAGCGAGTCGCGGCCGTTTTTGGTCCAGCTTTTTGCGAGGAGCGGTCGCGCGAAGCACGACCCGACGAAGTAAAAAGGTGGGTGTTGTAGCTGGGGTCATGCCCGAGCGCACAGCCGTCGTGCTCGCCGGCGGTCGGTCGACGCGGTTCGGCGACGAGGACAAGGCGGTCGCGCCCCTCGCGGGGACGCCCATGATCCGGCGGGTGGTCGACCGGGTCGCCCCGGCCGTCGACGCCGTCGTCGTCAACTGCCGGGCCGAACAGGTGCCGGCGATCAGCGACGCCCTCGACGGCGCGGCCGTGCCGGTTCGGTTCGCGGAGGACGAGTACCCCGACGAGGGACCGATGGCGGGGATGGCGACGGGGCTTCGCGCCGTCGACACCGAGTACGCCTTCGTCGTCGCCTGTGACATGCCCTTCGTCGACGCCGACTTCGTCGCGTACCTGTTCGAGCGGGCGGCGGGCCACGACGCCGCCGTCCCCCGGCCGGAGCAGTGGTTCGAGACCACCCACGCGGTCTACCGGGCGGCGGCGATGGCCGACGCCTGCGAGGCGGCGCTGGCGGCCGGCGAGGAGCGGATCGTCGCCCCGCTGTTCGACCTGGATTTCGTCGTCGTCGACGCCGCGGAGGTGCGCGACCACGGCCACCCCCACACGTTCGAGAACTGCAACACCCGGGAGGACTTCGTCGACGCGGAGCGACGGCTGGAGGGCTAGTCGATCACGTCGACCACTTCGGGCTCGGCCATCCGCGCGAGCACCACGCGGGACACGTCGGCTCGCTCGTGGACGGCGGCGGCGACGTCCCGACCCGTCGCCGCCAGTTCCTCGTCGTCGACCATGTTGATCAGCGGCACGACCGTCGCCGTCGGGGGGACGCGCTTGCGGCCGCCGGCGCGACTCGCGAGGACGGTCCCCACGTCCTCGGCGCGGATCGGATCGCCGAGCGACCGGCCGGTGAGGGCCGCCACCCGTTCGGGCCGGTGGACGTGGTCCTCGGTGAGGGGCTTGCCGACCACGCGAGCGCTCGCGACGGGGATCACGGTGTCGGCGGTGGCGGGCACCTGCGGTTCGCTTTCGTTCGGCGCCTTCAGCAGGCGGGTGCGGGCCCCGTCGGCTTTCACCAGCACCGTCTCTGGCCCCGGCGTCGCGCGGATGGCGGTGACCGTCTCGCGGTCGTAGCCGAGGTAGCGATCCGACCGCTCGCGCTCGGGCACGAGGCCGAGCGGCCAGTCCGTCGCGTCGCGGAGCGCGCCGACGGGGTCGCGCGTGACGCGCACCGCCGCGACGTGGTCGTCGAAGATGGGGATGCGAACGGTGGCGGTGACGACGGCGCGGTCGATGCGGTCGGCGAGGGCGTACAGCGTGGTCTTCTTCCCGCCGGCGCCGACGACGCAGACGAGTTTGGCGTCGGCCCCGAGGGCTTCGACGAGGTTCATGGACCCGCTTTCGCGTCCAGTCACTTCGGCGTACCGACGGCGGCCGCGGGGACGGGGCGATCAGGCCCGGCCGCGGACGACCGTCTGTTCGTGGTCGGGGAAGACGGCCTCCACGGCGTCGTCGCCCTCGCGGTCCGCGAGGAGGGCGCGGAGTTCGGCCTCGTAGTCGGCCCGGGGGATCGCCTCGCTCGGACCGACGCGAACGTCGAGGTGGGTGTCGACGAGGCGGTCGACGGCGCCCCGCCCGAAGCCGGTGAGGGGTGCGAGGTAGTCGACGCCGTGGCGATCCTCGAGGCTCTGGGCCGTCGCCCGGGAGACGGTGGGGACGCGGTCGTCGCGCCGGGTGCCGTCGGCGACGGCGGCCACGTCGAGGGCGGCCACGCGTTCGAGGGCGTGTTCGTGAACCGCTTGGATGCCGTTTCGGGGGTAGCCGTCGTCGACCATCCGGTCGACGGCGTCGGCGGCCACGTCGGGGTCCAGGTCGAGCGTCCGGAAGGGGGAGTCGAGGCGCTCGGCCGCCCGCCGGGCGTGTCGCCAGTCGTCGGTGATCCCGAAGGTGGCGGTGACGAGGGTCACGTCGTAGAACCGGTCGAGCGCGAGCGCCGCGAGCGCCGAGTCCTTCCCGCCGCTGAACAGGAGTGCGGCGTCCACTATCGACGGCGGATGTCGAAGCTCTTGTCGGGCGTGAGCTCCTTCAGCAGCTTGCGCATCTGGTCCTCGTCGATGCGGTCCTGGATGCGGCCGCTCTGAGCGAGGGCGACGATCTGCTGTTCGACCTTGTCGGCGACCTCGGGTTTCGACATCTGGACGGCGTTGAGTCGCTGGCGCGCGCCGTCGGTGAGGTGCTGTTTCAGGAGCGCCTGCTTCTGGGCCTCGGCCTGCTCTTGGGCGGCCTGCTGGGCCTCCGCCCGGTCGCCGGCGCCGCCGCCGCCCTCCTGGGCCTGCTCTTTGAGTTCCTGCATCTTCTGCTGGCGAAGCTCCTCGATCCGTTCGTCGTCGGGGTTTCCACTCATAGGTACGGATTCCGTCGAAGCGGTGAAAACGATTTCGGACGTTCGGACTACGCGTACTTCTCGAGTTCCGGTCGGTCGAGGTCGTCGAGGACGTCCGCGGCCACCTCGTCGAGGAGGCTCTGGCCCTCGGGCGTGGCGACGCGCCCCTCGCCCTGTGCGGTCGAGACGAGGTCCTCGTCCTCGAGCTGCTGGAGGATGGTTCGGATGATCTTCTTGCTGCCGGCCTCGGTGTGGTTGGCGGCGACGCGGTAGCGGGTCGAGCCCTGCTTGCGGTCGCCGTAGGCGGTCGAGAGCCGGTCGACCCCGACGGGGCCGTCGACGGCGACCTTTCGCAGGAGGCTCGCGGCGCGCGTGGCCCAGAAGTCCTCCTGCTGGGGCGGGAGTTCCTTGCTGGTACCGGTCTTGGCGTAGTTCACCCAGCCGGGCTCCTCGATGCGGTCGGCGAGCCGGTCGGCGAGCTCGTCGATGAGCGCGTCCGCCGGCACGTCGTAGAGGGTTACCATTGGCGCAGGGTTCCCGCGGACGGCGTTTAAACCCATCGTATTAGCCGCGCGCCGGCTACGACCGGACGCCGACGACGCCGGTGGCGAGGCCGCCGAGCACCGTCGGCGTCCAGTAGACCATCCCCCGGAAGACGACGACGGCGGCGAGCGCGATCGGTTCGGTGACCGTCGGGAGCGGCGCCGCCACCAGCAGGACGACGAGGACGCTCTCGATGCCGCCGGCGCCGCCGGGGAGTGGCGTCACGCCCGCGATGGCGCCGATGGGGACGACGAAGAGCGCGACGGAGAGGGGAATGGGGGTGCCGATGGCCCTGAAGGCGAGCCACAGACCGAGCATCTGGAAGAACCAGCCGACCGAGGAGAGCGCGAGCGCGACGGCGAGCCCTCGGGGGTTCGCCGCCACGCGCTCGATGGCGCGAAAGAAGCCGTTGATCCGGCCCTCGATCCCGCCGACGGTCGGCACCGGCATCCGGGGAACGTGACGCGCCACCCGGCGGACGGCCGGCGTCACGAGGCCGACCACCCGCCGCTCCAGCCGGTAGCGGCGCTGCCAGCCGAGGTAGACGAGCGCGGGCACGCCGACGGCGAGCCCGATCACCGCGACGAGGGCGAGTTCGAGCCGTCGACTCGTGCCGAAGGCCGTCTCGGTGACGAAGTAGCCGACGCCGATGAGCGCGATGGTGATCGAGGGGACGAAGTTGAGCGTGTCGACGCTCGCGATGGCGGCCAGTCCGGTCTCGTACTCGGTGTCGGCCACCCGCGAGATGAGCAGGGCGGTGATCGGCTCGCCGCCCGCCTGGCCGAAGGGGGTGACGTTGTTGGCGAACATCGCGCCGGTGAAGACGAACAGCGCCTCGGGGACCGACAGCGACACCCCGAGGACGTCGAGCACGGTCCGGAGGGCGAACCCCCAGGCCGCCAGCCAGCCGAGCGTCACGAGAAAGACCAGGCCGACGAGCCGCAGGTCGGCGTTCGCCAGCTGGGCGAGGAGGTCGTCGACGCCGGCGAGCGAGAAGAGGACGGCGAAGACGACGAGCGCACCGGCGAACCCGAGGACGGTCGCCCGGAGTCGTCCGCCAGCCATGTCTCGGCCGAGGGGGAGCCCACGCATTAACCCTCCGAATCGGGACCGCGTCGGGGGTTTTTGTTTCGCGGCCGCGAACCCCGGCCATGGACGAACGGAGCGCGCTGGCATCCCTCGCCGAACTCGTCGACGGGGCGGGCGACGACGCGGCGGTGATCGACGGGCTGGTTCTGACGACGGACATGCTCCACGAGCGCACGGACTTCCCGTCGGGGGTGAGTCGGTACACGGCGGGCTGGCGGACCGTCGGCGCGTCGCTGTCGGACGTGGCGGCGATGGGCGGGGCGGCGACGGCGGCCGTCGCCGCCTACGGGGCGCCGGCGTTCGACCCCGACGAGATCGAGGCGTTCGTCGCGGGCGCGACCGACGTCTGCGAGGCGGTCGACGCCCGGTACGTCGGCGGTGACCTCGACGATCACGACGAGTTCACCGTCGCCGGCGCCGTCGTCGGCCGGGCCGAGGAGCCCGTCTACCGCCACGGCGCCGCCCCCGGCGACGCCGTCTACGTGACCGGGACGCTCGGTCGGACCGGCGCCGCCATCCGCGAGTTCGAGGCCGGCAACCGGGAGCGGGGGAACGACCTCTTCCGGTTCGAGCCGCGGGTGGGGGCCGGGCGGGCGTTGGCCCCCGTCGCCACGGCGATGATGGACTCCTCGGACGGCCTCGCTCGCTCGCTCCACCAGCTCGCGGCGGCGAGCGACTGCGGGTTCGAGGTGTCGTGGGACCGGTTCCCGGTCGACCCGGGCGTCGACGCCGTGGCCGCCGACGAGGCCGAGCGGCGGGAGCTTTCGGCCTTCTTCGGCGAGGATTTCGAACTCGTGTTCACGGCGCAGTCGGCCGATCTGGAGGCGATTCGGCCGTCGCTTCCGGTGCCGGTGACCCGACTCGGTCGGGTGACCGAGTCGGGGGTCGTCGCCGACGGCGAGCCGCTACCGGACCGGGGATACGACCACTAGCCGAGCAGCTGGATGGGCACCAGCAGGAAACAGAGCGCGCCGAGGGCGAAGGTGAGGACTCCGAGGACCTGCCGTTTCCAGCCGAGCGGCGTCTCGTCGGCGGGGTTCGCCGGGCCGTTGTAGGCGATGATCGTCGCGAACAGGCCCCAGACGGCCCACAGCCCGACCGACTCGTTGAACCCGAGGTTCCGGACGTAGTAGAGATACCCCGCGAGCGAGAAGAGGGCGAGCGGCACGAGGGAGGCGACCGTCTCCTGCCGGCGCCCGAGCATCGCTCGCACCATGTGACCGCCGTCGAGTTGGCCGACCGGAAGCAGGTTGAGGACGGTGAAGAACATCCCCACCCAGCCCCCGATGATGACCGGATGGACCGTCTTGGTCGGGTCGGCGTAGCTAGTGGGCTGGCCGAGCGCCCGGGCGATCAGGTCGAGCAAGGGCGGGTTGTTGAAGACGATGATCCGGCCGGACGCGTCGACGACGTTCGGGGGAATGGTCATCGGGTCGAGCGAGAGCCCGATGGCCGTCACGACGACGGTGGCGGCGAGGCCGGCGAGCGGGCCGGCGACGCCGATGTCGAACAGCGTCTTCCGGTCGGGCATCCGCCCCCGCATCCGGATGATGGCTCCGAGCGTCCCGAACGGGACGACGAAGGGGATGAGGTAGGGGAGGGACACGTCGACGCCGTGATACCGGCCGACGAGGTAGTGGCCGAGTTCGTGGGTCGTCAACACGCCGAGTACGGCGGCGGTGAAGGGCCACGCCCGCAGGACGAGCAGGGGGTTGGCCGCGAGTTCGGCCGGTGGAATGTAGTACCAGGCCACGGCGCCGACGAACAGCGTCGAGAGCACCGTCGCGACGAAGAGCGCGAGGTTCGTCCACGGAACCCCGTCGATGCGGCCGTCCGCGGGGGTGGCGACGACCACCGTCTCCCACGGCTCGCGCCCGGCCTCCAGATCCAGTCGGTAGCCGGCGCGCCGGAAGGGCTCCCGGAGTTCGTCGACCAGGGACCGCTTCGGCACCAGCGGCTCGCCGTAGTAGCGAAGGCGGTCGCCCTCGCGGTCGGTTTCACGGACGTAAAACACCGTTTCGAGGGCCTCTGACGGCGGTCCGTCGGCTCCGTCCATCGGTATCGGGTAGGTCGCTCAGCGGTATAAAACCCGTGACAGCGGGGGCGGGGCGCGGGGGAACGGGGCGGCGTGGCGCAGCGGGGACGGGGGAATCAGGCGGCCTCGATTCGCCACGTGGTCGCGCTCGTGTACGACCACTTCTCGACGGTGAGGTCCGAGGCCGAGTCCCGGAGCTTGACCATCAGGGCGCCGATCTCCTTGGGCGAGAGGTCGACCTCGTCCGCGATGAACTTGCTCTTGAAGTAGTGTTCACCGTCCTGGGCCTTCGAGAGGAGGTACTGCTTGAGCCGCTCCTCTTTGGACGCACTGTCGTCGGAGTCGGTGGAGGGGTCTGCGGTTGCGCTCATTGGGTTTCGCCTCGACTCTCCGTATACCCCGGAGGATGTTATAAAGGCAGGAACGTTCGGAGCAGTTCGGGCAGTTTTACCGATTTTCCCGATTTCGCGAAACATTCAGAACCTTTTACGAGCCCTCGAAACGTTTTACAGGCCGCTCAAAGCGTTTGTTTCTGAGAAATTTTGTAGAATATATCTGCGCGGGGTCGGGCGCCGATCCGGCGTCTCAGGCCTTCTCGTGGATCCAGAACTCCTCGTCGGCCGTGGACTCCTTCTTGAAGATGGGCACCTCGTCCTTGAGGCGGTTGATGCCGTCCTCGACGGTGTCGAAGGCCTCCTCGCGGTGGCCCGCGAGGACGACGACGAAGACGATGTCCTCGCCCTCGCCGATGACGCCGGTCCTGTGGTGCATCAGCACCTCGAAGACGCCGTCGCGCGCCTCGAGTTCGCTCCGGATGGTCCGCATGCGGTCGGCGGCGACGCCCTCGTACTTCTCGAACTCCAGGTGCGTGGTCGGAGCGTCGTCCTCGCCGTCCTTCACCCGGACGCGGCCGGTGAAGGTGGCGATGGCGCCGGACCGCTCCGCCATGGGCGACGCCTTGGCCCGCTGGACGAGCGATTCGAGCGTGACGCGGGGGTCGAGGTCGTCGACGACGTCGAGGATCGGATCGAGGTCGGCCTCGGCCGCCTCGGGGACGGTCGCGACGATCTCGCCCGCGGCCTCGGCGTCGCCGATGGCGACCGTCGGGAGGCGTGCGTCCGCGAAGCCGACGGTGAGGGCGTACTCGTAGTCGGGCGTCAGCGAGTCAAGCAGGTCGTCGAGCGTCTCGCCGTCGCCGGCACCGATCCACGAGCCGTCGGCCGAGAGGCCGTAGGCCGCGCCGGCGTCGGTGTCGCGGGCGGCGGTTTCGGGGAGGGTCTCCACGGTCGCGACCCGGCCGTCGAGTCGCGGGACGAGACGGTCGGCCAGGTCGACGGCGTCCGGACCGACGAGGTTGAGCGTCTTCATACGTCGAGAAGCGGGCGCGGACCCTTAACTGTGACTCGACGGCCCACGCGGACGACTCACGCACGGTGGACGCTTGACAACCCTTAAGCCGGCCTCGTGGCTACCGGACGCGTAATGCGAGTCGTGATCTCCATCGGCGGGAGCGTCCTCGCGCCGGACCTCGACGCCGACCGCGTCGCGGGCCACGCGGCGGCGGTCGAGGGCCTCGTCGACGAGGGCTGCGAGGTCGGCGCGGTCGTCGGGGGCGGCGGCGTCGCCCGCGAGTACATCGGGACGGCGCGTCAGCTCGGCGCCAACGAGGTACAGCTGGATCAGTTCGGCATCGACGTGACGCGGCTCAACGCCCGCCTGCTGATCGGGGCGCTCGACGACCTCTCGGCACCCTCTCCGGCCCACGATTACGAGGAAGCCGGCGAGGCGTTGCGCCGGGGCGACGTGCCGGTCATGGGCGGGGTCATGCCCGGCCAGACCACCGACGCCGTGGCGGCGGCGCTCGCGGAGTACGTCGACGCCGACCTGCTGGTCTACGCCACGAGCGTCGACGGCGTGTTCAGCGCCGACCCCGCCACCGACGCCGACGCGGAGCAGTACGACCGGCTCACGGGCTCGCAACTCGTCGACCTGATCGCACCAATGAGCCGCGGGGCCGGCGCGTCGGCACCCGTCGACCTGCTGGCGGCGAAGCTCATCGAGCGCTCGAAGATGCGCACGATAGTCCTCGACGGCACCGACCCGGAACGGATCGAGGCGGCGGTCCTCCGGGGCGAACACACCGGCACCGACGTGGTGCCCGAGGGCTGTGACGAGGATCCGGACGGCTGGAGCCGATGAGCCACAACGCCTTCTGGGCCGACGACGTCGCCGACGAAATCGAGGCCCGCGACCCGGAGGACCCCATCGTGATCAAGGGCGGCGTCTCCCCCTCCGGGGTCCCCCACCTCGGCCACTTCAACGAGATCATGCGCGGCTACTTCGTCGCCGCGGTCCTCCGGGAGCGCGGCCACGAGGTCCGACAGGTGTTCACCAGCGACGACCGCGACGCCCTGCGGGCGGTGCCGCGCCGACTCGCCGATTCGGACTGGACCCTCGTCGGCCTCGGCGAGGTGGACGCCGGCGCCCTGGGACGCAACCTCGGCAAGCCCTACACGGACATCCCCGACCCCTTCGGCGAGAGCGACTCCTACGGCGCCCACTTCACCGACCTCTTGGCCCGGAGCGCCGAGGCCGTCGGCGTCCCCGTCGAGATGGTGTCGAACACCGCCCTCTACGAGTCCGGCGAGTTCGAGGCGGTCACCCGCGAGGTGCTGGCGAAGCGTGACCTCGCCCGCGAGGTCCTCGCCGAGTACCAGGACGGCGTCGACGAGGACTACGTCCCCTTCATGCCGCAGTGTTCGGCGTGCGGGAAGCTGACACAGGACGTCAGGGACGTCGACCTCGACGCCGGCGAGGTCGCCTACGCCTGTTCCGGCCTCGACGCCGGCGGCGACCACATCGACGGCTGTGGGCACGAGGGGACCGCGACGCTGCGGGAGGGCAAACTCCCGTGGCGCTTCGAGTGGCCCGCCCAGTGGAAGGTCCTCGGCGTCGACTTCGAACCGTTCGGGAAGGACCACGCCGAGGGGTCGTGGCCGAGCGGCGAGGAGATCGCCCGCCGCGTCCTCGACGTCGACCCGCCGGTGCCGATGACCTACGAGTGGTTCACGCTGGACGGCGAACCCCTCTCCTCCTCGTCGGGCAACGTGGTCACCGTCGACGAGGTGCTCGCCCTCCTCGAACCCGAGGTGTTGCGCTACTTCTTCGTGCGCAACCCGAAGCGAGCCAAGGACTTCGACCGGGAGCGCATCGACCTGCTGGTCGACGAGTTCGACCGCTTCGAGCGGGTCTACTTCGGCGAGGCGGACGACGAGGACCTGCGACCCCTCGCCGAGCGCGCCTACCCCTTCCTCGTCGACGAGGTTCGCGAGGAGCGGGTGCGCCTGCCCTACACCTTCGCCGCGGTCCTCGGCATGACCGACGACCGGGACCTCCGGATCCGGATGGCGCGCAACCAGGGCTTTTTCGACGACGACACCCCCGCGTGGGCGATCGAGGAGGCGCTCGAACGCGTCGAGCGGGCGCGGACGTGGGCCGAGCGGATGGACAACGCGTACAACTACCGCCTGCAGGCCGACCTGCCCGAGACGGACTTCGACCCGGACGTGGTCGCCGCGCTGGAGGACCTCGCGGACTTCGTGGCCGAGGGCCACGACGGCGAGGCGATCCAGGGCGAGATGTACGAGACGGCCCGGGACCACGGCGTCGAGGTGGGCGACTTCTTCGCGGCGGGCTACCGGCTCTTCTTCGACGACACCGAGGGGCCGCGACTCGGGGAGTTCCTCGGCGAACTCGACGAGTCGTTCGTGGTGAAACGGCTCCGACGGGAGGGGTAGCGGATGTGTGCAACGCGGATTCGACGGCCCGGTCCGCCGGTCAGTCCTGCCAGTCGGGGTCGGTCCGGGGCGGGCTGAAGAGGTCGACGCCCTCGAACGGTTCGTCGCCGCGGTTCTCGACGGCGTGGGGTTCGTCCCCGGGGATGACGTAGGAGTCGCCGGCGCCGACGACGCGCTCCTCGCCGTCGACCACGAAGACGGCCTCGCCGCGGGTGGCGAAGCCGGCTTGCTCGTGGGGGTGGCTGTGTTCCGGCACCGTCGCCCCGGGGTCGATGGTGTACCCCTGGACGCTGATCTTCTCCCCCGCGGCCAACTGCGAGAGGTGGACGTCGGGGACCGCTTCGGTCGTCTCGGCGTCGTCGCTGGATCGGATCTCCATACACCACCCCGGGTTCCCGGCGGGCTTAAAGCTCCGCACCCTCGACCCGCACCGCGTCGCCAGCCTCGACGCCGTCGGCGGCGCCCGCGGGGAGTTCGATCACCGTGTCGGCGGGCGCACGCCCGAGCCCCGTCCACGCGGACAGGCGGGAGACCCGCTCGACCCGCCCGTCCCGGAGCCAGAGGGCGTCGATGTCGAACGGGACGGCGACCATGTGGAGCGTCCGGGTCGCGACGCCGCCGAAGGGGAAGACGAGGGCCGAGCCGTCGGGGAACGAGCGGCGGAACATGAGGCCGCGGGCCTTCGCGAGAACGGAGTCGGCGACGGTCACGTCCGTGGCGAGAACGCGGCCGTCGCGGTGGATCACCCGGGCCACTACAGCCGACCCGAGGCGGTCGGGTTCACCCGGTCGGTCCGGGACGACCCGGCGGACTGCCCGTCGATGGAGTCGGCGATGGCGGTGAAGGCGGCGACGCCCGCCGCGGCGGCGACGCCGGTGACGACGACGCCGACGGCGAGTTCGACGAGGGGAGGGAGCAGGGCCGTGAGGGTGGCGACCACGGTGACCGCGAGGGGGACGGCGACGACGGCGAGGCCGACGGCGGCGACGCGGGCGCGGTTGCCGCGGGCCCGCGTCCAGGTCCGTTCGACCGCCCGCCCGATGGGTTCGCCGTCGCCGGCGACGGCGACGAACACCAGCGGCAGGTGGACGAGGACGACGAGGCCGGGGACGACGAGGGCGGCGAGGCCGACGCCGGCGGCGACGAGGCCGACGAGCGCGACGACGACGGCCCGCGCGTAGGTCAGCAGCGTCTCGGCGGGCGACTGCCCGCCCCCGAGCGCGTCGGTGTCGGGCGCGAACACCCGCACCAGCGCCGCGAGGACGGCGACGCCGGCGACGGTGGAGACGGCGAGGCCGCCGACCGCGCCGAGGACCGTGAGCGGGAGCACCACGTCGAACGTGACGCCGATCGTCTCCGCCATCCCGGACCGGTCGAGCAGCGTGTTGAGCGAGAGGTTCCACGCGGCGTCGACGACGAGCAGGGCGACGACGAGTCCGACGGCCCTGATGCCCACACCGTCGACCCCGCGACCCGCGGACGAATCTTGGAGGGTCATCGTCCGTTTCTGTGCGGCGACGACGACCTATATGTTTTTATCTAAATCTGATATGTGTCTGACGCACGTCTCACAGAGCGTCTCGGCCCTTCGAAATCGGTTCGTTCGTGTCTCACGTGCGTCTGACAGCATCGATACGTTTTACTGATCTGAAACCCGTTGGTCGCCCATGGATCGACGCGCCTTCCTCGTCGCCCTGACCCCCCTCGTGGCCGGTTGCTTCGGCGGAGAGCCGAGCGGATCGGACGCCACGGCAACCCCCACCGGGACGCCCGAACCGACCGCCACCGAGACGCCCGAACCGACCGCGACGCCGACGGCGACGGCAACCCCCGAACCCGAGGCGTCGCCGGAGGCAGCCCAGCAGATCGACGCCGCCCAGGACCGATTCACCGAGGCCGTCTACGTCTACACCGGCGGCGTCACCGACGACCTCCTGTCGGTGACCGCCGAGACGGAGGAGTTCCGGGCGCGGGACGTCCTCCTGCGGCTGGATCGCGTGCAGCGAGCGCTCGCCGAGGCGGAAGTCGAGGCGACGACCGACGAGCAACGGGAGACGGTCGACGCCCTCGATACGATGCAGCGGTTCCTCACGCTGGCGACCGACGCCCAGTCCTGGCTCGTCGACGGCCACGACGCCCTGCGCGAGGCGTACTCCCACATGGACGACAACGACCTGCAGGACGCCGAGGACGACATCGAACGCGTCGAGACGGCGTCCGAGGAGCTGTCGGACCCGACGAACACCCTCCAGGAGGAGATGGACGCCTCGGCCGCGTCGGTGACCGACGCCGTCAGCGAGGACGAGTACGAGTCGAAGGTGACCCAGTTGCTCGACGAGACGGAGACCCTCGACGCCCTCGGCGACGACGCGGCGGACATCCGGAACGGCCTCACGCTGATCGCCGACGCGCGCGACGACATCGACGACGACCGGACCGACGAGGCCGCCGACACGGCCGACCGGGCCTACGAGGTCCTGAGCGACGCGGAGGACCGGCTGGACGAACGGAGCAACGACCTCCCGGCGCGGGCCGACGCCTTCGCCGACGTCGTCGACGACCTGCTCGACCTGGCGTCGAGTCGCGCCTCGGAGGCGGAGAACATCCACGATCAGTACTCCTGACGGCCGCTCACGGGTCGGGTCCGCCCGCGTCCACGGCCGTGTGGGGTTCTCTCACAAGCGAGGATTTGACCCTCCGGGAGGGTTTTGCCCCGACGCCGAGAACGACCGGGTATGGACGCCGACGACCGCGGCTGCCCGAAGTGTGGCTCCACCGAGACCGACGTGGGGACGATCTCCACCACCGGGGGCGGCCTCAGCAAGATGTTCGACATCCAGACCAACTCCTTCCGGGTGGTGTCGTGTGTCGACTGTGGCTACTCGGAACTCTACCGCGACGCCGGGTCGCGGGGCAGCGACATCGTCGACGTGTTCCTCGGGTGAATGGCCGAGGGTGCCGCCGTCCTCGTCTCCGTCCTGCTCTTCGGAGTGGGGGCGCCGCTGGTGCTGTACTGGCTGGTCCGGGCCGAACGCGCGGACCGCGAGGTGATGGACCGCGAGGCGGCCGAGCGGACCGCGCGCCGGGACCTGCCGGACGACGAGCGTGACCGCCGCTGATCGCCGGGGGATTCTTGCCCGTTCCCCCGCTCGGCTACCCCATGGAGCGGACGCCGACGGGCACCCCGGTCGGGGTGGACGACCCGTACGCCCACGCCGGGCGGTGTGACCACCTGACCTCGGACGGGCGCTGCCGGTACGCGCTGGAACGCGCCGGCGACGACCCCGCGTTCGCCGCCGCCCGCCGCGAGGCCGGCTACGCCTGCGTCGCCGCCGACGAGGACGCCACGTGGCGGGACTGCCCCCACTACCGCTCGACGACCGACGGCCGGGAGTGCCGGCGGTGCGGGCTGGAGGACGTGCGGATCGCCCACGACGACAGCCGGCCGCTGCTGGAGGAACACCACCTGTCGTACGGCGGGAGCGACGACCCCACCCACGAGATCACGGTCGCGCTGTGTCGCTGGTGTCACGCCAAGGTCCACGCGGGGTGGGCGCGCGTCGACGACGACGCCGGCCCGGACGCCGAGGCCCTCGCCGCCCGCGAGGCGCGCCGGAGCGAGGAGCGACGGGAGTTCGGGTTCTCGACGGCCGCGGAGCGGGCGGATCGGGAGTGATCGGCCGTCGGCCTCCTCGGCGGCCGTCGCGACGTCCGGCCGACCGGTTCCGGACCGCTTTTACGCGCTACCCCACTAGGCGGCGGTAATGACCCGGATCGTCGTCGTCGACAACCACGGCCAGTTCACGCACCTGGAGCGGCGGGCGCTCCGCGACGCGGGCGTGGACACCGAAATCGTCGACAACACCACGCCCCCGGCCGACCTCGACGCGGACGGCCTCGTCCTCTCGGGCGGCCCCGACATGGATCGCATCGGACGCTGTGCGGAGTACCTGGAACTGGACGTGCCGGTCCTCGGCATCTGTCTCGGCATGCAGATCATCGCCGCGGAACTCGACGGCGCGGTCGGCCCCGGCGACTACGGCGGCTACGCCGACGTCGACGTCCGCATCGTCGACGACGACGACCCACTCGTCGGGTCGCTCGCCCCCGAGACGCGCGTGTGGGCGAGCCACGCCGACGAGGTGACGGCCCTCCCCGCCGGCTTCACGCACACTGCGGAGAGCGACGTCTGTGACATCGAGGCGATGAGCGATCCGGCGCGGGAACTCTACGGCGTCCAGTGGCACCCCGAAGTCGCCCACACCGCGGAGGGCGAGGAAGTGTTCGAGAACTTCATCGCCCGCTGTCGGTGAGAGCGGCGGCGTCCGTGACGCTCCCCCGGCCCGCCGCCCCACGGTTCGGTCCGGCGAAGGGAGGGATTTACGACGCCCCGTCTCGTCGAGCCCACAAATGACGGCCACCCAGTCCGACCTCGCGGGGCTGTCGCGGTACATCTTCACCGCCCCGAGCTGGTACGCCAGCCTCGGGTTCGCGCTCGTCATCGCCGCGATGGCGGGGGTCGCCGCCTTCGACTCCGGCGGCACGTCGCCGACGTGGCGAAACCTGCTCATCCTGGGTCGTGACGCCTGGCAGGGCATCTTCTTCATCGGTCTGCCGACGATCATCGCGTCGCTCGGGACGACCGGCGTCGACCGGTTCGTCGGCGGCAAACTCACGCCGAATCGCTCCTCGCTGCTGGCGTTGCTCTGTGAACTCATCCTCGTCGCCATCGTCACCGCGGCGGGCATCGTCTCGCTGGTGACGCCGCTGGGGCAGACCTTCGTCTACGACGCGTTGATCATCGCGCTGGCCTCCATCTTCGCCTTCCGACTGCTGGTGGTCATGGCCGTCTCCCAGTCCTCGCTCCTGATCGCCGCGGTGCCCGCGAGCCTCCAGACGGTCGTCTCCGCGCTCTTCCTGTTCGTCTACAGCGGCACCGTCCGGTATCTGGAACTCGGCGGCCCGCTGGTCGACGCCTACCTGATGCCGTACCTCTCGCGGGCCTCGGAGGCGCCGCCGGAACTGTGGGTCATCGACGCCAACCACTTCCTGCTGCTCGGGGTCACCTGCGTGATCTACGCCGGCGCCGTCTACACGTTCATCCGGGTGATCGACCGGCCGTGGCAGCGCAGCCTCGGCGTGTCCGTCCTCGATTTCATCAGGGGCTTCGTCGGCCACGTCGCCGAGGGCTCCCGGGAACTCGAGGACTTCTTCGAGAAACTCGGGGAGGAGGCCGTCGTCCCCGTGACGGTGCTGTCCTTCCGCGACGACGACGGGGCCGAGAAGGCGCGGTTCGTCCTCCCGATGATCCACCCGGGACCGATGGGGGAGATCGGGGGCGGGAACTTCCCCGTCCGCGTCGCCGAACACACCGAGGGGCTCGTCTTCCCGCCCCACGCCACCGCCGGTCACGACTTCAACCTCGTGACCGAACGCGAAGTCGACGCCATCCTCGACGCCATCGACGCCGCGGGGGAGCGACTCACGTACGACCCGGAGGCGACCCGGAGCGTCCGCACGGAGTCGGGGGAGGCGTCGATGCTCGGCCAGGCCTTCGGCGACGACGCCCTCCTGGTCGCCACCTACGCTCCGGGCTTCGCCGACGACGTGGAGTACGGCGTCGGCCTCTCGGCCGCGGCGGAGGCCCGCACCGTCGGCCTCGACGACGTGCTCCTCGTCGACGCCCACAACTCCAACAACGGCCTCCAGGGCGAGGACCTGGGCCACGTCACGCCGGGCAGCGAGCGCGCGTTCGACATGATCTCGGCGGCGAAGCGGGCGGGCCAGCGGTTGAGCGAGGCGCCGCGCGGTCGTGTCGACCTCGGCGTCGCCTGGGACCGGACGGACTGGGACGCGCTCGACGGCATCGGCCCCCTCGGCGTCCGCGTCGCCGTCGTCGAGGTGGCGGGCCAGCACACGGCGTACGTCCTCGTCGACGGCAACAACATGGTGCCCGGCCTCCGGGGTCGCGTCGTCGACGCGGTGACCACCGGCGGGTCCATCGACGCCGCCGAGGTGATGACGACGGACACCCACATCGTCAACAGCGTCGAGGCGGACAACCAGGTCGGCGCCGCCATCGACCACGGCGAGTTCGTCGCGCTGATCGAGCGCCTGGTCGACGAGGCCGTCGCGGATCTGGAACCGGTGTCGGCGGCTCTGGCGACGGAACGCGCCGAGGTGACGGTCTTCGGCAACGACCGCACGGAGACGCTCGCCAGTCACGCGAACGCGCTCGTCTCGATGGGCGGGGCGCTCGCGGCGGTCATCATCCTCGTCGCGATGGCGGTCAGCGTCCTGATCTTCTTCCTCACAGGCTGAATTCGAGCGTGTCCACCGCGTCACAGCTCGGACAGCGGTGGCGGTACTCGACGCGCCGCCCCGCCGCGGTCACGCGCCACTCCCCCTCGGTGTCCTCGTGACCGCAGGCCGGACACGCCGCCCGCGACTCCTCGTAGTGGGCGCGGAGCCGACCGAACGGCGTCGAGCCGGATCGGTTCGTGGTTGACATGCGTTACCAATTATCTTTGTGACGTGTTAACTCTTTCCGTGGTGCCCCCCGAAAACAGAAATATCCGGGTGGCCTACGGACTGGCGTGCTCCTGGTGCTCTGTGTGGACCTCGACGACGACCTCGGCCGCAAGACCGGCATCGAGACGCCGGTCGTCGGTCGGGACGCCGTCAGGGACGCCGCCGTCGCCCTCGCCACCACCGACCCCGAGGACTCCGACGTGAACGTCATGTTCCAGGGGTTGCACGTCCTCGACGACCTCCGCGCGGAGGAGAGCGAGGAGGTGGAGGTGGCCGCGGTCACGGGCGTCCAGGGCAGCGAGGTCCGGGCTACCCGCGCCGTCGGGGAGGAGGTCGACCGGGTGCTGGCCGAACTCGCGACCGGCGAGTCCGTCCGGGCCATCGTCATCACCGACGGGGCACAGGACGAGTCGGTGCTCCCCGTCATCCGCTCGCGGGTCCCCATCGACAGCGTCCGCCGGGTGGTCGTCCGACAGGCCCAGAACCTGGAGTCGATGTACTACACGATGAAGCAGGTGCTCGCGGATCCCGAAACCCGCGGGACGCTGCTGGTGCCGCTCGGCATCCTCCTGTTGATCTACCCCTTCGTCACCATCGCCACCTTCTTCGACGTGCCCGGCGCGGCCGTCCTCGGCCTCATCTCCGCGCTGCTCGGCCTCTACACGCTGTTCCGCGGGCTCGGCCTCGAATCGACGGTCGACGAGGCCGCCGACCGGGTGCGGAACGTCCTCTACGCCGGCCGGGTGACGATCATCACGTACGTCGTCGCGGCGGCGCTGTTGATCGTCGGCGGGGCCGAGGGCGTCTCGACGCTGCGGACCGTCGAGGCCGGCATCGCGGGCGACCCGACGGCGGTGACGGTGCTCGCGGCCCTCGTCAACGGCGCGATCCGGTGGTTCGCCGCGGCGGGGATCACCAGCAGTCTCGGCCAGGTGACCGACGAGTACCTCGCCGATCGGTTCAAGTGGCGCTACCTCAACGCCCCGTTCTACGTCGCCGCCATCGCCGTCGTCCTCTACGCCGTCTCGGGGTTCCTGCTCCCGCCGGTCGCGGGCGTGACCACGCTCACGCTGACCGACCTCGCGGTGGCGCTCACGGTCGGGACGCTGCTCGGCGTCCTCAGCACCCTCACCTTCGCCATCGCGGAGTCGCGGTTCCCGACGGGCGTCGATCCGGCCTAACGCTCCCGGACGACGACGAACTCCGCGAGGTCCTGCAGGTAGTCGACGGCGTCGACGTCCTGGGTGTCGGCCGCCGAGAGCGCCGAGAGCGCCCGATCCGACTCCCGACGCGCCCGCTCGTTGGCCGCCTCCGGGGAGAGGTCAGTCACTTGCACCAGCGACGGCCGGTCCATCTCCGCGTCCTGTCCCGTCGGCTTCCCGAGGTCGTCCGCGTCGGCGGTGGCGTCGAGCACGTCGTCCCGGATCTGGAAGGCGACGCCGACCCGTTCGGCGTAATCCCCGAGTGACTCGACGGTGAAGGCGTCGGCGCCGCCGGCCACCGCGCCCAGTTCCGCCGCCGCGCGAAAGAGGACGCCCGTCTTCCGGCGCGCGAGTTCCATGTACTCCGCCTCGTCCGTCGGGCGGGCGACCAGTTCCGTCGCCTCCCCCTCGCCGAGTTCGACCATCGCCTCGGCGACGATCCGCATCGCCCGCTCGTTCTCCGAGAAGAGCGCGAAGGCCTCGCCCAGCAGGCCGTCGCTGGCGACGATGGCCGGCCCGTAGCCGAACGCCTCCCACGCGCTCGGGGTGCCCCGGCGCACCGCCGAGCGGTCGATGATGTCGTCGATCACCAGCGACGCGTTGTGGACGAGTTCGACCCCCACCGCGAAGTCGACGGCGTCGGCCGGGGACCCGCCGACGGCCTCGCAGGTCAGCACCGTCACCGCCGGCCGGACCCGCTTCCCGCCGGCCAGGGCGACGTGATCGAGTTGCGCCGCGAGTTCCGGCGGCTCGACCGCCTCGACGAGCGACTCCAGGCGGTCGTTCACCAGCCCGACGCGGCGATCCAGGTACTCCATTGCCCGGGCGAAGGGGCGGGCGCGGCAAGTACGTGACGCTATTCGAAGCGCTCGATCAGTTCCGGGACGACCTCGAACAGGTCGTCGACGACGCCGTAGTCGGCGATGTCGAAGATGGGGGCGTCGGGGTCCGTGTTGACCGCGATGATCGTGTCCGCGCCCTTCATGCCCGCGACGTGCTGGACCGCCCCGGAGATACCCAGCGCGAGGTACACCTTCGGCGTCACCACCTTGCCCGACTGTCCGACCTGCCGGTTTTTCGGCAGCCAGCCGTTGTCGACGATGGGCCGCGAGGCCGCGAGCGTCGCGTCGAGGGCGTCGGCTAGCTCCTCGACGAGTTCCAGGTTCTCCTCCTCCTCGATGCCGCGGCCGACCGAGACGATGAACTCCGCCTCGCTGATGTCCACGTCGCCGGCGCCGACCTCCTCGAACCCCCGTACCGTCGAGCGGAGGTCGCCGACGTCGACCTCGAAGGGGGTGATCTCGGCGTCGCCGGGCTCCTCGGCCGCCGGCCACTCGCCGCCCCGGATCGTCAGGGCGACGGGGTCGGCCGCCACCTCGACGGTCGTCTCCACCTTCGAGCCGTACATCTCGCGGGTGACGACGAGGTCGTCCTCGACCGTCAGCCCGACCGCGTCGCTGACCAGCGGGGTCGAGAGCCGCGTCGCGACCGCCGGCGCGTAGTCGAGGCCGTTGACGCTGTTGGGCAGGAGGAGGACGCTCGGCTCCAGCGACTCGAACAGCGCCGTCGTCGCCGCCGCGTACACGTCGTGGTTGAACTCCTCGCCCTCGGGCACGGTGTGTATCGCCTCGACGCCCGCGCGGTTCAGGCGCTCGGCGAGGCCGTCCACGTCGCCGCCGATCACCGCGACGTGCAGGTCGCCGCCGAGGTCCTCCGCCAGGTCGCGCCCGGCCGCGATCAGTTCGAAGCTCACCGGCCGGAGGTCGCCGCGGCGGTGTTCCGCGACCGCGAGGACGTCGCCGTCGCTCATTCGGCGCCCACCCCCGCGTCCCGCAGGACGGTCTCCAGATCCGCGGCCGTCTCCTCGGGGCTCCCCTCGAACAGCGTGGCGTCGGACTCGCTCTCGGGTTTCTTCATCCCCGCGAGCGTCAGGTCGCCGTCCAGCACCGCCGGATCGAGCCCCAGGTCGCCGAGGGTCCGGACGTCGAGTTCCTTGCGCTGTGCCTGGCGGATCCCCCGCAGACTCGCGTACCGCGGCTCGTTGATCCCCGTCTGGATCGTGAGGACGGCGGGGAGGGGGACGGTCGTGAGTTCCTCGACGCCGCCCTCGAGTTCCCGGCGGACGGCGGCCTCGTCGCCGTCGAGTTCGAGGTCGTTCACGACCGCGGCCCACCCGTAATCGAGGTGTTCGGCGAGGGCGACGCCGGTGGCGCCGAACCCGTCGTCCGCCGCCTGCACCCCCGAGAGGACGAGGTCGGGGTCCTCGGCCTCCGCGACGGCCGCGATGACGCGGGCGGTCGCCGTCGGATCGACCAGTTCCGCCGCCGCCAGCGCGTCGTCCCAGACCCGCACCGCGCGGTCGACGCCCTTGGCGAGGGCCATGCGGATCGTCTCCTCGCTCCGCTCCGGGCCGACCGTGACGGCGACGACCTCCACGTCCTCCTCGCGCTCCTCCGCGATCCGGACGGCCGCCTCGACGGCGTAGTCGTCCCACTCGTTGAGGTCGTACTCGAGGAACGTCTCCGGGACGGACAGCCCCTCGATCTCGAAGTCGTCGGCGACTTCGGCGACCTCCTTGACGGTCACGAGAACCTTCATGCGGGGGACCTTCCCGGGCGGGCGTAAAGGCTCTGTTGGAACCTGCCGTGTCCATCGGTGTCACGTGACATGACAACACTTAACACACAGTCCCGCGAAGACCACGGGGTCACTATGACGCTCGCGACCGCCCCGGGGTACGACGCGGACCGGGTGACGGCGCGTGGCGACCACGCGGTGGTGGTGGGTGCGGGCGTGGCCGGGCTCCTCGCCGCGCGCGTCCTCGCCGACGCGTTCGACGCCGTCACCGTCCTCGAACGCGACCCGCCGCCGGCGGGGCCGGTCGCCCGCCGTGGCGTGCCCCAGGCCCGCCACATCCACGTCATGCTGGAGGCCGGACGAGCCACGCTAGAGGCGTTGTTTCCGGGCTACTGTCGGGACCTGCTCGACGCCGGCGGCCTGGAACTCGACGGCGCGCGCGACGTCCGTTTCTACGCCGAGGGCGGCTTCCTCGCCGACGGCCCGCGATGCCGCCCCCAGTACGCCGCGACGCGGCCGCTCTACGAGTGGCTGCTCCGCCGACGGGTCGTCGCGCTGGACGGCGTCCGGATCCGGTCCGGCTGTCACGTGACCGACTACCGCACGGACGGACGGGCGGTAACCGGCGTCGTCCTCCGGACCGAAACGGGGACGGAGCGCCTCGACGCCGACCTGACCGTCGACGCCAGCGGGCGGGCGAGTCGGACGCCGGCGTGGTTGGCCGACAGCGGCTACGCGCCCCCCGCCGTCGACGAGGTTCGGATCGACCTGGCCTACAGCACGGCGCTCGTGCGCCGGCCGTCGGCCGACCGCCGCGCGTTCGTCGTGACGCCGGACCCCTCGTGTCCGCGCGCGGCCAGCGTCCTGCCCGTGGAGGGGAATCGCTGGATCGTGACCGTCGGCGGCGTCCACGGCGACCGCCCGCCGACCGACCCGGCGGGCGTCGTGGCGTTCGCCGCGGGCCTGCCGATCCCGCACGTCCGCCGGGTGCTGGAGACGCGGGAGTGGGTCGACGAGGACGTCGCCCACTACCCCTTCCCGACGAACCGCCGGCACCGCTACGAGTGCCTCGATCGGTTGCCGGCTGGCCTGCTCGTCGTCGGCGACGCCGTCGCGAGTTTCAACCCGCTCTACGCACAGGGGATGTCCGTGGCCGCACTCGAGGCGCGTCACCTCCACGACGCGCTCGCGACGACGGACCGACCCCTCGCGCCGGCGGTCGCCCGCCGGGTCGGCGGCGTCGTCGACACGGCGTGGCTGCTCGCGGTCGGCGCCGACTGCCGGTTCCCGGAGACGACCGGCCCGCGACCCCGCGGGGCCGCCCTCGTGAACCGGTACCTGTCGCGTTTGACCCGCCGCGCCCACGCCGACGGCGTCCTGCGGGAGGCGCTGTTTCGCGTCCTCTCGATGGAGCGTCCGCCGACGACGCTGGTTCACCCGCGGCTCGCGTGGCGCGTGCTCGCACCGGCCGGGCGCCCGTAGCCCCTACGTCTCGGCGTCCTCGTCGGGCAGCGAGATGAGGTTCTCGCGCCCGAGCCGGAGCTTCTCGATCCGTCCCTCGTCGGCCATCGTCGAGAGCAACTGGGACACCTTGGCGTCGGACCACCCCGTCTCCCGGACGATCCGTGCCTGCTTCATCCGCCCGCCGTTCTCGTCGAGGAGGCGCTCGACTCGCTCCTCGTCCGAGAGCAGGGAGGGGTCGACGCCGTCGTCGGCCGCCGAGTCGTCGGCCGCCGAGTCGTCGGTCACCGAGTCGTCGGTCGCCGAGTCGTCGGTCACCGAGTCGTCGGTCGTCGAGTCGGCGGCGTCGGCCTCGCGCGGCTCCGCATCGGCCGTCGACGACTCCTCGGGCGGCGCGTCGGCCCCCTCGTCGGGCGTCGTCGCCGGTGCCGCCGCCCCGTCGCCGCGGCGGCGGGCGTAGACGGCGGCGGCGACGAGTCCCAGCCCCACCAGCAGGGCGCCGCCGATCAGCGACCAGGGCGGCCCCTCCGGCTCCGGCTCCTCGGTCGCGGTCCGCTGGTAGGAGATGGTGAGCGGTTCGCGGAAGGTGTGGGGGCCCTGGATGACGACCGACCCGTTGTCGAGACCGAATCGCGTGTCAGTCACCTGGTAGTCGGCGGGCGTCTCGACGACCAGTCGCTGCGACGGGCCGATGGAGGCGAGCCACGTCCGGTTGTCGGGCATCAACACCGCGTCCTCGACGATGAAGCCGCTCTCGGTGGCGGTGACGAAGTTCGTCCAGGTGAAGGTGATGCTGAGGACGCCGGTGCCGTTGTGGACGGTGGCGTTCCGGCTGAGGTTCCTGATCGCCATCTCCCGGCCGGTCGCCCGACTCGCCTCGCCGGCGAGCGTCCGGAAGAAGGGGCCGCCGATCCCTACGCCGGCGTCGCCGGCCTCGAACGCCCGTCCGTACCGGTCGAAGGCGGCCCGGTCGGCCTCGGTAGAGAGGTTGTATCGAACCGAGACGTTCCACCGGGCGCTCCCGTCGGGGTCGGGGGCGATGTAGAACTCGGTGACGACCGGTTCGTCGATGCGAGCGAGGGGTGGCCCCGCGAGTGCCGGGCGCTCGGCGGCGGACGACGGGGCGACGTCTCCCGCGTCCGCGGTGGCGGACCCGCCGGTCTCGGCGAGTGCCACCGCGGGGAGGGCCCCGGCCAGAAGGACCAGGAGGGCGAGGAGGGGCGCGGCGATCCGCATTACTTCGTGCGTCTCGATGAGACGGGAAAACGCTTTCCATCGGCACAGAGCCCCTGTCGGCGAGATAGCGGCCGTCAGACGTGAGACGGAAGGCGGGGTTTTAGTAGCAGGCGACTGTACCGTCGCGCGATGAGAGCCCTCCCCGTTCTCGTGGCTGCCCTCCTCCTCTCCTCGGCGGTCGGGGCTGCAGGTGGCCTCGCCGGCGGTGCCACCGAGCGCTCCGCGTCCCGGCCCGCCGCCATCGACGCCCCGGTCGTCGCCCAGACCGACGGCAACGGGACGACGCTCCAGCAGATCAACGTCCTCGACGTCCCCCCCGAATCGGTCGAGCGGTCCACCGTGGCCGAACACTACGTCGACCTCGGTCCCGCGGTCGGGCTGTCGACGAACGCGACGACCGCCCGGCTCCGAACGCTGGCGATGGTCGAGCGCGTCGAGCGGGCCGACACCACCGAACTCCGCCGCGAACGCCTCCGCACGGCGATCGAAGAACTGGAGGCGGCGGTGGACGACCTCGACCGCCGACAGACGGCGGCGGTCGGGGCCTACAGCCGGGACGAGATCACCGGCCAGGAACTGCTCGTCGCGCTCGTCGACATCAGCATCACCGCACAGGAACTCAACGACCGGCGGTCGCGGCTGGAGGAACTCGCCGCCGACACGAGCGGGTTCGACATCGACCGCGGTCGGCTGGCCTCCATCGGGAACCGCCTCTCGGCGTTCGAAGGTCCCGTCCGGGCGCACGCCCGCTCGGTGCTCGGCGGCGAGGCCGAGCCCCACCGGTTCTACGTCGCTACCAGCGCCGAGAGCGTCACCGTGTCGACCATCATCGGCGACACGTACTACCGGGAGGCCTACCGGGGCGACCTTCGGAACGGCGCCGGCGACGCCATCGAACTCGAGGTCGCCCTCGACATCGTCGCCACGAGCTACCCGGTCATCTGGAACACGACGCGCGAACAGACGCAGGTGTTCGGCGGCGGCGAGACCTATCCGGTCAGGATCGGTCACAGTCGTGGCGACCTGACCGCCTTCGTCGACAGCAACGCCCGCGTCGTCTACGCCGAACACCAGCGTCGCCCGCTCGACACCGTCGTCAGGGACCAGCGGATCGAGCGAACCGCCGGGAGCCTCCGCCTCGTCGTGAACCACACCTACCCCGGCGGCCCCGTCCAGATACGGGTCGTCGACGAGGCGACCGGCGACCCCGTCGACGCGGCCGTCGCGGTCAAGGCGGGACCGACCCCGCCGGAGTCCATCGGATCGACCGGCGACGACGGCACGGTCTGGACGCTCTCACCCAACCGTCAGTACACAGTCACCGCCGAGGCCCGGGGCGAGAACGTCAGCGCCGTCGTCCCACCGGGCGTTCCGCCGCGCGTGGCGGTGACCCCGGCGTCCGGCAACGCGTCGGAGAACGACGGAAACGCGACGCCCACGGCGACGGCGACGCCGATGGACGGGGCCGTGGCCGACCTTTATCACCCGTGACGCGGCCAGCCGACCCATGGCCGGTCGGACTGCGATCGGACTCCTGATCGCCCTCGTCGTCGGCGTCGCCGTCGGCGGCCTCTCGATCGGGGCGTTGCCCGCGGCGTCGACGACGGTCGCGCCGACGCTCTCGGTCGACGGCGACCGCGTCGCCCTCACCCACCGCGCGGGGACGGCGGTCGACGTGCGCCGACTCGACGTGGTCGTCCGCGTCGACGGCGACCCCCTCGCCCACCAGCCGCCGGTGCCGTTCTTCTCGGCCGAGGGGTTCCATCCGGGCCCAACCGGGCCGTTCAACGCCGCCGCCGATCCGACGTGGACTCCGGGCGAGCGGGCGTCCTTCCGGGTCGCGTCGACGAACCGGCCGTCGATCGCGGCCGGCGCCCGCGTGACCGTCGAACTGCGCCGCGGCGGGCGACGGCTGGCCGTCCTGTCCGCGACCGCCTAGGGGACGCGAGCCAGCGTCGTGATCGCGATGTCGGGGTTGTACGTCGGCCCCATCGTCACGTGTTCGACGTCCTCGAAGCCGGCCTCGGCGAACATCCGGTCGGCCTCCGCCTCGTCGTAGAAGAGCATGATGGCGTCGGCGAGGCGCTGGAACACCGAACTGCTAGGGTAGTTAGGACCGACGACGAGCACCGGTCCGCCGGGCTTCACGATCCGGCGGAACTCCGCGAGAGCGTCGACCGGATTGGGCCAGTACTCGATGGATCCCGACGACCAGACGGCGTCGAAACTGTCGTCGGCGAAGGGGAGTCGCTCGGCGTCGCCGCGGTAGAAGTTCACCTCGTCCGTGCGGCCGAACTTCTCGAAGGCCTTCTCCATCTGGTGGATGCTCTGGTCCAGTCCGTGGACGTCGTCGGTGTACTGGAGCAGCCCCTCGGTGCCGAAGCCGGTCCCACAGCCCACGTCGAGCACCCGGTCGCCGGCGTCCAGATCGAGAAGCGAGAGCGCCTCCGCGCGCATCTCCTCGTTCCAGATGAACGGGTTGACCCGGTCGTACACCGTCGAGAGGTACTTGTAGAACAGCCGCGCCCGGGACTTGTCTTCGAGGATGCCCATTTAAACCCGGGTTGGGGTTCGACCGCCATAACGGTGGGGATTCGCCGACGGGACGCTACCGGAGGCGGTCCAGCGAGCGGGCCGTCGTCCGGTCGGCGGAGATCCACTCCGTCGCGAGTTTCCCGTCCTCCGGGGTGAAGATGGTCAGTTCCGAGGGATCCGACGGGTCGTCGAAGAGACACTCCAGTTCGAACTCCGGGGTCGACCGCAGGTCGGCCGTCGAGGGGGCGTCCGTGGCCGCCATCTCAGCCACTGCACCGTACGCACAGTTTCCGGGCGGCGCCCTCGCCCTCGGCGGGGGCGACCTGGCCACAGCCGACACACTGGATCCGGGTGCGGGCGTACTCGGTGTGCGAGGCGATGCGGGCGGTGTTGCGTTTTCGGCTCATATGGAACTCATACGTCCAGTAGGATATATAATTTTTGGATTTTGCAATGCTTATCCCGAGAGTAGTGGCTAGTATCGAAACTTGCTGCGGCGGGGATTGGACGGCCGATAGTCGTGGCTGCGGGGTCGTGGCTCGCGGGGAGAACGGACGGGAGGCGGAGCGACGTGTCAGGCGCCGGCCTGTTCGAGGGCGGCCTCGATGTCGGGCCGCTGGGTGACGCCCACGAAGCGGTCGACGATGCCGTCGTCGTTCTCGACGACCACGGTGGGGAGGGACTGCACTTGGTACTCGTTGGCGGTGTCCTGGTCCTGGTCGACGTCGATCTTCTCGAACTCGACGTCCCCGTAGTCGGCGGCCAGTTCCTCCAGGATCGGGTCCTGGGCGTCACACGGCCCACACCAGTCGGCGTAGAAGTCGAGCAGTCGAACGGTCATTGGTCCGTCGACCGGTACCGGAGCGGCCCGGATAAGCGTTCCCCATCCGGCGACGATCCTCGGCGGAGCGAAACGTTTAGGCCGCCGACGTGCCGATGGAGGCGTATGAGTGGAAGTCAGGGCGGCGGCGGACTGATGTCGAGTGCGGGCCTCGTCCGCTACTTCGACGCGGAGGACCGCAACGCCATTCGGATCGATCCGAAGACCGTCGTCGCGTTCGGCGTCCTCTTCGGCGTCCTCGTGCAGGTGCTGAACGTCGTCTCGCTGTGACGGGCGGCCACCGGATCGGCGTCGTCGCCGTCCAGGGCAACGTGAGCGAACACGTCGCGGGGATCGAACGCGCAGCGGCCGCCACGGATCGCGACGTCGAGGTCGTCGAGATCCGCGAATCGGGGGTGGTCCCCGACTGTGACGCCCTCGCGCTCCCCGGCGGCGAGTCGACGACCATCTCCCGACTGCTCCACGCGGAGGGCATCGCCGAGGAGATCGTCGCGAGCGTCGCGGCCGGCACCCCCGTCCTCGCGACGTGTGCCGGTCTCATCGTCGCCTCGCGGGACGCCCGCGACGACCGCGTCGACACGCTCGGCGTCGTCGACGCCGCCGTCGACCGCAACGCCTTCGGCCGACAGGTCGACAGCTTCGAGGCCGACCTCGACGTCGAGGGACTGGACGACCCCTTCCACGCGGTGTTCATCCGCGCGCCCGTCGTCGACGAGGTGGGTCCCGGCGTGGACGTGATCGCGACGGTGGAGGGCCGTCCCGTGGCGATCCGCGACGGCCCGGTCGTCGCCACCTCCTTCCACCCGGAACTCACGGCCGACGACCGCCTCCACCGCCTCGCGCTGTTCGACCCGCTGCGGACCGGCGCCGAGGCGTAGCGACAGGCCCTTGCCCCCGCCGGCCGTCCGGGCGCACATGACCGACGACTCGGACCCCGAGGCCGTCCTCGACGCGCTCTTTGCCACCATCGAGGACCGCCGCGACGAACTCCCCGAGGGCTCCTACACCGCGTCGCTGTTCACCCACGAGAAAGGCGAGGACGCGACGCTGGAGAAGATCGGCGAGGAGGCGACCGAGGTGATCCTCGCGGCGAAGGCGGACGACCGGGAGGAACTGGTCGCCGAGTCCGCGGACCTGGTCTATCACCTGCTCGTCCTGCTGGCGATGAAGGATCGGACCGTCGACGACCTGCGGGACGAACTCGAAACGCGGTTCTAGACGAAGCGAACCCCGAGGTCGTGGAGCCCCTCGTTGTTCGTGGCGACGTTGATGAGCAGCGGCGTCAGCGCCTCGATCTCCGGGGCGTTGGCGAGGCCACCGGCGTCGAGGGGGCGAAGTCCGTCGATGCCGTCAGCGAGCAGACGAACCGTCTCCTTGGCGTCGGGGTCGTCGGCGACGAGGAGGGTGTCGACGCCGAGGTCGGCGTCCAGATCCGCGAGGCGGCCGGCCGCGAGGTTGTGGAAGGCGCCGACGACCGACACGCCCTCGGGGGCGGCGTCGACGGCCAGTCGCGTCACGCTCCCGGCGCTCGGCCGGTGGTAGTGGAAGCCGTCCTCGTCGCGTTGCATCCCCGTCGCGGGCGTGACGAGGACGTCCCCCTCGTCGAGGGAGTCGGCCACCGCCTCGACGGTGTCGCTGACGTGGTAGGCGGGGACCGCGAGGACGACGACGCGCGCCCGGTCGGCCGCCATCGCGTTCTCGAAGCCGTTCACCTTCCGGTCGACGCCGCGACTCGACAGTTCGGTCTCGTACTCCGCGGCCTTCGCGCGGGCCTTCTCGGGGTCCCGCGACCCGATCACGACCTCGTGATCGGTGTGGAAGGCCCACCGGAGGGCGAGCCCTTCGCCGATGTCGCCGGTCCCGCCGAGTAGTGCGATTCGCATGGAGGGACTGTGGCCGCGCCGGAAGTAAGCGTGTCGGGACTGGTCCTATTCGCCGCCGACGGCGACGAGGAGCGCGACGAGGAGGGCGACGACGGCGCCCGGAACGATCCCCCGGAGCTGCGTGTACGGGTCCGGCGGGGCGACGGCGGCGGTGGCGACGACCACGACGACGAGGAGCGCGAGGAAGACGCCGGCGAACAGCGAGCGGTCGACGCTCACGGCTCCAGCAGGCCCGGCAGGTCGTTGACCGTCTCGATCACGGCGTCGGCGCCGGCCGACTCGAAGGCCCGCCGGCCGGCATCGCCGCTCAGGCCGCCGGTCAGGACCCCGACCCCGTGGTAGGTCCGGTCGGGGTCGGCCTCGGCGGCGTTCACTGCGGTCCCCACGTCGTCGAGGGTGTCGCCCGCGAAGGCCACCCGCGTCGCGTCCAGGCGCGCCGCGAGCGTCGTCAGCGCCCGGGGGTGGGGTTTGCCCTCCTCCCAGTCGTCCATCGTGAACCGGTGGTCGTCGGGGACCGAGAGGCCGACGCGGTCGAGCGCGATGGTCGCCTCCGCGGCCGGCCGCCCCGTCAGTACGCCGACGGCGAACCGCTCGGTCAGCGCGTCGAGCGTCGACTCCGCGGCCAGTACGGGTTCGTCGTGGATGTAGCCCCGCGTCTCGAAGGGGGGCTCGCCGCCCTCCAGGTCGCGGTACAGGTCCGCGCCGAGGTAGAGCGCCTGGAACGTCTCGCGCAGGCGGTCGGGGTCCCAGCGGTCGAAGACGGCGTCGTGGTCGACGTCGGCGTCCCGGACGACCGCCTCGGCGGCCGCCAGCCCGCCGCCGCGGGCGGCGACGGCGTCGGTGAACGCCGACAGCTCCGCCTCGTAGCCCGCCTCGCGGGCGAGGACGAACAGCGCCACGGCGTCGGTGAGTTCCCAGTCGTTGTTGAAGCCGCCGGCGTTCTTGAACCGCTGGACGCCGGCGTCGTCGACCGTCCGCCCGTACACCCGCTCGACGGACTCGACGATGGCCCGGCGGTAGGAGTCCGCCACGTCGACGAGCACCCCGTCGATGTCGAGTACGACCGCGTCCACGTCCATGTGCGGTGGCCGGGTCGTCGGGGCAAGTGCCTTTCTATAGCTCCTCGATGACGTGGACGCTGTAGCCGTCGGGGTCGGTCAGGACGGCCAGCCGCCGGTTCACGCGCTCCAGGGTCGCGGGCTCCCGCTCGACGACGTCGCCCCACTCCGCGGCCGCCTCCTCGACGGTGGCGTCCACGTCCGTGGCCGCGACGGCGACGTGTTCGATGCCCGCCGGCGACGGCACCTCGTCGACGACGCGAAACTGGAGTTCCGCCGGCCCCGACCCCGTGACGTAGTAGTTCCTGACGCCGTCTTTCTCGTACTCGCGGGAGCGTTCGAGGCCGAGGAGGTCCTCGTAGAACCGCCGCGTCTCGTCGAGGTCGGTCACTTCGAGCGCCGTGTGCAGGACGTCCATGCGTGTCGGTGCGTGGGCCTGGTTCTTAACCGTTCACCGCGTCACTCGGCGCGCGTACTGATCTCCTCGGCGATCCGACCCCCGGGGTGGCGCAGGTGGCCGCTCTCAACCTCGTAGACGTAGCCGTGGACCGTCGCGTCGACGAGGGGGTGCTCGTCGAGATAGCGCACCTGCGCCGCGCAGGCCTCGTCGATATCGTCCGTCATGCGCACCCAGTCGGCGACGCTCGCGTCGCCGATGGACAGTTCGGGGAGCGAGGGATCGAGGGCCACGTCGTCGAGGCTCCCGGCGGCGGCGGCCGCCAAGCCCTCGACGACGGCGTCGTCGGACGCACTCATCATCCCGCAGTCGGTGTGGTTGACGACGATGATCTCCTCGGTGTCGAAAAACTGCGTCGTCAGCGCCGCCGACCGGATCACGTCGTCGGTCACCTTCCCGCCGGCGTTGCGGTAGATCTGGGCGTCGCCGAGGTCGATGCCCAGGGCCGCCTCGACGGGAATGCGCTCGTCCATGCAGGCGACGACGAGCAACCGCTCGTCCGTCGGAATCCCCTTGCGTCGGCGCCGCGCCCAGTCGTCGTGGGCTTCGACGGCGGCGTCGACGCGTTCGTGGTGGTGGCCCGGTTCGTCCCCGGATTCGTGTTCTTCTACGGACATGTGCGTGGCCGAGTACGGTCGCCACCTGCATCCCGATTGACACGCCGGCAACGGTCCCCGCTATCTGTGACGTGCCGGCCGGGCGACGTACAGCGTCTCGCGGCCCGCCGACTCGCGGTCGACGGGTATCGTCGGCTCCTCGAAGCCGAGGGTGGTAAAGAGGCAGTCGGCGCCCGCGGCGCGGGCGACGTCGCGGGCGGCCGACTGGAGTTCGGCGGGGAGGTTCAGGCCGTAGACGGCGTCGACGCGGTAGGGGTCGCCGGGGTCGTCGCCCGCGAGGCCCTCGGCCCGGGCGACCACGTCGTCGCGGACGAACCGGACGCCCTCGGGAACGGGGGGGTCGAACACGTCCGTCGCGACGACGTCACAGCCGGCGTCGACGAGGGCGGCGGCTACCTCCGGACGGCGACCGATCCCCACCTCGACGAGGCTGTCGTAGCCGGCGAGCCTGGCGGCGAGTTCGGAGCGCGGAGCCGTCACGTCGGGATATTTATAGCGGGGCCGCGCTTAACTCCTCCCATGCTCGTCGACATCGTGCCGATCGGGGACGTCCCGGCACAGGTGAAACGCGAGGCTTCTGCCGGGCTGCGAGCGGTCTACGACTGCGACGTGACGGTCCACGACGCCCAGCCGATCCCCGACGGCGCGTTCGATCGGAGCCGAAACCAGTACCGTGCCGAGGAGTTCATCGAACTCGCCAGCCGCGAGGGGTCCGGCGAGAAGAACATCGGCATCACCTCCGAGGACCTCTACTACCGCCGCCGGAACTACGTCTTCGGCCTCGCCTACCTGAACGGCAACGGCTCCGTGGTCTCGACGTACCGCCTGCAGACCTCCTCCGACGGCGGCATCACCTCCAAGCCCCAGTCGGAGGTGTTCGCCGACCGCGTGCGCAAGGAGATCGTCCACGAGATCGGTCACACCGTCGGCCTCGAACACTGCGACAACGAGCGCTGCGTGATGAGCTTCTCGCCGACCGTCCGCGAGGTCGACAAGAAAGAGCAGAACCTCTGTGGCTCCTGCGACCGGACGCTGTTCTGACAGTCACCGCTCGTTCCCGCCGCCACGGTCGATCCCGCGCGGATGATGACAGACTACCAACGGAAATATTGCGTCGGGAGCCGATGGTTCTGGCATGAGCGACAACGACCGGTCCGAAGCGGGGACGCCACGCGAGGTGGTGGGTGCCTGTGAGCAACGCCGGCGGGTGCTGGAGGACTGGCTCGTGGAGCTGACACGGATCCGGGACGAACTCGACGAGCGGGTCGAGGCGGAGGGCGTCCACGGCGAACTGTTCGAGAACCTCGACCGATGTATCGCGATCACCGTCGTGCTGTCGTTGCGAGAGCGGCGGGAGAGCGCGTCGGTCACGGCGGAGGCGGACGACCGGGGGGCTCCCCCGACCGCCGAGGGGGACGACTGGGTCGATCCGGAGGCGGAACGCGACCGGGTGTTCCGGAAGCTGCTCGAACTCAACCGGCAGATCTACGCGCTGAGCACCGCCGTCGTCCGTTTCGAGGACGCGGTGGCCGACGCCACGGCCGCCGAACGGCCCGTCGAGCGACCCGTCGAACGGATCGTCGAGAACGTGGAGATCTCCGTCGAGGACTTCGTCGCCAACCGCTCGGAGTTCGACTTCTCGTAGGCGATCAGGGGGCGTACGTCCCCTCGTAGGTCGCCTCCTCGATCACGTGTCCCTCCATCGCCCGCTCCAGGTCGTCGAGGGTCGCGCCCGCGGGAACGTCGAGGTCGGTGTCCAGCGCGAACAGTCGGAACCGGTAGGTGTGTTCGCCGTCCGGGGGGTTCGGGCCGCCGTAGCCCACCTCGCCGTAGTCGTTCTCGCCCTCGACGGCCGTGGCGGTGTCGGTCGACCAGTCCTCGGGGATGCGCTTGCGCGTCGGGTTGACGTTCCACACCAGCCAGTGACGCCAGACCTTCCCCGCGGGTTCGAGGGCGTCGGGGTCGTCGACGACGAGGACGAGCGACTCCGCCCCGCTAGGGGCGTCGGAGATCTCCAGCGGCGGGTTGACGTTCGCCGCCGTGTAGCCGTACTGCCGGGGGATGGGGTCGCCGTCTCGGAAGGCGGGGCTCGATAGCTCCATGGCCCCACTTTCGCGCCGCGGGGAGTAATCCTTGTGGACGTGGGCCGACCGGACCGGTAACGCTTAGGCGCGCGCGGCGTCACGGGTCGGGCATGACCGACGACTCGGACGCGGACGCCGAGGCCCTCGTCGAACGGGTCCGCGACGGCGACCTGCGGATCCACGAACTCGAAGCACACGCCGACGCCGACACGGCGGCGACCGCGAGACGGCGCCTCGTCGAGGCCGAGGCCGGCGTCTCCCTCGACGCCGTCGGCGCCTACGGCTTCCCGGCCGAGCGCGCCGACGCCAACGTCGAGAACATGATCGGCGCGGCCCGGATCCCGATGGGCGTGGCCGGTCCGGTGACCGTCCACGGCGGGTCGCTGACCGGCGAGCGGTACCTCCCGATGGCGACGACGGAGGGCGCCCTGATCGCGAGCGTCAACCGCGGCTGTTCGGTGATCGACGCGGCCGACGGCGCCACCGCCCGGGTCACCAAGTCGGGGATGACCCGCGCGCCCGTCTTCCGGGTGACCGACGTGGCCGAAGCCGCGGCGCTCGTCGAGTGGGTTCGGGACAACGAGGGGACGCTCCGGGAGGCCGCCGAGGCGACGACGAGTCACGGCGAACTCCGGGACGTCACCCCCTACGTCGTCGGCGACTCCGTCTTCCTGCGGTTCCGCTACGACACCAAGGACGCCATGGGGATGAACATGGCCACCATCGCCACCCGGGCGGCCGCCGAGGCCATCGAGGAGCGGACGGGCGCCTCCCTGGTCGCGCTCTCGGGCAACCTCTGTACGGACAAAAAGCCCGCGGCGATCAACGCCGTCGAGGGGCGGGGCCGGAGCGTCACCGCCGACGTGACCCTCCCCCGGGACGTCGTCGAGGAGCGCCTCCACACCACCCCCGAGGCCGTCGCCGAGGTGAACACGCGAAAGAACCACGTCGGGAGCGCGAAGGCCGGCAGCCTGGGGTTCAACGCCCACGTCGCCAACGTCGTCGCCGCGATGTTCCTCGCGACGGGGCAGGACGCCGCGCAGGTGGTCGAGGGATCCAACGCCATCACGACCGCCGAGGTCCGGGAGGGGGGGCTGTACGTCAGCGTCTCGCTGGCGAGCCTGGAGGTGGGCACCGTCGGCGGCGGCACGAAACTCCCGACGCAGGCCGAGGGCCTCGAGGTCCTGGGCGTCGCCGGCGGCGGCGACCCGCCCGGATCGAACGCGGACGCCCTCGCCGAGGCGGTGGCCGTCGGCGCGCTGGCTGGCGAACTCTCCCTGCTCGCGGCGCTCGGCTCCCGGCACCTCTCCTCGGCGCACGAGTCGCTCGGGCGCTGACGGCGTTCACTTTCGCCGCGCGGCCGTGGCTCGCCTTTACCGGCACCGCGCGCCTCGGTCGACGCGCCGGCCACCCGCGCCGGCGGCACGCCATGTCGGACGCGAACCCGGCCCCACCCGACCACCTCACCCGCTGGCTCCGGTTCCTGAAGCTCCTGCTGGGCGTGGTCGTGTCGGTGCTGACGATCGCGCGGCTGCTCGGCTGGCTGTAGCTACAGCAACCGGTACGTCCCGCCCGACTCGCTGGCCTCGCCCCGGCGCACCAGTCGGTCGAGCAGGTCGGCCGCGGCGTCCGCGGGGACGCCGCGCTCGCTCGCGTACTCGATCACGTCGGCCGCCGCGGGCGAGTCGAGCGTCCGGAGGGCGTCGCGGACGATTTCGGGGCGGCTTTGACTCCCGCCGTCGCCGCCGGTCGCTCGCTCCCCGGCCGCCGCGGCGGCGTCGGCGTCGACGCCCGCGGCGTCGAGATACTCCCGGTCGTCGACGACGGCGTCGTCGGCCGCGGCGTCGAGGTCGGCCACCGAGGGCGTCGCCTCGAACGCGTCGGTCGCGTCGGCCCGGTCCGCGAGCATCGCCGCCCGGGCCTCGCGGGCGGCCTCGCGGTCCGCGGCGGTGTAGAAGCGCTTCAGGTCCGCCGTCCGGTGGCGCCGCCGGCAGCGCGGGCAGGTCGCCGTCTCCGCGTCCCCGGGGTCCGCGAGCAACCACAGCGCGCGACACGCCGAACAGCCGACCACCGCGTACATGCTCCGGGGTTGCGCGCTGTGGCTAATGAACCCGTCGGCGGGCTACGACACCGGGTCGGCGCGGTCGAGATACCGCTCCATCGACCGCTCGACCCAGTCGACGATGGCGGGGTCGTCGCCCTCGAGGAGCGCGCCCGGCATGCCGTCGCGCCCCGTCGACCCGACGAAGGCGTGGCCGTCGGCGGCGCCGAACGCGAACGGCACGTCGTCGGGCGTGACGTAGACGTCGACGCTCGACGCCGCGAGCAGGTCGTCGAACCGCTCGCAGTACGCGCGCGAGAACTCGGCGGGCGTCGGCTCGGCGTCCTCGAGGACGAGCGTCACGTCGGGCGGGGCGTCGTCGTCCACCCGGTCGGCGAGTTGATCGACGGTGTCGCGGATGACGAAGGGCGCCACCTCCCGGAGTTCGGCCGCCCCGTCTCGGATGTCGAGGAGGCGGTCCACGGGCGCGGTGGTGTCCTCGTCGGGGCGGATCACCGTCGCCTCGGCGAGCGCGTCGACGTCGAGGTCCAACGCCGAGGCGGGGATCCGTTCGAGGAACGGCCGGGCGTCACGGGCGACCCGCGCGCGCTCCCGAAATCGGTCGTGGGCCGAGAGTAGCTCCGCGCCGAGGGCCGTGAGTCCGTACGCCCCGTCGGTGGGGTACACCCAGCCGCGGGACTCCATCTCCCGGAGCGTGCGCTTCAGCGTGCGCCGGGACGCGGACACCCGCTCTTCGAGTCGGCGAACCGGGAGCGGTCCCGCCTCCCGGAGGGCGGTCAGCGTCTGGGGGCGCGTCTGCGAGCCGAGCAGGTATTCGAGCGGAGTGTCCGACATCCGTCGACACCCAGTGGCGGGTCCGGCGTCTAAAATCCCCGGCGTGACTCACCATGCAGACGGCGACGACCGGGCGACGGCGGCGCGTTTCGGCGTGGCGGCGGCCAAGCGTATATGTGGGCGTACCCCCGACGTACTGACAGTGACGGACGACTCCGACGGCCTACGCCCCGACGACGCGTTCACGCTGCTGGCCGACCGGACGCGGATCAAGATCATCAGGGCGCTCGGCGACGCCTCCACCCCCGGCGTGCCGGAGACGCTCACCTTCTCGGAGCTGCGACGCCGGGCCGACATCGCGGGCAGCGGTCGGTTCAACTACCACCTGAAACAGCTGCTGGGGCAGTTCGTCGAGGAGACGGACGACGGCTACCGCCTCAGTTACCCCGGCGTGCGGGTGTATCAGGCCATGAAGGCGGGCACCTTCACCGAGCGGGTGCGGATCGAGCCGTTCGAACTCGACGCCGACTGTCACGTCTGCGGCGCGCCACAGGTGGCCGGCTACCGCGACAGCATGTTCCGGGTGCGGTGTGGTGCCGACGACTGCGACGCGGTGTTCTACAAGTACTTCTGCCCGCCGAGCAGCCTCGCCGAGCGGGAACGGGAGGGCGTCCTCCGGGCGGCCAACGAGCACATCCAGCGCGAGATCGCGTCGATGGCGACGGGGGTCTGTCCCTGGTGTTGCGGTCGGATGCGCGCCCGCGTCCTGCCGCCGGACGCGGAGATGCCCCAGCGCGACAACCCCGCCATCCGGAACCGCGTCCTCCACACCTGCGAGACGTGTGACGGCTCGCTGTACACCCGCCTCGGCGGCCTCCTCGTCAGGCACCCCGCCGTCGTCTCCTTCTTCCACGACCACGCCGTCGACGTGACGCGCCGACACGTCTGGACGCTGCCGTTCGCCGCCTCGGACGAGCGCACGAGGGTCACGGGAACCGACCCCTGGCGGGCCACGGTCCGGGTCGACTGCGGGGACGACACCCTCCGGATCCGGCTGGACGACGAGCCTTCGGTGGTCGAGGCGACCCGGGAGTAACGCCCATCCCCCCGGGCGCCCTCTCCCCGCCCATGACCGTCGTCGCACTGCTGAGCGTCGCACCGGTACGGGAAGGGAGCATGGCCGACGACGTGGCCGACGCGGTGGCCGCGTTGGAGGACTTCGACGTGAGCTACGAGACGAACCCGATGGGGACGGTGATCGAGAGCGACGACGTGGGCACGCTCTTTGCCGCCTGTGAGGCCGCGCACCGGGCCGTCGAGGCCGACCGGGTGAGTACGGTCCTGAAGATCGACGACAAGCGGGCGAGCGACGCCCCTGCGGCGGCGAAAGTCGCGGGCGTCGAGGACGCGCTGGGGCGGCCGGCCCGTGGCGACCGGGAGTGATCAGGCGATGCCCGCCGCCTGCCCGTTGAAGGCGAGATAGAGCGAAAAGACCGTCACGAGGACGGCGATCACCATCTCCAGATAGAGGACGGCCTTCCCCCACCGGTACCAGTCGTCGTACTCGGCGTCGGCCTCGCTCATCAGTCGTCACCTCCCGTGGCCGTCGGGCTCTTGCTGCCAAGCCAGCGCCTGGCGGAGCCGATGCCGTGTTCCCGGGGGTCCTCCTCGTAGCGCATCGCCCAGACGTAAAACAGCATGAACGGGACGAAGAAGACGAGCGCGACGACGGCGTAGCCCACGTGGATGTTCGGGACGTAGCCGTAGACGAGGGGGTAGACGATGCCGCCGGAGGTGGAGATGCCGCCGATGAAGCCCGAGGCCGTTCCGGGACGGTCCTCGAACAGGACGGGCACGATGGCGAAGACGCCGCCGGTGCCGAAGCTGACGGTGATCCCGAAGATCGCGAGGACGACGACGGAGGCCGGGAGCAGCCCCGCCAGACCGACGAGCGTCAGCGCGACCATCGCGAGCGTGATGAGGATGAGTGCGGTCATCAGCCAGTGGACGCGCGGCGAGTACTCCTGCGTCGTCGAGAGCATCGGGTAGGGCGTCCACCCCTTGCGCTGCCAGAGGTCGGACATGTACCCCGAGAAGGGACGGAACAGCGAGGCGTTGAACGACTGGACGGCCGCGAAGGTGCCGGCGGCGGTCTGGATGGCCGCGGTGCCGGTAAAGCCCAGGTCGGCGATGGCGCCGTCGAAGCCCTCGGCGTAGTAGCTCGGCAGCCAGGAGTTCATCGCGATTTCGAGGCCGAAGGACATGGCGTAGCCGAGCATCAGGGCGATGGCGGCGAAGCGCGTCCACACGAACAGCGTGTCGCCCAGCGAGGTGTTGGCCTTCGCCGCCTCGGCGGTCGCCCGGTCCTTCGCGGGCTGGCCCCGCCACTTGTAGACGACGGCGATGGCCAGCGCGACGATCCCCAGGTGCAGGAACGCGTCCGAGAAGTTGGTGCCGTACAGCCGGGGCAGGAGGAGCGCCCCGACGCCGGCGCCGACGTTGCCGGTGCCGGCGTACAGCCCCTCGGCGGTCCCGATCTCGTGTTCGTCGAACCACTGGGCGACGTGCTGGATGCCGACGACGAAGCTGATGCCCGCGGAGGCGACGACCATGCGCTCGACGAACAGGACCTCGAAGTCGGAGAGAAAGCCGATCCCCGAGGCGGACGCGGAGAGGATGCTGACGACGCCGGAGTACGCGAGGATGATCGTGAAGACGTTGTGGGCGCCGAGGCGGTCGGCGGCCCACCCCGCGAGCACGCGCCCGGGCGGTGCGAGCCAGATGGCCGAACTCGCGAGCAGGGCGAGCTGGCCGGTGGTGAGGCCGTAGAACTCGCCGATGCTGGGGCTGAAGGCGGCGGTCGAGAACCACATCAGGAACGCCCAGAAGAAGGCGACCGTCGCCAGGATCAGTTGCTCGATCTTGTTCGTCATGGGCGCTGGGGCGGCCGCTCACGCTCGAAGGCGGGCGTCGTCGACTCCGTCTCGGGGCGCGTGAGTCGCACCGCGCACTGCTTGAGGTTCGGTTCGTCGGAGCGCGGATCGGTCGCCGGATGCGTGAGGCCGTTCGTCGCCGGGTGGTGGATCGGCAGCCACACCACCCCCGGCGGGATGGCGTCGTCGGGGGCGATCCGCGCGATCGCGCTCCCCCGTCGCGACTCGATCCGGGCGTGGAGTTCGTCCGCCTCGTTGGGTTCGACCGCGCCGCGTCGCTCGGCGACGGTGTCCGGGTGTAGCCGCGCGACGAGGGTGCCGGGGTCCTCCGGCGAGGGACGCGAGCGAACCCCCGTGTTGTAGCCGTCGGCCTCGCGGGCGGTCGTCAGGGTGAGCGGGTAGTCGTCGTCGGGCGCCTCGGGGAGGGGGCGACCGGTGCCGGCGTCGAACCGCGCCCTCCCGGAGGGGGTCGGGAAGGACCAGTCGTCGTCCGTCCCGACGCTTCCCGACCCCTCGCCGTCGTAATATCGATACCCCGCGCTCGTCTCGGCGTCCGGCGCCGGCCAGCGAACCGCGAGTTCCTCGTCGAGGCGGTCGTAGTCGATCCCCGAGCAGTCGGCGTCGGTGCCGGCGGTCATGGCCGCGAACTCCGCGAACACCGACTCGGGGTCGGCCGGCCGGTCGAACAGGCCGTCGACGAGGACGTTCCCGAGCGTCGCGACGATGTCGAGGTCGGTCCGCACCCCGCGGGGCAGGTCGCTCGCGGGGCGGACCCGCGAGACGGTGCGCTCCATGTTGATCGCGGTGCCGTTCGACTCCCCCCACGTCGCCGCGGGCAACACCACGTCCGCGTGCTCGACCGTCTCGGTCCGGAAGGCGTCCTGCACGACGAGGAAGGCGTCGTCGAGGCGGTCGGCCACGTCCGTGGCGTCGGGCATCCCCGCGACGGGGTTGGTGGCGACGGCGTACACCGCCTCGACCGGCCCGGTCTCGATGGCGTCGATCGTGCCGACGGGTCCGGGACCGGTGTCGTCGGGGAGGCGGTCGACCGGGACGTCCCACGTCTCGGCGACGAAGGCGCGTTCGTCGGGGTCGTCGAAGTCGCGGTGGCCGGGCCAGGTCCCCTTCGAGGAGCAGACCCGGGTCCCCATCGAGTTGGCCTGTCCCGTGAGGGAGAAGGGACCGCTCCCGGGTCCCAGGTTCCCCGTGGCGAGACAGAGGTCGATCAGCGCGCCCGCGGTGTCGGTCCCTCGGACGCTCTGGTTGACGCCCATCCCCCAGTAGATCAGGGTGTCGTCCGCCAGCGTCTCGACCAGGCGGTCGACGGCCTCCATCGGGACGCCGGCGCGATCCGCCGCGACGGCCGGTTCGGGGAGGGCGGCGACCAGGTCGTCGAAACCGGCCGTCGCCGCCGCGACGAACGCCTCGTCGACGCCGCCCGTCTCGACGACCCGCGCGAGGACCGCGCGGGCGAGTTCGAGGTCACGCCCCGGGTCGACCTGCACGTGGCGGTCGGCCGCCCCGGCGGTCTTCGTCCGCACGGGGTCGACGACGGTCAGTTCGCCGCCGCCCTCGTCGGCACTGCCCGTGATCCAGCGACACATGACTGGGTGGGCGACCGCGGGGTTCGCCCCCCAGACCACGTGGTTGGTCGCCTCGGGGATGTCCTCGTAGGTCGGCGGCGGCGCGTCGCTGCCGAAGGCGTCGTAGTAGGCGGTCACCGCACTCGCCATGCAGAGCGTGGTGTTGGCGTCGTAGTAGCGCGTGCCGATGCCGCCGCGGGCGAGTTTGCCGAGGGCGTAGGCCGCCTCGTTGGTCTGCTGGCCGCTCCCGAGGACCGCGACGGCGTCGGGGGAGACGTCCATCGCCTCCCCGAGTCCACGCTGGGCCTCGAACAGCGCCGTGTCCCACGTGGTCTTCCGCAGGTCGCCGTCACGGCGGACCATCGGCCGCGTGAGCCACTCCCCCTCCGGGTCGGCCGTCTCCTCGATGCCACGCGAACACGCCATCCCGCGGTTCACGGGGTGGTTCGCGTTCCCGCGCACGGCGTCGACGCCGTAGCCGATGTCGACGCCCCGCTGGATCAGTCCACACCCGACCGCACAGCGCATACACGTCGTGGGTACCGGATCGGTCATCCCGCCCTCCGACGCGTCCAGCCGCCACTACGGTGCCAACAACTCCTAGCTCTCCCGCGTATCTCTCCCCGAATAGTCAGAATCATGGCCATATAACTCCCGTATGAGTTGCAGTTCCGGAGAACCGTGGACATTCGCGAGACAAAAGTGTTGTGTGATCATACGTCTATACTCTTGGACAATATCGAAACAATACTAGGAAATATCCCGCCCTAATACGAGCATGTCGCTATCGATCACGATATCGTGGTCGTTCGTCGCTCCGAGGATCCCCGAGCGGAACCGGCGCGGCACCGACAACCCATTTAACCGATAGCGCCCAAGCCGACCGCATGGAGAGTCTCAATCGGATGGCCGTCGAGCTGGTCGACGAAGCCATCGACTTCGCCGGCGAACTCAACGTCGACGTGACGGAACTCGACTCGGGGGCGACGGTGCTCGACTTCGGCGTCGCGGCCGCGGGGGGTCTGGAGGCCGGACTGCTGCTCGCCGAGATTCAGACCGCGGGGCTGGCGACGGTCCAGACCCGGATGGACGAGGTGGCGGGCACGCCGTTCCCCCACGTGGAACTGACGACCGACAAGCCGGCGCTCGCGCTGCTCTGCTCGCAGAAGGCGGGGTGGGAACTCGTCGCCGAGGGAGTCGAGGGCCTCGGGTCGGGACCGGCGCGGGCGCTCGTGGGCGAGGAGGGTGAGTTCGAGGCGGTCGGCTACTACGACGAGTTCGACCTCACCGTCCTGACCGTCGAGGCGGCGACGCTGCCGGGCGACGCGGCGGCCGAGCAGGTGGCCGACCGCGCGGGCGTCGGGGTCAGCGGCGTGTTCCTGCCCACCTACCCCACGGGGTCGATGGCCGGGAGCGTCAGCGCCGCGGCACGCGCGCCCGAACTCGCGCTCTTTCGCCTGTTCGAACTCGGCTACGACCCGACGGACGTGGTGTCGGCGGCCGGGAGCGCCCCCGTCGCCCCCGTCAGCCGCGACGAGGACGTGGCGATGGGCCGGACCAACGACGCGCTGGCCTACGGCGGGCAGGTGTACCTGCAGGTCCGCGAGGACTTCGACCGGTTCGACGAGGTGCCCTCGACGGCCGCCGACGAGTACGACACGCCCTTCGAGCAGGTGTTCGAGGACGCCGACTGGGACTTCTACGAGGTGCCCGAGTCCGTGTTCGCGCCCGCGCAGGTGACCGTCGACGTGATCGACGGCCCGACCCACGCGCTCGGGGCGACGAACCACGACCTGCTGGCCGAGTCGTTCGGGCTGTGAAGTTCAAACCCGTCCCCCCCGCGCCCGAGACGTTCGCGTTCGTCTCCCGCGCCCAGGCGGCGGTCCCGCTGGTCCCCGGCGCCGAGGACGACTGCTGTGCCCGCCTGCTCGACCGCCTCGACCTTCCGGACCGCGACGCGGCGCGGACGTGGCTCACCTTCCTCCGCGCCCTCGAACTCGCCGAGGAGACGTCCTCGGGGTTCCGGCGGACGGACACGGAGGCGACGGTCGCGGGCTGTCGCGCCGCCCTCCTCGACCGGGTGTTCGCCGCCGAGGCCGTCCACGACGCGCTGGGGGGCGACCCGCTGACGGCCGCGGAGGCCTTCGCGACCGTCCGCGAGTCGGTGCCCGCGTGGGAGCGCCACGCGAACCCGTCGCGCTGGGAGTCGGTCTGGCGGGAGCGCGTCGCGGACCTGCTCTCGTGGCTGGTCCTGCTTGACGCCGCCGAACGGGTCGACGGCGGCGACGACCCCGCGTACGTGCGCCGCTGAGCGATACCGCGCCCGTTAACTCGCCGCGAGCACTACGGCCGGCGATGGCAGACGACTACGGCGGCGTCGTCGGCGCGTTCCCCTACGCCTTCCGGGCGAGCGACTCGCGGCTGTTCCGGTCTTACGTCGTCCTCGGCGGGTTGCTGACCCTCGCCGTCGGCCTGCTCTTCGTCACCGCGCTCGTGGCCGTCATCGCGAACACGACCGGCGGGGGCGGGACGCTGACGCTCTCGCGGTCCTTCTTCGCGGTCGTCGGCCTGTTCGTGGTCGTCCCGCTCGTCGCCCCCGTCCTGTTCGTGGCGCGTCGCCACCGGCGTGAAGGGGGCAGCGAGGGTCCCTACGACGCCGCCCTCGCGGCGACCGGCTACGTGTTCGTCCTGTCGCTGTACGTCGGCCTCGTCGCCTCGGTTCCCCCCGACCAGCAGACGACGCCGACCGGCGCGCTGGCGCCCCTGATCGCCGCGCTGTACGCCCTCCCGCAGGTCGCGGGCGTCGTCCCGCCGCTGGTCGCGGCGCTGTTCGTGCCGGTCTGCCACCGGCTGTTTCGCTAGGCGCTGGCGGTGCGGTAGGCACGGACGGCGTAGACGGCGGCGGTCAGCAGGGCGACGCCGCCGAGGGCCGTGAGGGCCGCGAGCGGTTCGGCGGCCGCGGCGCTGTCGCCCGCGTACGCGACGAGCGCGAAGGAGGGCGCCCGCCCCACCACGACGAGCGCGAGGAGCGTCCGGAGGCGCATCGTGGAGACGCCCGCGAGCGCACAGAGCAGGTCGTCGGGGAAGGTGGGGAGGAGAAAGAGCGCGAAGAGGGCGACCGGTCCGACGTCGTCGGCGACGGCGTCGAACCGGTCGACCGCGTCGGCGTCGAAGGTCCGCTCGACGAAGGGGCGGCCGTACCGCTCCGCGAGGACGAACGCGACGGCGCTTCCGACGGTGACGCCGACCATGCTGTAGACGAAACCGGGCCAGGTGCCGAACAGGTAGCCGCCGACGCCGCCGAGCGCCTGTCCCGGGATGGGCGCGGCGACGACCTGGAGCGCCTGCAGGCAGACGAACGCCAGGGGAGCGAGGGGGCCGAAGCGCTCGACGGTCCCGCGGATCCACGCCGGATCGGCGAGAAAGGGGGCGAACCGGCCGATCAGGACGGCACCGACGGCGAGCGCCGCGACGACGAGGAGTGCACGTCGGATCGCCCGCCGGCGCATCGCCGGGGACGCGAAGGGGTCGTCGATCACACCAGCAGGCTCGCGTTGACGAGGTACTTCCGGAGGAACTGTCCGGCCGTCGTCCGGCGTCCGCGGGCGGTGGTGCGCCCGGCGCGGACGGCGTCGAGGACGGCTCCGGCGGTGAGTGGGTCGGCGTCGTCGACGGTCAGTTCGGTGTACCCGCGACCGACCAGCGGCGCCTCGTGGGCGTCGCTCGCCCCGATGCCGGGGACGCCGTGTCGGCGGGCGAACGCGCGGGCCTGCCCGTTGCGGACGCCGAGGAGCGTGTGGGCGTTGTGCACCTCGACGGCGTCGGGGTCGGCGTCCTCGATGGCCGAGGCCGGGGCGCCGTGGCGCGAGCGCTGGAAGGGATGAGGGACGACGCTCACCCCGCCCAGCGAGCGGACGGCGTCGACGGTGACGGGGAGCGACCGGCCGGGGTCGGGCCGACTCTCGACGCCGAGGGCGAGGAGGTGGCCGTCGGCGGTCGACACCTCGACGCCGGGTACCGCCACGAGGCCGTAGTCGGGGGCGCGCTCGACCGCCCGGAGCGACGCCTCGATGGCGTCGTGGTCGGTGACGGCGAGGGCGTCCAGTCCGACGCTCGCCGCGCGGTCGAGCAGGCGGTCGACCGTCGCGTCGGCGTCGTAGGAGGCCGTCGAGTGGACGTGCGGGTCGAACCTGACCGCGTCGGTCATATCGCGCCGAACTCGATGGCGAGACAGAGGGCGACGGCGACGGCGCCGAACCCGGCCACCAGCCAGTGTCCCACGTCGGTCTTGTACGCGTGATACTGGGAGGTCATCAGCGGGCAGACGAGGAGGATCGAGAGGCCGGCGAGCCAGCCGTTCCACGGATCGACGAGCCTGATCAGGAAGTAGTTCGCCAGGACGACCACGTTGGTGTGGACGACGGTGGTGCCGACGTAGTAGCTCGTATCGTCCTCGGAGCCGAACCCCTCGGCCGTGTGGCGAACCAGCCGCAGGCCGCCGAACATCAGGAGGACGAAGCCGACGACCACGCTCGCGACCGGGTGTGGCGCCATCGTGTAGTGATAGAGCAACGCGCCGGAGACGAGGTAGACGAACACGTCGATGAAGGAGTCGATTCCCCGGCCGAACCGGGAGCTTTCGCCGGTCCACCGCGCGTAGAACCCGTCGAGTTTGTCGAAGCCGAACCCCGCGAGCGTCGCCAGGATCGCCCAGTTCGGCTCGCCGCGCAGGAACAGGACGCCGCCGACCCAGGCACAGAACAGCGCCCCGAGACTCAGCCAGTCGGCGCCGCCGAGCCGCGCGACCATGTTGCCGTCGCGCGAGGATTCGATCATCCGGGTCGCCCGCCCGTCGAGTCCGTCGATCACACCCCGTATCGTGGAGAGCCCCTTGTCCGTCATTGCGCCTCTACCCCCACGGTGTAGCGGCTACGGATTAAATTTTAGGGAACAAATGTATAATATAAAGTCAAATATATACTCACCTCCCGGTATATATCTCTCAGTTGCCGTCGGGAAGCGGGCGTCGTCGTCGCCGTTCTAGGCCCCACAGGCGGTCGTAGGCGTGGCGGGCCACCCGCCTGAAGCCCTGGGCCTCGAAGGTCCACTGCGAGGGGCGATTGTCGACGGCGACGAGCGCGGCGGCGTCGTCCGCCCCCCGGTCGGCGGCGTGGGCCTTCGCGGCGTCGACGAGGCCCGTGGCGATGCCACGGCGGCGGTGGTCCGGGTCGACGTAGAGCCGCCGGACGTAGCCGCCGTCGAACGCCAGTTCGGTTCCGAGTTCCGGCACCGGTACCGTCGCGTCGACGCTCACGAACAGGTAGCCGACGACGCCACCGTCGGCGGCGACGAGGGCCGTCTCGCCGTCGACGAGTTCGTCGGTCGGCACGGACTCGGGGACTGCGGCGGGGTCGGCCGGCCGTATCGAGGCGCCGTCGGGCGACGACGCCTCGTAGCCCGCGGGGACGGGCGCCCGGTACTCGTCGAGGCGACTCACCGTGACGCCCGCGTCGTCGAGGCGAGCGTGGAGCCGTTTGCCGAAGCGGTTGCGCGTCACCCGCCAGAGCGGAAGCATCGCGTCGCAGTCGACCCGCGACCGACATAGACCTCCCGCCGTGACGAAACGCCGAAACCCGTCGACCGCCTACCCCCGCACATGACCGACGAGAAGACGGGGACCTTCCTCGTGACGGCCGCCGACGGCGACGCGGCCGTCCTGACCGACGTCGACGACGGGCAGGTCCACACGCTGGCGACGAACCCGGACGTGACGGTCGGCGAGGCCATCGAGGGAACGGTCGTCCCGGAACCGCCGCTGGAGGTGGCGTGGCGGCTGGATGAGGTGACGGAGCGCTGGACGATCAGCGTCGAGGAGAGCGCGGAGGCGCCGACGACGCTCGCCCGCGAAATCGCCGGCGAGCAGGCGGTCGGCGAACTCACCCGACGCGAGCGCGCGGGGACGGGCGAACTCCACGTCCTCACGGTGTCCGAGGGGGAGACGGACGCCGCCGTCGCGGACGTCCTCGACGACGAGGAGGGCCTCCGGTCGCGTGCGGCCCGCCTCGGCGTCGCCCGGGTGGTCGTGCGGTCGGAACCGGGCGTGGTCTCTGTGCGCTATCTCCCCTAACCCGTCCGCGGCGGCGCCACCTCGGCCAGGAAGCGCCGCACGGTGGCGGCGACGCGCTCGGGGGATTCCGCCGGCCCGCCGTGACCGATGCCCTCGAACTCGACGAGACGGCCGCTCGGGAGGGCCTCGTTGACCGCACGGACGCTCTCACGGAGGTGTTCGGGTCCCTCGCTCCCGGTCAGGAGGAGCGTCGGCGCGCCGACGTCGAGCGAGTCGGGGAGCGGTTGCTCCTCGATGGCGCGGTTCATCCGAAGCGTGTTCTCGACGTGTTCCACCGGGGCGGGCCAGGGCGGCCACCCGTCGAGCCACGCGTCCAGGTCGTCGATCTCCCCGCCGTGGATCACCTCGCGGACGTGGAGTCGTGCCGCCTCGCGGGGCTCGCCGGCGTCGAGTCGCGCCGCCATCCGGGCCGCCAGGTCGGCCTCCTTCCGGTACTCGTCGACGAGGTAGGCGGGCTCGTAGGCCACGACCCCCGCCACGGGTTCGACGCGGGCGGCCTCGACGGCCATGCGGCCGCCGAAGGAGTGCCCGAACAGCACCGGCTCACCCTCGACCGCGTCGATCAGCGCCCGGACGTCCGCCACCTCGCGATCGATGCCGTACGCCTCGCGGTCGCCGCTCTCCCCGCGGCCGCGGCGGTCCGGCGTGAAGACCGCGTAGTCGTCCGCGAACTCGGGGACGACCGGGTCCCAGTACCGCCGAGTCAGCCCACCGTGGAGGAGGAGCAGCGGCCGTCCGTCGCCGTGTCGTTCGTACGCGATGCGCGTGCCGTCGGCCGACGTTACGGTTCGCATGACCGGCCGGAGGTGGGTGACCGCCCCCGGAAAGTCCCACTCTCAGTCGTGGCGTCCTTTATCCGGAAGGGGTGGCCACGTCGGCGCGACGGTCGTCTCGACGAGGTGAGTCTGGGCGCGCCGCAGCCGTTCCGAGAGCGCCGAGGCGGTGATCCCGAGTTCCGCCGCCACGTCGTCGAGCGAGGCGTCGCGCGGAATCTCGAAGTAGCCCATCCCGTAGGCGGCCCGGAGCGCCTCGCGCTGCGGGTCGGTCAACCCGTCGCCCGGCGCCTCGGGGTCGCCGTCACGCGTGAGCCGGCGCAGGCGGAACCCGTCGTTTCTGGTCCAGAAGCGCCGGAACTCGTCGAAAGCCGCCCGGTCGGCGAACCAGGTCGACTGGGTCCACCCCGTCGGCGTGACGCGGATGCGCTCGACGATGGCGTCCGCCCTCGCCAGCGCCCGGAGGTCGTCCAGGTCGTCGAGGTGGGCCCCGAGTTGTGCCTCCATCCCGACGGCCGGCCTGACCTTGTACCGGCACGTCTCGCCCGCCCGGCCGACGCGGACGTACCGGTCCACGAACGGCGAGGAGGCGAGGGCGCGCTCCACCGCGGACGGCGACTCGTGCGTCGCGTGGACGAGAAACGGGGGTCGGTCGCCGTGGTTGAACTGGATCTCCACCTCGAGCGTCGCGTTCGGGACGGCCGCGGCGACGTCGACGAGTGGCAACCCCTCGCAAGGGAGTTCGTATTCGGCGACGAGGCCCATGGGATGCCGGTCGACGGGGCCGATAATGGGCGTGTCGGTGCGGCGGCCCCGCGGAGCGAGCGCCCCCCGACGGACATAAGAAGGCTTAGTAGGCGTCGGGCTGGACCGGCGGGCATGGTAGCGTTCGAAGTACCGGAGGTGGACTACACCCGGTACACGAATCGCCAGCTCGCCGCCGTACCCCTCGCGATACTCGCCGTCGCCCTCCTGATCATCTCGGGGTGGTACGTCGCGACCGGCGCGCCTGTCGATCCAGGCCTCGATTTCACCGGCGGCGCGGAGATACGCGTCGCGGTCGACGCACCGGACGGCCAGGCACGCGAACGCATCCAGCAGGCGTTCGATCCGGATCCCGAATCGATCCGGAGCGTGCCCACCGACGACACGTACATCCTGACCTTCCAGACCGACGAGGCGGGGGTGTCGACGCTCGAGGAGCAGGCGCGGGCGGCGGGATTCGACGTGGAGTCGAGCTACACGGTCTCCGCGAACTTCGGGTCGCGCACCCAGCAGCTCGCGCTCGGCGGCGTCGCCTTCGCCTTCTTCGGGATGAGCGCCCTGGTCTTCCTGATGTTCCGGACGTTCGTCCCCTCCATCGCCGTGGTCGTCTCCGCCTTCTCCGACATCGTGATCCCGGTGGCGCTGATGAACGTCCTCGGCATCGAACTCACGCTCGGCACCGTCGCCGCCCTCCTGATGATCATCGGGTACAGCGTCGACTCCGACATCCTGCTCAACAACCACATCCTCAGACGGTCGGGCGGGTTCTACGAGTCGACCCACCGCGCCATGCGGACCGGCGTGACCATGACGCTCACGTCGCTTGCCGCGATGGCCGTCATGACCGTCGTGGCGACGCTGTTCGGAATCCAGCTGCTCGCCGCCATCGGGACGGTCCTCGTCTTCGGTCTCGCGACCGACCTGATGAACACCTACATGCTCAACCTCAGCCTGCTGCGCTGGTACAAGTACGAGGGGGTGGGTAACTGATGGGGGCGATCCGTGACAACTGGCGGGTCATCCTGCTCGTGGTCGTCCTCTGTGCGAGCCTCTTCGCGCTGTTCTCGCCGACGATGGCGGCGGACGACGGCACCGACGCGCCGGGGCTGGCGAGTAGCGGCGTGACCAACCTCCAGTACGGCCTCCAGCTCTCGGGTGGGACCCGCATCCGCGCTCCGCTGGTCGGCGTCACCGCCGAGGAGGTCGAGTTCGACGGCACCGACCCGCCCGAGGTCGAACGCAACGTGGCGACGCAACTGGAGAACGTGACCGTCGCCGACGTGACCGTTCGGCGGCAGACCCAGACCGCCGGGACGGTCGAGGTGACCGCCAGCGGCGTCACGTCCCAGGAACTCGGGAACGCCCTCGACGCCGCGGGCTACGCCTACGGGACGACCCGCGAGGGCGTCACCGAGGCGACGCGACAACAGACCATCGACATCCTCTCGAACAAGATCAACGAGGCGGGGCTCTCCGGCGGAACGGTCCAGCAGATCACCACCCCGACGGGCGAGTACTACATCCTCATCGAGGTGCCCGACGAGAGCCGCCAGGAGGTCGTGGACCTGGTGAACCAGCGCGGGAACGTCCGCGTCGACACCTACTACCCGACGGACAACGGCACCTACCAGCAGACGACCGTACTGGAACGGAACGACTTCCAGAGCATCGGGAACGCCCAGCAGGGCGGCGAGGGCCAGTTGCCCAACGTCCCGGTCGTGGTTCGGGAGAGCGTGGCCCCGCAGTTCCAGGAGCGGATGATCCAGACGGGACTCGCCCAGCGGGGCGGCACGCGGTGTAGCTACGCCACCTCGCCGAACGGCACCGACGCGTGCCTGCTCCTGATCGTCGACGGACAGGTCGTCAACTCCTTCGGCATGAGTCCGGGGCTGGCGAGCGACATGCGGTCCGGCGACTGGGCACAGGACCCCCGGTTCGTCCTCCAGACGCGGAACTTCAGCGAGGCCCGAGAGGTCGCGATCAACCTGCGCGCCGGCGCGCTCCCCGCTTCCCTCGACATCGGCCCGGACGGCGAGGGCACCTCGTCGTACATCGCGCCGAGTCAGGGGGCGGAGTTCCGCACGGACTCGCTGCTGACGGGGATCATCGCCGTCTTCGCCGTCGCGGGCGTCGTCTTCCTGCGCTACGGCGCCGCCGAGGTGGCGGTGCCGATGATCGTCACCGCGCTCTCTGAGGTGGTGATCCTGCTCGGCTTCGCGGCCGGCATCGGCTACCCGCTCGACCTCTCGGTGATCGCCGGGTTCATCGCCGTCATCGGGACGGGGGTGGACGACCTCATCATCATCGCCGACGAGGTGATGGCCGAGGGCGACGTGAACAGTCGCCGCGTCTTCCAGTCCCGGTTCAGGAAGGCGTTCTGGGTCATCGGCGCGGCCGCTGCGACGACCATCATCGCCATGAGTCCGCTCGCGGTGCTCTCGCTCGGCGACCTGCAGGGCTTCGCCATCTTCACCATCCTCGGCGTCGTCGTGGGCGTCCTCCTCACCCGGCCGGCCTACGGTGACATCCTGCGGGCGCTGCTGACGCGGTAGGCCGACCCGCCCTCCTCTCAGAAGTCCGCCAGCGACGACTGCTCGGCCGCCGCGAGCACGTCGTCGCACGTCGCCCACGACGCGCGGGCACACGCCGGCAGGTGGCCGTGTTCGTCGACGTAGTCGGCCAGAAACCGCCGCGTGCGGTCGTCGCTCGGGTAGCCGCTGCCGACGTCGCCGTACGCGTCGGTCAGCGCCTCGATCCGGGCGTCCCGCTCCACCTTGGCGACGACGCTCGCCGCCGCGACGTGGGCGTGGCGCTCGTCCGCGCGGTGTTCGGCGCGCATCCCCACGTCGGCGTCGAGGGCGTCCCGGACGCGCCGGCCGAAGCGGTCGGCGTCGACGTCGCCCGCGTCGACGACGACGGCGTCGTCGTCTCCGGCCACCGCCCCGACCGCCTCGGCCTGGGCGGCGACGGTCAGGCCGTTCATGTCCGTCTCGGGGTCGTCGATGCGGGCGGGCGTCACGACGCCGACGCCCACGGCCACGGCGTCGTCGGCACGGAGGGCGGCCGCCAGGTCGGCCCGCCGGTCGGCCGTCAGTCGCTTCGAGTCGTCCACCCCCGGTGGAATCGCGTCGGCCGGCGCCCGGACCGCCGCCGCGACCATCGGCCCGAGCACCGGTCCCTTCCCCGCCTCGTCGGCACCGATCACCATACCGGGGGGTGGACGGACGGCGTCAAAGCCGTTTGGGTCGGTCAGTCGTCCGCCGGCGGCGTCAGCGTCGGCGTCGCGGCCGCGTCCGCCTCGTCCTCGTCGGCCTCGCTCGTCCGGCGCTCCGCGAGCAGTTCGATCGGCGTGTGGTGGTGGCACATGCTGAATCCCCACGAATCGAACGGACCCGAACGGATAAGCGTTGGGCCGCGACCCGCTCGTCCCGGCGCGCTCGCCGGCCGTCGTCTCGACACGTGAGAACACACCCCAAACTTTATTTCAGAAACTGGACTATCTCGACGGCGCATGGCTACCACGTACGGAGCACTCGCGCTCGCGCCGCCGTTGCTGGCGATCGTGCTCGCGATGACCACGCGACAGGTGCTCGTGTCGCTGTTCGCCGGCGTGTGGGTCGGGGCACTGATCGTCGCCGGCTGGAACCCCATCGCGGCCACGGCGCTCACGATGGATTGGCTCGTGGAGGTGGTCCGGTCGCCGTTCGACACGAAGTTCATCCTCCTGATCATGTTCATGGGGGCGGGGGCCGCCTTCATCTACCGCTCGGGCGGGATCCTGGCGCTGGAGCGCTGGATCGGCGACCGGGTGGACAGCGCCCGCGAATCACAGATCCTCACCTGGCTCATCGGCGTGTTCATCTTCTTCGACTCCTACACCAGCACCGTCGTCACGGGGAACGCGACGCGGGAGCTCTCCCAGGAGAACCGCTCCTCGCGGGAGATGCACGCCTACGTCCTCGACTCGACGACGTCGCCGGTGACGACGTTCGGCCCCGTCTCGAACTGGATCGGCTACCAGGTGTCGATGGTGATCGCCGGCTTCGGTGCTCTCGATGTCACCCTCTCGGAACTCGGCACGACCGCCTTCGGCCTGTTCCTGCAGAGCATCCCGTGGAACATCTACTGCTTCATGGCCTTCTTCATGGTCGGGTTCATCGCGATCACCCAGCGGTTCTTCGGCCCGATGCTCGACGCGGAGTGGCGCGCCCGGAAGACGGGACGGACCATCCGCGAGGACGCGACGCCGCTCTCGGACGTGTCCCAGGACGTCGGCGAACCGAGCGAGAAGAACCCCACGCTCGTGAACTTCTTCGTGCCCATCCTCGTCCTGCTCGTCGTGGGCCTCGTCTCGATGTGGTGGCTCGGCGGCGGCTACCAGCCCGACGTCGATATCGCCACCGCGTTCCAGGAGACCGACGTGGCGCTCGGCCTGCTGTACGGGGCCTTCGCGTTCATGCTGACCGGCTTCGTCGGCGCGCTCGGGTTCCGGACGATGGACCTCGAAACGGCGAGCGAGACGATCATCGACGGCTTCAAGACGATGAACATCGCCATCGCGATCATCGTCCTCGCGTGGTCCATCGGCCTCGCGGCCGAGCGGGTGGGGACGGCGCAGTTCATCGTCGACACGATGGTCGGGAGCGGTCTCCCCGGGAGCTTCCTGCCGCTCATCGTCTTCGTCGCCGCCATGCTGATCGCGTTCACGACGGGTACCTCCTGGGGGACGATGGCCATTCTGACGCCGCTGGCCATCCCGCTGGGCTACGAACTGGTCGGCCCCTCCATCCTCCCGGTGCTGATCGGCGTGCTGTTCGGCGGCGCCATCTGGGGGGATCACAGTTCGCCGATCAGCGACACCACGGTCATGTCCTCCATCTTCGCCGGCTCGGACCACATCGACCACGTCAACACGCAGGTCCCGTTCGCGGGGACGGCCGCCGGGGTCACCGTCGTCGTCCTCCTCCTCTACGGGGTCGGCCTGCAGTCGCCCTACGTCGCCCTGCCCCTCGCCTTCGTCCTCACCGCCGTCGCGGTGGTCGTGCTCAACAAGGTGGACGCGAGACGCAAGGGCCTCCCGGAGGTGATGCCCTCGGCGGCGGCCATCGAGTCCGGAACCGTCGACGTCGAGGCGGTGGAGTCGGGAGAGGTCGACGGCAACAACGGCAGCCACGACTTCCTCTCGACCGTTCCGGTGGCGGCGGTGGTCGTCGTCGTCGGCTACCTCGCGCTCGTGTTCGCGTTCGCGACGCTCGGCGGCTGAACCGTCAGAGCCAACACGCCGTTCGGTACGGCCACGACGGCCGGCACCGCTCGCCGTCCCGACGCTGCGGGCTCACGAACCGAGCGACGGTAGCACGGGCGACCGGAAGCGGTGGCGGCGCAGGAGAGACCGCCACCACCGCCGGCGTCGTGAGGGGACGCTTGCGGGAGTCGATCCCGTCGTGTCAGAGGCACCTATCCCCCCGTTCCGACCGTGGCGCCATATAGTCAATAAATTAACGTTTTTGACGGGGATCACACCTCCACGCGGTCGGCGACCTACTCCGCCACGCGGTCGGCGAACCGCTCGCGGACCGTCCGGAGTTTGGGGCGGATCTGCACCTGGCAGTACGCCCGCTGGGGGTTGTTCGCGTAGTAGTCCTGGTGGTAGTCCTCGGCCGGGTAGAACGTCTCCAGGGGCTCGACTTCGGTGACGATGGGGTCGTCGTAGTCGTCGGCCAGGCGCTCGATGGTCGCCTCGGCGGTCGCTCGCTGCTCCTCGTCGTGGTAGAAGACGGCCGAGCGGTACTGCGAGCCGACGTCCGGCCCCTGGCGGTCCGTCGTCGTCGGGTCGTGGAGGGCGAAAAACACCTCCAGCAGGTCCGCGTAGCTCACCACGTCGGGGTCGTACTCGACCTGCACCGCCTCGGCGTGGCCGGTCGTCCCCGAACACACCTCCTCGTAGGTGGGGTCCGGGACGTCGCCGCCGCAGTAGCCGGAGGTGACGGCGTGGACGCCGGCGAGTTCCTCGAACGGCGCTTCGAGACACCAGAAACAGCCGCCCGCGAGCGTCGCGGTGGCGCGGTCGTCGGTCATGCCCTCCCGTAGGTGCCCGACGCCTATGTACGCAGCGCCTACAGGAAGTAGTCCTCGTCCTCGAAGGGTTCGGCCTCGCCCTCGACGGCCAGCACGTCGAGGTCGGTGACGCGGGCGCCGACACCCAGCAGTCCGGCCAGACTCGGCTCCGTCCGGTCGCCGTCGCCGGAGACGAGTTCCTTGATGTAGAGCCCGCCGGCGCCGTGAATCTCGACGGTGGCGTGCCGGGGGTCGTCGAGTTCGCCGGTCGCTTCGTACACCTCGCGGGTCCGGGTCAGGTTCGCCCGCCGGTGGTCGACCCGCTGGGGGGTGTACTGCTCGACCGTCGCCCCGTCGAGTTCGTCGAGGGCCGCGGCGAGGGCGTCGGCGTCGACCGGGCCGTCGAACTCGACGGCCGCGCGGTAGGTCTTGCTCGCGTCGAGTTCCTTCACCCGCTCGACCATCCCGTAGGTGGCCAGTCGGAGGCCGGTCACCTCGACGGCGCCGTCGGCGAAGGCGTTGACGTCCGCCTCCAGACGGTCGACGTCGACCCGGCGGCGACGCGGCTCCTTCACCTCGACGACGAAGGGTCGCCCGGTCCCGAGCATCCGGGCGTCGACGTCCTCGCGACCGGCGCCGTGAAACAGGGCGTCGACCCCGTCCATCACGTCCTCGACGACGGGGGCGATCAGCCCCTCGACGCTCCGGTCGTAGAGGTAGCCCGTCCCGTCGCAGTGCTCGCAGGGCTCGCGTCCCTGCCGGCCGCTCCCGTCGCACTCGCGGCAGGGCCACTCCGTCTGGGGGATGTCGCGTTCGAGTTTGCGGTACCGGCCGTAGACGAACGCGGAGTTGATCGTGGTCTCGACGCGGTCGCCCGCCACGTCGAGGACGAACTGCACGTGCGGTCGCTCGAAGTCCACCTCGGCGTCGGTGAGGCGGCCGATCCGCTTACCCACCTCGCGGTTGAACTCCATCTTGAACGGCTCGCCCGCCTCGGGGTCGGCCCCGACCTCCTCGCGGAGCAGGCGCTCGTTCTCTTCGATCAGCGGCGGCGTCCGGGTGCCGACCTGGTAGGTGTCGAACTCGACGGACTCGACGGCGTCGGCGGCGCGTTCCGCCCAGTCGTCGAACTCGTCACACCGGCCCTCGCACACCCAGCAGTCCGCCGTCTCGACGGGGTCGAAGTCGTCGTCGTCGTCGAGGGCGACGGCGACGCGCAGGGAGCGGCCGCGTTCGGCGTTGGTCAGCCCGAAGCTCCGGTCGGCGAAGACGCGCCCCAGACACGCGTCACACACCGGACCGGTCGACGCGAGTCGGCGCGCGTCGTCCAGGAGCGTCATATCCACGAAGGGAGCGGCGGGCGTAATTAAGTTACCATTCACACGGCGCCGACGAGCCACCAGCCCAGGGCGACGAGACCGCCGAGGGTCGCGGCGCCGAGCGCGGCGACCGCGACGCCGGTCCACCACAGGTACCGCCGGTCGGCCGCCGCCGAGGACGGATCCGCGATCCGGGCGTCGAGCAACCGCACGCTCCGCCTGTTGGCCTTCCAGTACGCGTCGAAGAGGTCGCCCAGAACCGGCACGGCGCCGACCGTCGCGTCGATCCAGAGGACGAGGGCGATCCGCGCCAGCGTCGCCCGGGGGACGCCGGTGCGGACGGCGACGCTCAGGACGTACGCCGAGAGGGCGGCGCCGACGGCGTCGCCGACGACGGGCAGGAGGCCGATCAGGGGTTCGACGCCGATCCGCCGGGTCGTCCCCGGGATCCGGATGGAGTCGTCGAGGAGGTGACTCAGGTCCCGGAGGCGCCGGAGGTCGGCCGCCACTCCGGGGTCGAGGTCGATGGGCTCCGCGTCCGACTCCTCGGGGACGGGCGCGGGCGACGGGGCGGTCGGCACGGCCGTCCGGAGGGCCGCGAGACCCAAAGCCTCCCGGGTCGGAACCGGAAAGGTTCTTGCCGGCGGCGCGCGCGACCCTCACCATGACGAGCGTCAAGGAGTTCCGCGTCGAGCGCGAGCCCACGGCGACGGCGACGGGTCGCGGGCGCTTCGCCTTCACCGACGACTACTCCGTCTTCGACTGGGGGCCGATGCCCGACACCATCCCGGAGAAGGGGCGGAGCCTCTGTACGATGGGCGCGTTCAACTTCGAACTGCTGGAGGAGGCTGGCGTCCCGACCCACTACCGCGGCGTCGGGCCGGACGCGTCCCCGCTGGCCGACGCCGACGAGGCGCCGCGCGAACTCGCCATCGAACTCGTGCAGGTGCCCGACCTGCCCTTCGCGGACGGCGCCTACGACTACGACGCCTTCCACGGGGCGGCGGGGGGGAACTACCTGATCCCGCTGGAGGTCGTCTTCCGGAACACGGTGCCCGTCGGGTCGAGCCTCCGGTCGCGGGGGGCGCCGCGCGACTACGGCCTCGACGCCGACGAGTGGCCCGACGACCCGGTCGACCTGCCCGACCCGGTCGTCGAGTTCTCGACGAAGTACGAGGAGCAGGATCGCTACCTCGACCGGGCGGAGGCCGAGCGGATCGCGGGCGCCGCCGACCTCGACGCGCTGGACGACCTGGCGCGGGCGGTGAACCGCGTCGTCACCGAGCGGGCGGCCGAGGCGGGGTTCGTCCACGAGGACGGCAAGATCGAGTGTTGCTACGTCGACGGCGAGATCCGGGTGGCGGACGTGGTCGGCACGTTCGACGAGAACCGCTTCGCCTACCGGGGCCAGGAGGTGTCCAAGGAGGTGGTGCGCCAGTACTACAAGCGCGCCCACCCGGAGTGGGTCGAGGCGGTGAGCGAGGCGAAGGCCGCGGCGGACCGACGGGGGGTCGCCGACTGGCGGACGCTCTGTGACGTGGATCCGGACCCGCTCCCGGCCGACGTGATCGCGGCGGTCGCCGACCTGTACGCGGCGGGCGCCAACGCCTACACCGGGACGGCGTGGTTCGACGCGCCGGACGTCGACGCGGCGGTCGACGCGGTTCGCGACCTGTAGCCCGCGGCGACGACTCCAAAACGGCTTTTGCGCCCGGCCACCGACGGTCGAGCGATGACGGCATACACCGCGACGGTCACGGTGCGACTCAAGCGGGGCGTCCTCGATCCCGAGGCCGAGACGACCCAGCGCGCGCTCGAACGACTCGGGTTCGAACTCGACGACCTCCGGTCTGCCGACCGGTTCGAGATCGACCTCGACGCGGCGTCGGCGGAGGAGGCCGCCGACCGCGCCGACGAGATGGCCGAGCGCCTGCTGGCGAACCCGACCATCCACGACTACGAGGTCGAGGTCGCGGACCGATGACGGTCGCGGTGATCCAGTTCGGCGGGAGCAACTGCGACCGCGACTCGGTGCGCGCGCTCTCCCACCTCGGCATCGACGCCGAGCGCGTCTGGTACGAGGACGGCCTGCCCGACGACGCCACGGGCGTGATGCTCCCCGGCGGCTTCTCGTACGGCGACTACCTCCGCGCGGGCGTCATGGCCGCGCGAACCCCCGTCGTGGCGGCGGTGCGGGAGGCGGCGAGCGAGGGGGTGCCCGTCCTCGGCGTCTGCAACGGCGCCCAGATCGGGTGCGAGGCCGGCCTCACGCCCGGTGCGTTCACGGTCAACCGGAGCGCCCGCTTCCAGTGTGAGCGCGTCCACGTCCGCGTCGAGAACGCCGACACCCCGTGGACCCGCGCGTACGACGAGGGCGACGTGCTGGAACTGCCCATCGCCCACGGCGAGGGCCGCTTCGAGGCCGACGACGAGACGTACGACCGCCTCGTCGACGAGGACCGGATCCTCCTGCGGTACTGCGACGCCGACGGGACCGTCACCGACGACGCCAACCCCAACGGCTCGCGGGGGTCGGTGGCCGGCGTCCTCGGCGACCGGGAGACGGTGGCGGTGATGATGCCCCACCCCGAGCGGGCGACGCTCCCCGACCTCGACGGGACCGACGGCGCGGGGCTGTTGCGCGGCTTCGAAGCGGCGCTGGCGGCGGTGTAGCGGCGCCTACCGTTCGACGTCCACCGGCCGGTCGGTGCAGAGCCAGCCCTCGTCGCTGTCGATTTCGCGGATCAGGAACCACCCGTTCGGGTGGCGGAACGCCTCGCAGTCGACGCCGGTGTCGTCGTCGGGCCGTGGATCGGTGTGTGTCATGGGAACCCTCGGGGGGCGCCGCCACCTACGTCAGGACGAACCATGGGTACACGTCCCGTACCGACCGGCTAACGGGAGCGTAGCCGGCGACAGGGTCGGCCTGTCGGGCGTGGCGGCGGGACCGTTCGTCTCGGGCGGTATCGCCCTCACCGGCCCGCTCCCGGGAGCCTTTTACACCTCGCGGGCCACCCGACGGTATGGACGAATTCGACCTTGGCGTTCCCCGGCAGATTCTCGACTCGCTCCCCGAGGACGACGACGCGGCCCGACAGGACATGCAGCGGGCGGTCGCGGGGCTCGAAGCCCGGCTCAACGAGGCCGTCGACTCCGCGGACGACGAGCGCGAGGCCGCACAGGGCGTCGTCAGCGCCCTCGAACGCCTGGAGGACCAGCTCGAACAGTACGACGACTTCGTCCCCGAACTCCGCGCGTGGGGGCAGTCGCCCATCTACGCCATCGCGTGGCGGAACCTCCAGGCCGACCTCATCATGCAGATTCAGGAGGTCGGCTGGGTGGCCGAGCGCATCGACCGCGAGCGCAACTACCGGACCGTCGAGGACGGCATCCGCCTGCGCGACCGGTAGGGCGACGGCGACGCACCGTGTCACGTGACTTTTTAGGCGCGCGCTCCCAACGCCTGACATGGATCTGGAACTGCGGTTTTTCGCAACGTTCCGCGAGGCGGTCGGCCAGAAGACCCTCGAACGCGAGTTCGAGGACGGCGCGACCGTCGGCGAAGTGCTCCTGACGCTGGAATCGGCGTACGACGGCCTCGAAGGCAAGCTGATCGACGACGAGGGCGACCTGCAGCCGAACCTCAACATTCTGAAAAACGGCCGGGAGGTGCTCCACATGGAGGGCACCGAGACGACCCTGGAGGACGGCGACACTCTGTCGGTGTTCCCGCCGGTCGCCGGGGGCGCATGACCGACGACTGGGTGCGCCGGGAGCGCTCCTTCCGCGGCATCTCCAAGCGACTGGCGATCCAGTACCTCGAAACCCTCGGCGGGGAGCAGGTGGCCGACGACCGGGTCGAGGGCGACGACTGGGCGGCCGACCTCTCCGAACAGACCGTCGGCGTCGGGCCGTCGGTGTCGTTGACGCAGATCGACTTCGTGTTCGAGGGCGATCCGGAGACGCTCGATCCGCTCATCGAGAAGTTCGCACAGAAGGCGATGCGCGCGGGTGGCTGACGTGTCCGGCGCGTCGAACTCCCCCATCGACGGGCAGGTGTTCATGCTCGCGTCCGCGAAGGCGAGCGTCGGCCCCGGCCGGCTCTCCGATCTGCTGGAGACCGTCCAGGCCGACCTCCGCGGGCGGCTGGACACCTACCGCCGCGAGTTCGAGCGGGTGGCCGACGGCGACGGCCGCGAGGTGTTTCTCGTCCCGACGGACCACTGGGAGGACGTCGGCGACCGGCTCGGCCTCGACCGCCGGGGGATCGACGCGGTGGCGCGGACCCACGCCGAACAGCTCCGGCGGATCGGCTCCGACACCGGCCGCCGCGAGGAGTTCGAGACGGCACTGGAGATCCGCGAGGCCGTCGTCATCGGTCGGTGACGCCGCCGGGAACCGAAAGGTCGTTGCGGGTGCCCGATCCACGGGGTGGTATGTTCGACGTTCCCGACGACCTCCGCGCCGGCGTCCGGGCGGCGGCGCCCCTCCTCCTCGGCGTGACGCCCTTCGGCCTCGTCGCCGGCGTCGCCGCCGTCGAGGCCGGCCTCTCGCCCGCCCAGGCCGTCGGCCTGTCCGTCGTCGTGTTCGCCGGCGCCTCGCAACTCGCCGCCATCGACCTCCTCGCCCGCGACGCCTCCCTCGCCGTGGTCGTCCTCACCGCGGTCGTCATCAACCTGCGGATGAGCATGTACTCGGCCTCCATCGCCCCCTACTTCGAGTCCTTCCGGCGGCGGTGGGAGATGGTGTGTGCCTACCTGCTGACTGACCTGTCCTACGCGCTGGCCATCGCGAAGTTCACGGAGGGCGAGGAGCGCGGGTCCTCGGAAGCCGGCGAGGGGCCGGGGGTCGACGGCGTGACCGACCGTCGGTGGTACTACCTCGGCGCCGCTGGGGCCATCTGGGCCGTCTGGCAGGCCGCGACCCTCGCCGGGGTCGTCCTCGGCGCGGGGGTCCCCGAGAGCTGGGGTGTCTCCTTCGCGGTGCCGCTGGTCTTTCTCTCCATGCTCGTCTCCGAACTGTCGGATCGGCCCCGTGCCGTCGCGGCGCTCGTCGGGGGGAGCGTCGCGGTCGTCGGATCGGGGTGGCCGCTGAACCTCGGACTGCTCGGCGGCGCGCTCGCGGGCGTCGTCGCGGGCGTCGCCGCCGACGGGAGGGTCGCATGACGACGACGTCCTACGGCCCGCTCTCGATCTGGGCGGTCGTCATCGTCGTCGGCCTCCTCACCTTCGTCATCCGGTACTCGTTCATCTACCTGCTCGGGTGGGTCGACGGGATGCCGCCGCGACTGGAGCGGGCGCTCCGGTTCGTGCCGGCGGCGGTGCTCGCGGCGCTGGTCGCGCCGTCGCTCGTCGATCCCGGACCCTCGGTGACCGCGACGCTCCTCGATCCCCGCCTCCTCGCGGGCGTCGTCGCCGGCGTCGTGGCGTGGACCACCGAGAACATGTTCGCGACGCTCGCCGCCGGGATGGTCACGTTCTGGGCGATCACCTTCCTGCTGTGAAGGCCGGGGGCGGTCCGCTCAGTCGTCGTTGGCGGGCGTCTCGGGCGTCTCCTCCCCCTCGTCGCTGGAGATGGGGTCGCTCTCGTCCTCGCTGAACCCCTCCGAGGCCTCCATCCGCTGGCGGGCCTCGGGGTCGAACTGAGCTTCGATGTCCTGGTACTTGCTCACGAACGAGAGTTCGTGGTGGCTCTCGGTGGGGTGTCCCAGGTAGCGCTCCTCGAGGTCGAACTGCGCCTCCTCGTCGTCCTGCGCGAGGCGCTGGAAGTCCTCGTAGACGGCGTGGGCGCCCGAGTGCAGGCCGAAGAGGGTGATGAAGATGTACTTGTACCCGAGGTCGCCGAGTTCGGCGAAGGTCAGCGGGTCCTCCTCCTCCGACCACGCGAAGGAGGAGGAGTAGTTGAAGGCGAGGTCGAGGTCGGGGTGGGTCTCGTGGATGGTCTCGGCGTACCGCTCGGCGTCCTCGCGGGACGGGTCGGGCATCTCCGGCCAGACGAGGTCGACGCCGGCGTCGGCGTAGATCCGCCCGCGTTCGAGGTGTTCCTCCCAGTCGCCGTTGGCGGAGCCGTAGGCGTCCGTTCGGGCGATGACGACGGTGTCCTCGCACTGCTTCGCGTCGACGGCCGCCCGGAAGCGGGCTTCGGCGTCCTCCCGGGAGACGATCCGTTTGCCCGCGATGTGGCCACAGCGCTTCGGCGTCGTCTGGTCCTCGATGTGGACGGCGGCGACGCCCGCCTTCTCGTACTCCCGCACCGCGCGGCGGACGTTGTGGATGCCCCCGTAGCCGGTGTCACAGTCGGCGATCACCGGGAGCGTGGTCGCCTCGCTGATCCGCTTTGCGTTCTCGACCATCTCCGTCATCGTCACCATCTCCAGGTCGGGAAATCCGAACTGGCCGAGGACGGTCGAGTAGCCGCTCATGTAGACGGCGTCGTGACCCGTCATCTCCGCGAGACGGGCGTCGAGGGCGTGGTAGATGCCCGGCGCGAACACGAACTGCTGGTCGTCCAGTCGCTCGCGGAACCGCTCGGCCGCCGGGTTGTCGATGTCGCGGGTGATCGTGTCCGTGTCGAGGTCCTCGGGCGTCATCGGCCGTCCCCCGCGGGTTCGGGCCGGCCGAGGTCCGGAACGAGCGGCGCCTCCTGTGCCTGCTCGTCGTCGTAGGTGCGCTGGGTCGGCGGGTCGGTCACGGGGACGCGGCGCGTCGGACGGCGGGAACCGCCGTCCGTCGCCGACCGCCGTCGACGGCCGAGGTCCGGAACGAGGGGCGCTTGCTGGGCTAGTTCGTCGTCGTCGGGTCGCTGGGTCGTGGGTTCCATGTCAGGTTGGTGTCGTTCGTCGGTCGTCCGCCGGTCCGTCTCGCGTCCGTGGGAGGGTCGCGTACGTGCATTGCACCCGATCGGATGGCGAGCAGGCCCATAAACTTAATGATCGATAATGATAATATTCGTTAATGAATTTTAAGCCTTAATTTGATCCGCGTTATCAACTCACACGGACACTCCACGGGGCTTAATTCCGTCCAGCGCCCGGGGTCTATCAGATGGTGGCCGCCATAGAGATCGACGACCTCCGGAAGCGATACGGCGACGTGACGGCGCTCGACGGCGTCTCGCTCTCGGTGCCCGAGGGGAGTTTCTTCGGCCTCCTCGGGCCGAACGGGGCGGGCAAGACGACGTTCATCAACGTCCTCGTCGGCCTCGTGCGAAAGAGCGGCGGCGAGGCCCGGGTGTTCGGGCACGACGTCGAGGCCGACTACCGGGAGGCCCGGGACCGCATCGGCCTCGCCCCACAGGAGTTCAACGTCGACCGGTTCTTCCCCATCCGCGAGGTGCTGGAGCACAAGGCGGGCTACCACGGCATCCCCGCGAGCGAGGCGCGGGAGCGGGCCGACGAGGTCCTGAAACAGGTCGGCATCTACGAGAAGCGGGATACGCGCTTCGACTGGCTCTCCGGGGGGATGAAGCGCCGCTTTCTCATCGCCCGGGCGCTGGTCACCGATCCCGACCTGCTGATCCTCGACGAACCGACCGCCGGCGTCGACGTACAGCTCCGTCACGACCTCTGGAACCTCATCACCGACCTCAACGAGGGCGGGACGACCATCCTGCTCACCACCCACTACATCGAGGAGGCCGAACGCCTCTGTGACGAGGTGGCCATCCTCGACGGCGGACGGGTCGTGACCGTGAGTTCGCCCGACGAACTCATGGATCGCGGCACCGACCGCATCACCGTCACCTTCCGGGAGCCGATGCAGTCCGCGCCGGACGTCGCCGCCGGCAACGGCCAGGTCGAGGCCGTCGACGTGGAGGACGGCCGCCTCGTCGTCTCCGCCTCGCGCGGCGGCCTCGTCGCCCCCGACCTCGTCCGCGAACTCGACGCCGCGGGCTACGAGATCGTCGACCTCGACGTGTCGCGCACGTCGCTAGAGGAGGTGTTCGTCGAGCTGACACGCCAGGACTCGGCGGTCGCCGACGGGGGGCGCCCATGAGTACCGTCGGTCTCAAGACGCTCACCCGGCGGGAGATCCTCCGCTTCCTCCGGCGCCCGAAGAACACGTTCGCGCCGCCGCTCATCACGAACGTCCTCTACTTCTCCGTGTTCGGCGTCATCCTCGGCCGCCGGATCGACGCGATCCAGGGGATCCCCTACATCCTCTTTATCCTCCCCGGCCTGGTCGTCCTCGGCGCCATCTCCAACGCCTTCGAGAACGCCGCCTTCTCCATCTTCCACGGCCGGTGGAACGAGTACATCCACGAACCCCTCACCTCGCCGCTCTCCTACACCGAGATGGCGACGGCGTACGTCCTCGCGGGCGCGGCCCGCGGAGCCATCGTGGGCGTCCTCATCGCCATCGTCGGCGCCGCGTTCACGTCCGTGGGCGTCACCCGGCCGCTCTATCTCGTCGGCTTCGGCGTCGTCATCACCGTCCTCTTTTCCGGGATCGGGGTGATCGGCGGGCTCTGGGCCGACGACTGGGACGACCTCACGATGATGAACCAGTTCATCCTCCGGCCGCTGGTCTTCTTCGGCGGCGTCTTCTACTCCATCGCGGAACTCCCGCCGCTGCTGGAGACGCTCTCGTATCTGAACCCCATGGTCTACATGGTCAACGGCATCCGGTACGGCTTCCTCGGCGCCGCCGAGGTCGATCCGAACGTCTCCTTGCTCGTCCTCGCCGTCCTCGCGGTGCTGGTCGTCGCCTTCGATATCGCGCTGTTCGAGCGCGGCTACGGCCTGACCGAGTGATCCCGTCACAAGGTACAATCGCCGTTTTCGTCAAGCCAGCTTATTACCGGACGTAGTGACGATGGGGGGACGCATGTCGGACAGTCCAGACGGCAGTTCGCTGACCAGGGCACAGTCCTACGCCCTGATCGCGGCCGCTGCCGTCCTGTTGAGCGCGGTCCTCGCCCCGGTGGCCTACGATCGGGCGACCCAGCCCGACGGCACCGTCGCCGTCATCTCCATCGAGGGGACCATCGCCTCCAGTACGGCGACCGCCGTCCAGGAGGACCTCCGCGAGGCCCGCGAGAACGAATCGATCGACGCGGTCGTCCTGAACGTCGACAGCCCCGGCGGCGGGGCGGCCGCGAGCGAACAACTGTATCTGTCGGTCCAGCGCACGGCCCAAGAGATGCCGGTGGTCGCGAGCGTCAAGGCCACCGGCGCCTCCGGCGCCTACTACGCGATGTTGCCCGCCAGCGACATCTACGTCACGCCCGCCTCCATCGTCGGCAGCGTCGGCGTCCGCGGCGCGTCGCCCGGCCCCGGCCTCCCCGGCCAGATCAAGAGCGGCCCGGACAAGGCGAGCGCGACCGCCGACCAGCGCCGCGCCCAGATCGAGACGCTCCAGCGCGCGTTCGTCGGCACGGTCATGAAACACCGGAGCGACGACCTCGAACTCTCGCGCACCGAGGTCGCCCACGCCAAGGTGTACACGGGCGCTCGCGCGGTCGAGAACGGGATGGCCGACGAGATCGGCTCGACACAGGACGCCATCCGCCAGGCCGCCACCGAGGCCGGCCTCGAGGACTACGACGTGTACCGCAAGGAGCCGCCGGCAGTCGGCGGTCTCATCCTGCTCAGCTCGCAGGACGGCGGCACGGTCGTCGTCGAGGAGAGCCCCGTCGGATACGACGCCGTCGACACCCCGACCTTCCTGATGGTGTACGGCGACGTGCAGACCGAAAGCGAGGTGATCGGCAATGTCAGCGCCTAAGTCCAGACTCGCCGCCGTGTTCGTTGTCATCGTGGTCGTGATCGTCGGCGGCGCGGCCGTCGCACCCTACGCCCTCGGCTCGGGCGACGGTGGCGGCGAGAGCGACCCCGTTACCGTCCAGAACCAGCAGTTCCAGCCCGACACGATCCTGCCCGACCAGACGCCCGAGCGAGGCGAGATCAGCATGGAGAGTTCGGCGAGCGGCAAGACCGTCCTCGTGGACATGGGACACCGGAACGGCGTCTCGAAGACCCAGCTCGAACCCCTGCTCTCGACGCTCGTCGAGAACGGCCACCAGATCCGGTTCTACCGCGGCCAGCGGCGGAGCCTCAACGAATCGCTCCGCTCCGCGGACGCCTTCCTGGTCGCGAGCCCCCAGCAGCGGTTCACGAGCGACGAACTCGCGGGCGTCGAGGCCTTCACCGACGCCGGCGGGCGCGTCCTCGTGATGGGTGGCCCGCCCTCCGTCCAGGCCTCCGGCGGCCTGTTGCTCGGCGTCGGCGGCCTCCAGCCCACCGCGCCCCGGACGGCGGGGCTGTCCTCGACGTACGGCATCGCGTACGGCTCGGGCTACCTCTACAACATGCAGGAGAACGACAACAACTACAAGAGCATCTACGCGCGGCCGGCGTCGAGCGCCGGCCTCGCGGACGGCGTCGAGCGGGTCGTGGTCCGCGACGCGGTGCCCGTCCGGACGAGCAGCGGCACGCGCGTCCTCGTCGGCACCGAGGGGACGACCCTGTCGACGACCCGCGACGACGGGCGGTACGCCGTCCTCGCGCGGAGTCAGGGCGGCAACGTCACCGCGGTCGGTGACACCAGCTTCGTCTCCCGCGAGAACGCCTACGACGCCGACAACGAGGTGCTGATCGGCAACCTCGCCGACTTCCTCGTGAACGGCGAGAAGACGCCCGGCGCGCCCAAGCCGCCGGGTGCCGACGCCCCGACCGGCGGACCCGGTGGCGCCCCGACCGACGGGGCCCCCACGCCGCCGCGGCCGACCCCCGCCCCGGCCTGATACGGGTTACTGTCCGGGGGGTTCGCCGGATCGTCTCGGCGACCCACCGGCGAACAGTTACGCGACTCCTTCTCATCCCCGACCGTAGCCTATTTCGGCGTCGGCCGCCGGTGGTAGGGTATGCCACCGGTCACCACATCGCGCCGCCGACTGCTTCGCCTGGTCGGGGCGGCGGGTGCCGCCGGTGTCGCCGGCTGTGCTGGCGGGGCGGGCGACTCGGGGGGGTCGGAACTCGTCGCGACGCTCGCCGCCGACGTGAAGAACTACGACCCGACGCGGGCGAACGACACCACCTCGCGCAAGGCCTTCGGCCTCGTGTACGAACCGCTCCTCTCGGTGGACTTCGAGGGACAGGCCCGTCCGACGCTCGCCACCGCGGTCGAGCAGCGTGACGACCTCACCTGGCGGCTCTCGCTCCGCGAGGGCGTCACCTTCCACGACGGCAGCGACTTCACCGCGAGCGACGTCGTCGCCACCTTCGAGCGCTACGAGGGGACGCCCCGCGAATCCGACGTGTACCTCTGGTACGACGACGCGACGATCGTCGACGACCACACCCTCGACGTGACGCTCGCGGACCGGTACGCGCCCTTCCGGAAGTCCCTCGGCGGCGTACCCATCGTCCCCGAGGCGGCCGCGTCAGGCGACCTCGACCTCTCGACGACGCCGATCGGGACCGGCCCGTACGAGTTCGACACCCACGAACCCGACCGGCTCTTCCGGCTCACCCGCGCCGACGACCACTGGTACGACGGGTCGGGCGAGGTGCCCGCGAGACCGCCCATCGAGACGCTCACCTTCCGCATCATCGTCGAGGGGCCGTCGCAGGTGGCCGCGCTCCGCGCGGGCGACGTCGACCTCGCGAACAACCCGCCGGCCGACTCGGTCGCCGACCTCCGGGAGAACGACGACGTCACCGTCTCGGACCACCTCGCCGGCGGCTTCGAGATGGTCGTCTTCCCCCTCGCCTCCGCCCCGTTCTCGAACCGCGAGGTGAGACGGGGCATCGCTCGGCTGGTTCCCCGCGAGGAGATCGTCTCCTCGGTGTACGGTGGGATCGGCCGCCCGGCGTACGCCCCCATCTCGCCGCTGCTCGACGACTACACCTCCGAGTCGTTCCAGGCGGAGATGCGCGAGGACCACCAGGGCTACGATCCGGAGCGCGCCCGCGAACTCCTCGACTCCGGCTTCGACGCCCTCGACATCTCGCCGCCCTACGAGACGAGCATCGTCACCAACGAGACGCCCGAGCGAGTGCGGTGGGCACAGCTCGTCCGCGACAGCCTGAACCGCACCGACTTCTTCGAGGTCACCATCGACCAGTTCGAGTGGAACACGTACGTCTCCCGGGTGCTCGCGGGGGACTCCCACCGCTCCGACTCGATGATGGCGCTCGGCTGGACCGGCGGCTGGGACCCCGACACCTTCCTCCGGAACCTCTTTTACAGCGGGCAGGCCACGCCCTCCTGCTGTAACGCCGCCCACTACGCGAACGACGAGGTCGATCGCCTGCTCGACGAGGCGCTGACGACGTACGACCCCGCGGAGCGACGCGCGCTCTACGAGGACGCCCAGCGCCGGATCGTCTCGGACGCGCCCGTCGCCTTCGTCCGGTTCAACAAGCGCCTCGAAGCGTTCCGGACGGCCGAGGTCGAGGGCTTTCACACCTACCCGCTCGACACCGGCGAGTTCACCGCCATCTACGCCCCCTGGGCCGACGCCTACACGACGACCGGGGGCGGGTGATCGCCGGCCCGATGTCGCTTCGACGGTACGTCCTCCGGCGAACCCTCCTGACGGTGCCCATCCTCCTCGGCGTCTCCGTGCTCACCTTCGGGCTGGTGAAACTCCTCCCCGGAACGCCCGTGGACTACGTCCTCCAGTTCCAGGAGTCGACGCCCGAACTCCGGGCGTCGCTTCGCGCCCAGTACCACCTCGACGAGCCCATCTACACCCAGTACGCGCTCTGGCTGTGGGACGTCCTCCACCTCGATTTCGGCGAGCGTGTCGTCTCGGATCGGAGCGTCCGCGCCGCCGTCGCCGCCCGCCTCCCGGAGACGCTCGTCCTCGGCGGCGGCGCCCTCCTCGTCGCTCTCCTCGTCGGCGTCCCCGCGGGCGTCCTCGCCGCCGTGAAGCGCGGCGGCCCGGTCGACGAGGCCAGTCGGATCGCCGCGCTCGCCGGCATCGCCACGCCGAACTTCTGGCTCGGCCTCCTGCTCATCCTCGTCTTCGGCGTCCACCTGAACCTCGTGCCGGTGATCCCGCCCGTCGCACCCCTCCTCTCCCTCGAATCGCTCGCCTTCCTCGCCCTGCCGGCGGTCACCCTCGGCACCGCCTCGGCCGCCCTCTTCACCCGGCTCACCCGGTCGGCCGTCACCGAGGAACTCCGCCGGGAGTACGTACGAACCGCCCGCGCGAAGGGCCTCCCCGAGCGGACGGTGATCGTCAAGCACGTCCTGCGCAACTCGCTCATCTCGGTCGTCACCGTCGCCGCGGTGCAGGTTGCGGTCCTCCTCGACGGCGCCGTCGTCATCGAACGCGTCTTCTCCTGGCCCGGCCTCGGCCGCCTGCTCGTCCGTGCCATCCTCCAGCGGGACTTCCCCGTCGTGCAGGCCGTGGTGTTGCTCGTCGCCACGGCCGTCGTCGTCGCCAACCTGCTCGCGGACGTCGTGTACGCGTGGCTCGACCCGCGGATTCGCTACTGACCATGATCGGAGACCCCTTCCCCCCGGATCGAGGGTGCGACCGACGCATCGCCCGCGCCCCGCCGCGTGCGTGGTCCAACTGGAGTCGCCCCCGACCATGACCGGCCCCCTCGACGACCGCGGCCGACTGCGCGTGCGGGGGTTCGACGGCGGGGACGCGGCCGTCGCCGACGAGGCCGACCGCTCCGAGGCGGTGCCGTCGGTCGACCGCCGGACGCGGGCCTGGCGGCGCTTCCGCCGCGACCGCACCGCCGTCGCCGGCCTCGCGATCATCACCCTCATGGCCCTGCTCGCGGTCTTCGCCCGCCCGGTCGAGGTGGGCGGCGTCGTCGTCCAGCCGTTCGCGCTGGCGCCGTACGACCCCGCCGCCTCCGGCGTCGCCGAGCCCTACCTCCCCCCCTCGCTCGCCCACCCCTTCGGCACCGACTGGGCCGGCCGCGACGTGTTCTCCCGCGTCCTCTACGGCGGCCGGTACAGCCTCTCCATCGGCGCCATCGCCGTCTCCCTCGCCGTCGCCGTCGGCGTCCCGCTCGGCGCGCTCGCCGGCTACGTCGGCGGGTGGGTCGACGAGACGATCATGCGGCTGGTCGACGTGCTCTATGCCTTCCCCTTCCTCGTCCTCGCCATCGCCTTCGTCGCCGCCTTCGGCCAGGGGTTCTGGAAGCTCGTCGCGGCGCTCGTCGCCGTCGGTTGGATCAGTTACGCCCGCCTGCTCAGGGGCGAGGTGCTGAGCGTCGTCGAGCGCGACTACGTGCTCGCGGCGAGGGCGCTCGGCGTGCCCGACCGCCGGATCCTCGCGCGCCACGTCGTCCCCAACGCCGTCGCGCCCGTCGTCGTCCAGGCGACGCTCAACGTCGGCACCGTCGTGCTCTCGGCGGCCGCGCTCGGCTTCCTCGGCCTCGGCCTCCCGCCCGGCACCGCCGAGTGGGGGAGCATGCTCTCGGCCGGCCGGGACACACTCGTCGGCGGGGAGTGGTGGGTCACCGTCTTCCCCGGCCTCGCCATCTTCCTGTTCGTGCTGTCGATCAACCTCGTCGGCGACGGCGTCCGTGACGCCCTCGACCCGGACGCCGACCCCGACGCCTACCGACGGGAGGCGCGCTGATGGCGCTGCTGGAGGTCGAGGACCTCGTCGTCCGCTTCTACACCGAGGAGGGCGTCGTGCGGGCTGTCGACGGCCTCTCGTACACCCTCGACCGCGGCGAGCGACTGGGCGTCGTCGGCGAGAGCGGGGCCGGCAAGACCGTCTCCGCGCTCGCCGTCCTCGGACTGCTCGACGACCCCGGCCGGATCGAGGGGGGCACGATCCGGTTCGACGGCACCGACCTCCGGGCTGCCTCCGAGGAGCGCCGCCGACGGCTCCGCGGCGGCGAGATCGGAATGGTGTTTCAGGACCCCGAGACGGCGCTCAACCCCGTCTACACCGTCGGCGAGCAGGTCGCGGAGGCCGTGCGTGCCCACTCCGACCGGGCGGGCGCGGACGCCGACGACCGGGCCGTCGAACTCCTCGACCGGGTCGGGATTCCCGATCCCGAAGCGCGCGCCGACCAGTACCCCCACGAGTTCTCGGGCGGGATGGCCCAGCGCGCCCTCGTGGCCGTGGCGCTCGCCGGCGATCCCGACCTGCTGATCGCCGACGAACCGACGACCGGCCTCGACGTGACCGTCCAGGCCCAGTTGCTGGACCTGCTCGACGACCTGGCGGCCGACGACCTCGCGGTGCAACTCGTCTCCCACGACCTCGGCGTCGTCGCCGAGTTCTGCGAGCGCGTGCTGGTGATGTACGCCGGGCAGGCCGTCGAGCGCGCCCCGGTCGAGGAGCTGTTTTACGACCCGAAACACCCCTACACCGCCGGGCTGTTGAGCGCGGTCCCCCGCATCGGCGACGGCCGCGACCGCCTCGCGACGATTCCGGGGGCGACGCCGGACCTCTCGGCGCCGCCGCCGGGGTGTCGCTTCCACCCCCGGTGTCCGTACGCCGAGGACGCCTGCACGAAGCGCGACCCGCCGCTCGTCGCGACCGGCGACGGGGACGGGGATCACGAGGCGGCCTGTCTGGCCTACACCGGCGACCTGGACGGCGAACTGACGTTCTCCGTCGAGGTCGACGACGGCGACGGCGACGGAGGTGGATCCCGGTGACCGACCCCCTGCTCCGCGCCGAGGGGCTGGTCAAGGAGTACCCCACCTCCGAGCGCTTCCTCGACCGCCTGCTCGGGCGCCGTCAGTGGGTGCAGGCGGTCCAGGGCGTCGACCTCGAGGTCCGGGCCGGCGAGACGGTGGCGCTGGTCGGCGAATCCGGCTGTGGCAAGAGCACGCTCGGGCGGACGCTCGTCCACTTAGAGGAACCGACCGCCGGCACCGTCTCCCACCGGGGCGACGACCTCGGCGCGCTCACGGCGTCGGAACTCCGGGAGCGACGCCGCGACCTGCAGTACGTCTTCCAGAACCCGACCGCCAGCCTCGACCCCCGACTCACCGTCGGCGACGCGGTCGGCGAGGCGCTCGACGCCCACGACGTCGCCTCGGGCGCCGAGCGCGACCGCCGGATCGCCGACCTGCTGGACACCGTCGGCCTTCGCCCCGCCCACGCCGCGCGCTACCCGCGGGAACTCTCCGGCGGCCAGCGTCAGCGGGTGGCCATCGCCCGCGCGCTCGCAGTCGACCCCGAGTTCGTCGTCTGTGACGAACCCGTAAGCGCCCTCGACGTCTCGGTGCAGGCGGGCATCCTCAACCTCCTGGCCGACCTGCAGGCGGAGCGCGACCTCGCCTACCTGCTCGTCGCCCACGACCTCTCGGTCGTCGATCACCTCGCCGACCGGGTGGCGGTGATGTACCTCGGCCACCTCGTCGAGACGGGGCCCGTCGAGGAGGTGTTCTCGCCGCCCTACCACCCCTACACGTACTCGCTCCTCTCCGCGATTCCGGAACCCGACCCCCGGTGGGACGGCGACCGGGTCGTCCTCGAGGGCACCGTCCCCTCCGCGACCGACCCGCCCGACGGCTGTGTCTTCCACACCCGCTGTCCCATCGCCCAGGACGACTGCGGGGAGTGGGACGCCCACCCCGACCTCGACCCCGTCGGCGACGACCACGAAATCGCCTGTCCGTACCACCACCTCCTGGAGGACGCGTGACCCGTCCACCGCGCCGCCCGCGCCGCGTCGAGCGAACCGACGCCGTTCGCCACGATGACCCGGGGGCGCCCGCCGCCCCCGGGACGACACGGTCGCTCGACGCCGCGAAGGCGAGTCACGCCCTCCTGCCCCGGTGGCTCCGCCGCCGCGCCCTCACCGTCGACTGTACGACCGACCGAGAGCGATGCGCCCCCGACGAGCCCGTCGGGGTCGAATTCGTCGTCCGCAACCGCCTGCCGGTACCCCTGCGGCTTCGGACGACCGCGCCCGTCCCGTGGACCTGGGCCGTCGACGGCGTGGACCGCGCCTCGACGGTCGAGTCGCTCCCCGCGGAGACCGGCGTCGTCGACTTCGCACGCCGCGAGCGCAAGACCTTCCACACGCGCTGGTACGGGCGGATCCGCGTCGCCGACGACGAGTGGGTCGCCGCCGACACCGGCGACCACACCCTGACCGCGCGCCTCCTCGTCGACGACCCGCGGCTCGTCGCGTCGACGACGGTCCGGGTCGAATGAGCAGAGCCAAGGCCGCTCGCCTCCCAGCCCCGCCATGCGCCAGTTCGTCGTCATCGGCCACGACGCACCCACGACCCCCGACTTCTCGCTCGACGACCTCGCCGGCGCGGCCGGCCGTCTCGACGTGCTCTGCCGGTGTGTCACCTCCGCCTTCTTCCTCTCGCACGCCATCCGGGAGGACGTCCGCGTCCACCTCGTCCTCGACGACTCTTTCACCCTGACCTTCGAGGGGAGCGACCTCCGACGGCTCAACCCCGACGAGCGGAGCACCGCCGCCCTGATACGCGGGGCCCTGGAGCGCCGCGAGGACGCCATCGGCCACCAGCCCGTCGAGTCGAGTCCGGGCGTCTCGATCCGTCGCCGCGGGTTCGAGCCGACCCTCGACGCCGTCGCCGACGGGACGCTCGTCCACCTCCACGAGGCGGGAACGCCGGCCGTCGACCACGCCCCGCCGGCCGACCCCGTCTTCGTCCTCTCGGACCACCACGACTTCACCGACCGGGAGGCAGACCTGCTGGCCGAACGCGCCGACGCCCGCGTCCGCCTCGGCCCCCGCGCGCTCCACGCCGACCACGCCATCACCGTCGCGCACAACTACCTCGACACCGAGGGGTTCCGGTCGTACTGATCGCCCGCCGAATCACAACTGTTAAACTCGCCGCTGGCGTTCGTTCGACCGCGGGCCGGTGGGGTAGCTTGGTATCCTTCGGCCTTCGGGTGGCCGTAACCACGATTCAAATTCGTGCCGGCCCATAGGGTATATACCCTTTTTCCCCACTTCTACGACACTTAGCGGCCGCTCTACGGGGTGGTCCGCGTGAGCGTCGAGGACCCGGTCGATGTCTCTGTCGACCTGGACGTCGACGACAACTCGCTCCGCGCGGTCGTCACGAAGCGCCACGAACTCGAGGTCGACGACCTGTTCGTCGACGGCGAACTCCGGTTGTGGGAGGACGGCGCGGGGTGGAGCGGCTACGTCCGCGAAGAGATCGACGACGCCACCGTCTACTACCGCGTGAACACGCGCTTCGACGAAGAGCGGTGGATCGACCGAGTCGTCGTCGGCGAGCAGGCCGTCCGCGAGTCGGTCCGGCAGCACATCCGGGACCCGCTCGCGGGTGGCGCCGGCACCTTTCGGCGGGGGTGCTCTCCACCATGAGCGCGCAGAAGTCCCTCGCCGACGACGTCGAGCGGATCGACGGGAACGTGAACGGACTCTTCGCGAAGGTCAGCGACCTCGCCGACCGCGTCGAAGAGCTCGAGGAGGAGAACGAACGACTCCGCGAAGAGCTCCAGGAGGCGAAGAACGACGCGGAACTCGCGGTCGCGGTAGCCGGCGAGACGAGCGACCGGGCCCGCGCCGACGGCGGTCCGACGAAGGTCAAGCGCGCGGAACTCCTGTCCCGGAACGAAGTCGTCAGGCAAGCGATCACGACCGCGGGGAAGGGCGGCGCCGTGACGGCCGGCGACGTCGTCGACATGGCCCGGCCGGAGACGAACCTGCATCATCGGACGGTTCACGACGCCTGGGACAAGCTCGTGAGCCGGTGGGGTTCGATCCGCGTCCAGGAGCGCGACGACGCCGCGAACCGCCTCGTCGTGGACCGTGACGACCTCGAGGACGAACTCGTGCGTCTCGTCGACGACGACCTCAGCGATACGCAACTCGCTGAGGAGCTTCACAGAGGGAGGACGTAGAACGGTGCCCGCAACCTACCACTCCAAGCCGCCACCAGGAAAGTAGGCTGTAGCCTACTCCAAGTGTAGTTTTGTAAGTATGTGTTCGTTAGAGTGTGGTAAATCGGCTGTAGCGGTGCGTAGCGGTGCGTTCTCGATGTTTCAGCGTCCCTCAGTACTCTCGGATCGGCTGTGAAGTCTCTCAGTACGTATAGGCAGGAACCGCCGCTTTTCTCGACGATAGGTTTTCGTGTCGACAGCGTCAACGAGCGGATATGGGTACGAAGCAGATTCGCGTGAGTGAGTCCTACCACGCATATCTCAAGAGCAAACAGCGTGAGGGCGAAACGCTCGGGGAGACGGCCGAGCGACTGGGACGGGACTTCAGTCTGTACGAGTGGGCGACCGAGGGATGGGACGACGTCGACGACGCCGACCGGGAGGAAGTGGCAGAGGTCCTCCGAGAGATCGACGACGAGGACGACTTTGCGGAACTGGACGACGAACTCCCGACGTGATCGTCGATACCAACTACCTCGGCGACCTCGTCGAACGGGATCCCGCAGCCCTCGAGGTCTCTCGACAAGCCGACGCATCAGCCGAACCGATCCGTCTACCAACTGCAGTGATCTGGGAGTTGTTTTACGGACTCGGGAAGATCGAGGATGCAGACTACGCCACGTCTCTGCGTCGGAAGTACTCTGCGATCATCCAAGGAACTGTTTCTGTTGAACTCGACGATCATATCGCCCGCCGAGCAGGAACTCTTCGGGGGAAACACAAGGCTTCTGACCGTCTCAAAGACTTGGATGGTGCCGATTCTGTCGTCGCCGCTCACGGGTTGATTCTCAACGAACCCGTTGTCTCTAACGATGGAGACTTTCAGGACATCGAAGGACTCGATGTCATCACATACTGATAGACGCTAGATCGTTTCGAAGTGGTCGTAGCGCCGTTCGGTCGTGAGAATGGTGGCGTGTCGAAGTCGATTTCGGACGTCGTACAGCGTGTTTCCGTCCTCCGCGCGGAGCATCCTCCACGCCACCGAGTGCCGGAGTGTGTGCGCGGTCACGTCGCCCGGATCACCGCGACCTGCAGAGGAGAAGGGACGCACGTCAGCCCTTTTTGCGAGCCGCTTCACGACGTCGTTCAATCCTTTACCCGTCATCCGGTCGGACTTCCGCGAAGGGAACAGCGCTGGGGACGTGTCCGTTCTTGAGGAGAGATAGGCTCGGAGGGTCCGGACAGTTCGGAGTTGACCGCTGGGGTCAAGGGCGAAAGTCGCAGCCTTCGGGGACCGGTTGGTTGGGTAGTCCTTCTGGATCGACGCCGGGATGCGCAGCTGCTCTTCGTCCAGGTCGAGCATGTCGCGGTTTACCTCAGAGAGCTCTCCACGTCGGAGGCCGGTGTCGTAAAGGATCGTCGCGACGGCATCGTCGCGAGGACCGTGTTGACCTTCGTGAGCGGCGTCGCGCATGGCCTCAACCTGCTCGGGCTTGAGCCAGTGAATGTTCGTTTCTGTATTGCCGGCGTCGTTCGGCATGGTAGATTTATAAAGAGGGGTAGGTGGAGAGGACTTGAATGTGCGATTCTATTCACAGAGTCGAACGTTCAGAAATCCACATCGTGCCGGCCCACTTCCCCACTTTCGAACCGGTAGCGGCGGCCCTCGGGTGTCGGTACCCGCTCCCGCGAGCGTCGCTCCACGGCCGACCGAACGCGGGTCGCCGTCACCCTCCTCCCCGCGTCGAGTCCGTCCTCCGTGGCGACCCGCGGTCCAAGGAGATTTATTCGTCCGCTCCCCTACGCCGGGTGTGGACGCTCCGTTCGACGTGTTGGGGATCGATCCGGACGCCGACGAGTCGGAGGTCGACCGGGCCTACCGCCGGCGGGTGATGGAGACCCATCCGGATCAGGGTGGCTCGGCGCGCGCGTTCCAGCGGGTCAAGGCCGCCTACGAGGCGATCGTGGAGGGGCGCGTCGACGCCGACGAGGACGACGGAGACGCCCGCGACGGGCCGGCCCGGCCGGAGGGCTCCCGGGTCGAGTATCTCGACTACGAGGTGATCGACGACCGGGGCTGGAGCCTCGACGACGACGACCTGTTCGAGAAGGCGGCCGCGGCCGACCTCGACCCCGCGGACTACGGCGAGTTCCTCGCCGAGCCCAGCGAGACGCTTTTGGAGGCGGCCGAGAACCGCGGCTTCGCGTGGCCCTACGCCTGTCGCGGCGGGGCGTGTGCGAACTGCGCGGTGGCGGTCGTCGAGGGCGAGATGACGACGCCCATCGATCACGTACTCCCGTCGGATCTGCTCGATCGGGGCATCCAGCTCTCCTGTATCGGCGCCCCGACGACGGCCGAACTGAAGGTCGTCTACAACGTCAAGGGGATGCCCGACCTCGACGACCTCATCCTCCCGCCGTATCGGTTCGAGCGGGCGCGGTCGGTCGACTGATACGGGGTATCGTCCGTCAGTACCGGGGTGAGTTCCGGCGACCCACCGGTAAACTGGTACGTGAACCGTCTGACCCCGTCAGCGCCGGCGGAGCAGCGCGACGGCGAGCAGCGCCGCCAGCGCGACGACGACGCCGAACCCGTCGCCGTCGCTCGCCGTCGTGGGCGTCGCGGTGGCGGTCGCCGTCGCGGTATCGGTCCCGGTCGCGGTCGCGGTGGCGGTCGGAGTCGCGGTCGCCGTCGCGGTGGCGGTCGGGGTCGCGGTCGGCGTGGCCGTCGGCGTCGGGCTCGCCGTGGCCGTCGCCGTCGCCGCCGTCTCGCCCCGCACGCGAACGGTCACGGTTCGGTTGCCCGCCTCGACGTTGCTCCCACGGACCGTGACCGCGTACCGCCCCGGCTGCGGGTCGTCGACGGTCACCGTGGTGGTGCCGGGGCTGGTCGTGATGCGTCCGGTCGCGACCTCGCTCCCCGACGGCCCGGTGACGGTGAGGTCGAGTCGGTCCGCGTCGACGAAGTTGTACCGGGCCGTGACCGACAGCCGCTGGAGGTACTGGGCGTCGACGGAGGCCCCGGTGACGTCCCGTTCCCTGGAGTCCCGGAGGAGCAGGCTGTACACCTGCGGCCGGACGATCAGGACGTCCGCCCGAACGTCCGAGTCGTCCGTGGCGTAGTACGCGCCGGGAGCGACGCCGTCGAAGTCGGCGCTCGTCGGGTCGACGGTGAACGTCGCGCCGCCGCCGACGGCGGTGAACGTCGTCTCCGCCTCGCCGACGGTGCCGCCGCCGGAGAGTCGAACCTCGGAGACGTCGAGCGTCTCGCTGGCGTAGATCCGGACCGGCGGGCGCGTGTCCGACGGGCTGTCCCGTGGCTCGCTCACGGCCGCGGCGGGGAGTGCGACGGCCGCGACGGCGATCGTGACCAGCGCGACTGCCGCGACCCGCTTCCAGTAAGGTGTCATCTCTGCAATCATAGTTCGGGCGTCTCATAAAACTGCGCCGCGGCGCGTCGGTGGGTGCAGTCCCGGTCCCCGGCGGGGGGAAGGCTAAATAGGTGGGGCGGAAATCCGGGGATATGGACTGTCCGCAGTGTGGTGGCGCGCTCGCCACGTACGCCCTGGAGGGCCGCGAGGCGTCCGTCTGTGAGGACTGCGGCTACGTCGGTATCTCCGCCGAGCACCGCGGCGACCCCCGTCGCGTCGAGTCGTGGAACGACGCGCTCCGGCGCTTCTACCGGGCTCACGACGCCGACGCGGAGCCGGGCGTCGAACTCCGTCCGCCGCTCTCCCGCCCCTCAGAAGGGTCGGGGGAGTCGTGGGACGAGGCGCTCCGGCGGTTCTACGAGCGACGGACGGACGAGGGGTCGGTGGACGAAGAATCGGCGGACGAGAGGTCGGCAGACGAGGGGTCGGTGGACGAGGAGTCGGCGGCCGAGGAGTCGGTGGACGAAGTATCGGCGGCCGAGGAGTCGATGGACGAAGAATCGGCGGCCGAAGAATCGGCGGCCGAGGAGTCGGCGGACCAAGACGCCGCGGCGTCGGCGCCGGAGACGTCGGCTGCGGGGACCGACGGGACGGACGAGTCGGCGGCCGAGGACGCGGCGACCCGGCCGTCTCAGTCCTCCGCGGGCGACTCCTGAGCCTGCCGGTTGCCGCTCTCCTCCTCTTCCTGTTCCTCGTCGGAGCGGGCGGCAACCAGCGCGCCGCGGGCGACGCTGTAGAGGGGTTCGTCGACGCTCTGGACCTCGCTGATCGAGAACGGAATCGAGGCGTCGCGCAGGTGGTCCTCGAACAGTTTCTCGAAGCCGCGGGGGCTGGAGGTGCCGCCGGTGACGACGACGGGGACGTCCAGGTCCTCCTCGACGTCCTCCTCGTCCACCTCGTGGGCGATGTTCTCGATGACGTAGTCGAGCAGGTTCTCGTAGTAGATGGCGAGTGCGCCCTCGACGCCGCCCACGTCGGTCCGGAAGTCGAGTTCGAAGTCGTCCTCCTTGATGGAGGTGACCTTGTCGACGGGCGTGCCCGTCGCCTGCGCGGCCTGCTCGTCGATCCAGTCGCCACCGCGGGCGATGGAGAACTTCATGACGGGCACGGCGTAGTACGACAGGCAGACGTTGGTCATGCCGGCGCCGAAGGAGACGCCGAGGCCGGTGAAGTTGTGGTTTGCGAGTTCGGAGTAGATGACCGCCATCCCCTCGTTGATTGGTTCGGGTTCGTAGCCCATGTCGCCGAGCATCGACTCCAGGGTCTTCTCGTGATAGAGGGTGGAGAGGTCGGAGTCGATGGGGTCGGCGGGCGAGGAGAAGTAGAGGCGCTCGCCGGGGTGGTTGGGCTGGCCCACCACCTGCTCGGTGATGAGCTTGATCATCGGAATCGCGGAGGACTCCTCGGAGGAGAGGATGCCGTGTTGCATCGGGCGGCGCGTCTCCTCGTTGAAGATGTTCGCGAAGTTGAGGGCGTCGTCGCCGACGACGTACACCTTGTCGTCCTTCCGGATGTGGAGGACGTCGCTCCGCGAGAGCATCTGCTCCGCCATGTCGGAGTACTCGATTTCGACGAAGGAGTTTCGCTGCTGGACGAATACCGTCTCAGCGCCCTCCTGCTGTGCCGAGATGAGGTTCATGGTGCCGACGTCTAGGCCTTTTGCCATACGCGTGTGATGCCCCGTCGCCATCATAAACGTTCGCCCAAGTGTCCGACCGCTTACCTAGGTCTGACGGGCGTCAGACGGTCGAATTCGGACGGTTTCGGGAACGACGGCCGATCCTACCGCGAGAACAGTCCCCTCGCACGGTCGACGAGGCTCTCGTCGTCCTCGGTCGCCATCTCCTCGGCCTCCTGCTGCTGGCGGAGTTCCGTCAGCGCCGCCGTCTGGTCGTCGACGCCCGTCGAGGAGTCGGTGTCGCGTTCCCGCCCCTGCAGTTTCCGCAGGTTCGAGAGGGCGTCGTCGACGCTGCTGTCCGACGACCGCACCGTCGTCGCCTCGGCGTTCTCGAACGCCTCGCGGTCGACCTCCACCTCCGCGTCGGTGTTGAGTTCGAGGCGTTTGGTGTTCTTCCGGTTGACGCCGCCCCACGACAGGTCGGCGTCGGCCATCGCCTCGTCGATGTCGCGGCGGACCTGTTCGTCGGAGACCGACTCGCCGCCCGCGCCGCCACCGCTGCCCCCGCCGCCGCCCGACTCGGCCGCCCCCGTCTCGGCGCGCACCTCGGCCGCACGTTCGCCAGGCGTGGCCCGTTCCACCTGGTGGCCGACCAGCGCCGCCCCCGTCGCCCCCACGACGGCGACGAGGCCGACGGCGTAGATGGCGACGCCCTGCGCGCTGTAGTCGGGCGACCACGCCACGTTCCAGTTCCGCGGGTAGGTGGCGACGAACAGGCCGACGGCCACGAGACACACCGCCAGCCCCCCGAGCGAGACGTAGGTCATCCGCCGGTCTCCGGGGAGGAGGACCACCATCCCGAGGAGGAGGAGGGGGAGGCCGACGCTCGCGGCCACCATCGACACCTCCCTGATCGCCCACGCCGGCGCTCCCGTCCCGCTCGAAAGCGCCGAGAGCAGGAACACGAGGATGCCGACGGCGCCGAGGGCGATGCCGCCGAAGAAGAGCGCGAATCCCAGATAGACGTCCGTCTCCGTCTCGGGGTCGCCGATGTACCGGCCGTACCACTCGAAGAGTACGTTGTCGGGGGTGTCGTCCGTGCTCATTGGTGAGCGTTACAGGCTCGACCCATTTGACTGTTGGCGACCGTCTGACGAGGGTCTGACGCTGTATCCGAAGGCTTATGCGCGAACTCGCCGACCCGGGAACTGATGCCCTCCCGGTTCGGTCTCGGCGAGACGCTCGTCGCGCTCGGCTGTCTGTGTCTCCTCTCGACTGCCGTCCTCGGCGCGGCGCTGGCGCCCGCCGGAACGACGAGCGCCGCCCCGGCGCCCGACAGCGAGCGCGTGACCCTCCTCGGCGTCCAGGGTGTCGGGAGCTACGTCGAGGGCGGCTCGGTCCGGCTGCTGGACGGCCACGACGAGCGCTGGCGGGAGTCCTCGGCCGACACCTACTTCGACGTGACGCGACTGGACAACGGGTCGGTACTCGCGGGGTACATGGCCGACGGCTACGAGGACTGTGGCCCCTACTCGCCGCCGTGTCACCGCACGGGCTACCGGATCATCGACCCCGAGCCGACCCCCAGCGTGGTCGCGGAGTGGTCGTTCCCGGTTCGCAACCGGGTCGCCAGCGAGGTACACGACGTGGAGCCCCTGCCCGGCGGCGGATTCGTCGTCGCCGACATGGAACACGAGCGGGTCGTGATCGTCGAGGACGGCGAGGTGACCTGGGAGTGGAAGGCGAGTTCCCGCTACGAGGCGCCCCCCGACCCCACCACGGTCGACTGGCTCCACATCAACGACGTGGACCGCATCGGGCAGGGGCGCTTTCTCGTCTCCGTCCGCAACGCGAACCAGTTGGTCGTCCTCGAACGCGGCGAGGGGGTCGTGCAGGTGATCAACGAGGACCGGGACGACGCCACCGACGACGACGGGCTCGTCGGGGACCCGGACGTCCTCTACCACCAGCACAACCCACAGTGGCTCGGCGACGGCGCCGTGCTGGTCGCGGACAGCGAGAACCACCGCGTCGTCGAACTCCACCGCACCGAGAGCGGCGAGTGGGAGCCCGCGTGGGTCCTCCGCGGCGCCGGCGGCCAGAAGTTCGACTGGCCGCGGGACGCCGACCGCCTCCCCAACGGCCACACGCTGATCACCGACACGCGCAACGCCCGCCTCGTCGAGGTCAACGAATCGGGTCGCGTGGTCTGGGAACACCGGCTCGACTACCGCGCCCTGCCCTACGAGGCCGACCGCCTGCCCGTCGGCGAGGCCGTCGGCGGACCCACATACGGCGACGCCGACACGGACGCCGCGGCCGGCGGGAGCGTTCCCCTGCTCACGCCCCTGCTCCGGCTGATCAGTGCCGGCGTCCGCCTGCCGCTGTGGGTGAGCGAGATTCACCTGCTCGCGACCCTCGTCTCGCTCGGCCTCGTCGGCGCCGGACTCGTCCTCCGGTGGCGCGACGGGGCGTAGCGCCCGCGCAGATTTTTGGGGCGGCCGCCCCGAGGAGCCCACATGGACGACCTGACCTGGGAGACGACCGACTCGGCCGTCGACTACACCTGTCCCGGCTTCGACGTGCGCCGCGACGAGGTCCGCCTGCCCGACGGCACCGAAACCGACTTTCATTACGTCGACGAACCCGCGGCCGTCGTGGTCCTGCCGTTCACCCCGGACGGCGACGTGGTGGTCATCGACGAGTGGCGACAGGCCGTCGGGCGGGTGAACCGCGGGCTGCCCGCGGGCTCCGTCGAGGGCGCCGACGTCGACCTGGCCGCCGCCGCCCGGCGCGAACTCCGCGAGGAGACGGGATACGAGGCCGACGCCGTCTCGCATCTGTTCTCCGCGGAGCCAACCAACGGCATCGCCAACTCCGTCCACCACTACTACGTCGCCCGGGACTGCGTCCCCACGGGCGAGCGAAACCTGGATTTCAACGAGAGCATCCGCGTCGCCACGACCGGATACGACGACCTGCTGGCGGCCGTCCTCGACGACGACCTGCGCGACGGCCGGACCGTCGCCGCGGTCACGGGGTACGAACTCCGGGACGGCGTGGGACGAGCGCCGTAGGGAGCCGTCGCTCGCCGCTCGGGAAAAAACGAAAGTTCGGGAGCGGCGTCAGTCGTCCGCCGGAGCCTGACCGCCGGAGCCGGAGACGCCCGTGCCGGGACCCGCGTCGATGTCGAGGCGTTCGAGCGTGTCGTCCGTGACGACGCCGTCGACCCAGCCGCGGTGGCTGTAGTACTCGTCTTTCATCTCGGCGAGTTCGCAGAGCTCACCCTCGGAGCCGCGCTGGCCGGGGATGGCCTCCTCGTCGCCCTCGACGAACCGACCCGGCAGCGAGTCGTCCGCGCCGTCGAAGCCGGCGAGGTTGTTGAAGTAGCGTTCGAGGTTGTAGACGCGCTCGCCAGCCGTCATGAGCTCGTCCTCGGACAGGTCACGGCCCGTCATGCCGTTGTACTGCTTGACGTACTCCTCGATGCCCTCCGCGAACGCGTTGAACTTGCAGATGTCGAACGAGTCCGAGATGGCGTGGAGGTCCTGGAAGGTGGCGCAGAGTTCGCCCTTGCCCTCCCACTCGTAGGGATCGACCTTCTCCGGGATGCCGAGGATCTCGGCGGCCGGCGTGTAGCCGCGCAGGTGGCAGGCACCGCGGTTCGAGGTGGCGTAGCCGATGCCCATGCCCTTCATGCAGCGCGGGTCGTAGGCCGCGATGGTCTGACCCTTGACGTCCAGCCGGCAGTCGTGGGCGTCCATCTCGTCGGCGATGCCCTCGGCGCCCTTGGCGAGCAGGTCACCCAGGTCGCTGCTCCGGTGACCGACCTCCTCGATGAGGTCGATCATGTGTTCCTCGTCGCCCCAGTCGACGCCGTCGTCGAGGTCGTCGAGCTTGCCCTTCTCGGTCATCTCCATCGACATGGCGAAGATGTTCCCCATGTCGATGGTGTCGACGCCCATGTCGTTACAGCGGTCGATCATGACCGCGATGGAGTCGCGGTCGTCGTTGGTGGAGTTGGTGCCGAGCGCCCACGCGCTCTCGTACTCGTAGGACTCCATCCGGACGTTCATGTCCTGGCCCTTGTGCTTGTAGTTGACCTCGACCTCCTTCTTGCAGGCGACGGGGCAGGAGTGACAGGTGGGCTCGTCCACGAGGATGTTCTCGCGGACGTTCTCGCCGCTGATCTTCTCGGCTTCGACGTCCGTGCCCTCTTCCTCGTTCATCGCGAAGGAGGACGTGTACTTCCCGTTCTTGGTGGGGTGACCGTCCATCTCCTCCGTGATGTTCATCAGGACGTTGGTGCCGTACATCGAGAGCGCGCCCTCGTTGGGCGCGGTGACGTCGGACTCCTGGATGACCTGCATGGCCTGCCGGGCGCCCTCGCCGAACGTGTCGGAGTCGGCGGGCTTGGGCATCTTCGTCCCGGATTTCACGACGACGGCCTTCAGGCCCTTGTTGCCCATCACACAACCGGTGCCGCCGCGGCCCGAGGCGCGGTCGTCCTCGTTGATGATACAGGAGTACCGAACCTCGTTCTCGCCGGCGGGGCCGATGGCCATGATGGAGAGGTTCTTGCCGTAGGACCCCTCGACCTCCTCCTCGACGAGGTCCCGTGTCTCGTGGACGCCCTTGCCCCACAGGTGGGAGGCGTCGCGGAGTTCGACCTCGCCGTCCTCCACGACGGCGTAGACGGGATCCTCGCTCTGCCCCTCGAAGACCAGTCCGTCGAAGCCCGACCACTTGAGTCGCGCCCCGGACCAGCCGCCGTGGTGGGAGTCCGTGACCGTCCCCGTGAGCGGGGACTTGGTACAGATCGCGATCCGACCGCTCATGACGGCCTGGGACCCCGTGAGGGGGCCGTTCATGAACACGAGTCGGTTGTCCGGGCCCAGCGGGTCGACCTCCGGACCGGCGTCGAAGACGTATTTCACGCCGAGCCCGCGGCCACCGATGTACTTTTTCGCGTCCTCGTCGTCGATGCCCTGGTAGGCGACATCTCCGGAGCCGAGGTCCACGTGCGCTACGTGATCTCTGAATCCGCCTAAGTCTGTCATGGTAACGTACGTTAGTTCATTACATCTCCAAGCTGTTAGTCGTTGCTTCGGTGATGTAATCGGATTCAATTACGCGGCCTCTATATGTCGCCGCCGTGTGCCGAAAACATGTCACGAACACGGCGGTCGTCCATCACAGTTGGCCTCGCGCTGGCGCTCCTCGTCGCCTCGGTGCTGAACCCCCGCTGGCTGGGCGCGTCCGGCCCCGGCTCGGCCGGGACGGCGTGGCTCCACCTCGTCGGCTACGCCGCCCTCGGCGCCGCCCTCGTCCGCCCGGGGTGGCGCGGTGCGGCCGTCGCGGTCGTCGTCGCCACCGGCTACGGCGCCGGCATCGAGCTTCTCCAGGCCGGCCTCGCTCACCGGACCGCCAGCCTGGCCGACGCCGCGATCAACGGGGCCGGGGCGACCCTCGGCGTCGCCGGACGGATCGCCCTCCGCCGGGGGCGTTCCCCGCCGACCGACGGGTGACCCGCACGCCGCCACCCCGAAGCCGCTTTACGCGTCGGCCGGCTACCGGGCGACGATGAGTCAGCCGAGCCCCGAAGTCTACGAGCGCGGGCGCGGGATGGACGCCCACAACCAGGTGATGCGGGAGATCCGCTCCCGGAAGGACGAGACCTACGACCCCCACGAACCCACCCGCGTGTGGATCGACGAGGACAACACGCCCGGCGGCGTCTACCAGTCGCTCACGATCATCCTGAACACCGGCGGCTGCCGCTGGGCACGGGCCGGTGGCTGTACCATGTGTGGCTACGTCGCCGAGTCCGTCGAGGGCGGATCGGTCCCCCACGACGCCCTGATGGACCAGATCGACGCCTGCCTCGACCACGAACGCGAGAACGCCGACGAGCGCTCCGGTCTGATCAAGATCTACACATCCGGCTCCTTCCTCGACGAACGCGAGGTCGGCGCGGAGACCCGCGACGCCATCGCGTCCGCGTTCGCCGACCGCGAGCGGATCGTCGTCGAATCCCTCCCCGACTTCGTGGACCGCGAGAAGCTCTCGGACTTCACCGACCGCGGCCTCGCGACCGACGTCGCGGTCGGCCTGGAGACGGCCACCGACCGCGTGCGCCACGACTGCGTGAACAAGTACTTCGACTTCGAGGACTTCGTCGCGGCGACGGCGGAGGCCGACGCCGCCGGCGCCGGCGTGAAGGCGTACCTCCTGATGAAGCCGCCCTTCCTCTCCGAGCGCGAGGCCCTGGAGGACATGGTCGAGTCGGTGCGTCGGTGTGCCGAACACTGCCACACCGTCTCGATGAACCCCTGCAACGTCCAGCGACACACGATGGTCGAGGACCTCCACTTCGAGGGAGGGTACCGGCCGCCGTGGCTCTGGTCGGTCGCCGCCGTCCTCGAACGCACCGCCGACGCCGACGCCATCGTCGTCTCCGACCCCGTGGGGGCGGGCAGCGACCGCGGCCCGCACAACTGCGGCGACTGTGACGACCGGGTCCAGCGGGCGATCAAGGACTTCGACCTCCGACAGGACCCCTCGGTGTTCGAGCAGGTGGCCTGCGACTGCGAGGCGACGTGGGAGACGGTGCTCGACGAGGAGACGAGTTTCGCGATGCCGCTGACGCGGTAGCGCCACAAGGCCTTTGCTCGGGGGTCCGCAGGTGGCGGTATGTTCGGCACAGCGCCGCCGCTCGCGGCGGTTCGTTCGACGACGACCACCCCGGGGGCAGCGGATGGACGACCCTGACCCCCCGGGACTCCGTCGGCGCACCCTCCTCTCGGCCCTCGCCGGCGCGGGCACCGCGTCGCTGGCGGGGTGTCCCGCGCCCGGCGGCGGTGACCCGTCGTCCGGCGGCGACGGGGACGGCGCCACCGACGCCCCGACCTCGACGCCGACGGACGGGGAGGCCCGACGCCTCGCCGAGCGGTTCGCGCCGACGCTCTCCTTCGACGCCGCGGAGCGGTGGCTGCCGACCGACCCGCGGCCCTACGCGACCGAGCGCGACGGCGAGACGGTCGTCGACGGCTTCGACGCGCTGAACGGCTACACCCGCGCGTCCCGGGAGTCGGAGACGCCACCGAACCCGACCGTGTTCTACCACGTCGTCGAGTACGAGTCGTCGCCGCTCGCCGTCGTCCAGTACTGGTACTACTCGGCGTTCGACCAGTTCACCACCAACTTCCACTGGCACGACTGGGAGGTGGTACACGCTTTCGTCGACGTCGACACCGGCGAGCCACAGCTGTTCGTCGCGAGTTCGCACTCCCCGCGGGTGCCGAACAACGAGTTCCTCGACCCCACGCGGCCGCCGCGCATCCTCTCGGAACTCGGCTCGCACTCCAGTGCCCTGTCGCTGAACGAGCGGCGGAACAGCTTCCAGCGACTCCCCCTCGGCGACCTGTCCGCCGACATCACGAACCGCGCGCTCGACGTCGTCGGGACGCTGGCGGAGCTACCGGCGGCCTACGGCCTCCCCCGCGACGAGGGGATGCGCCTCCCCTACGTGATCCCCGAACTCGACGGCGCGCCGCTCTACGAGCACGAGCGCCTCCCCGCGGTGGACCGGGAGACGCTCGTCCCGGCGTCGCTGACGGTGCGCTCCTTCGACGCGCTGTCCGCGCCCCCCTCGGACCTCCGGACGCGCGAACCGGGCCTCGTCGTCGACTTCGCCGGCCGCTCCGAGCCGGAGGGTGACGCGACCTACGACCTCGTCCCCACGAGCGAGGTGGCGCACATCGCCGAGTTCACCGGACCGCAACTGAGCTTCGAGTTCGCCGTCCCGAAGTTCGCCGAGGACGCCATCGCGGGCCACATCTCGACCGCTGGCACCCCGTGGGAGCAGGCCCGCTACGACGACCCGGCCGCCGACATCACCGACCCCGCTCACCGGGCGGCGCTCGCGGACCGCTACGACGCCATCGCCCCGCCGGGACCGCTGAACGACCTCGTGGCGACGGTCACGCGGACCGACCAGTCGCCGGACGCGCCGGCCGGACAGGGCGTGACGACGGCGGCCACGTCGGTCGAGGCCGTCGCGCTCCTCCGGAGCGACCCCGTCGCCGCCCCGACGTTCCGCGGCACGCTGCTGCTCCGCGGCGTCGAGTCGGGGACCCACCAGTTGACGGTCAACGGCCCGGGGCTCGCCCCCCACGCCGAACCCGTCGAAGTGGGGGACGACGGGGACGCCGACGGCACCGCCAGCGCGACGCCGACGCCCTCGGACGCCGGCGCGCGCGGGACGACCACGCTGGCCGGCGCTGGGGGTGAGATTCCGCTCGTCCCCCGGGAGAACGCCCTCAGACTCGAAGTCGACGCGGCGGGGACGGAGGCGGAGCTGACCGACCTCGCCGTCGACGACGACTTCGGCGGTCGGCTGTACGACGCGCCGCTGGACGGCCCGGACGCGGTGTACGTCGACCGGCGCGGCGCCTACACCGCGGAGGTGCGGGACGTCGACGACGCCATCGGCGCCTTCCGCGTCAATCCGCAGAACGCCGACCCGGTGCGCGTCGACCGTCCGCGCACTGGCAAGGCGTCGCTGGCGTCGTTCGTGGCCGCCGTGGCCGACGAGACGGCCGACCAGCTCGGCACCGTCGGGGACGGGTCGACCGTCGACCGGATCGCCGACGCCATCCCCGGCGGCGAGGGCGCGACCAACACCCTCGGCGGACTGCTGCGGGCGCTGGAGGCGGTCAGCGGCGCCGCGAACCGGGCCGCCGAGCGGGCGGCGGCGGGCGACCGGGCGGGCTCGGACCGCGCGCTCGACGCCCTCGCGGCGAACCTCCGGCGGACGGTCGAGCGGTTCGAGGGGCTCCGTGACACGCTCCCGGAGCCCGTGGCCGCGGCGGTCGACCGCCGGTTCCGACAGGCCCGGCGTCGGACCAACCAGGCCCTCGCGGCCGAGAAGCTCTGACCGGTCAGTCGAGGAAGTCACGGAGCGCCGCCGAACAGGACCGACAGAGCATGACGCGCAGGTCGCCGTCGGCGTCGAGGAGGTCGAGCGCCCCGTAGACGTCCCCCGGTTCGATGGTCTCGCCACACCGATGACAGTCGTGGGGGCGGGCGGGGTTCGACCCGGTCACCGTCGCCGTCCGCCGTCCCCGTGGTCGTCGGCCTCCACGCGAACCGTCGCGGGCGCGTCCCCGAGCGGCGTCCCGTCGTCGACGACCGGCGCCAGCCCGAGTCGCTCGACCGTCCCGGCGGTCGGGACGCCGTCGGCCGACCACCCCCGGGCGGCGTAGTAGGCGTCGAGCATGGCCTCGAACGCCTCGCGGTCGACGGTGCGGCCGGCGGCCGGGCCGTCGGGCAGGGGATCCTCGAACAGGTCGGGCAGGGAGTCCTCGGCCCGGCCGAAGCCCTCGCGGACGTTGAACAGGCGGACGAGCGTCCAGATTCGCTCGCCGACCGCCGCCAGTTCGTCGCGGTCGTAGTCGAGGCCGACCGCGGAGAGCCACTCGGCGCCGAGGTCCTCCCACATGGTCTCGCCGGCGAAGTCGTCGACGACGAGGCTCCAGAGCGTCGAGCGGACGTTCTGGGCGCCGACCACGGTGGCGACGCGGTCGGCCGTCGTCCACGCGTCGCGGGCGAACGCCTCGCGCTCGACGGGGCGGGCCCGGCGGTGACAGCCGCCGCGGTCGCTCGTGGCGTAGGCCAGCGCCATCCCCGCGGCCCCGCGGGGGTCGTAGGCGGGCAGTTCCATCGACTTCACCGTCGGCACCTCGCCCGCGCCGTAGCGCTCGCGGGCCGCCTCCACCCCGTCGGCGAGCGTGTCGCCGAGGTCCGTCGACCGGGTGGCGATGGCCGACAGCAGGCGCTCTGCCGCCCCGGCGTCGCCGAAGGCGAGGTCCGGATCCGGGTCGACGGCGCCCGCGTCCGCGGCGCGGACGGCCCACGCGACGGCGTTGCCCGCGCTGATGGCGTCCATCCCGAGGTGGTCGCAGGCGGCGCCGAGACGCGCCACCTCCTCGAAGTCGTCGATGCCGAGGCCGGCGCCGAGCGACATGAGCGCCCCGCCCCGCGGGACGGACTCGCCGTCCTCCGTGTCGACGCGGAAGCCGCCGGGCACCGCCTCGTCCGCGTTCTCGCGTCCCGTCGCCGCCTCGCGGACCGCCTCGACGCCGATGTCGCCGGCGTCCTCGAAGCGGCCGCCCTGCCAGCCCCGGGTGGAGAGGACGCCCACCTCGTTGGCGAAGTCGACGCTCTCGACCGTCTCGCCGGCGGCCTGCCAGCGGCCGGTGTCGTCGTCGCGGTAGGCGGCGCCGTAGCGCTCCCGGAGGTCCGACAGCGCGGCGGGCGGCTCCGGCGGGTCGCCGTGGACCGCGACGGCCTTCAGCCGCTTTGCACCCATCACCGCACCGGCGCCGCCCCGGCCGGCGTGGTGGTCGCCGCCGTCGCAGGCGATGGTCGCGTAGGCCACCCGCTGCTCGCCCGCCGGGCCGATACAGGCCACGGCGCCGTCGAGGGCGTCGTCGGCCTCGGCGGTGTCGGCCCCCCACAGGTCGGTCGCGTCGTCGAGGCGAACCTCGCCGTCGACGACGGTGAGCGTCGCCGGGCGGTCGGCCACGCCCTGGATCAGGAAGCCGAAGACGTCGGGCAGCGCGCCCGCGAGGGCGTCCGCGAACCGCCCGCCGCTGTAGGAGTCGAGGAAGGCCCCGGTCAGCGGCGACTTGGTGACCGCCGCGTACCGCGACTCGCCGGGCAGATACCCCGAGAGCGGGCCGATCAGGAGGGCGAGGCGGTTCTCCGGTCCCAGCGGATCGGCCCCCGCGTCGAGTTCGTCGTAGAGGTAGCGGGCGCCGAGTCCCTTGCCGCCCAGGAAGTCGCGTCGCCACGACTCCGGAACGCGCTCGCGGGTGACGGTGCCGGCGGAGAGGTCGACCCGTAACACGTCGCGCCGGGCGGGCGATGACATCGGCTCACGTAGTCGGGAAACGATGTTAAGCGTTGTCCTCGACGTGGCGCATCTCGACGGCGACGCCGCGGGAACTCGACCGCATCTCGGCGCCGTGCATCGACGCCCGGCCGACGCCGAAGGCCGACGGCCCCTCGACGACCACCTCGTCGCCGACGCGAATCGCGTCGTCGGCGTCGGTCACCCCGGGCGCGAGGACGCTCCCGTGGGGCACGAAGTCGTCGATGGTGACCCGCTTCGTCGGCGCGTCGCTCGCCGCCCAGTGACGGGCGCCCGCGAGGGTGAACGCGAGGACGCCGTACTGGGGCACCTGTGCCGCCAGTTGCGTGCCCGACCCGTCGCGAACCTGGAGTTTGGGGTGGCGACTCGTCGTCTGCAGGTCGGGAAACAGGTCGTCGCCCGCGCCGGCGCCGAACTGGTAGTCCGCGATGGCCCGGACCGTGTTGTGCTGGCGCTCCCGCTTCGAGTACCTGAGTTCGCCCGAGAGGGCGTCCGAGAGGTTCGATAGCGAGGCGTCGGTCGTGGGATGGTCCTCGACCGTGAACTCGAAGGGGACGTCCACCCGGTCGGCCACCCGCTCGCAGATGTCGCGGTAGCCCTCGCCGGGGACGTGCGCGACCACGCGAGGGTAGTCGTTGCGCTCCAGATACCGCTCCAGCACCGCGGCGACGAAGGCCGTCTCGCCCTCGGTCCAGTCGCCGGTCACCACCGCGTCGTAGTGCTGGGCGGGATACGTACACTCCAGTTCCTGTGGCACCACGCCGATTGGCGAGGTCATCGAGACGACGTGGCCGCGGTAGTCGACGGCGCGGTGGAACTGGGCGTGACTCTGGGAGTCGCTGTAGGGCTTCCGGGCCGAACACGGGAGGAGGACCAGCGGGTTCGAGAAGCGGTTGCGGTAGCGGGCGGTCACTCGGTCGGCGAAGCGCTGGATCTCCACCCGGTTCAGGGTGTCCTTGCTCGCCGCGCTGATCTCCGCCTCGCGGATCACGGGCGTCCGCCGCTCCAGATACCGGTACTGCCCGTCGAACTCCCGGAAGGCCGCGGTCAGCCAGTTCTCGTGACGGGCCTGCCCTTCGAGGTAGTCGCGGAGGCGCCCCCGCCGGATCCGGGTGCGGACGGTACGGAGTTCCGACTCCAGGGCCGCGACGTTGTGGGCGACGCAGTCCTCGCGGCTGAACGCCGCGAGCGGCGGGTCCGAGGGGAACGCCCCGGGAAGTTCGTCGAGTTCGTCGAGGTGGTACTCCCCCTCGGCGGTGAGATACACCCCCTGTCGGCCCTTGACGCGGGCGAGTTTCGCGTCCACGAGGTCGACCCCCGCGGCGACGAGCGTCGCGACGTTGCGGGGCGTGGCGACGCCGGCGAGGTAGAGCGCGGTGTCGGCCGGAATCGACTCCCGGACGGCGATCAGTTCGTCGCGGAATGTGGCGCCGTGGCCGACGACGCCCGGCGCGTTCGAGAGGACGTAGGCGTCACAGCCGTGGTCGGCGGCCGTCTCGGCGGTGACGACGCCCGCGCTCGGGTACTCGACGTCGGGGTAGTCGACGGCGAAGGAGTCCTGCACGGTCGGGTCGGTGCCGGCCGGGAAGGCGCGGTGGGGGAGGACCGTGAGTTCGGCCTCGCTCCCCTCGGGCAGGTCCCGACCTGCCCCCCACAGGCTCCCGCCGTCGACGACGAACTCGTCGGCGACGGCGGGCGTCGTCACGGGGTCTCGCAGGCGGAGTTCGCCCAGTCGGGCGGCCCCGTCCCGCGCGTGGACTTCGAAGTACTCGGTCATGGAGGGTCGTGGCGGGGGGCGCGGAACTACGTTTCGTTCCCCGGCTACGCCCGCCGACCCGACCCCACCTCGTCCCGGACGACGTAGTAGAGGATCCAGACCACGAGGCTGCCGAAGAAGGCGCCGACGGCCCACGCGAGCGCGTGACCGCTGTTCCGCCCCTTCGCGTCACGGTAGATCAGCACGGAGACGACGAGGGGGACCACGAACGAGAGAAACAGCATCACCAGGAGGATCAGTACCTCGGCACCGCCGGGGACACCGAACTGCAACACGGGGAGGGTCATGGACTGGCCTTCATCCGGGGATCACAAAAGCGTTCCCCGACCGACGGCCGCGGCTTTTACCTGACCGCGCCCCAACGCGGGGCATGACCGAGTACACCGGCGAGTGGGACCGCGCGGGGGTCGCGGCGTTCCTGGCCGACGCGCGGATCCCGATCCGGGTGGCCTGTCGGACGCCCGCGGGCGGCCTGTGGATGCTCTCGCTGTGGTACGACTTCGACGCCGACGCCGGCGCGTTCGTCTGTGCCACCTCCGCGGCGGCGGACGTCGTCGAGTACCTCCGCGCGGACGACGGCGTCGCCGTCGAGGTGTCGACCAACGAGCCACCGTACCGTGGCGTTCGCGGCTGTGGGTCGGCGACGGTCGCCCCCGACGACGACAAGGCGACCCTGCGTGCCCTGCTGGAGCGATATCTCGGCGGCACCGACTCGTCGCTCGCCAGACGGCTCCTCGACCCGGCGCGGGACGAGGTGCGGATCCGGATCGACCCCGTCCGGCTCTACTCGTGGGACTTCACCGACCGGATGCGCGACGTGAGCGCGGCGGAGTGACCGTCAGCGTGACGTGGCTCCAGCCCCGTTGCGGTCACATGCGCGTCGCCCTCCGACGGGCCGCTGTCGGGGCCTACGTCCTGTGGCTGCTGGCCGTGGTCCTCCTGATCGCCGGGAACTACACCCCGATTCCGCTCCTGCCGGGCGTCCACGCTGGCGTCGTCGCCGGCGCGGCCGTCTTCACGCTGCTCGGCGTCGGACAGCTCGCCAGATGGGGGTATCGACGGCTCGCGTCCTGAGTCGCGTCCGGCCGTCAGGCGCCGTCCCCGTCGCGGTCCGGCCGCCCCCCGAGGGGTTCGACCGTCACCGACGCGGGGAGCAGGTCGAGCGCCGAGTCCGACCAGCCGTCGTGGGCGACCGTCACCGCCGTGTCGGGGTTGGCGTCGACCAGGCGGGCGACCCCGCGGGCGGCGGCCTCCCGGGCGGCCGGATCGACCCGCTCCGGAAGTTCGGCCGTGAAGGGATAGGTCTCCGAGAGCGCTCGCGGCACCGGGCCGAAGGGCGGCAGGAGGCGCCAGGCGGCGTCGAAGCGGTCGCCGGAGGGAGCGTTCCCCTCGGTGAGGAGCAGGGTCTCGGGCGCGTCGAGGCGGGCGATCCGGTCGTGGTGGCGGACCACCTCGGGTCGGCGGGCGCTCTCGGTCGAGCAGTAGAAGAAGACGCCCTTGGCGGCGGGGTCGTGACGCTCTAGCTGTTCGGCGTGATCCAGCAGCGCCCGGTAGCCGTCGAGCATCGCGGGGTGTGCCCGGGCGCGCGTCTCGACGAGTTCGAGGAGGTTCCCCTCGCGGATGGCGTCCTTGATCCGCCGGATTTCGCCGAGGGAGACGTGCAGGTTGTGCTCGGCGAGCAGACGCTCGCGCTCGTCGTCGGGGGCGTCCCGGAGCGCCGCGGGCGAGCGCGAGGTACAGACGGGACACTCGCAGGGGAAGTAGCTCAGGTCGTCGAGGTGGCGCGTCCCGCGGACGGTGAGATAGCGGTCGTCGCGGGCGTAGATGGCGTAGGCGGCGGAGTCGAAGAGGTCACACCCCATCGCGGCCGCGAGCGCGAACATCATGGGATGGCCGGCGCCGAAGAGGTGGACGGGCCGGTCGGCGCCGAGGCCCCGCTTGGCGGCCGCGACCACGTCCACCACGTCCGCGTACCGGTAGTCGTTCATCAGCGGGACGACGGCGCCCACGGGGAACACGTCCAGGGCCGTGCCGTCGGCGTGGCGGGCGGCGGCCTCCCGGAGGTCGAGGTGGGTCGACCCCTGGATCGGCGCGTTGACCAGCATCTCGCCGGTGTCGACCGCTTCGGCGTCCGCGAGGGCCCGCTCGGTGGTCTCCAGGTCCGCCGCGGCCGTCTCGCGGGCGGCGTCGGGCGGCGTCGGCACGTCGACCGGCGTCGCCACGTCCGAACCGATCTCGCGCTGGAACGCCAGAATCTCGCGGGTCGTCACGTCGATGTCGCCGTACTCGGCCAACTGGAAGGAGCCGGAGTCCGTGACGATGGCGCCGGAGAAGTCGAGCATGTCGTGGAGCCCCTCCGCCAGCGCTCGCTCGCGGAGGTCCTCGGTCCCGCGGATGATGTAGGCGTTGGTGATGAGGGCGTCGACGCCGAACTCGGCTTCGAGACGGGCCGGCGACACCGTCCGGATGTTCGGGTTGATGACGGGCAGCAGGGCCGGCGTCTCGACGGCCGTGCCGGCGCGGGGGACGGTCAACTCCCCGATCCGACCCAGGGCGTCGCCGTGGCGGGTCTCGAAGCAGTCGCGCATACCGCCACTGTTCGGGCCGCCGCGGTAAGGGTTCCGTTCCGCGTCAGTGGCCCCTCACGCCGGAAGCGCGGCCACGGCTTCGACGAGGACGGCCGCCCCGTTCCTCCCCGGTTCCTCGAGCGATCCCGATTCGGAGAGGCGGAACGCCAGATACGCGAAGGCGAACAGCGTCGCGTTGTACGCGCCGTGGACGAGCGTGGGCACGACGAGGTTGTCGGTGAGTTCGTAGACGGCGCCGAAGACCAGCGCGGGGAAAAAGAGGACCGTCACGGTGACGAGGCGGCCGCCGGCGCCGCCGGTCAGGGCCGCGAAGTGGATGGCGGCAAAGAGCGCGCTCGCGAGGACGACCCCCGGAACCGGCTCGAACGTCTCGCGGAGGCGCCCCTGCACGATGCCGCGAAAGAGCAGTTCCTCGCCCGGACCGATGAGGAGGAAGGAGGCGGGGATCAGCCACAGGAGGACGGTCGGGTCGGCGCTGGCGAACTCGCCGACCTGGTTCTCGCCGGCGGGGACGCCCGTCACGCTGATGAGGACCGCGCCGGCGAGGGCGGCCGCGAGCGCCGCCACGTACCCCCCGACGACGAAGAGGAGGTCGCGGAGCGAGGGCATCCGGACGCCGAGGTCGGCGAGCGACCACCCGCGGACGAGGAGATAACTGACGGCCACGCTGCCGAAGGCGATCCCCTGGATCGACACGAGCGAGACGACGAGGAGGACGAGCGGCGACGGTTCCGCCCCCAGACCGACCAAGAGGAGGGAGAGGGCGAGCACGAGGACGACGCCGGCGCCGAGGCCGATACCGGACACCAGCAGGGCGACGACGACCGCCTGCAGACGGGCGACCGTGTGATCGTCGAGCGAGGGCATACGAACCCGTGGGCGCGGGAGCCTCGAAAAGCTTCCCTCCGAGGGCCGGGAAGGGGCTACGCTTCGTCGAACGACGCAAATCGGAGATTCGCTGGCCCGACGAAGCTACGCTTCGTCGAACAACTCCTCGCCCTCGACCATGTGTTCCTCGACGGCGTCCAGGTCGAGCGTCACCCCGAGTCCGGGCTCCTCGGGGACCGCCATGCGACCGTTTTCGACGAGGCCGTCCTCCTCGATCAGGTCCTCCCACCAGCCGAGCTGGTAGGAGTGAAACTCCAGCGCGAGGGCGTTGGGGATGGCGGCGGCGACGTGGGCCGAGGCCATCGTTCCGACCGGCGAGGCGACGTTGTGCATCGCGACCGGGACGTAGTACATGTCGGCCAGATCGGCGATCTTCCGGGTCTCGCGCATCCCGCCCACGCGCGGCAGGTCGGGGGCGACGACGTCGACCGCCTGTGGCTCCAGCAGGGTGCGCTGGCCGAACTTGCGGTAGACGTTCTCGCCGACGGCGATGGGCGTCGTCGTGGACTTCGTCACCACCTCCTGCACCTCGTGGTTCTCCGGCGGGACGGGGTCCTCGAGCCACCAGACGTCGTACTCCTCGATGGCGCTCGCGAGCCGCTTCGCCGAACTCGCCGTGAACGACCAGTGACAGTCGAAGGCGACGTCGGCGCGGTCCCCGACCGTCTCGCAGACTTCCCGCACGATGTCGACCTTGTGGTCGATCTCCGGGCCGCGGAGGTGGCGGTTCGCGCGGTCCTTCTCGTGGCCCGAGGGCACGTCGAGGTCGAACTTGATCGCGTCGTACCCCAGGTCCGAGACGACGCGCTCGGCCTCCGCGGCGTTCGACGCGGGTTCGGACTCGTCGCCGGCGTGACAGTCGCAGTAGACCCGCACCTCGTCGCGGTACTTGCCGCCGACCAGCTGGTAGGCCGGCACGCCCAGGATCTTGCCGGCCGCGTCGTGGAGGGCGATCTCGATCCCCGAGATGGCCGAGACGACCTTCCCGGAGATGGAGCCCTCGCCGCTCATCTTCTGGACGAGGTGTTCGTAGAGGCGGTCGACGTCGAGCGGGTTCTCGCCGACGAGGAAGGGCGTCATCCGCTCGACGATGGCGGTGTCGCCGCCGCCCCAGTAGGACTCGCCGGTGCCCACGACCCCCGCGTCCGTGTAGACGCGGACGAGGATCCACGGGTAGTTGCCGTCCACCATCGTCGTCTGGACGTCGGTGATCTCGACGTCCCTGTCGCCCCGGCTCGCGGTGAGCCCCATCGTCTCCGCCGACAGATCGCGCATCGTGTACTCCGCGTTGGGGTCGCGGAGGCTGGCGTACTCCACCATCGTGTGGCGTCTCGGCGGGTCGCGAGGTAAACGTTTGGAGCGCCCCGAGTACGAACCCTTACGGCGGCCCCACTCCAACGCCCGCCGATGAGTTCGGTTCCCGAACGCAGCGAAATCGACGCCGAGGACAAGTGGGATCTGGAGAGCATCTTCGCCACCGACGAGGAGTGGGAGGCGGCCGTCGCGGACGTGCGCGACCGGGTGGACGACCTGGCCGACTACGAGGGCCGGGTCACCGAGAGCCCGGAGACGCTCCGCGAACTGCTGGACCTCCGCGAGGACGTCCTCCGGGACGTGTCGAAGGTGTCGACCTACGCCAACCTGCGGAGCAGCGAGGACACGAGAGAGAGCGAGTACCAGGCCATGTCGGCCCGGGCGGAGTCGCTCGCGGCCGACGCCCGGAGCGCCGTCAGCTTCCTCGAACCCGAACTGCAGGAGCTCGACCGGTCGGAGCTGGACGCCTTCGTCGAGGCCGACCCCGCGCTGGCCGAGTACGAACACTACTTCGACGACGTGTTCCGGAGCAAGCCCCACACCCGCTCGAAGGAGGTGGAGGAACTGCTCGCGGACCTCTCGGACGTGACCGACGCGGCCAGCGAGGTGTACTCGATGCTCTCGAACGCGGACATGGAGTTCCCGACGGTCGAGGACTCCGAGGGCGAGTCGGTCGAGATCTCGCTCGGTAACTTCACGAAACTCCAGAAGCGGCCGAACCGCGCGTTCCGGCGCGAGGTCCACGAGGCCTTCTACGACCGCTGGGAGGAGGTGCGAAACGGCGTGGGGACGGCGCTGACGAAGAGCGTGACCACGGACGTGAAACTCGCCCGCGCCCGCAACTACGACACCGCCCGCGAGGCGGCGCTCGACGGCCCGAACGTCCCGGTCGAGGTGTACGACACCCTCGTCGAGACGGTGCGGGAGAACCTCGACTACCTCCACCGACACGCCGACCTGAAGGCCGAGGCGCTCGGCGTCGAGGACCTGCAGATGTGGGACCTCTACGCCCCGATGGCGGCCGGCGATCCCCCGGAGATCCCCTACGAGCGGGCGGTGGAACACGTCGTCGACGCCGTGGAACCGCTCGGCGCGGCGTATCAGGAGCGGATGGCCGAGGGACTGGACTCCCGGTGGGTCGACGTCTACGAGAACCGGGGCAAGCGCTCTGGCGCGTTCTCGGCGGGCACCTACGACACCCAGCCGTTCATCCTGCTGAACTACCAGGACGACGTGGCCTCGATGTTCACGCTGGCTCACGAACTCGGCCACTCGATGCACTCGGAGCTGACGAACGAGGCCCAGCCGTGGCAGTACAGCAGTTACGACATCTTCGTCGCCGAGGTGGCGAGTACGGTCAACGAGACGCTGCTGACCCACCACCTGCTGGAGACGGTGGACGACGAGGCGTTCCGCCGGCACGTCCTCGACGAGTACCTCGAACGCTTCCGGTCGACGCTGTACCGCCAGACCATGTTCGCGGAGTTCGAACTCCGCATCCACGAGGTGATCGAGGAGGACGGCGCGCTCACCCCGGACCGCTTCGACGAGCTCTACCGCGAGCTGAAGGCGGAGTTCTACGAGCCGGCGGTGATCGACGACCGGATCGCCCGCGAGTGGATGCGGATCCCCCACTTCTACTACGGCTACTACGTCTACCAGTACAGCACGGGGATCAGCGCGGCGACGGCCATCGTCGAGCGCATCCGCGAGGAGGGGGAGCCGGCGGCGGCGGACTACCGCGAGGCCCTGCGACTCGGCGGGAGCGCCTACCCGCTGGAGGTGCTGGAGACGGCGGGTGTCGACATGCGAACGTCGGCTCCCATCGAGGACGCCCTCGACGTGTACGGCACGTATCTCGACGAGATGGCGACGCTGATCTGAGGCCGACACGCGCGTTTCCGGTGGCTCGTCCGGATCCGGCAGTTCGCGGCCGAGGCGTGGATTAACGGCCGCATAACTATCGTGTTGGGGGACGCGGTGCTAGCTGTGATCGACCCAATCCACGCCGCCTCGCTCGCCCAGCCGCTGCAGTTGTTCTCCGGGGAGTTCCTCCAGTACGCAATCGTCTTCTTCGTTCTCGCGCTCATCGCGACGGTCGTGGGGGCTCGCGGCGTCGCCGGTATCAGCATGGAAATCGCCCGCATCTTCGTGTTTCTCTTTCTCGTCCTGGCGATCGTCTCCATCGTCCTGTGATGCCGGCGGCGCTCGTCCGGGAGGCCCGCCGAGGCGCCCCGCCGGTGTGGCGACGACCGCGCGAGTCGGGTCCATGAGTCCGGTGGACCGCGGGCGCGAACTGACCGAGACGGTGATCGCGGTGGCCCGGCAGCGCCAGTTGACGGTGCTGGCCGCCGGACTCGCGTATCACGCGTTCAACTCGCTGATCCCGGCGGTGTTGCTGGTGTTTCTCGGCGCCTCCGTCTCGCAGCGGTTCGAAACGCTCGCCTTCGCGGTCGCCGCGGTGACGGGCATCGACGCGGCCCGTCTCACCGCCGTCCTCGAAACGCTCACCGAGGACCCCACGGGCCAGTTGCGGGCGGCGGCCATCGCGGCGGTCGTGTTCGTCTGGAGCGCGGGGCAGTTACTGCGGGCGATGCGCCGGGCGTTCGTCGCGCTGTACGGGGACGACGCCCGCCGGTCGGGATCGACGGTCGACACGCTCGCCGCCGTCGGCCTCGCGTTCGGGACCATCGCGCTGGCGATCCTCCTGGTGGGCGTCCTGGGTGTGTCGCTGGCGTACGTGTTCACGGGGTGGACGTGGGCCGTCGTCAGCACGGTCCTGCTGTTCGTCTCCCTGATCGGAGTGTTCGTCCCCATCTACGCCATCCTCCCCCGCGCCGACGTCGGCGTCCGAGAGGCGCTCCCGGGGACGGTCCTCGCCGCGGCGTCGTGGACGCTGTCGGGCGTGCTGTTTCGCCTGTACGCGGCCACCGCCGAGAGCGTCCGTCTCTACGGGTTCGTCGGGGGCGTCCTCCTCTTTCTCACGTGGCTGTACGCGGCCGCCCTGTTCCTGTTGCTCGGCGTCACGCTGAACGCGGTGGTGGCCGACCGCGTGACCACCGTGGATCGACCCGGGGGGTGACCACCGCGCCCGCGACTCGCCGACCGTCGGCGAGGCCGGCCCGCGACCCAAAGGCACATTTACGCCCGCTTCTTAGCGGGGACAACCAATGTCACGGAGTCCGTCGCTCCCGGATCGGCCGCGACTCGACCTCGATCCGGAGATGTCAGACGCGGAGCGTCTCGACGCCATCCGCCAGCATTACGAACGCATGGTCCGCGTCAACGAGGAACTCTCGGAGCGCCTCGACGAAACCGACGAACGGCGAGAGGAACTCATGGAGGAGGTCGACCACCTCAAGCGCCGCAACGAGGTGTTGAAGACCTCGTCGCTGTACGTCGCCACCGTCGAGGAGGTGGCCGACGAGGGGACGATCATCAAACAGCACGGCAACAACCAGGAGGTGCTGACGGAGCCGTCGCCGCGCATCCGCAAGGAACTCGCGGCGGGCGACCGCGTGGCGGTCAACGACTCCTTCAGCGTCCAGACCGTCCTCGACGACGAGACCGACTCCCGCGCACAGGCGATGGAGGTCGAGGAGTCGCCGTCGGTCACCTACGACGACATCGGCGGCATCGACGACCAGGTTCGGGAGGTCCGCGAGGCCGTCGAGGACCCGCTTCTCACCCCGGAACTGTTCGAGGAGGTCGGCGTCGACCCGCCCTCGGGGGTCCTCCTGCACGGTCCGCCGGGGACCGGCAAGACGATGCTCGCGAAGGCCGTCGCCAACGAGACGGACGCCACCTTCATCAAGATGGCCGGCTCCGAACTCGTCCGGAAGTTCATCGGCGAGGGCTCGCGGCTGGTGCGCGACCTGTTCGAACTCGCCGCGGAACGGCAGCCGGCGGTCATCTTCATCGACGAGATCGACGCCGTGGCGGCCAAGCGGACGGACTCGAAGACCTCCGGCGACGCCGAGGTCCAGCGGACGATGATGCAGTTGCTCTCCGAGATGGACGGCTTCGACGACCGGGGCGAGGTGCGCATCATGGCCGCCACCAACCGCTTCGACATGCTGGACGAGGCCATCCTCCGGCCGGGCCGGTTCGACCGCCTCATCGAGGTGCCGAAACCCGGCGCCGAGGGTCGGGCACAGATCCTCCGCATCCACACCCGCGACATGAACGTCGCCGACGACGTCGCGTTCGCGGACCTGGCCGAGGACCTCGACGACTACAGCGGCGCCGACATCGCCTCGCTCGCCACGGAGGCGGGGATGTTCGCCATCCGCGACGACCGCACCGAGGTCCGGATGGCGGACTTCCTCGACGCCAAGGCGAAAATCGAGGACAACGAGGACTCCGGCCCCGTGATGGCCTTCACCGACTACCAGTACTGAGCGACCGACGACGGCCGCGCTCCCGCCCGTCCGTCTCCGTGTGGGTGCGTCACACGCTCCGACGGCTTTTTATTCGGCCTCCGCGTATCGCCGCCGACTCGGATGAATGGAAACACGCCGTACGGAGGTGCGCCCGGGGTCGTCGACGCCGGAAAGGTATCGACGGACGTCGAACTCACGCGGGATCAACGACAGTCCCTCCAGCGTGCCGTGGCGGGAATCGTCTCGCGGACGCGGTCCTACCTGCCCGACAGTTACACCGTCGGCTCGGAACTGTCCTACGGGTCGGAGGGGCCGACGGCGACCGTCGCCGTCCGACCCCCCGCGGGACACCCGGTCAGCGCCGGGTTCACGCCGGATCTCGACGACCTCGAAGCGGGAATCGGGTCCGACGAACGCGACGAGGTGGCGCGCGGACTGGCCGCGAGCGCCGCCCTGCAGGTGATGGACGCCGTCGGCGACGGCATCACGCCGACCGCTCGCTGAGGGCGGGACTGGTCGGCGCCGCGGCGGTTATCGCGTAGACGAACAGGAGCACCGAGGGGAGGCTGGCGGCACCCATCGCCGTCACCTCGGGCATCGGCGTCAACACCGACGCGAACGCCCCGCAGAGCAACGGTATCGGGAGAAGGGCGAGCAACAGGTCGTACCGGGACATCGTCGGCAGGCCGATACTGTCGCTACGGGTCGTTCGGACACTCATCGACGGTCACCTCGTTTCGAAGTCGTGTTTTTTTGGACTAAAAAGTTTCTCAGCACGTACCTAACCTGTTGTCCGAACCTCCAAGCAAGCGACCCGAATAATATGTACCGGTTACAGGAGTCCGATCAGGCGTTCCCGGTCGCTCGTCTGCAGGCGTTGATGTACTCCCCGGCGTACGGATGACCGGGATAGAGCACCAACGCGTCTTCCAGCCGAGCAGTCGCCGTCCGGCAGTCGCCCCGCCAGTAGGCGTCGAGGCCCTCCTCGTACGCCCGGTCCATCTCGCCCGAGGAGTTCTCCACGTTGAGTTCCCGCAGGTACTCGGTTGCGAGGTTGATCGGCATGGCGAACTTGATGGCCTCGATACCGACTTCGGGGCCGGCGCCGAACGTCGCCAGGCCGATGACCTCGCCGTCCATGTTGTAGACGGGGCCGCCGCTGTTGCCGTGGTTGATGGCGGCGTCGGTCTGGATGGCCTCGATTCCCGTTCGCAAGGTCCGCTTCGCGCTCACCACGCCCTGCGTGACGGTGGGTTCGAGCGTCTCGTCGGCGTTGAAGAACTGTTCGAGCTGGAACCCCGGATAGCCGATGATGAACACTTCTTCCCCGACTTCGACGGTGTCCGAGTCCCCGAGCGTGACCGTCGGCAGGTTGTCCCGTTCGACCTTGAGGACGGCAACGTCCCGGCCCCAGGTGACCGCGCCACCCACCGTCTGGTAGACCGTTCCCTCCTTCTTTTTCACCGCGGGCCACGCCCTGACCTGCAGGTTCTCGCCCGGCGCGGCGACGCCGTTCAGGACGAAGTGGTCCGTCGAGACGTCCGTGATCTGTCCGTTCTGCTGGAAGTACGTCAGCAGTTTCGTAAAGAGGATCCGTATCACCTGTTCGCGTTCGGCCTGCGGAATCTCGTAGTACGCCGACACCTCCTCGACGAGTTCTTGCTGGAGGGAACCAGCCAGGCTCTGGAGGAGCATCTGCTGGGGGTCCTGTCCCGTGAAGACGACGTGGGCGTTCGTCACGATGTAGCCGTCGGGCGTGACGATGAATCCCGATCCGCTCGCGCCGGTCTGGACCGCCTGGCGCTCGATACGGCCCGTACCGCCCGTTTCACGGGTGATTTCGAGGGTCGCGACCCGCGAGAGAAGGTCGCCGCCGGTTCCGGACTCGGCACCGAGACGCTGATACTGGAACGACGACCCGTCGGGGCCCGTAACCTGGAGCGTGTTCCCCGACATGGCGTACCGGTACTGCACCGTCGTCTGGACGGGCGAGGTGTACTGCAGGAGGAGTACGTCGCCCTGGACGGAGTACAGGCCTTGGAATCCGCCGCCGCCGGCGAATGTCCCGCTGAACTGGCCGTTCTCGGCGAAGGTGACAGTCTCGCCCGGCGTCTGCCAGGTGCCGACGAGGGAGCCACCGCCGCCGGTACCGGCCTCGGCGAGCGTGTACGACGGCCAGACCGCCGTCCCGCGGACGACCGACTGGATGTGTACGACCGCCGCCTTGTCCAACTGAGTGATCCGCGAGACGGTTCCGGGCTGGTCGACGTCGATCCGCCCGCCGCCGCCGACACTACCCGTACAGCCGGCGAGTCCGGCCGCGACCAGCGGCACGGTGCGGAGCAGCGTTCTGCGTGAAACGGTAGCTGACGACACGGGGAGTATACGACTCACGTCAGCATAAATATATAGTATAAATGAAACGAATGTGGCAAGCGGTCGGCGTCGTACCCTACTTCCCCCAGAACGGGTCCCGGCGCCGGTGGTTGTCCAGAAAGCCCTGCAGCGCCTCCAGTTCGTCGGCGGGAATCTCGTCGGAGAGTTCCTGTTCGAGGATCTTGGCGTGTTTCTCGGGCAGGTCGACCCAGAGTTCGTCGCCCTCGTCGATCTGTCGGCCGACGGTCGGGCCGTCGATGGCGACGCTGACGCGTTCGCCGGCGCGGGCCTCGGAGACGTCCTCGCCGTTCTTCTGGATGCCGCTCAGTTGTCCGAGACGCTCGAACTCGTTGCCGTCGAACCGGCCGACGTGGGTGTTGTTCTTCAGCGTGCCCGAGAGCACCTCGACGCCGACGACGGCGGGGTTGTTCTGGCGGAAGACGTGATCCGGGAGGAGCTGGAAGCGCGCGGGGCGGACGATCTTGTCGAGGACCGTCT